>NZ_JBIBRG010000021.1:0-95572 GCF_043076215.1 Streptomyces sp. NPDC016640
AGTCCGGCAGCGTCGTCACCCTGGTCACCCCGAACCAGCGCCGCAGCATGGACCGCCTCATGTCCGACGCCGGGATCCGGCCGCAGACCACCCAGGTCCGCTCGGGCGACGAGGCCCTGCACCGCATCACCGGCGCCCAGACCCCCTCCGGCATCCCGGTCGTCATCAAGGCACCGGTGACCGAACGCCCCAAGCGCGGCACCACCTCGCGCGGCCGGCGCCGCCCCGCCTCGGCGGCCCGCCGCGCACCCGCCCGCCAGCCCACCGCCAACGCGGCGGCCTGACGGTTCGGCCGGGGTCCGCTGCCGGGTGAAGCCCCGCGGTGGGCCCCGGCGTCGTCCGGTCAGGACCCGTTCGATGCGCTCGAACCGGCGGCCCCGGCCGGCAGCGGGCCCGCGCACCGCGGTGGGGCCGGATCGGATGCCGGGCTCCGGCCCGCGCGGGCCAGGACTGTCCGGGCGTCACGACGGGACGGGTTCCAGCTTGCAGCGGAAATGACGGAGGAACGAGGGCTGCTCGACCAGGCGGTAGCCGGGGATCCGCTCCTTGGACTTCACTGCCGCTGCCAGGACTTCGCCCACGTGGTCGAGGTGGCTGAGGCCGTAGGTCCGGCGGGGAAGCGCGAGCCGCACCAGTTCGTAGGGTGCCGTGGTGACCGGTGTGCCGTTCTCGTCCTCGCGGCCGAGGTAGAGCGAACCCAGTTCCACCGAGCGGATGCCGCCTTCCAGGTAGAGCTGGCAGGCGAGCGCATGGCCGGGGAAGCGATGCGCGGGGATGTGCGGAAGCAGACGGCCGGCGTCGAGGTAGAGGGCGTGCAGGCCGGGCGGTTCGATGATGCTGATCCCGGCGTCGCGGGTCAGGCGGGCGAGATGGTGGGCGGCGTCGGCGCGGGACCGGAGGTACTGGGGATCGGTGACCTCGGTCAGCCCCTGGGCGATCATGTCCAGGTCCCGGCCGGCCAGGCCACCGTAGGTGGGGAAGCCTTCCGTGGCGATGAGCAGCAGTTCGCACCGCTCGGCGAGGGCGTGGTCGCGCAGGCCGAGGAAGCCGCCGATGTGGACGATGCCGTCCTTCTTGGCGCTCATCAGGCAGCCGTCCGCCAGCTGGAACGCCTGCTCGGCGACCTGCCGCGGACTCATGCCGCGGTACGCGGGCTCGTGCTGGGTGACCAGCCACGCGTTCTCCGCGAAACGGGCGGCGTCGAGGAAGAGCGGAACCGAGTGTTTCCGGCACAGGCCGGCGGCTCGGGCGAGGTTGTCCATCGACACCGGCTGGCCGGCCGCGCCGTTGTTGGTCAGCGTCATGATGACCAGGGCGATCCGGGAGGCGTCGGGGCCACGCAGGGCCTCGTCCAGCCGACGCAGGTCGATGTCGCCCTTGAACGGCTCGTCGCTGTCGAGATCCTGGGCCTGCGGGCAGGGAAGGTCCACCGCCTGGCAGCCGGCCAGTTCCACGTTGGCGCGCGTGGTGTCGAAGTGGGTGTTGCTGAGCGTGATCCGGCCCGGAGCGAGCAGGGTGGAGAAGAGGATGCGCTCCGCCGCCCGGCCCTGGTGGACCGGCAGGACACAGGGGTAGGAGGTCAGTTCCCGTACTGCTTCCCGGAAGCGGTAGAAGGACCGCGACCCGGCGTAGGACTCGTCGCCGGCCATGCCCGCGGCCCACTGCGCCGCTGACAGAGCACCCGTTCCCGAGTCCGTGAGCAGGTCGATCGTGACCTCGTCGGCACGCAGCCCGAACAAGTTGTAGTGCACGCGCCGCAGGGCTCGCTGGCGCTGTGCCCTCGTCGTCACCGGAATCGGTTCGACGACTTTGATCCTGTACGGCTCCACAGCCCTCACCCTTCCTGGTGCACGGTCTGCACGGTCTGCACGGTCTGCACGGTCATCCGGTGGTACGGCGCCGGCGTGCGTCGGCGACGGCATCGGCGCGCCGCCGCTCCTTCGCGTACGGAGGGCGGACCCCGTAAGCCTCCGGCGAGAAGTAGACGTTCACGCGAGTGGGCTGCCAGGTGCTCCGCACGAGGGACACGTAGGCGATCAGACCCACCCCGTCGGACGGGCGGCGCGACGTCATCGCGGCCAACGCGCGGTCGATGACGGCGGTGTCCATGCCGTGCAACCGGAGAACGGCGACGGCACGGTTCCGGGCGATCCCGTCGTTCCGCGCGTAGTCGCGGACCGGTACGTGGACGGTGTAGCCGCTGGGGTGCTCCAGGTCCCGTTCGGTGTAGGAAAGGCAGGACACCAGGGGCCGGTGAGCGAAGCGCCGGGGGGCGCCTCCCACCACACGGCAGAACTCGCCCACCCGCCCGGCACGATCTCCCGGCAGCAGGCGGGAAACGGCATGCACTTCCGCGGCGGTGGCGTCGTGGTGAGCGACGTAGACCTTCACCCGTGGTGCGTGCCACCGGCCCAGATCCAGCGCGAAGAACAGGATCTCGTCCCTTTCGGGGCCCCGTGGCGTGGCTCGTTCCCGCAACGCGCGCCATGCTCGCCCGAACCCGAACCGGCTCAGTGCCTCCTCCACCACCCGGGCGGCCCACTCCCGGCCGTGGGCCTGCGGATTGACGTACACCTTGAAGCCCGGGGGCCGGCCCTGTCGCAGGTCCATCGCGCACCACAGTGCGAAGGGGCCGTGGACTGCCGGGAAGAAGAGGTCCTCCACCCGGCGTACCGGTTCGGTCGAGAAGGCCCGGCGCGAGGCCAGTGCCTCCAGGGCCCGCAGGCCGAGACGGCCGTTCTCCTCCAGCGTGGCCGCCGTGCAGCCGGGTTCGGCCAGGACACGTACGGCCGTCCCGCTCCCCGCCGTGAACGCGAGGGAGAACTCCACCGGGGAGTGGTCGTCGCAGACGAACGAGGGGGAGGGCGGGCCGGCGCACAGCGGACGCCGAGCGGCGGGGCCGAGCAGGTCCAGCAGGTCCAGGCGCGGTGCCTCGCAGACGCCGTCGGGGTCCGTGAATCCCGCCGCACGGCACACCCGACGCAGTTGTCCACCCACCCGCTCGCCCAGGGTCGCACCGGCGACGACCTGCGCGGACGCCGTCGCCGTGGAAGGGTGGTTCGGCTGTCTGTGGTTGCTCGGGGCCATGCGCGGACTCCAGGACTGTGTGCCGTGAACGCTGGGCCCACGGTCCTCGCCCCGGGCTTCCCGCCGGTCACTTCCCGGTCGCGCGGCGACTACAATGCGTGTCGTGCCGGTCACTTGCCGTTGTGCGGTCGTGGCTGCCCGAGGCCGGTGACCGGGGGGACAATGAGTACGCGGTACGAGTTCAAGGTCCTGGGGCCCCTCGAAGTCCTGCGCGACGGGCGGCCGGTGCACATCGACGCGGCCAAGGTCCGGCTGCTGCTGGCGGCCCTGCTCGCCCAGGCCAACCAGGTGGTCACCGTGGAGACGCTGGTGAACCGGCTGTGGGGCGAGCATCCGCCCAGCCGTGCGCGCAACACGCTGCAGAACTACGTCCTGCGTCTGCGCCGCGCGCTCGGCTGTCCGGCGGGGGGCGCTCCCGTGCTCACCCGCCCCCACGGGTACGTGATCGAAGCCGCCCCGGACGCCCTGGACCTGCACCGTTTCACCGCTCTCGTCCGCCAGGGCCGCGCGGCCCTCGAAGAGGGCGCGGCGGCACGCGCGGCCCCCCTGCTGCGGGAGGCCCTGGGACTGTGGCGGGGAGATCCGCTGTCCGACCTGCCCGCACACCTCCTCCAGGGCGTCGTACCCGCGCTGGACGAACAGCGACTGCATGCCCTGGAGCTGCGGATCGAAGCGGACCTTGCCCTCGGCCGGGCCGCCGACGTGCTTCCGGAACTCCGTGGCCTCGTCGAGCAGTACCCGCTGCGCGAGCATTTCTGGGCTCAGCGGATGCTCGCGCTCTTCCGTTGCGGTCGGCAGGGCGAGGCGTTGGAGAGCTACCGCGTGGTCACCGCGCTGCTCGCCGACGAGCTGGGCGTCACGCCCGGCGCCGGGCTGAGGCAGGCCCATCAGCGGCTGCTGGCCGCCGCCCCGAACCTGAACGAGGTACGGCAGGCGGGGACGGCTTCGCCGGCCCGGGACCGGGACGGCGATCTGCCGGTCGAGATGACCACGTTCGTCGGCCGTGAAACCCAGCTGGCGGAGGTGCGGCGCCTGTTGGGGTCCGCCCGGCTCGTCACCCTCACCGGAGTGGGCGGTGTCGGCAAGACACGGCTCGCGCTGCGGGTCGCCGCGGAGGTCGCGCCCTCCTTCGCCGACGGTGTCCGGCTCGCGGACCTCGCCCCCCTGGGTGACGCGGACCTCCTCGACCGGGCCGTCTCCGAGGCGCTCGGACTGCGGGACCAGTCCGCGCGGCCCGCCGCGGACGCCGTGGTCGGCCATGTGCGCGACCGGAACCTGCTGCTCGTCCTGGACAACTGCGAGCACCTGGTGGAGCACGTCGCCGCGCTCGTACTGAGGCTGGGGCGCGCTGCCCCGGGACTGCGCGTGCTGACGACGAGCCGGCAGCGTCTGGGAGCGCCCGGTGAGCACGTACTGACGGTGCCCTCGCTCACCCTGCCCGGCGCGGACCACCGCGCGGGTGGCGCCGCCCGCCCGGAAGACGCGGCCGGAGCCGGAGCCGACGACCCGTTGCTTCGCTCCGAGGCCGTGAGACTGCTCGTGGAGCGTGCCGCCGGCTCCGCCCCGGCCTTCCGGCTCACCGCCCGCAACCGCGGTGCGGTCGCCCAGCTGTGCCGGCGGCTCGACGGCATCCCGCTCGCCATCGAACTCGCGGCGGTACGGCTGAGTGCGATGACGGCCGAAGAGATGCTGGAGCGCCTCGACGACAGGTTCCGCCTGTTGTCCATGCCGCAGGCGCGCACGTCGGTCCGCTACCGTCACACCCTCCGCGGCGTCGTCGACTGGAGCTACGACCTGTGCACCGAAGGGGAGCGGCGGCTCTGGAACCGGCTGTCCGTGTTCTCCGGCGGCTTCGACCTGGAGGCGGCGGAAGCGGTCTGCGCAGGCGAGGGCGTGGCCCGGGAGGACGTGCTCGACCTGCTGGCCGGGCTGGTGGACAAGTCGATCGTGGGGGTCAACAGTTCGGGTGACCGTGCCCGGTACAGCCTGCTGGAGACGATCCGCCAGTACGGCCGGCAGCGGCTCGAGGAAGAGGGCCGCACGACGCTCCTGCGGGCCCGGCACAGCGACTTCTACCGGCTGACCGCGGTACGGGCCGGCCGTGAATGGTGCGGGCCGCGTGAGGTCGACTGGCTGATCCGGTTGCGCACCGAACTGCCCAACCTGCGGGCGGCCCTGGATCACTGCGCGACCCGGCGGGACCGGGCCGGGGCCGGTGTCGAGATCGCCGTGAACCTGGCTCGTACCCGATGCTGGTTCTTCAGCAGCACGCTGGGGGAGGGGCGGCACTGGCTGGAACGCCTGCTGGGGCCCGGCCCGGACGGGGCACGCGCACGGGTGGAACCGGGCGCGTCGCCCGGTGCGGCCGAGGGGGCGCCGACGCTGGTCGCCGGGGCGCTGGCGATGAAGGCGTGGATCGCCCTCTGCCAGGGTGACAACCCGGCGGCCGGGACCTTCCTGACCGAATGCCGCGCCGTGGCCCGGGAACTGCCGGACGGCCCGGCAGCGGCCCCGGTGACGTACATCGAGGGTGCGCACGCCATGCTCGTCCGAGGCGACCCGGCCGGCATCGCGCTGCTGGCCGAGGCGCGGGAGGGGTTCCGCGCGACCGGACAGCGGGGCGACGCCCACATGGCGACGATGCTGTGGGCCATGGCACAGGCGTTCTTCGGCGACCGTGTCTCGGCCTCCACGGCTCGTGACGTGTACGTCGCCGAGGCCGAGGCGAGTGGAGCCGACTGGGCCCGCACCTGGGCCCGGTGGTGCACAGGGCTCGTGGAGCTGCGACACGGCGAAGCGGAGCGCGCCCTGGCCCCCCTGCACGAGGCGCTGACGCGGCAGAAGGCCATCGGGGACAGCTGGGGACCGGTCTGGGGCCTGGAGACACTCGCCTGGGCGGTGGCGGCCACCGGCGACTGCACCCGGGCGGCATGGCTCCTGGGCGCCGCCCACCGCCTGCGGCAGGAAACGGGGGTGGCCCTGATCGGCCTGCGCCCGTTCCACGAGGCACACGTCGCCGCCGAACGCCGGGTACGCGCGTCCCTGGACGCCGACGAGTACCGGGCGGTGTGGTCCCGGGGCGCGTCCGCCGAGGACGGTCTGCGACTCGCACTGGAGGAGGGGGCGGTCCGGCCGGGACGTTCACGGGGCGCCCAGGCGGCCGGCACACCGGGTTCGGACGCGCGAGTACCGCTCCGGCCCGGGCGTTCCGGCGACTCGCACGGTGTGACTCCTCCCCGGTGACGCCGGTACCGTGGCCCGGTCATCGCCGGGGTGGCCGAAGGACTCGGCCCCGGTGCCTGCGCGGACGCCCGGGAACACCCGGACCCGAGCCGCCGCCGGCGGGAACCGCACGGGCGCTCGCTGCTCTTCGTCGCGGCGGCCCGCGCCCGTGACGCACCCGCGCCTGCCCGGCACGGTGAGCCGAGCCGCTTCCCGGCGCCGTTGCCTCCGCCCCGGTGAGGGGGCGTACCACCGAAGCGGTCGCGGGCCCGGTGAAGGGGCGGCGCCCGGGGTGACGGGACACCATCCGGCCGATCGCGCGGAAGTCGCGGCGGCCGATGCATGGGAACGCTTTTGGGGGGAACCCGGCCCGGTCATGCATTCGTCGAGGAGGACCATGGACGTAACCGGCACCAGTGCGGGAGTTCCCCCCGCAACCGGTCCCCAGGCGTGGTCCGACGCCCTGCTCGGTACGGCGCTGGAGGACGTACGGACGGCTGTCGTCGTCGTCGACGACGACGGTCTCATCGTCCTGGCCAACGGCGCGGCCCAGAGCGTCCTGGGCCGTGGCTTCGAGGAACTCGTCGGGCAGGACTCCCACGACCTGCTGCACCGCGACAGCCACGGGCACGCCACGCCCCGTACGCGCTGCCCGCTGAGGAACGCGCTTCTCGCGGGGAAAACCGTGCACGGCGACCTGGAGTGGTTCGCCCGCGGGGACGGCACACTCGTCGGGCTGTCCTGGCTCCTCGCGCCCTGCGCCTCCGGATCGGCCGAGGCGGGTGCGCTCGTGCTGCTGTACGGATCGGATCAGGGCGTACCGGACGAGTCCGCCCATGAGGATCACGTATCGCTGACGGAACTGGACCGCCTGGCCCTGCTGGCGGAGACGACCACTCAGCTGACGTCCACCCTGGACGCGGACGAGGCACTGCACCGGCTGGCGGCCCTGACGGTGCCCCGGCTCGCGGACTGGGCGGTGATCGATCTGCTCACCGAACGGGACGAGGTGCGGCGCGCCCTGGTGACGGAGCACAAGGACGGGATCCTGGTGGAACGGGAGGACCTGCAGGGGCCCATGCCCCCCGTGCCGGAGGACTCCCCGATGCCCCTGTCGCGGGCTCTGCGCGGCGCCGCGTCCTCCCTCGCCGACCCCTCCACCTATCAGGGCCCGCCCGATTCCGGAATCGCGGTCGAGCAGGGTCGCCTGTTCACCGAGACGGGCATGCACTCCGCCGTCATCGCGCCCATCCGGGGTCTGCGTGACGTGCTCGGAGCCCTGACCCTGGGACGTTCGACGCGTCCCGGTGCCTTCACCGCCGCCGATCTGCCGTTGCTGGAGGACATCACCCGCCGCGCGGGGCTCGCGCTGGACAACGCGCGTCTGTACCAGCGCCAGCGCAAGGTCGCCGAGACCATGCAGCGCCACCTGCTGCCCCAGCTCCCCGTCGTGCCCGGGGTGGAGATGACGGCGCGGTACGTACCCGCTCCGCACGCCTCCTCCGTCGGCGGCGACTGGTACGACGTCTTCGCCCTCACCGGCAGTGCCCGCGCCCTGGTCATCGGCGACGTCGTCGGGCACGACCTCGACGCCGCGGCCGGCATGGCGCAGGTCCGCAACATGCTCCGGGCCCTGGCATGGTCCCAGCCCCATGCCACGCCCAGCGCCGTCGTCACCCAGCTCGACGACGCCGTGAAGCACATAGCCGAGGTCCCCATGGCGACCATGATCCTGGCCACGCTCACTCTCGACGACGACAAGCTGTGGCGACTGTGGTGGACGAACGCCGGTCACCCGCCCCCGCTGCTGGTGAGCCACGACGGCCGGACCCGCTACCTCACCGATGCCCACGGCATCCTGCTCGGGACCGGAATGATCCGGCCCCGTCCCGACGCCGTCACCGTGCTGCCGCCCCGCACCACCGTCCTGTTCTACACCGACGGCCTGGTCGAGTCACCGCATCAATCCATCGACCACGGACTGGACCGGTTGCGCCGGCACGCGGCCTCTCTCGTCCACCGCCCCCTGGATTCCCTCTGCGACCTGCTGCTGGAGCGGGTCCGTCCCGGCGACAACGACGACGACGTCGCCATGCTGGCGCTGCGCACGCCCCCGCGTGCGTAGACGCTCCCCGCGCGGTCGCTCGCCGGGCGCGCCGGACGAGCCGGACTCGCCACGCCCGAGGTCCCCCTCCCCGGGACGGGGCTCAGGGCAGCGTGACCTCGCCCTGGTTCAGTACACGGGGATGGAAGTACGCCGCCTGGATCTCGGCGTTGGTGTTGTTCCCGCGCAGTTGCTCGGACCACATCATGAACCACGACCACCGGGTCTGGCTCTCCAGCAGTGAGGCGGTCGGCATCCTGCCCATCTCCGCGAGGGCCATGGGCTTCGTCCCCGCGATGCTCCGCAACTGCTGGTAATCGGCGGAACTGGGGTGGTTCTTGTACCAGACGTCCAGGGAGACGACGTCCACGTATGGGTCGCCCGGGTAGTAGGTGCTCCACCCTCCGGCCGGGTTGTCCTGCACGTTCCACACCCAGATCAGATGGTCCAGCCCTTTGCTCCCGGCGAGGTAGTCGCGGGTGATCTGATAAAGGCGTGCGCTGCCGTTCGCTCCGGGCCGGTTTCCCCACCAGTTCCACGATTCGTTCATTTCGTGCAACGGGCGGAAGAGGACGGGAACACCCGCGTCCTCGAGTTGCTGCAGGTAGGGAACGACCTCGTCGAGCCGCCGCTTCCAGGCGTTGTTCAGCGCGCTGCCCTCGGTGAGGATCTGCGTGAACTGCGCGTTGGAGACGCTCGATTTCACACCGCCCTCGAACGCACAGGTGCTGCCTCCGGTCGGAGGGCAGACGTGCCAGGTCAGGGAGACCAGGGAGCCGTTGGCCCACTCCGTTCTCGCCTGGTCCACCACCCGTTGGCGGTCGGCCACGTCATCGGCGGCGAACATCAGGTCCCCGCCCCACAGGCCCGGGTACTGCCCGGTGACGTCCTTGACCTGCTGCGTGTACTGCCCGGGCAGGGAAGCGGGTTCCTTGTTGTGCTGGCCGGAGACGATGTGATGTCCGGAAATGGAGTTCAGATAGTTCAGCACACTCTGCTTGGGCGTCGCGGGAAAGGCTTGTGCCGGTTCGGCCGTCGGCCCTGCGAGCAGGACGGCGACGACGGCCGGCGCGGCGAACGCGGAGACAAAGCGATAACCAATTCTCCTCATGCGGATTCCGTCTTTCGTGGTCGTCGGACGGGAATTCTTCTCGGCATGAGGGTGGCCGCCCTGCCGATATCCGTCAATGGGCCGCGTCGTCCTCCGCAACCTTCCGGCAGACAATTTTACTTAACGTTTCCTAAACCCCGCCGCATTTCTGGCCACATGCCCGGAACGGGAACTTCGCGCAACCTCCGGGCTGTCTTGTCCACCACTGTCGCGGGATCCCCGGGCGGGTCCGCCACCGGAACACCGGTGGCGGACCCGCCCGCGCCGGGGAAGCTCAGTAGATGTTGGCCGCGACCTCGGGGCCGTCCCCGCGCCCCGCGTTGATCTGCGCGCGCAGCGAGATCTCGTCGTAGACGCGGACCTCCTTCACGATGCGCCCCTCCTGGACCAGGAACTGGGACACGCCGAGCACCGTGACCGGCCGCCCGGTGAGGGGGCCGAAGGCCGGGATGCCGCGGTAGGTGCCGTGCATGGTCCACAGGACGGCCACGCGCAGGCCCGCGTACCGCGGGGAGTGGTTCGCCTGGATGTCGCGGACGGCGAACCGCGCGTCGGGGAAGGGGCCGACCGTGGTCAGGAGGTCGCTCTGGTAGCGCTCGGGGCGGATGACGGTGCGGTCGCCGATGGTGTGGAGGAACAGGTCGCGGTCCATGAAGTCCTTGACCTTGTTCAGCCGGCGCCGCGTCCACACCTCCTCGATGAACTCGAGCACCATCTCGCACTCGGGGCGGAACCCGTCCGGACGGGTACCGCTGACGCCGGTCAGCAGCACGTCCTTCGGCGGCTCCTCGAGCATGGAGCCGCTGTACCCCTGGAAGGCCAGCCCGCGGGCCGCCTCGGCCGGGTCCAGGCCGCTCTGCAGGCAGTCGGCCAGATCGTCGCGCACCACCCACTCCTCGACCATCCGGCCGCGCCGGTACAGGCAGTTGGCCACCGTGCGCTTGCGGATGTGGACGGGGCGGCCGTCCACGAGGTGTTCGTCGGCGGAGAAGACCAGGTGGGAGCTGAGGAAGGCGTCGTCGCCGCGCGCCTCCCACACGACGTCCTCCGCCTGGCCGATGTGGCCCGGCGTGCCGGCCATGCGCATGGTGCTGCCCTCGATGACACCGTCCCGCCCGACGACGGTGCCGAGGCTGGTGTGCACGATCGAGTCGGGCTCGTAGTTGTCGACGATGTAGGCGATGTCGCGGTCGACCCAGATGCGGTCGGTGACCTCGCGGATGAAGTCGTCCGGGTCCTTGTAGGGGAGGTACGCGACGGGGTCCAGAGGCATGGCGTTCCGTTCCGGTAGTGAGGTGAATGCGTATGTATCCGGATGGTCGGGAGGGTAGTGGGGGAGGCCGCCCGCCGGACGGCCGGGACTCGGGCGGGACGCGGGGGCGGCCCGCCCCCGCCGTCGGGCGCCGCGCGGGGAGGGCGCCCCGCCTCCCATCGGGCAGGGCGCGGGAGAGGGCGCTCCCCCCCGGCCGGTCAGACGGGGTCCTCGGCCGTGCTCGTCCTCCCGGACGCGGCCAGGGAGCGCAGGGTGTCCATGAGCACGTGGGCCATGTTGTAGACGATCAGCTGAGCCCCCTGGCGCTCGGCGGCCCCGGCGGCTTCGAGGTCCGGCACGATCGTCATCACCGCGCGCCGGTTGGCCCGCGCCGCGGCGTGTGCCCGGGCGATCAGCCCGTCGATGACGCCGGGCTCCGGGAAGCCGCAGTCCGCGGCCAGGTCGGCGGGGCCCACCAGGACGGCGTCCACCCCCTCGGTGCCGGCGATCGCGTCCGCCTCGTCACAGGCGCGCCGCGTCTCGATCATCGTCACGACCAGGGTCTCGCGGGACGCGGCCACGTGGTCGGCCGCCGTGACCGTGCCGAACCGGCCCGCTCTGCTGTAGGTGGCGAAACCCCGGGTTCCGTACGGCGGGTAGTGGCTGGCGGCCACCGCCCGCCGGGCGTCCTCCCGGTTGTCCACGTGCGGGTGGACCAGCCCGGCGGCGCCCAGATCCAGGCAGCGCAGCGCCAGCGCCGGCTCGGCCGAGCCCACGCGCACCAGGACGTCGATCCCGTGCGCCGCCGCGGCCGTGAGGTGGTGCTGGAGCAGCGCCGTGTCGGCCGGCCCGTGCTCGCAGTCGATGACGACGAAGTCCAGTCCCGCGACCCCCGCCATCTCCACCAGCGTCTCCGAGGGCAGCCGCAGCAGGACGCCCCGCAGCCGCTCGCCGTCCGCCAGACGCCGTTTGAGACCGCGGTGCGGTGTGCTCCGTGCCGTCACCGTGCCACCATCCCCGCGGAGAGGTCGATGTCGGCCCCGCACAGTCCGCGCATGCGCAGCATCGCGCTGACGGCCTCGCCCACCTCGTCCTCGGTGACCATCCGGCCCAGGGCGGAGCGTGCGACGAACGCCTGCTCGGCCTGCGCGTAGGTGCTGCCGGTGCGCTCCGCCTCCAGACGGAAGTTGCGCTCCATGCGCGGCCCCTCGACGGGCCCGGGGGAGAGGGAGTTGACCGTGACGCCCAGCGGTCCGACCTCGCCGGCCAGGGTGGCCGTGAGGCCGATGACCGCCATCTTCGAGGCGCAGTACGGGGTGCGCCGCAGCAGCGGGCGCTTGCCCGACACCGAGGCGATGTTGACGACGTCGCCCGCGCCGCGCGCGGTCATGGCGGGCAGGAAGGCCCGGCACATCAGGAACACCCCGCGCACGTTCACGTCGAAGACCTCGTCCCAGTCCCGCGGGGTGATCTCGGTCAGCGGGGCCACCGGGCCGGCGATCCCGGCGTTGTTGACCAGGATCGACACCTCCTCACCGGCCAGATCCCGGGCGAGTCCGTCCACGTCGTCGGGGCGGGAGACGTCGCAGACGCGGTGCGAGACCCGCGGGCCGAGCCGCGACGCGGTCTCCTCGAGCCTGTTCCCGTCGCGGCCCGTGATCACCACCCGGGCCCCGTCGGCGAGCAGGGAGCGTGCGACGGCCCGGCCGAGGCCACTGCCTCCCCCGGTGACGAGCGCCGTGCGGCCGGCCAGCGGCGCGGTGCGGTCGCTCATGCCCCGCCCTCCTCGTTCCACGGCAGGGTGCCCTTGCCGTACTTGGCGGCGCGGACGTCACCGGAGCGGGCGTGGCCCTCGAAGAGCTCGACGCGCGCGGCCCGGCCGCACACCTCGCCGAGCAGCGCGGAGGACGCGGTGTCGGTGACCTCCTGGTACGTCACCGTCTTGAGGTACTTGCCGACCCACAGGCCCCCGGTGTAGCGGGCGGCGCCGCGGGTGGGCAGGACGTGGTTGGTGCCGATGACCTTGTCGCCGTAGGAGACGCAGGTGCCTTCGCCGAGGAAGAGCGCACCGTAGTCCCGCATCTTCGTGAGCGCCTGGCGCGGGTTCTCGGTCAGCACCTCCACGTGCTCGCTGGCGTAGGAGTCGGCGATCTCGAAGGCCTCGTCGAGGGTGTCGGCCACCACGATCTCGCCGTGGTCGCGCCAGGCCGGCGCGGCGAAGTCCCGGGTGGGCATGGAGGGCAGCAGGCGCTCGATGTGCCGCTCGGCCTCGCGGCCCAGCTCCTCGGACGTGGTGACCAGCACGGCGGGGGAGTCCGGGCCGTGCTCCGCCTGCGACAGCAGGTCGACGGCCACCACGAACGGGTCCGCGTGCTCGTCGGCGATCACCAGGATCTCGGTCGGCCCGGCGAACAGGTCGATGCCGACCTCGCCGAACAGCTGCCGCTTGGCCTCCGCCACGTACGCGTTGCCCGGGCCCGCGAGCATCGGGACGCGCTCGATGGTCTCGGTCCCCAGGGCCAGCGCCGCGACGGCCTGGACGCCGCCCAGCAGGTGGATCTCGTCGGCGCCCGCGAGGTGCATCGCCGCGACCGTCGCGGCGGGGATCTCGCCCCGGATGGGCGGGGTGCAGGCGGCGACGCGGGGGACGCCCGCCACCTTGGCGGTGACGATCGTCATGTGCGCCGACGCGGTCAGCGGGTAGCGGCCGCCGGGCACGTAGGCGCCGGCGCCGGACACGGGGACGTGCCGGTGGCCGAGGTGGACGCCGGGCAGCGTCTCGATCTCGACGTCACCCAGCGCGTCCCGCTGGGCCTGGGCGAAGGTGCGGACCTGCCGCTGCGCGAAGCGGATGTCGTCCAGGACCGTCCCGGGTACCCGGGAGACGATCCGCCGGATCTCGTCGGGAGCCAGGCGGAACGACCCGGGGCTCCAGCCGTCGAACTTCTCGGAGTACCGGCGGACCGCCTCGTCGCCGTGTCGGCGGATGTCGTCGAGGATGACGTGGACGCGCTCGGCGACGTCGGCGCGGGCCGCGGTCACCTGCGCGGCGGGCACGGGGGACTTGAGATGTCGGGGCATGACGGCTCTCTTCCACTGCGGGTGAAGGGGAAAGGGACGGGTACGGGAGGCGTTCAGGGGGCGGCGTCCGCGGTGCTCACGGGTGTCGTGCCGGCGGCGGCCGCGACCAGTTCGCGCAGCGCGGCGCCCACCGCCTCGGGCCGTTGCCACGGCAGCAGGTGTCCCGCGTCGGGCAGCAGCGTCAGGACGGCTCCGGGGACCGAGTCCGCGATCGCCCGGTGGAAGGCGGGCGGGCACAGTGCGTCGCGCGCTCCGGCCAGGACGACGGTGGGGCAGCGGGCCGTCCGCAGGACGCCGGCCGCGTCCGTGCGGGTCGCCTGCGCGGCGAGCTGGGCGCGGGCGGCGGTGGCGCCCACGGCGTGCGCCATGGCGCGGTAGCGCCGCGCGGCCCCGGGCGTGGGGCACCGGTCGGGGAACATGTCCGGCAGCGTCCGCTCGACGACGTCCCCGAACCGGCCGGCCGCGATCAGCTCGTCCATCTCCCGCCAGGCCGCGTACTGTTCGGGCCGCGGCGCTCCCGCGTTGGTCGCCATCACGCACAGACCCGCGACGCGCCGGGGCGCGCGGCGCAGCGCCTCGAAGCCGACGATGGCCCCCAGACTGAGCCCGACGAGCACGAACGGGCCGGGAACCGTGGCGAGCACGTCCTCGGCGAGCGCCCCGATGTCCGCTCGCCGCAGCGGGACGTGGTGGACGTCGTGGCCTTCGGGGAAGTCGACGTCGCTCCACAGCCTCGCGTCGCAGAGCATCCCGGGCACGACGACGAGCGGCAGCGGGCCGGCCGTGTCCTCGTTCGCCACGCCGGTCACCAGGCGCGTGCGGAACGGGGCAGCAGCGCGTACGGGGCGACGTAGCCGTTGTGGTCGATGCCCAGGCCCGCGTCCGCCGCGCTCTTGAGGACCTCCTCGTCCCACTCCAGACGGACCCGTCCGTCACCGGAGTTCACCACGAGGAGGTCGCCCTGCCCGTCGCCGACGTTGCGTACGGTGCGCCAGGCGTCCTGCGGGACGGAGAGCATGTCGCGAGGGCCCAGACGCACCGACACGGGGTCGGTGCGGTTGAGGGTGATCTCCCACAGGCCGTCCTTCACGATCAGGGTCTGGGTCTCGTGCTGGCGGTGCGGTGAGACGCCCTGCCCCGGGTCGGCGCGCAGCCAGGCGACGTTGTGCCCGTGCGGATTGAAGACGCGGGGCTCCTGGTGCGGGTCCTCGGTCATGCCGTAGCCGATGACGCAGCTCAGACGGGCGCCGCCGCCGGGCAGGGTGCTGTCGAGGAAGGGGTGTTCGGAGAACACCAGCTCGTCCGCGGCGGCGATGCGGCGCCTCATCTCCTCGGGGGTGTAGTGCCGCAGACGGTCGATGTGCTCCTGGGCCAGGGGGCCGACCAGCTCGCTCTCCGGCGGCAGGGTGTCGCCGGCGACGGTGTCGACGAGCCGGTTGTCCGCGGTGAGGTACAGGCCGTGCTTCCGCGCCTCCCGCAGGACCGACGGGCCCCAGATGATGCCGCCGGTGTCGTCCATGCCCAGCACGGTGAACAGCCAGCCGTCGTCCGGGCCGGTGTTGGTGAACCCGCGGAAGATCCAGGTCGGGACGGAGGCGATGTCACCGGCCCGGAGCGTGAGTTCGCCCTCGGTGCCGTCCGCGCCCCAGCGCAGCAGGTACTCGCCCTCGGTGCAGACGAACACCTCGGCCGTGTAGTGGAGGTGCAGGTTGTTGGTGATGCCGTGCGGCATGGCGGCGGCGCCGATGTTGTAGCCGTGCGGCAGCCGGAGGTTGACGTGCTGGTCGGCGGCCTGCGAGACACCCGGCCCGATCATCGCGTAGTTCTCCTTGCGATCCGAACCGGGCGTACGGCAGTCGATGAAGGCCTGGTTGCAGGAGACGAACTCACTGCGGCGCACCGTACGGCGGGCCAGCTCGCTGGGGGTGACGACGGCATCGGTCATGACCGCTCCTCGCTCGTGAATACGTATGTATTCCATGACAGGCTCCGGACGGGGGGATGTCAAGGGGGAAGGGTCAGGTCGTGGTGGGGCAGTCGGAGGTCGCGAGGCGGAAAGGGCGTCGCCCGCGCGGTCCGCCGACCCATTTTCGGCATACGTATACTGAATTGGCTTGCGCCATCGGGCGGCGCCGGGGGCGACGAGGAGAGAGCCGATGGGGATCACCAGTCACGACGTGGCCAGACTGGCCGGTGTCTCGCAGCCCACGGTCTCCCGCGCGCTGCGCGACGACCCCCGCGTGTCCCGGGCCACCCGCGAGAAGGTCAAGCGTGCCGCCGAGGCGCTGAACTACGTGCCGAGCGAAGCCGGACGCACCCTTTCGACACGTGCCACACGGCGGGTCGGCGTCATCGTCACCGACCTGACGAACCCGTTCTACCCGCACGTCATCGCCCCGCTCCACGACGAACTGAGCAGCCTCGGCTACCGCATGATGCTGATCACGGAGCGGTCCGACGAGGCGGTCGCCGAGGAGAGGCTGCTGGATCAGTCGATGGACGGCGTCGTCCTCGCGACCGCCACCACAGACTCCCGCCTGCCCGCCCAGCTCGAGCGGCGCGGCATGCCCCATGTCTTCCTCAACCGCGACACCGGCCGGGCCGGCGACTTCGCCTCCGTCGTCGACAACGAGGGCGGCGGGCGGCTCGTCGCCCGGGAACTCGTGGCCCTCGGGCACCGGCACGTCGCCGGCGTCTTCGGCGCGGCCAACACCACCACGGGGCGCGAGCGCGAGACGGGCTTCCGGCTCGCTCTCGCCGAGGCGGGCGTGGGGCTGCCGGAGGAGCGGGTGGTGCGCGGAGCGTTCGAGTACGACACCGGCTACCGGGCGCTGCCCGTCCTGCTCGAGGCGGGCCGGGCACCCACGGCGGTGTTCTGCGGCAACGACGTCGTCGCCATCGGCGTCCTGAACGCGGCCCTCGCGGCCGGTGTCAAGGTCCCCGACGACCTCACCGTCATCGGCTTCGACGACCTTCCGATGGCCGCCTGGGAGGTGTTCCGGCTCACCACCGTCCGGCACGACCTGCAAGAGCTGTCGCGCCGGGCGGCACGCCTGCTGGTCCGGCGGATCGCCCAGGACGTCGACCCGGCCGGAGAACGCCTGGTCCTGCCGGCCGAGTTCGTGCCCCGCGCCACCCACGCCCACCCCCGCTGACCCCTCACGGCCCCGGCGGCGTCGGGCGGCGCGGCGGCACGCGGGACATCAGAGCCGGTCGCGCAGAGCGGCCGGAACGTCGTCGAACGCGCCGGACGTCCGCCCGATCCGGTCGATGCGGAGCGTCGCCGTGACGCCGTGGGCCGCCAGCCCCTCGAACGCCGAGACGCGCTCGACGGCGGGTGCCAGGAACGCGGTCCCCTCCTTCGCGGCGCGCTGGTACGTCAACGGCTTCAGGAACCGCGAGACGGAGAGCCCCGCGTTGTAACGGGCGGTCTTGCCCGTGGGCAGCACGTGGTTGGTGCCGGCGATGCCCTTGTCGGAGTAGGCGACCGTCGACCACGCCCCGATGAACAGCGAGCCGTAGTTGGACAGGTGCTCCAGGTAGTAGTCGTCGTCCTCGGTCTGGATCTCCAGGTGCTCGGGAGCGATCACATCGGCCACCGCGACGGCGCCGGCCCGGTCGTCCACCACGATGACGGAACCGAAGTCGCGCCACGCCGGGCCGGCGATGTCCCGGGTGGCCAGGGACCGCAGCTGGCGCTCCACCTCCGCGATCACGGCGCGCCCCAGCTCCTCGGACGGGGTGATCAGGGCGGCGGGGGAGTTGGGGCCGTGCTCGGCCTGGCCCAGCAGGTCCGCCGCGACCCACACCGGGTCGGCGCTGTCGTCGGCGATGACGGCGACCTCGGAGGGACCGGCCAGCAGGTCGATGCCGACCCGGCCGAACAGCTGCCGCTTCGCCTCGGTGACGAACGCGTTGCCCGCGCCGACCAGCATGTCGACCGGGGCCTCGCCCAGCAGGCCGAAGGCCATCGCGCCGAGCGCCTGGACACCGCCGAGCGCGAACACCCGGTCGGCGCCCGACAAGTGGGCGCCGTACAGCACCGCGGGGTGCGCGCCGTGCTCGCCCGACGGGGGAGTGCAGGCCAGCACGGTGGGGACCCCGGCCGCCTTCGCCACGTTCACCGTCATGAAGGCGCTGGCGAGCAGGGGGAACCGGCCGGCGGGCAGGTACGCGCCGACACGGGAGACGGGGACATAGCGCTGGCCGGCGGCGACACCGGGAGCGACCTCGATCTCGAAGTCCGTCAGGTGCTCGCGCTGCGCGGCGGCGAACCGGCGGGTGCGCTCGCAGCCCATCTCCAGCGCGGTGCGGACGTCCGGCGGGAGGGCGTCCCCCGACTTCCTCAGCCCGGCGGCCTCGATCTCCAGGGCACCGGACCAGCCGTCCAGCTCCTGGGCGTAGGCGCGCACCGCGTCCATGCCCTTGCGCTCGATCTCCCGCAGCATCTGCGAGACCCGCTCGACCACCGCGGGATCGCGCTGGGCGGGGGGACCGTCCACGGCCGGCTTCTTGAGCCACCGGAACGGGGGGAGGGCCTGTGCCTCGTCATGGGTGATCTGCATGGCGAGGACGCTAGACGTCACGCTGCCACAGGACCAGAGGGGCCCTTCCTGTCCGATCCACAGGGTTTCCCTGCCCTTCGGCCGAGGGCGGGGCCAGGCCGGTGCGCCGTGCCGCCGGGCCGCTCAGAGGCCGAGGTCGGTACGGAGTTCGCGCAGGGTGTCCTCGGCGATCCGGGCGAGCTCCCCGGTGGCCCGTGACAGCGGCTGCCCCCGCCGTCTGACCAGGGCGATCGTGTCGTAGAGGGGATCGGCGAAGGGAGCGGTGCGCAGCCCCGCGGGAAACGCCGCCCCGGCGACCACCGCCCGGCTGGCGATCGTGTCGCCCACCCCGGCGGCCACCAGGCCCAGCGCGGCCTCGACGTGTTCCAGTTCGATCAGCGGGTCGATGCCGACCCCGGCGAGCTGGGCCCGCTCCGCGAGCTGCCGCCGGGTCGGGTCCTGCCACCCGTAATGGGCGTCGTAGAGGACCAGGGGTGCCCGGGCGAACTCCTCGATCGTCACCGGCGCGCGGGTTCGTTCCTCGCTCGCGCTGACGAAGAACACCTCGTCACGCAGGAGCGGGGTCACCACCAGCCCTTCGTCGTCGATCGGCAGGACGACCAGGCCGGCCTCGATCCGTCCCGCCGCCACGGCCGCCGCGGTCTCGGCCGAGTTCTGCCCCACGAGCCGGACCCGGACGGACGGATACCGGGCGTGGAACATCTGCACGAGGTTGGACAGCAGGTAGTAGTCCGCGTTGCGGAGCACGCCGAACGTGGCGGTCCCCCCGCCCAGCGAGCCCAGGGAGCGCACCGCCCGGGTCCCGCTCTCGGCGGCCTCCACCGCCTGCCGTGCGTACGGCAGCAGTTCCCGGCCGGCCGAGGTCAGGGTCAGGGTGCGGCTGCCGCGTGCGAACAGCTCGGCGTCCAGCTCCGCCTCGAGCCGGCGCACCAGTTCGGAGGCCGACGCCTGGGCGATGTCCATGGCCCGCGCCGCTGCGGTGAACGACCCGAGCCGCTCCGCCTCGACGAAGGCCCTCAGCTGATTGAGGGTCATGCGGTGCCTGTGTCCCCTGGAGTCGGCGCGTCCGCGTCGCGGACGCGGTGATCCTCGTTCTACCACGGTGTTCCGGGGCGGGCACCGGTGCCGGCCCCTGGGTTTTCCTGTGGATGCCGCTGGAGGAAGGGGGCTTGTCCCGTGGACGGCACGATGATTGGCTCGGCCGCACCCCCGGACGCCACCGAGTGCGGAAGGCCACCCCAGCGATGACGACCCCCCTGTCGATCGGCCTCGTCCAGACGGCCGCACGGCACCACGCCGACGGCGACATGGACGCGTTCGCCGCGGACGTGCGCCGCGTCACCGCGGCGCACCCCGGTGTGCGGCTGCTCGCGTACCCCGAACTGCACCTGTGCGGGCACCGGCCCGGCGAGGACCCCGAGACGGTCATGACCGCGGCGGCCCAGCCGCTGGACGGACCGCGCGGCGCCCGGCTGGCCGCCCTCGCGCGCGAGCTGGACATCTGGCTCGTGCCCGGCAGCGTCTACGAGCGCGGTGCGGACGGCCTGATCTACAACACGGCCCCCGTCTACTCGCCCGCGGGCGAACGGGTCGCGGAGTACCGCAAGATCTTCCCGTGGTGGCCCCACGAGACCACGGCGTCCGGCAGCGGCTTCGTGGTCTTCGACGTGGCGGGCCACGGACGCGTGGGCCTCACGATCTGCTACGACGCCTGGTTCCCCGAGACCACCCGCCACCTGGCGTGGCTGGGCGCCGACCTCGTACTGAACCTGGTGCGCACGCCCACCGCCGACCGCGCCCAGGAAGTCGTGCTCGCGCAGGCCAACGCGATCGTGAACCAGGTATTCATGGCCAGCCTCAACGCGGCGGCGCCGGACGGCGTCGGGCGCAGCCTCGTCGTGGACCCCGAGGGGCACACCCGCGCCGAGGCCGGGCCCGGCCCGGAGGAGGTGCTGACGGACGTGCTCGACCTCGCCGAGGCCCGCCGGGTGCGCAGGCGGGGGACAGTGGGCCTCACCCGGGTGTGGGACCCGTTCGCGCAGGGCCGTCCGCCGCTGGAACTCCCGCTGTACGCGGGGCGGATCGACCCCGAGCGCTGGCGCCGCGGAGCCGGCCCGTGAGCCGGCGGGTCCCGCGGTGACCGCCTGAGCGGCCGGACGGCACCACGGGCCGGCCGCACGGCACGCGGGGCCGGACGGCACGCCTCAGCGGCCGGACGCGGACCCGGCCCGCAGCCAGGCGGTGGTCCACGGCGGGAGCTCGTCACCGGTCAGCGGCCCCGAGGCGAGCAGCACCTCGCCCCGCGGCAGCGGGACGGGGTCTGCGGAGAGGTTGCCGACGGTGTGCCAGCCGCCGGCGCGGGCGAAGTGCAGCAGCCCCCGACGCGTCCGCTCCCGCGGGCCGATCCATTCCAGCTCCTCGTCCGCGACCAGTGCCCGGCGCAGTCGCAGGGCCTCGCGGTACAGCTCCAGGAAGGACTCCTTGTCGCCGCTCTGCGCGTCCGCCGCGTACCGGCCCCAGTCGGCGGGCTGCGGCAGCCACGATCCACCGGGGCCGAACCCGAAGCTCGTGCCCTCGCGGGTCCACGGCAGCGGCACCCGGCAGCCGTCACGGCCCTTGACGCGCCCGCCGCTGCGGACCCACATCGGATCCCGCAGGTCCGCGCGGTCCAGGTCGGCGACTTCGGGCAGCCCCAGCTCCTCGCCCTGGTAGAGGTACGCGGACCCGGGCAGCGCCAGCATCAGCAGCGCCGCGGCGCGCGCCTTGCGCACCCCCGTCGACAGGTCCGGGGCCGGTTCCCGGCCGTCGGCGAGCAGCCAGGCCTCGATGTCCTGCCTGGTGCAGTCCTCGGGCAGGGCGTAGCGCGAGACGTGACGCACCACGTCGTGGTTGGAGAGCACCCAGGTGCTGGTCGCCCCCGCGCGGCGGGCGTCGGCGAGCGCGGTGTCGATGAGGGTGTGCAGCCCGGCGGCGTCGAGCCGTGCGCCGAGGAAATCGAAGTTGAACGCCTGTCCCAGCCCGGTGGCGGAGGCGTAGGCCGTACGCCGCGAGGGACGCACCCAGGCTTCGGCGACGGCGAAGCGCGGCGGGTCGTACGCGTCGAAGACCCGCCGCCAGCCGCGGTAGATCTCGTGCACCTCGTCGCGGTCCCACAGCGGATGGCTGCCGTCGGCCGGCAGGGCGTCGGGCTGGTAACTCCGCTGCTCGCCGAGGTCGCGCAACGGCGCGCGCAGGTCCTTGGCGAGGCCGTGGGCGACGTCGACCCGGAAACCGGCGACGCCCCGGTCGGACCAGAACCGCAGGGTGTCGTGGAAGTCCTCGCGGACCTCGGGGTTGTCCCAGTTGAAGTCGGGCTGCTGGGGGGCATAGAGGTGCAGGTACCACTGGCCGTCCGGCACCCGGGTCCAGGCGGGGCCGCCGAAGCTCGAGGGCCAGTCGGTGGGCGGCAGTTCACCGTCCTCGCCCCGGCCGTCGCGGAAGACGTAGCGCTCGCGGGCGGCCGAGCCGGGCGGGGCCGCGAGCGCCTCCTGGAACCAGACGTGCTGGTCGGAGGAGTGGTTGGGGACGATGTCGACCAT
Source organism: Streptomyces sp. NPDC016640 (assembly GCF_043076215.1). Taxonomy (NCBI): domain Bacteria; kingdom Bacillati; phylum Actinomycetota; class Actinomycetes; order Kitasatosporales; family Streptomycetaceae; genus Streptomyces; species Streptomyces sp. NPDC016640. The sequence continues at coordinate 22,001 of NZ_JBIBRG010000021.1, forward strand.
GATCTTCAGGCCGAGCCGGCGGGCCGTGCCGACCATCTCGTCGAAGTCGTCGAGGGTGCCGAGACGGGGATCGACGTCGCGGTAGTCGGCGACGTCGTAGCCGCCGTCGGCGAGCTGCGAGGGATAGAACGGGCTCAGCCAGACGGCGTCCACGCCGAGGCCGGCGAGGTAGGGCAGACGGGAGGTGACGCCGGGGATGTCACCGATGCCGTCGCCGTCGGAGTCGGCGAAACTGCGGGGGTAGACCTGGTAGACGACGGCCTGCCGCCACCAGTCCGCGTCGCGCGGCGAGGGGGCGGGGGAGTCGTGGTGGGGCATCTGTGAACCTCTCGGGCGCGTGCCCAGGGTGGGTGCGGGTTGCGGACATGCGGTGGGGGCGGGCGGGGGCGGCCGCCCCCCGGGAACGGGGCTCCGCGCGGTGTCGCTCAGCCCTTCACGGCGCCGGTGGTCATGCCGGAGACGACCGACCGCCGGAAGATCAGCACCAGGACCGCGATCGGCACGGTGGCCACCATCGCGCCGGCGAAGATCACCCCGTACGGGACCTGGTACTGGCTGGTGAACAGCGCGATGCCGACGGAGACGGTGCGGCGGTCGTCGGAGCCGTTGAAGGTGAGCGCGAGCAGGAACTCCGACCAGGTCGCGGTGAAGGAGAACACGCCGGCCGTGAACAGCCCCGGCCGGGCCAGCGGCAGGATCACCGTCAGGGCGGTGCGCAGGGGGCCGGCGCCGTCGACGACGGCGGCCTCCTCCAGCTCGGCCGGAATGCCGCTGAGGTAGTTGCGCATGATCCAGATCGCGAACGGCAGGTTCAGCGCCACGTACGGGATGACCAGGCCCGGGTAGCTGTTGAGCAGCCCCGCCTGGCGCTCCATCAGGAACAGCGGTACGAGCAGGGCGATCGGCGGGAAGACCGACAGCATCAGCAGCGCCGTCATCACGGCCCCGCGCCCGCGCAGCGGCAGCCGGGCGAGGGCGTATCCGGCGAAGAACGCCAGGGACAGGATCAGCACGGTGGAGAGGCAGGCCACGACCACGCTGTTGAGGAAGTAGTGGCCGATCCCGTTGCGGTCGAAGGCGGTCTCGTAGTTGCCGAGCGTGGGGTTCTTCGGCAGCAGGGTGGGCGGCGTCGCGCTGATCTCGCCGGGCCCCTTCAGGGAGGCGGACGCCATCCAGACCAGGGGCAGCGTGGCGCACACGGCGATCAGCAGCCCGCCGGCGTTGACGGCGTTGACGTAACGGCGCACGCCGGTGCGCGGGACGTGGCGGCTCATGCCCGGCCCCCTTCGTCGACTTGGGCGCGGAAGACGCGCAGGAACAGCAGGCAGCAGCCCAGGACGATGACGGCGGTGGTGACCGCGACGGCGGCGCCGCCTCCGAAGTCGAGGTTCTGGAAGAGGATCCGGTACCCGAGGATCGCCACCGACTGGGTGGCCGTGCCCGGGCCGCCCTGGGTCAGCACGAACGGCAGGTCGAAGATCCCGAACGCCTGGAGGATGCGGAAGAGGACCGCGATGGCGACGATGGGCCGCAGCTGCGGCAGCGTGACCTTCCAGAAGGTGGTCCACGCGCTCGCGCCGTCGATCTCGGCGGCTTCGTAGACGTCGCCCGGGATGAGCATCAGACCGGCGAGGACGACGATGGCGACGAACGGCGTCGTCTTCCACACGTCGACGGCGACCATAGCGGCCATCGCGGGCACCGGCTGCCCGAGGATGTCGGGCTGGGTGCCGAACACCTGCTCGCACAGCCAGCCCACCGCGCCGTAGGTGCCGTTGAACAGGTACGACCACAGCTGGGCGGCGATCACGTTGATCAGGGCCCAGGGCAGCAGGAGCAGGGCGAGGATCCAGCCGCGGCCGGCGCCGAGCCGCTCCAGGACGAGCGCCGTGAGCGTTCCGAGGACCAGCTCGACGGAGACCGAGACGACGGTGAAGCCCAGCGTGAACGCCAGCGCCCGGTACCACTCGGGGTGCGTCAGGAGCGCCTCGTAGTGGGCGAGGGTGGGCGAGCCGAACCGCAGGCCGCCGTACTCGAGCCGGACCTCGCAGAACGACAGCACCAGCGAGAAGACGACGGGGAAGACCGTCACCGCGGCGATGACCAGGAGGGCGGGGGAGGCGAACAGCCACCCGGTGCGGGCGCGGCGGCGGGCGGTGGAGCCCGGGGGCGCGCCCGGGGACTTCCGCGGGGCCCCGGCGCGCGCACCGTCACCCCCGCCTTCCGGCGGCGTCCCCGCCGTCTTCGTGTGCAGTACGGAACTCACAGCGCTTTTCCTTCCAGGGCCGTACGCAGCCCTTCGCGTGCGGCGCGGACGCCGTCCGCGGGGGAGAGGCGGCCGCGCACGACCGCGTTCGCCGGGGTGTACAGCGCCTTGCTGACCTGCGGGTAGTACGGCGTCTGCACGGGCCGGGCGACGAGTCGCAGGTCGGCGGCGCGCAGGACGGTCGGGTCACCGGCGGCGCGCGCCTCCGGGCCGTCGAGCACGGAGGACATCGCGGGGATGACACCGGCCTCCCGGGCGAGCAGGCGCTGCACCTCCTCCCCGGCGCAGAACCGGGCGAACTCCATGGCGGCGCCCAGCTCCTGGGAACTGGGGTTGACGAAGTTGCTCCAGCCGCCGGCGCAGGAGACGCCGGAACGGCCGGTGCCCTCGAAGCCCGGACGCGGCACCGCCCCGATCCTCCCGGCGACCCGGGAGACCTCGGGGGTGCTCGCGTTGACCCAGGCGTACGACCAGTTGCGCAGGAACAGCCCGCGCCCGTTGACGAAGGCGTCCTGCGCGTCCGACTCCTCGTACGTGGCCACGGTGCGGGGCGTGACCCCGCGGGCGGTGAACTCGGCCATCAGCGAGAACGCCCGCTCCGCCTCGGCGCCGCCCAGTACGGCCCGGCCCCGCCCGTCCAGGACGGCGGCGCCCGCGTCGGCGAGGAACTCGGTGACGTTGGCGGTCAGCGACTCGGTCACCGCCGCCTGCCACAGGAACCCGGCCTCCGTGTCACCGGCCCGCTGCACCGTGCGGGAGGTGTGCAGCAGCTCCTCCCAGCTGCGGGGGACGCGCAGCCCGTGCTTGGCGAGGAGGTCCTTGCGGTAGAAGAGGTAGGTGCTGTCGGTGAAGAACGGCACCGCGTAGACCTTGCCCCGGTACGTGGAGCCGGTGCGCAGGGCCGCCGGGTAGGCGTCCCAGAAGCCGTCCGGGAGCAGTGTCTCCACCGGCAGCGCGAGCGAGGAGTGGCCGAACTGCGCGGGCCACGTCGTGTCGCCCAGGTACACGTCGGGCTGGGGGGAGCCGCCGGCGAGCTGGGTGGCGATGGCACTGCGGTTGCCGTCCGAGGTGGACAGCGCGTTGATCTTCGAGACGCGGATACGGGGATGCCGCCGCTCGAAGGCGCGGATGATCAGATCCGCGACGACGGCGCCCCGGCGCGAGGGGATCTCGGAGACCCACCACGTCAGCCGGGCCGGTTCCGTGGGAACGGCCGCGGCCCGCGCGAGCAGGTCGTCGAGGTCCTTCCCTCCGCATCCGGACAGCAGACCCGCCGCGGCGGCGCTCACGGCGCCCGTCAGCAGTGCTCTGCGATGCAGGGACATGGCGCACTCCTCCCCTCTCGGGCTGTCTGATGACAGCGCTGTCACCGTAGGGAGCGTCCGGATGGTGTGTCAACGGTCACAACCGTGCGAATGCTGGGGGAAGTTTCGATGACAGCGCTGTCACCCTGTCTGACCTGGTGGGGTGGTTGCTGTGTTAGCGTCCCGAACATGGTCGGTGAAGCCGTTGAGAAGGGGGCCACGCTGGCGGACGTCGCCCGGCGGGCCGGAGTGTCTCCCTCGACCGTCTCGCGCACCCTGCGCGGCCTGTCGACGGTGTCCCCCGAAACCCGGGCGCGCGTGGAGCAGGCGGCGCGCGAGCTGTCGTTCGCCATCTCGCGCAGCGCCTCCAGCCTGGCCACGGGGCGGACGGGCCGGGTCGCCGTGCTCGTGCCCAACCTCGACTCCTGGTTCCTGGGCGCGGCGCTCGCCGGCATGGCTCCCGCCCTCGACGCGGCCGGCCTGGACATGCTGGTCTACAGCGTCACCACCGCCGAGCAGCGCGCCCGGTTCTTCGACCGGCTGCCGGCCCGCCGCAACGCCGACGCCCTGCTCGTCGTCAGTTTCGCCCTCTCCCCCGAGGAGCGGGCGCGCCTGGACGACCTGGGCATGCCCCTGGTCTTCGTCAGCCAGCACGAACAGGGCAGGGCCGGCGTCTACGTGGACGACGTGGAGGCCGCCCGGCGCGGCACCCGCTACCTGCTCAACCTCGGTCACCGGCGCATCGCCTACCTGGAGCCCGTGGACGCCTCGGGTTTCGCCTGGAGCAGCAGAGCCCGTCTCGACGGGTACCGCACGGCCCTGGCCGAGGCGGGCGTCGGCCGGGACGACGACCTCGTCTGCCAGGTCGCCCACTGGCAGGGGCCGAGCCTGGAAGCGGCGATGGGGCGGCTGCTGAGTCTCGCGGAGCCGCCCACGGCGATCTTCGCCGAGACGGACGACATCGCCTTCAGGCTCCTCACCGTGCTGCGCGGCGTCAACGTCCCGGTGCCGCAGCGGATGTCGATCCTCGGCTTCGACGGCCATGCCATGGCCGAACCGTGGGACCTGTCCACGATGGCCCAGCCGGCCCGCCGGCTGGGCGAGGCGGCGGCGGAGCTGGCCCACCGCGTGATCCACGACCCCGAGGCGCATCGGGAGCGGCACGTGGTCCTGCCGGTGGAACTCGTCCCGCGGGGCAGCACGGGCCCGGCACCGGCCCCGTCTCCGCGGCCCGGTGACCGGGAAGGCGACCGGGAACGCCGGGCGTGACACCGGCCGGAGCGCGGTGGCGGAAGCCCCGGGGGACGCCGGGGCGGTCCGGCCTCCCCGCCGCCGTGCCGCCCGGTTCGCCGAGGCCGCCGTAGCCGTCCCGGCAGGGCGCGGGGGTCCTCGCGGTGGCGTGGTGTTCCCGCTCGTCGAGGAGTGCTGTCCGCCCGCCCGCCCGCCCGGGTGGGCGGGCGCACGCTCCTACGGCGCGGCGGGTCCCTTGACGGCCAGGTAGACGGTGTTGGACGAGGTGCCGCCCTGCAGGGGGTTGTCGAACTCGACCACGTGGGCGGCCGTGCGGGGGAAGACCTCGGTGAGCGTGGAGACGAACCGGTCGTCGGGCGGATCGTTCGACCACAGGGCGAAGACGCCGTCGGGGTGGAGGTGCCCGGCCAGGGCGCGCAGCCCGTCGGGCCGGTAGAGGGCCGCGTGGCGCGGGTGGAGCACATGGCGCGGCGAGTGGTCGACGTCCAGCAGGACGGCGTGGAAGAGGCGGCCGGGCCCGTCCGGGTCGAGGCCGTGCGGACCGGCCGCCAGGGCGAAGAAGTCGCCGTGCACCAGGCGGCAGCGGGGGTCCGACGCCAGCCCGGCGCCGAGCGGCACCAGGCCGCGGCGGTGCCAGTCGATGACCTCGGCGAGCGCGTCGATCACCGTCAGCGAGCGGACGCGGGGGTCGTCCAGCGCCGCCCGGGCGGTGTGGCCGAGTCCGAGCCCGCCGACGGCGACGTCCAGTGCGGTGCCCGGCGCCTCCGCCAGCGCGAGTTCCGCCAGCGCGATCTCACCGGCGGTGAACAGGCTGGACATCAGGAACTCGTCGCCGAGTTTCACCTCGTACACGTCCTCGCCCGACTCCGGGTGACGCCGCCGCCGCAGACTGATGTCACCGATCGGTGTCGGCTGCCAGTCGATCTCCTGGAAACGCAGGCTCATCGGTTCGCCTCTCCGACGCCGTCGGCGCCGTGGTGCTGGGGCCGGCGGCGTCCGGCGCGGGGTGCTCGCCGTCCGTCCCCCCGCCGGGGCGCCGGGGGGACGGGGTACGGCCCGGTCAGGCGTCGATGACGACGGGGATGACGAGGGGCCGGCGGCGGTGGCTGCGGAAGGCCCAGTTGGTCACGGCGCGGGCGATGAGCTGTTCGAGCTGACGGGCGTCGCCGACGCCCTCCTCGGCCGCGGTGGCCAGGGCCTTCTCGATGACGGGGACGGCGGAATCGAAGGTGGCCTCGTCGTGCACGAAACCGCGGGCCAGGAAGTCCGGGGGCTCGGCCAGCGCGCCGGTGTCCGCGTCGACGAGCGCCACGACCGTGAGGACACCTTCCTCGGCGAGGGTGCGGCGGTCCTTGAGGGACGCCTCCGTGCCGCCGCCGACCTCCATGCCCTCCACGTAGACGTTCCCCGCGGGCACCTTGCCGGTGATGGACGCACGGCCGTCGACGAGGTCGACGACGACACCGTCCTCGGCGACGACGACCCGTTCGGGGTCGACGCCGGTACGGACGGCCAGCTCGGCGTTGGCCCGCAGGTGGCGGTACTCGCCGTGGACGGGCATGACGTTGCGCGGCTTGACGATGTTGTAGCAGTAGACGAGTTCGCCGGCGCTGGCGTGGCCGGAGACGTGCACCTTGGCGTTGCCCTTGTGGACGACGTTCGCGCCCCACCGGGTCAGCCCGTTGATCACCCGGTAGATGGCGTTCTCGTTGCCGGGGATGAGGGAGCTGGCGAGCAGGACGGTGTCGCCCTTGCCGATGCGGATCATGTGGTCGCGGTTGGCCATCCGGGACAGCGCGGCCATGGGCTCGCCCTGGGACCCGGTGCACACCAGCGTGACCTTGTGGTCCGGCAGTTTCTCCAGTTCCCTGGTGGTGACCACCAGGCCGGACGGGACCTTGAGGTAACCCAGCTCGCGGGCGATGCCCATGTTGCGGACCATCGAGCGGCCCACGAAGGCCACCTTGCGGCCGTGCTGGTGGGCGGCGTCGAGGATCTGCTGGATGCGGTGCACATGGCTGGCGAAGCTGGAGACGATGACCCGCCTGGGCGCGGTCCGCATCACCTGCTCGATCGCGGGGTTCAGTTCGCGCTCGGAGGTGGTGAAGCCGGGCACCTCGGCGTTGGTGGAGTCGGTGAGGAACAGGTCCACGCCCTCCTCGCCGAGGCGGGCGAAGGCGCGCAGGTCGGTGATGCGGTCGTCGAGGGGGAACTGGTCCATCTTGAAGTCGCCGGTGTGCAGCACCATGCCGGCGCCGGTGCGGATGGCGATCGCGAGGCTGTCCGGGATGGAGTGGTTGACGGCCACGAACTCGCAGTCGAAGGGGCCGAAGCCGCGCCGGTCGCCCTCGCGCACCCGCACCGTGCGGGGCCTGATGCCGTGCTCCTTGAGCTTGGCCTCGAGGAAGGCGAGGGTGAGCTTGGAGCCGACGACGGGAATGTCGCGCCGCTCCCTGAGGAGGTAGGGCACGCCGCCGATGTGGTCCTCGTGGCCGTGGGTCAGCACGATGGCGGCGATGTCGTCCAGGCGGTCACGGATCGAGGTGAAGTCGGGCAGGATCACGTCCACGCCGGGCTGGGTCTCCTCGGGAAACAGCACACCGCAGTCCACGATCAGCAGTTTTCCGGCGTGCTCGAAGACGGTCATGTTCCGGCCGATTTCGCCCAGACCGCCCAGGGCGGTGATCCTCAGCCCTCCTTTCGGGAGCGGCGGGGCGGCTTTCAGCTCAGGGTGTGGATGGCTCATACCCCGACGCTACAGGTGAGCGGCCCGGGAGTGATCCACGGCCCGTCCGGTCGGGGGACGGCGCCGACGCCACCCGGTGGCCCGGTGCCTCGCCCGGCCGGGGCCGGCGCCCCGGCCGTGTCGGTCCCCGCCGTCCCGGACGCCGCGCGGCAGGACTTCCCGGGCGGACGGTACCGGTGCTCCGTGATGCGGTGGATCACCGGGTCCGGTGCCGAACGGGGCGTGCCGTGCGCTCCCCGCCCCCCCCGGATCTCCGCCGAGCCGGGCCGCACCCCGGCGTCCGGGATCCGGGCCACCCCTCGGTGTCCAGGGCAGGGCCGCCGAGGACCGGGGCCGGCCGGTGGCGCGGAACGCGCGCAGGGGTGGACACGGCGCATCCCGGCGTCGTGCCGGGCACCGGGGATCCTCGGCGCGTCCATCACGTGCTCGTCCACGGTTCCCCGGGGTGGTCGTGCGCCGGCGCCGGCCGCCGGGCGTCGTTTTGTCCGCCCCTGCCGCGCTGCGCCCGCAACGTCCGCTGAACGGGCGCCGATCGGGCACGTGCGGACTCCATACGGAGGGGGCGCGGGCCCCTGCGCGCAGGACCGCTGTGGCATTCTGATGGCCCCCCGGCCGCCACCGTCGTCGGGCCGTCACCGGGTGCGGCCATTGAGACGGACGCCACCCGGTTCCGGCTTCCGTGGCCGGTACTTCACCAGGCAAGATCAGTGGGGCATGTGACGAACCGGATGCCGGGCCGGACATGGGAAGAGTTCGGCGCAGAAGGGTGGGGTCGGCGTGACGGAGCCGCTGGAGAAGCGTTTGGAGAAGGCGATGGCCGAACTCCAGGCGGCTCAGGAGGCGGTCGCTCGTACGGAGCGTGAATTGCGGCAGTCGTCTTTCGCCGTGGTCTCCTCCGACCGGGCGGTGCGTGCCACCGTGGGTCCGCAGGGCGAGCTGAGCGGGATCGAGTTCCTGGAGAACAAGTACCGTGACATGTCTCCGCAGGAGTTGGCCGCCAGTGTGCTCGAAGCGGCGGCCGCCGCGCGCCTGAAGATGAACCGGCACGTGATGAAGGCGATGGCGCCCTTCACCGAGCCCAGTGCCGACGTGCCGGAGCTGAAGGGCTTCGAGCTGGACTGGGAGCGGATCTTCGGGCCCGGGGTGCTGGACGAGGACGACGAGGACACGGCACGTGGTGGCGAGGCCGCCCCGGCCTGGCGGGACGCGCTCGGTGAGGACGGGGAGGACTGAGATGGGACAGCGGTACTACGTCGACCCGCACCGTATCGAGGCCCTGGCGCGGCAGCTGGAGGAGATCGGGGACCTGGCCAGGAGCATGACCGAGGAGTTCCTCGACGAGCTGGCGCCGACGGTGAGCTGGCCGGGTACGGAGGGTGAGTTCGCCGAGAAGGCGAAGCCGCAGGAGCAGAAGGAGCGGCAGACCACCAAGGACACCATGCTGTCCATCCGCGATGCGCTGGTGGGCATCACGGACGCCACGGTCGGTCAGGTCCGGATGATGAAGGACACCCGCGATCACCACATCGAGGAGATCGAGCGGGGCAACAACCGGATCGACTCCGAGGGGTTGAACGGCGAGGGCGGCCCGGGCGGGCATGGCCGTCGCTGACCTGCGTACCGCCGGCCGCTCCCGCGCTCTGCCGGGAGCGGCCACCGCGTGCTGCCCGTACGGTTCCCAGGGCATTCCCGGATGAGTATCCAGCCCTCGCCCGAGGTCAACGCGATGATCTTCATCCTCACCGGGGAGAGGCTCACCGACGCCGACGAGGACCTCGCCTACGAGAGCCGCCGGCCCTACTCCGGCCTGGGCCGGAAGCTCGGCAGGATGTCCTCGCTGATCGACAAGTCGATCCACGACATCGCCGAGTCGATGCCGGACGACCTGGCCAAGTCGTACGCCAAGGCGATGGGCGCGCTCATCGACGACGGCGGCAAGAACTACCTGCGCGACTTCGCCGAACAGCTCGACAAGATCGCCGAGGGCCGGCGGAAGACCTCCATGGACATCATGGAGTCCAAGTGGCAGGTCATCGCCGAGGTCATCCGGCTGCTCATCGAGATCGCCATCTACCTGGCGATGTCCTTCTTCACCGGCGGCGCCACGGCCAGCCAGATCATGATGGCCAAGCTGCGCAGCCGGTTCATGATCCTCACCACGCTCAGCCATCTCCTCCAGCGGCTGCACCTGGCGCCCTCGCTGACCGAGGCGTTCGCCGAGGCGTTCACCACCTTCGCGGTGCGGCTGGCGATGATGAACTTCGCCCCGGACGGCCGCCGTCCCGACGGCTTCGACTGGAACGACATCCTCAAGGCGGCCGCGTTCGGCGCCGCCGCTGGCGGGCTCACCAGCATCTTCGACGACCTCGCGCGCAACATCGTCCGGAGCTACGACAACAACTTCCTCAAGAACGGCCCCGATCTCGACTTCAAGAACAACCCCAACCTGCGCAACCCGCCGGACCTCGACCTCGGGAACAACGGTCCGCGCCCCAAGCCGGACCCCGATCCCACCCCCGGCACCAACGGCCCCGACGACCGCCCCGATCCCGGCGGTTCGTACGGCAACGGGAACGGCCCCGGCCCGAACAACACGCCGGTCACCTTCCGGGACGACCCGCTCTCCTTCCGCAACAACCCGGACCTGTGGCGCAACAACCAGCTCTGGCGCGACAACGCCGACCGCCCCGGCGCACTGGCCGGGCACTACGGGCTCAAGGGGACGGCCGACTTCCTGGCCGCCGGCGCCGGCGAGGCCCTCGCGGAGATCCTCATCAAGGGCGCCTTCGAAGGTGACTGGTCCACCAGTTGGTCCACCTTCGTCGGCGCGGGCGTCAGCAGCCAGGTCGAGGCCACGCTCACCGACACCGCGATCAACAGCGGTGCGGAACTGCGGCACCTGATCGACACGTTGCGCAACCCGCCCACCGTCTCCGGCGGGGACGCCGGCTCCGGTGCGCGGGACTCCGACGGCACGGCGGGCTCGCGCGGGAACGGCGACGGCGACGGCGCGGACCGCACCGGCGGGCCCTCGGGCACCGGCTTCACCGGCGGTGGCGGCGGCTCCGTGGGCGGCTCGACCCCGCCCGTCACGCAGCCGGGCACCGGCCGCGGCGACTTCACCGGCAGCGGCTCGCCCCCGCCCTACGCCGCGGTGGACCCGCCGCCGTACACCTTCGAGGACCCGCCGCCGTACTCGCCGGGCACGCTGCCCGTGACCGCCGCCGAGAACGAGCTGTGGCAGCAGGTGTACGACGGCCCCGCCGAGGTCCGTGAGCAGGCCCTGCGCGACATCGGCGCCCTGCGCGGCACCCCGGGGCCCGGCACCACCGAGATCGGCGTCCGCGACGGCCTGCACGGCAACCTGTCCCAGCTGCCCGAGGTCCGGGTGGTGCCGGCCGGCAACGGACCCGCCGCCGAGATCGACGCCGACGGGATCCGCCGCACCCTCGACGGCCTCGGGATCCCGGTCACGGTGGACGCCCCGTCGGGCGACGCCGGGACGGGTAACGCCGGGACGGGTAACGCCGGGACGGGGGACTTCGGCACCGGGACTGCGGGTGCGGGTGCGGGTGCGGGACTGGGGACGGGGTCCGGTGCCGGTGCCGGCGTGGGTGCCGGTGTGGGGTCCGGCGTCGGTGCGGGGACGGGCACGGGTTCCGGCACGGGCACAGGTACGGGTTCGGGGGCCGGTGCTGGTTCCGGGGCCCGGGCGGGTGGTGCGCCGGTCGGCGGCAACCCCGCTTCCTCCACCACGCCGTCCCAGGCGACGGGGGACGGCTCCGCGCAGGGGGCGGCGGACGAGGTCTCCGAGGGAGCGGAGGGCGACGCCTCGCAGGACACGACGGGCGACGTCCTTCCGGGCACGACGGGCGACACCCCTCAGGACGCGGCAAGCGACACCCGGCCGAGCACGAGGAGCGATGGCCCGGCGGACGTGGGCGGCGATGTCCCGCAGGGCACGCGAACGCCCGCGACCGTCACGTCGCCGGCGGCCGACACGACTCCGGACGGCGTCACCGCGCCGGATGCCGACCTCACCACCGCGCCACCCCAGGTGAACACCACCGGCGCGTACGCCGACACCGACGGCGTACGCGACGACGGGAAGGCCGACCCCGCTCGGGCGGAGGGCCCCACGTCCGCCACCCAGGCGCCGCCGTTGACGATCGTGGTCGCGCAGGGCGCGCTGCCGGTGGACGGGTCGCCGGAGGCGGCCGAGTTGCTGGACCGGGCCGGGACCGACCGGGCCGTGGTGCTCGGTCCGGCGGTCGCCCCGGACGGGGCCGGACGGCCGGTACGCGCCGCCGTCGAGCTGACCCGGGAGGGGCCGGGCTCCCCGGTCACCGCCCGTCCGCTCAGCGGCCCCCCGTCGGCCGTGACGCCGGACGGCACCACGGGCGACGCCCCCGCGAACACCACCACGGGCAGCCCGGACGGCCGGAACACGGCGGACACCGTGTTCCCCGGCGCCGACGTGCTGCTGCCGCTCGCCGACGCCCTCGGCGTGACCCCCGATCCGGCGCCCCGGCCCGTCACCGAGAGTGCCGCGACGGCCGACAGCGGCGGCGAACCGGCCGCCGGCACCCCGACCGCGTCCCCGAAGACGGTGCCGGGGACGACGCCCTCCCCGCAGGGCGACGGCGTCGTCCCGAACCCCGCTGCCACGACCGAGGCTCCCGTCACGAAGATCGCCACGCTGTCCGGGCCGTGGAGCGAACCGGCCACCGATCTGCACCTGGAGTCCGGCAACGGCAGCGGTAACGGCGACGGCGGCAACGCTGACAGCGGTGACAGCGGCGTCGGCGACAGTGCCGACAGCGGCGTCGAAGGCACCCGGGCCGGTGACGAGACCGGGAGGGGCGGGCAGGTCCCCGGGACCGGTGGCGGCACCGGTCCCGGCAGTGGGGGCACCACCGCACCGCCTCCGCCGCCCCAGGACACCACCGCGTCGGACACCCCCGCGCCCGCACCCGTGGCGGCGCCGCCCCCGCAGGGAAGGATCGTCGTGCGGCCCGCGACCCCGGTCGGTGCCGCCGTCGACGGCGGGAACGGTGCCGCGCGGCCCGGCACGGAACCGGTCGTCACCACCCTGGACGGTCACACGGTGCCCGTCTCGCAGTTGCGGCGCCTGGTGCCGGATGCGGCGGTGCGGCCCGAGCCGGGGCGCGCGGTACAGACGCTGACCATCTCGCAGGGACCGGCCGAGGACGGTACGGCGCAGGACGCGGGCCGTCGGGCACTCCTCGGGCAGGACACCTTCCGCGGCGTGCGCACCACGTCCGTCGCCCCCGCCACGGACCCGGCCCCGACCTCAGCCCCCCGGACGACGTCGACCACCCCGCAGACGACCTCGACCGCCTCGCCCACGAACCCGGCCCCGGAGACCGCCGCGAACCCGCCGGTCCGGCGTACGGTGTTCACCGGCCCGCCGGCCGCGCTCCCCGGTTCCGGCACCGGACGGGGCGCCGACTACCTCGTGGTGCACGGCACCTCCCGCACCGTCGTCCTCGGGACCGAAGACGCCTCGCGCCCCACCATCAAGGTCAGCGGTGTGCAGCTCGGTGAGGTGCTCAGGTCCTGGGGGCAGGACGGCGACCAGGACCGGCCGCTGGTGCTGTACTCCTGCGAGACCGGGCAGCAGCCCGAGGTGGCCGGGCTGCCGGTGGCCCAGCACGTGGCGAACCGGACCGGGCGGCCGGTGTACGCGCCGACCACCGAGGTCGGTACGGCACGGGACCGGGACGGCGACGTCCGCGCGGTGCTCACCGAGGGCCCGGACGGGCCGGGACGCTGGAGGATGTTCACCCCGGAGCCCGGCGGTGCCGACCTGGACCGGCTGGCGCGCGACGCGGGCCTGCACGCCGGTCCCGAACCGGCCGACGCCTTCGCCCGGGCCCGTACCCTCCAGCAGGTCCGCACGCTGCGCGACGTCCTCGGCCCGGACGCCGAACAGCGCCCGGAGAACCGGGATCTGCTCGCCGGGCTCGCCTACGTGGACGGCCTGCGCTGGCTCGACCCCGGCACCGCGGCCCGTTACGGCGACGGCCGGATGACCCCGGACCTGCTGCGCCGGATGGCCGTCGACCGGCTCGCCGCGACGGGCGGCGGCACCACCCCGACCACCACCGGCCCGGAGTCCGGTCCCACCACCGGTCCGACCGGTGAACCCACGGCCGAGCAGTACGCCGATTTCCTGCGCGCCGCCGCCGAGTTGCGCGCCTCCGCCGGACCCGACACCACCCTCGACGCCCTGCTGCCCCCGCCGCCGCCCGTGCTCCCGCCGACCACCCTGGTCTCGCCGGAGGACGCGCGCGGGCTCGCCTACGCGCCCTCCGCGCGGATCAGCTGGTCGCTGTCGAGCGCACCGCTGCCGCTGTCCGCGCTCGCCCTCGGCCCCGAGGACGCCGCCGAGTTGGCACGCCGCCTGGGCGATCCGGCGCGCACAGCCACCGTCCATGAGGAGCAGCGCGCGCCCCAGCGGTTGGAAGCGGGCACGGTCGACGCGTACACGGCGCGTCATACCTACGGGATGCCGGAGAAGAACTTCAAGGGGTTCCGTGACCTGGTGCGGGAGAAGAACCTGGTCATCGACGTGCGTCCGACCAATCCCCGTGCCCCCAAGTGGCTGGAGGCGGGGGCCGCGGCCAAGCCGGAGTCGATCAAGGCGAAGACCGTCGACGAGACCGATGTGAGGCTCGGGGCCGACGCGGACACCATCGGGCTCGTCGGGTACTTCAAACCGGTGCTGCCCGAGCGGGGATCCCTCTCGGACGGTGCGTGGGACAGGGTCCTGTCGCGTTTCAACCAGCGGTCCACCGAGTTCCACGAGCTGGCCCCCAAGATGGCGGCATACGAGAGGGAGAACAAGTTCGTCGTCAGGAACGGGGTGATCCACGAGGTGGGGGAGGGCGGAGGACACCGCCCCATCACCGCGGACCACGACCTGTTCGACATCTCGACGCCGGACGGCACCCGGATCACGCATGCGCTGCACGACGAGCTGATCAAGGAGATACGGGCGAAGGGCATCGCCGTGATGCACGGCGCCCACATGTTCTGGAATCCGCCGACCGCTTTCGACAAGTCCGTCTTCGACAAGATCGTCCATTCGCACCAGGGTCCCGACGGCGAACCGCTGCTCCGTTTCCGTCCTGGGAACGATCACGCCGAACTGACCTGGCCCGCTCCGCTCAGGACACCGTCGAGCCCGTCCCCGAACTCGCTGAACTCGCTGAACTCGCTGGACACGCCCGACACGTCGGACCGCCCGGACGGACCCGCGAAGGAGCGGACCGGGCGCACGGTGCCCGCCACGGCGCCCGTCCCGGCCGGCACCGTGCACGCGGACGGGCTCGCCTTCCACCGGCTGGACACCCCCGGCGGAGGGAACTGCCTCTTCCGCGCCGTACTGGACAGCGCCCGCAGCCGGGACGTGCCGCCCGCGTGGGCCGCGCGGAACGTGGCCGGGCTGCGCGCCCTGCTGCACGACCGGCTCACCGGGTCCGAACTGCTCGACGCGGCCGCCGAGGCGACCCCGGACCCGGTGCTCGCCGTGGTGGACGACCTGCGGATGAGTGCCCTCGCAGGGGTGCGGGAGCCGGGCGAGCGCAACCGGATCACCGCGCACTGGAACCGGATCGCCGACGCGGTCGTCACCGACGGCGACACCGGTCAGTGGCAGCGGATACTCCGGGACGGCCCCTACCCGCACCTCGCCGACCTGGCGCCCGCCCCCGCCGACGCGCGGCGGCTCGGCACCGGCGGACTGACCGTCGCGGCGGCCGAGCTGCCCGGCCTGTGGGCCACGCCCTTCGCCGACATGCTCCCGCAGGCGCTGGCGCACACCCTTGACCTCGACCTGCGGCTCGTCGCCCCCGACCCGCACGCGCCGGGAAGCACCCTCGTCACGCCCCTGCACCCCGGTGGCCGCGGCGGCACCCTGCACCTCGCCTACAACGGCACCGACCACTACGACGCCCTGGTCCCGGCACCGGACCCGGCCCTCGACACCGACCCGGTCGCCCAGCATCAGGCATCCCGGCATCAGACCACTCGGAACCCGGTGGGCCTGGACCCGGTCACCCAGGACTCCGACGGCTCCGACCCCTTCGGGGAGTGGCTGCGCGGCATGGCCGGGATCAGCGACGTATACGGCCCCGACACCGGGACCCCCGACCGGGGCGACCCGGTACCGCTGGAGACGCAGCTCGACCGGCACCGTCCGGCCCGGCTGCTGACCGGCCCGGACGCGGTTCCGCCGGGTCCGGCGCCGCGCACCGTCACCTTCGACGACGGCAGCAGGCTGCCCACCGTACTGATCAACCCGGACGCCGATCCGGCCGGCGGCAGCCCGGACAGCCGCACGGACGGCACGACGCCGGCCCCCGCGGCGGGCCTGTTCACCGGTCCCGGGGCGCTCACCCTGCGCTCGCCCGAGAAGGCGGCCGAGGAGATCCTCGGGAAGCTGCCGCCGAAGCTGCGCGAACAGTTCGACGAGGCGGAACTGCTGCGCCTGCTGACGCAGCAGCCCGGCGCCTTCACCGCCCCGCGCGGCGCCCGCCTGGTGGGCCGGGAGAAGTCCGGCGTCGGCCACGAGATGACGGTCGAGGCGGTCCCGTACCACCGCTGGGAGCGTTTCTCGGACGTCAACGGCGGCACCGTGCGCCTCGACACCATGCGGCGCGGCCAGGCCGGTACGGGCGGTGGACGCAGCGTCGGTTTCGGGCGCCGTGTCGCCGCCGCGCTCAGCATGGGCCCGCCGCTCAACTGGCTGCTGAAGATCGGCCTTTCGCTCGGCTGGACCCGCAGGACCGACTACACCCAGGGCACCCAGGCGTACAACCAGACCGAGCACCGCGCGCACGAGGGCTCGCACCTGCACCTGGACGACGTCTACTACCGGGTGCGCGTCGAACGGGTCACCGAGGCGCCGAAGACCGACGGCGCGACCGCCCAGGCCGGTCCCCGCTGGCAGCGCAGCCCGGTGCACTCCGCCCAGTTCGCCATGCGGGACGGGCTGAGCTGGCGGCTGCCGGACGACCTCACGGTGCCCTTCAAGGGACCCCGGCGGGCGCCGGAGACGCTCACCTTCCCGGACGGCGCCGAACCGCGGGCCACCGACGTCACCGGACTGCACCTGATCGATCCGCCGGAGGACCTGGCACTCGCCCTCTCCAAGGCCCGGCCCGGCAGTTCGGCGCACCGCACCCTGGTCTCGTACGTCCGTCCCGGACGGCTGCTCGCCCTGTTCGGCAGGCTCGCCGGGCCGGTCAGCGGGCCCGAGCTGACCCAGGGCAGCGGCCAGCACCCGCTGGGGCACCTCGTGGTGGAGCGGTCGGTGCCGCACCGGGCCACCCTGGTCACCGAGTCGGTCAAGGCGGAGGTGCGCGACCTCACCCAGACCACGTACCAGAACCAGCGCGCCCACGTCCGCGACACCCGCTTCGGCGTTCAGATCACCGCCGGGCCCAACTACAGTCTCATCGGCCCGGAGACGGACGTGCGCCTCCAGGGCGGGCCGCTGATCCGCGCGGACTTCAGCGCCGGGCGGAGCCACCACCTCGGCACCGACGCGGCCCGCAAGACCACCGCGCGCGTCCGCAACCGCCCGGTCGCGCTCTACCGGGTGGAACGCACCCTGATGGTGCGCATGGCGGGCGAGCCGCGGTCCGCCGTCCGTCCGGTCCGGGTGGTCAGCCTGGACTGGATGTCCACCGAGGACGCGCGCCGGCTCGCGGGCTGGGACAGCCGTACGCCCGGTCAGGCCGGACCGAACCCGGACGCCGAGCCGCCGGTGCCGTGGTACCTGACCCGCGAGGACCCGGTCCACCTGAGCGGGCAGGTCCGCGCGGAGGGCTTCCGCCCGGACCGCCCGCAGAACGACCCGGTACGGGACCGGAGCCAGGGCGGGGACCAGCAGGGAAACCAGGTCCAGCCGCAGCCGCAGCCGCAGCCCCAGCCCTCGGCTCAGCCGCAGCCGCAGGCGCAGACCGCCCCCCAGGACCCCATGCGGGTCTTCGCGGACGCCGTGCTGGACACCCTGCACCATTCGTACCCGTCGCTGTTCGTGCCGCCGTTGATGCTGCGCCACCCGCGGCTGGCCAAGTTCTGGTACGGCGACGGGCGGATGCGGACCGCGCTGCACAACGACCGGCAGGTCCGCGAGGCGCTCGACCGGCCCAGCCTGGCGCAGAGCCTGGACGACCTGACCACCACCGGGGTGCCGGTCACCCTCACCGAGGACGGCAAGGTACAGCGGGGTCACCACACCCTGATCCTGCGGGCGCGGCTCACCGACCGGCGCTTCGAGACCACCATGAGCGAACGCTCGCTGCGCAACGCGGTGATCGGCACCGAGGTCTCCGGGCAGGGACAGCAGGCCTCCAGCACCCTCTCCGGCGGTGCCGAACTGGGCATCTCGCCGCGCGACCACGACAAGGTGCCCGAGGCCGGGCTGCCGCGCCAGGCCGGCAACGTCTCCCTCGGCGCCCGTTACGCCGTCACCGACCAGAAGGCCACCCGGAGCACGGTCGCGGTCACCCACGACCACCTGATGTTCCAGGAGGGCGCCGACCTCTACAGCTACCGGGTGGAGCTGGGCGCCTCCTTCGAGGGGCACCGGCGTCCGCGCGGCTGGGCCCGGCTCGCCTCGGCCGGCCTGCTCGGCGCCGGCGTCTTCGTCAGCAAGGTCGAGGAGCGCCCGCTGTTCGCCCGGGGCAGCGAGACCGTGGGCCGGGTGGAGCTGGCCGTGCCCGCCGCGCACGGTTCGCAGCGGTACGCCCCCGCCGACCCGCCGCCCGGCGGACCGGCACCGGCGCCCGCCACCCCCGCACCGCGGCAGCTCTCCGCCACCGAGGCGGACCAGCTCCTCGACGGCACCCGGCCGCTGCCGCGGGAGGACTCGGCCGACCGGACGCTCACCCGGCGGCTGCTCGGCGCCCCGCACGTGGTGCTCAGCACCGAGGGCGGGCCGCAGCGCCAGCAGCTCATGCAGGACACCGCCGGCCGCGCCACCGGCACCTCCTGGCACGTCGACGCACCCGGCACCCCGATCCGCACCGCACTGCGCCGGGCGGTGGCGAACCTCGCAGTGGCCGCCCAACTCGGCCAGTACCTGGGCCCGTTCGGCTCCCGCATCACCGGGCTCAACGGCGCCGGGCCGTTCCGCACCCACTACCTGAAGGCCGCGGTCCGCGGCGAGCTGCACAACCTGCGGGTCAAGAGCGACCCGAAGCCCGCCACCCTCGAGGCCACCCTCGGCAACGAGCACCGCGTCGCCGGCAGCTCCAGCACCGTCTCGCGCACCACCCTGGGCGTCCAGGGCGCCGACATGCCGCTCCAGCAGGTCCCCGGACAGCAGGCGGTCGTCGGTTCCTACTCCGCCGCCCTGCAGTACGCCCGGGCCAAGGGACACAGCGTCTCGCAGACCCTCACCCGGGGACGCAACACCACCCTCACCTACGCCGGGCGGACGTACCTGGTGGTCGCCGACGCCGTCGAGACCGTCGCGGTGCGGGACCGCTGGACGGCCGCGATGGGCGCGGTGGGCACCCGCGCCGGGACCCGGATCAGCTCCGCGGCCGGGCACCTGTCCGAGGGACTCGCCCGCGCCCTCGCGCCGCGCGGGGCCGCCGCCACGCTGCAGCGCATCCGCGACGCGGTGATGTTCCACCTGCCCATGCAGGACGTCATCGAGGCCGGACTCGCCCCGGACGGCCTGGCCACCACCACCCCCCGCAACCTCGGCGGCGGCTACCGGCTGCCCGCCTTCCTGCGCGGCCGCCGCTTCCCCACCCACCCCAGCGGCCAGCTCGACGCGAGCGGCGTGGCACCCCGGCTGCTGGCCCGGCTGGAGAAGATCGGGGTGCCCTCGCACGACCGGGAGCAGGTGCTCCAGCGGCTCTCCCCGGACTTCCTCCGCAGCCACCTGCACGAACTGACCACCGAGGGGTCGACCCTCCCGGTCCGCTACCGCAGCTGGTCCAGCCCGTTCCACCTGCCGGTCGGCGGCAGCCCCGCACAGATCACGTTCAGGCTGACCCCGGTCACCACCACCGTGGAGCGGCTGCGCACCGGCTTCGAGCTGGAGGACTACCGCACCACCGCCCGGGACGACTCCGACGGCGTCACCCAGGAGAGCGGCGCCGACGTGACGTTCGGCGTCGGCCAGCGCGCGGCGAGCGGCGGCCCCCTGCTGGCCAACCCCTCGGTGCAGGGCACCGCCGCCGGGCAGCGGGCACACACCCGAACCGACAGCACCGGCAGCACCGCGATGCCCAACATCGCCACCACCCAGGCGCACGCCGAGATCGTCACCGGCTACACCCTGACCGTCACCATGACGGACGCGGCCGGCGACCCGCTCTCCCCGCGCGCCGCCGGCCCGGTCGGCAGCCTCAGCGAGATCCTCCCCGCCGGGCTGCTCACCCCGGACGGCGACGGCGCCGACGGCGCGCTCACCGAGCAGGACGTGCCCGCACCGGAGCGCGCGGTCAGGATCCTGACCGCCGAGCAGGCCCGGCCGGAGGGCATCGCCGCCTGGCGCACCCCGGGCGGCGACGGCGGGGCCTCGGACGTCCTGCCGTTCGACGACCGCATCGGCTCCGGCATCCTCGCCGTCGACTTCCGCGGCGCGGACAACGTGCGGGACGCCCTCACCCTGGCCACCGCCCGCGCCGACGGCCTGGGGGACAGCGACCTCGGCAGGCGGCTCACCGGCGACGTCCTCGCCGGCCGGGTGCGCGCGGCCCACCTGACCACGCTCACCGGCCTCGGCACCGCGCCCGCCCAGGCCCAGCAGGAGTCCACCTCGCAGACCGGCCTGACCGCCGGCTTCCGCGAGGCGCTGGGCCCGGACGGCTCCCCGCTGCCCACCCAGGCCTCCGCCCGCCTCCTGGGCCAGTTCCACACCGCCGACTCCCGCCTCTACGCCCGGATGCACCGCAGCGGCGCCCGGCTGCTCTCCGTGGAGAACAAGCCGCGCATGGAGGCCATGCAGCGCTCCAAGACCTCCGACGCGGTCGAGGCCGGCACCACCGACAACGTCGAGGGGGCCGTGGGCACCGCGCCGCTCGCCGGCACCAGCAACGCGGGCGTGATCAACCCCGGCGCGACGGTCCCGATCGCCGGCTCCAACGACGGCATCACGACCAAGGACGCCGTGGACACCACCTCCGGCACCCACCTCAAGGTCGTCACCGACCGCAGCATGCTGTTCGCGCTGCCGGTGAGCTGGCTGTCGGTCGCCGAAGTGGACCACCGGATCACCGACAGCCGCCCGGTGCGGGCGCTCGGCAAGGTCCTGCGCGGCCCGCGCGCCGCCCAGGCCGAGACCACCGCCCTGGTGTGGCTGCGCGAGGACATCGCCCGCGACTACGGCCTCCTGGACGACTCCTCGTTCCCCGACGAGGTCGCCGCGGCCTGGGACGACCTGGCCAGGGCGGCCGGTGACCTCGCCGCCGCCGAGAAGGGCTACTACGACGCCCGCGCGCGGGCCCGCGAGACCTGGCTCGACCTGAGCGCCGACGAACAGGCCGCCCTCGGCGACGGCGACCCCGACCGGCCGACCGTCCTGCCGCGGGCCGTCGCCGAGTCCCCGGCCGTGACCGCCTGGCAGGCCGCCCGGGACGACGTACGCCGCTGGGAGCGGCGCACCGACGCCGCCGCCGCGGACCACCACCGGCTGCACCTCGCCGCCTCCCGCCTCACCGCCCACCACCAGGGCTCGGCCACGGTCACCGTGCCGGACCGGCCGCAGGAGTACACCGAGCCGGAGTGGCGCTCCGAGGCGCCCGCCCCGTACACGGTCACCGACGCCACCGGCCCCGCCCCGCGCACCCTCACCTCGCCGGACGGCACCACCGTGCGCGAACTGCACGACGTGCCGCACGACGGCGCCTCGTTCTTCCACGCGCTGCTCGCCGCCGCCCACGACCGGGGCCGCCTGCCCCACCTGCTCGGCACCGACCTGGCCGGCCGCTTCACCGCCGCGCCGGGCGACCCGGCGGTCACCGCGGAGGCCGTCGGCGCCGCCCGCGACCGCCTCGCCTGGGCGCTCGGCGAGGACTCCAACACCGACCTCCTCGACGCCCTCGCCCTGGACGCCGCCGACACCTTCACCCAGGACGAGATCGACTCGGCGGGCGTGCGGTTCACCCCGGCGCAGCAGGCCGAGTTCGACGCGTTCGGCCGGCTCCCGGTGACCTACTGGCCGTCGCCCGCGCAGCGAGTGGCGCTGGCCGTCGCGGCCCTGTCCCGCCCGTTCACGAGCGAGCCCTCGCAGGGCGGCGGCACGCAGGACCCGGCCGCCGCGCCCGCCCCGCCCGAGCGCCGCGCCGGCGACCACGGCGGCGCCGACCTGCTGCCCGCCCTCGCCGCGCGGGTCCTGGGCACCCCGCTCACCGTGGTGACCGGGGAGGGCCGCGCACAGCTCTTCCTCCCGCACGGCGGCGACCCGGCCGCCGTCGACCCGGCCGCCGACCCCGTCCTCTTCGCCGACGACGGCTTCTTCCACGCCGCCCTGCCGCCCGGCACCCCGCCCCCGGCCGCCACCCCGCTGCCGGCCCCCGCCGGCTCCGCGACCACGGACCCCTCGGACGCCGCGCCCGCCCGGCCGGCCGCGCACCGCAGCCACCCCACCCCGCCGTGGGCGCCGCCCGCCGACGGCACCGGCCCGCGCTACCGCCTCGACCGGGACGGCGTCCTCACCGCGCCCGACGGCGCCACCTACACCCAGGGCACGGTCACCGGCCGGGGCAACGGCTTCTTCGGCGCGCTGTCCACCGCCCTGCACCAGGCCGCCGCACAGCCCGGACGGGACCGCCGCGAGGCGAACCGGCTGCGCACCCGCGCCGGGGCGTCGCCCGCCCAGCTCATGCGCCTGAACGGCCTGCCCGGCGCCCCGGCCGAACGCGACGCGCTCTTCACGCCGCCGCCGATGAACGTCCGGCGCGGCGCGCCCACGCCGAGCACGGAGGCCCGTGAGGGACACCTGCGCCGCCACCTCGCCGAGGCGCCGTGGGGCCCGGAGGCCGACCGTGCGGTGGCCGAGTGGGCCGCCGCCGTGACCGGCACCACCGTCACCCTGGTCGAGGAGAACGGCACCGCCCACACCTATCCGGGTCCGTCCGCCGACGGACCCCATCTCCGGCTCCGGCGGCGCGGCGGCGACTTCGTTCCCCTGCTCCAGCGCACCCCCGCGCCCCCCGCCCCGCGACCGGCCCCGCCGGGCACGCGGCAGGACCCGGCCGCCGTTCCCCCGCCCCCGTCCCCGGACGGCAGCGACCTCCCGGGGCTCCCCGGGGAGGAGGAGGCGTACGAGCTGAGCACCCTGTCCGGTGCCGGAGTCACCAAGGCCCTGAAGACGGAGAGCACCGAGGGCGGACCGTCCCCCCTGCCGCCGTCCCCGAGCTCCCGGTACTCCCGGCCCGACACGGCAGCCGGACCCCCTCCCGCCGACGGCGGGAGCAGTCACTCCGACAGTGACGACGGGGGCCCCGGAGCAGCCCAGGACAGCTGGCTCGACCTCCTCTTCGGACCTGCGTCCAGGCACGACCACTCGCCCGAGACGCTCGTCGACACGGTGGAGTCCCTGCGGGAACTCGCCCTGGCCGAGACGGTGCCGTCATCCGTGGCGACGGCCACCGGGGGGCCGGCCGCACTGCACGCCCTGACCAGGCGGGTGCTGGACCTCGGCCCGGACACCCCGGTGCGCGGACGGCACCTGCTGCTCCTCGGATCCCTGGCCCTGAGCGCCTCCCCGGACGAACTGGCCGACGCCGACGCCCTCGCCGGCTACCTGACCCGGTACGACACGGCACTGGACGAGGGCACCCGGCTGCCGCCCGAGGCCGGCGGCGGACGGAACTGGACCGGCACCGGCGGCCAGGCGCCGTCCCTGAACTCGTACGCGGTGGAGAGCGACGACGGCAGCCTGGTCACCTGGACCGCACCCTGGCAGGACTCCTACGTCGTCCTCGCCCAGGAGGGCGCGGACGCCGTCCACCTGGTGACGCCCAGCGGCAGGCTCACCCTCGACGACGCCGGTGAATTCGCCCGGCTCGTCGCCCGGGACCCGGCACGGCCCCCGGGAGCCGATGTCGTCCTGGCCTTCCCCCACGGCGACATCGCGCTCCTGGCACGGCACGTCGCCGATCTGACGGGCTCCACGGTCTGGTATTCGGAGCACGGCCCCCGGCCGGCGACGGACTGGCGGTCCGGCACCGACCACATCACCCTGGGGCCGGTCCCCGACGGCGTCGGCGCGGCATGGGCCTCCGTCGGACCGGACGCGGACGACGCAGGCGGAGCGGACTTCTCGGACATCGTCGGACTGTACGAGAACGGCTCCGAGCCCGCTGACGGGATCGAGGCACGCCGGCCCGAGCCGCTGACCACGAGGGACTACGGGGTCGTGGACCGCCGCGGTGACGGCGTGCTCTTCCGCAGGCCCGGCGACTTCCAAGGCACCTGGCAGGCTCCGCAGGCGCTGGCCGACACGGAGGGTGCCCCCCGACTGGCCATGTCCGTACAGGGCTACCACGAGACACTCGCCACCCAGCGGCCCGTGCTGCGGATCTCCCCGGACCGTACGCTCGCGGTCGAGAACGGCGCGTACGGACAGCAGGTCTTCGCGACGGCGGAGGCCGTCGCCCGCGCCTCGGCCGATCTGGCGCGGGCGGGCCTGGCGGTGCGTCTGCGGGCCGACGAGGACCTCGGCATCCTGCTGCCCACCCCCGACGGGGGCATGAAGCGGCTGTTCCGTGTGACGCCGGACTTCCTGACCCGCTCCGGGCAGTCCTCGGAGGAGGTCTGCCGGGACTTCGCCGACATGCTGGCCGACAACGCCCGCACCTCTCACATGGTCTTCCGCGATCCCCGCACCGGCCTCGTGGCCACCGCGCCGGTCAACGCCTCCGACGGGGTGGAGGTCACCGGCACGCACCACCTCGCCGACGCCCTGGGCAGGGTCGCGGACGGCGACGTGGCGCCGGACGAGGCCGATCCTGCGTGGGCGTCCTCGCACGTCCGCCGGGACGACCGGCCCACCGGCGGCGAGGACGGCCCGCTGCCCGGCAGCGCCTACGGCAGCGCGCTCAGTCTCGACCTGCCGGTCGACCCGCGCCGCGACGCCCTCTCGGACGCCGCGAGGCGAATCGGGGTCAACGAGTACGCCTGGGCCGGTGTCGGCGAGGGCTACGTCGTCCAGTCCGTCGCGGCGGCCGGCGCCCAGGGCCAGCCGAGCCTGGAACGCAACTACGCCAAGCCGCGATCCGCCACCAACCGCTCGCACTTCGGTTACCACTTCGCCACCGTGGTCCTGGCCAGCGAGGACGGCAGTCACCAGATCTCCCTGGAGAACCACGCGCGGGCCTCGCAGCGCAACGCCCGGCACCGCGCGGAGGTGACGGCGAACCTGAGGGTGCACAACCTGACCCGGCTGCGGGAGGCCGCGGCGCGCCTGCGCGGGGAGATCGAGCGACGGCAGGAGGCCGGCGACGACCAGCACCTCACCGAGCTGCGCGGCCATCTCGAACTGACGCTGGCCCTGATACGGGCGAAGCAGGCCCAGGCGGAGAGGCGCGAGACGCCCGCCGGCTCCCCGGAGCGCGCCGCCGCCGAGCGGGCACTGGAGGGCGCCACCCGCACCGCCGCGCAGCGCATCGGACAGCTCGAAAAGGTCATCCCGGGCAAGCACCAGTGGTACATGCGGATGTACTCCCGGCGGCCGGGCGAGTCGGCCCACGACACCAACGCGGAACTGCTGGAGGACAAGCCCTCCGCCGAGGCGAACCCGCTCACCGCCGTCGTGCTCCGCGGCCAGCAGGCACTGCCGGTGACCGTCTCCTTCGAGAAGGGCGCCCAGCAGACGCCCGACGGCGCGAAGCACCCCCTCAGGTACCTGGCCGGGATCGTGGCGAGGACGGCGCTGTGGAACACCGCCAACGGACTGCCGCTCCCGGACGTCAAGGTCACCGGCCTGCGCAGCGGGCTCCTGACCGGCCGGGACATCGCGAAGGCGCGCGCCGAGGCGGTCGCGGCCTCGTTCCGGCAGGAGCTGGCCGAGGCGCTCGGGGCGCTCCAGGACGGCACCCCGCGACCGCACCTCACCGCCGACCGGTTCACGGTCGAGCCCGTCTCGGCCCGTGGCCGCCAGTCCACCACCGGCGAGCAGGGCACCGGCACCGTGGGCATCACGGTCGACGACCACCGGGGCGGCCCCCGGCAGGTCGCCACCCGCGGCCTGCGCGGCGCCCGGGGAGGCCTGCCGGGCGGCTCGCCCGACGACGGTCTCGACCCGGTCGCGGAGCAGTGGCCGATCGGCCGCCCGGTCACCGTCATGCGGCCCCGTTACGGCGGCGTCGACCCGGCCTCCGCCGTGCCCGTCGCCGGCGTTCCGGTGACCGGCGCGTCCCCCGGCGTACCGGCGCCCGGCGAACCCGCGATCGACGCGCCCGCGGCCGCCGGGTCCACGGACACCGGTACGGCGGACACCTCCGCCGACAAGGGCAAGGCGCCGGACACCGGCATCGTGGACGGCACGCAGGGCACCGCGGAGCCGCGGCCGAACCAGTGGTTCACCTACACGCGTGCCGCCGAGTCCCGCTCCGAACCCTTCACCTACGAGGTCGCCGACACCGGGCACATCCGGCTCCCCGGCGGGGAGGAGATCCCGCCGACCGGGTGGACGAGCTTCGGCCACGACTTCGTCCACGAGACGGCGGGCGTGATCCTGCGCGGAGACAGCGGCTGGATCGGCCGCGTCGCCAACATGGACACCCTCGCCCTCGTCATGGCGGACCTCGACCACGACGTGACGCCGCACCGGATCGTGGCGGACTCCTCGGACCTGTACGTCGTGCCGGAGGACGACGGCGACACGGCCCTGCGCCTCCCGCTGCGGGAGGCCGCCGACGCCGCCGCGCCCGGTGACACGCCCCCCACCGCGCCACCGCCCCGCGCCCGCCTCGACGACCGGCCGCGGTTCGTCGTGCGGTCGGCCTTCGACGTACGGCGCTTCACGTACGACGGCGAGAACGTCACCGACCTGACCGTACGGGTCGCCCTCAGGCAGGGGACGGACGGGCGGGCCGACACCGGTGCCGTCATGGCGCGGGTGCTCCGGGGCGTGGAGGAGTTCTACAACCGGCCGGGGCACAAGCTGCCCGGCGGCGACCGGCTGCACGTCACCGTCGAGCCGGTCCGGCCGGACGAGAACCCGCACCTGACGGTCGACCTCGTCGACCGGAACCGGCCGATGAACCAGCGGGCCTGGTGGGCCGACGCCGACCCGGTGGAGTTCGCGCACGAGCTGGCGCACCAGCTGTTCCTGCGGGACGAGACGCGCGACGCGAGCAACCCCGGCCGGCTCCACGCGCCGGGCAGCCTGCTCGGCCCGTTCCGCGAGGAGGCCCCCGACGGCCTCGCGCGCAGCGGTCTGCGCCCGCGCCACCTCCAGCTGTGGGCCGCGGTCGCCGGTGACGTCGAGCTGCACACCCCGCCGGAGGGCACGAGCTGGGCCGACGCGCGCGAGAACGCCCCGGCGGAACTCCGCGAGCCCGCCTGGGTCGACCCGGTGTCGCTGCCCACGGCCGGCCCGGACACCGGCCCGGACGGCGCGGTGCCGCCGCCGCTGCCGCCGGAACGCGGTCTGTCCCCGCTGGCGGAGGCGTCCGACGAGTCGGACCCCGAGCCGGACTCCGACGACGAGGACGAGCCCCCGGTCTGGGCCGACCCGGGCTGGCTGGACCTGCTGTTCGGCCCGCACCGGGCGACCGTCCCGCGCGACCGGCTCCGGGAGACCTCCGAGGCCGTGTACGACCTCGTCGTGGAGCAGACAGGCGGCCGGGAGACGCAGCAGGCGCTGCGCAGCGGACTGGTCCGCCTCGCCCGGCAGGTCCTGCACATGGGCAGCGCGGCCAGGCCGGGCGCCGGGGACTTCCACCTGCTCGGCTCGCTGGCGCTCGACGGCTCCTCGGACGACCTCGCGACCGCCGACGCCCTCGCCCTGTACTTCGTCGAGCGGCAGATCGAGACCGGGCGTGGCGCCCTCGACGAGGGCACCCTGCTGCGCGACGACGACGGCAACCCCGTCGGACGCGACTACACCGGGCCGGGGCAGAGCGTCCCCGAGCTGGCGTCGTACGCCGTGCGGGGCGGCCGGGGCCGGGTCGTCCCGCAGCCCGCGCCGTGGCGGAACCCGTACCTGGTCGCCGCCCGCCCGGCCGGCCGCGCCGTCGAGATCGCCATGCCCGGGCGCACCTTCCTGGTGGACAGTCCCGAAGAGCTCGCCATGCTCATCTCGTACGACGCCCGGCGGCCCCGCGGCGCGGAGATCGTCCTTGCGCTGCCGCCGGCGTACGCCGCGACCGTGGCGTCCCTCGTCGCCGGGACGACGGGCCGCCGCGTCTGGTACCCCGAGGCGCCGGCCGGCGTGGCCACGCACCCCACGGCCGGGACCCGCCACCTCATGCTCGACCTGAGCGCCGGTGACACGGGCGCGCGCTGGGCCTCGGCCGAACCGCCCGCGGACGGCGGCCTGCCCGGGGCCCGTGACCTCGGCGGCGAGAGCGAGCCCGGCACGGACGACGACGGGTCCACCAGCGACGGGGACGCGGAGTTCGACCGCATGGTCGAACAGGTCGAGCGGGAACGGCGGATCGAGGAGCGCAGGGCCCGGCCGCTGACGACCCGCGACTACGGCGTCATCGACCGGCGCGGCACCGGGGTCCTGTTCACCCCGCCGCTCCCGGTGGCCGCAGGGGACGTCCGGGCCGACGACGGCACCGGCACGGACACGCCCGCGCTGGTCATGCCGCGTCAGGACCACGGCACCGTCCTGATGGCCGACCGGCCGCCGCTGCACATCTCCGAGGACCGCACCCTGGCGACGTTCGCGCCCGGGGACGGCGGCACCGGCCGCAGCCGGCAGGTGTACGCCACCCGCGCGGCGATCGAACGTTCCTCGGCGGCGCTGACGGCGGCCGGGGCCGGGGTGCGGCTGAAGGCCGACGAGTCGGTGGGCGTGCTGCTGCCGAAGGACGACGGCTCCTACGGCGAACCCCTCTTCCGGGTGGAGCCGGAGTTCCTGACGGAGTCCGGCACGTCGGAGCACGCCTTCACCCGGGACTTCGCCCAGATGGTGGCCGGCGCGCCGGCCGCGCCCCTGTCGCACATCGCCTTCCGCGACCCGTCCGGCGCGGTCACCACCGCCCCGGTGAACGGCCTGCACGGCCGGGAGGTCACCGGCACCCACCACCTGGCGCAGGCGCTGACGGAGGTCGCCGGGGGCGCACGGCCCGCCGACGGCGTCACGCCGCGCTGGGCCGCGCGCCAGACGGGCCGGGACAACCGCTTCACCGGCGGCGTGGTGGGCGCGCCCACCCCCGGCGAGCGCTACGGCAGCGCCCTGAGCCACGAGCCGCAGGACAACCCGCTGCGCATCCCGCTGGCCGCCGCCGCGCGGCGCGTCGGCGTCAACGAGTACGCGTGGGCGGGAGTCGGCGAGGGCTATCTGATCCAGTCGGTCAGCACCACGAACGACAGCGGCGCGCAGTTGTTCACGCACAACCACGCCAAGCCCGGCGACCCGGTGGGCCCGCACGCCCCCTACCACTTCGCGCAGGTGGTGCTGGCCAGCGAGGACGGCACCCACCAGATCACGCTGGAGAACGAGAACCACTCGCGCGGCGGGATCCCGGCCGGACTCCTCGACGACGTCATCGACGAGAACCTCGACCGCTACGGCGAGGACGAACTCCACCGGCTGGCACGCACGGCCGAGCAGCGCGCCGCCGGGGCCCGGCGCGACGGCGCCGACGAGACGACGGCCGAACGCCTGGAGGGCTTCGCGCGGGTCGCCAGGGCACTGGGCGAGGTGCACTCGGCCGAGCAACTGCCGTGGTACTTCGACGAGGACCGTCCCGAGCACGCGCTGGCGGTCCGCGAGGCGGCCGGGGCCCGCGCCCGCGCCCGGGAGGCGATCCGGGCCGCCGCGCCGGTGATCGAGCCCAAGGACCAGTGGTACTTCCGCGCCTACAGCAAGCGGCCGGGCGAGTCGGCGCACGAGGTCAACGCCGCGCTGCTGTCGGACGGTCCACCGGCGGTCGCCAACCCGCTGACGACGGTCGTGCTGCACGGCCACGCGCCACGCGGGTACCAGCGGGCGGTCCGGTTCGAGGAGCAGGAGCACGCGCTCTCCGACGCGGACGCCGGCACGATCGACGGCCTGGCCACGACGCTCGCCCGCGTCGGCCTGTGGAACCGCGCGCACGGCCTGCCGATGCCGACGGTCACCGTCACCGGATACGGCAACCGTTCGCGGAGCAGCGGGCAGCGGCGGGCCGACGCCGTCGCCAAGGCGCTCGGGGCGAGGCTGGGTCAGGTGCTGCGGACGTTCCAGGGCGGCGCGAGCGGCGCGCGGCCCGTCACCGTGCGGGACTTCGCCCTGACCGTGGACGCCAAACGGGCGCGCGCCGCCACCGACCCGGCGCAGGGGCGGGTCGTGACGGTCGACATCGACGACCGCCGGCAGGTCCCGCCGGCGCCGGCGGGGCAGGCGGGTCCGGGAGCGTCGGGCCGTACGACGCCCGCCGGCGTACCCGTCCGGTCCGACGAGCCCACGCGGCCGGTGAGCACCGTGCCCGCGCCGACCACCCAACCGGCGACGACCACGGAGTCCGCGACCACCACCGACCCCGCGACGGCCACCGCCCCGGCGTCCACGCGACCCGCGACCACCGAGCCCGCGACCGCCGGGTCCGACCCGGCCGGGTCCGTGGCCGGTGGCGGGCGTGCCCGGTCCCGTCCGCCGGGCCGCTCCGCGCAGCCGAGCCCGGAGCGCCGGAACAGCGACGCCCCGCCGTGGGTCCACGCGCGCATCCGCTACGCCGAGGAGGCCGCCGCCTTCGACAAGCGGCTCGGCGAGTACCTGGCCGAGCACGAGGCGGTGGTCGCCGAGTACCGGAAGATGGCGAACGCCGCCTGGACGACGGCCCGCAGGGACCATCCGCGCAACCTCGCGGTGTTCGGCGACACCAGCAGGTACAAGGCGGGCGTCGTCGGCACGTCCCGCCCGGCGCTGCAGCAGGTGCTGCGCAGCGGCAACCTGCGGGAACTGGTGGCACTCCTGTACGAGGGCATCTCCAAGGACTTCGTGCCGTCCATGCTCGGCGGCCCCGAGGAGCAGCACCCGGAGATCGCGGCGGAGCGGCCGAGCCGGCGGCAGCGCGACACCTACACCGAGTTCACCCGGCGCTTCGGAGAGATCCAGGCCTCGGACATGTCCGCCGAGGAGAAGGCGGCGGCGGTCGGGGAACTGGAGCGGTCGGTGACGATCCGGACGCGTCCACAGGACGCGCGTCCGCCGCTGAGCGAGGCGGAGCGCCGGATCGCGGTCAACGACTCCGGGCTGACCTGGATGCCGGCGAAGTCGGTGCACGACATCGCGATGGGCGCCGACTTCCAGGGCCGTTCGGAGGACACGGGCGGTCTGGTGGCGACCGGCACCGCCGGATCCACGTACCGCTTCCTGGTGCACGCCGCCCGGATGCGGGACCAGTGGGGCGTCGACCTCGACCTCGGCCTGATCCGGGCCGGGATGCTGGCGGTGTCGCTGACGGTGGACCACCACACCTTCCACGAGGTGATGCGGGGCGCCCAGCTCGCGCTGAACGACGTGCCCGGCCACGACCCACGGCTGGACTACACGGACAACTGGGGCCGGTACTGGAACGTCCACCCGTTCAGTGAGCGGGAGTTGCGCGAGAACGTCGCCCGCGACGGCCTCTTCCCCGACGAGCACGCCCAGCGCCTGCTCGACGGACTCGAGGGCCGGCCGGCGACGGTCACCGGCACCCGTGAGGGCGGCGCGGCACCCCGTGGCCGTGACGGCACCCGCTCCGTGCTCCCGCACCGCCCCGGACCGTCCGGCCGGACCGTCCACACCCGGCCCGTCGCCGCCGAGCCGAACCACCCGGTGCCGCAGCTGCCGGGCCCTCCGGTGCCGCAGGCGCCGAACCCGTCCGGCACCCCCACCGGACAGAACCCGGGCGGCACCGGGCCCGTGACCGTGCTGCCCGACGAGGCGGAGCGGCACCGCGAGGCGGTCCTCGACGCGCTGTACGGCCTGGGCGCCCTCAACGGCGTCGACCGCGAGCGGGCCGACCGCGCGCTGGAACGGCTGGACCGGCTCCGGGACGCCGACCCCGGCCTGCGCGGCGGCTTCCTCGACCTGGACGCCGTGGTCCGCCGGGTGCTGCTGCTCGACCCGTCCGACACGGTGAACGGCGCCGCGCGCGGCGCCCTGGTCCGGCTGGCGACCGCACCCTTCACGGCCGGCGCCGGCACCCTGGCCGCGCTGTCCGCCCACTACCTCGCCCAACGCGGCGCCTTCCACCCCGACTTCCGGCTCACCGACGGCCAGGGCCGCCCGAGCGGCTGGAACTGGCTCGGCCGCCCCCTGCCGGCCGACTTCGACACGGGCAGCACCGGCCGCATCTCCCGCGCCGCCGACGGCACCACCGGCCACAACGGGCCCGAGCCCGCGCCCTGGCGGCCCACGTCCGGCGACCCCGACCCGTACCTCGTGCTGCTCTCCGCCCGGCCGGACGCGGTCGTGGTGCGCGGGCTCGGCGGCTTCGCGCGCCCCGTGCCGCCCGAGGTCTTCCACGAGCTGATGGCCCTCGACCGCGACCTGGCGGGCCACCCCGCCCGGCCGCCGGTGCTCCTCCACGCCGAACGGTCCGCCGCCGAGTCCCTCGACCTGCCGCGCGGGCTCGCCGACCGGCTCGGCCGCGACGTGTGGGCCACCACCGGCCGGGCCGGCATCGGCCGCCTGCCGAACGTGCCGGACCGCTCGATGGTCCTGCTGCTGGACGAGGTGAAGCGGGCGCCCCGCGGCCAGTGGTTCCGCAACACCCCGGCCCCCGCCGGTACGCTGCCCGCCACCGAGCCGGACGACCGGGTGACCGCCCTCTCCGTGGCCACCCGGGACCACCGGTCCATGGGCTACATCTCGATGGACCTCTCCGAGGCGCCGGGCGGCGGCTGGTCGCGGACGCTCGCGCACAGCCGGCTCGGCACGGTCACGGCCTACACCCACCTGCGCAACGCCTACGGCCCCGGCGGCACCCCCCTGCCCCTGCCGTGGACCGAGCTCAACCTGCCGGCACCGTACTTCGCCAACAACCACGGCACGCCGGGCACCGTCGTGTGGCACACCCCGCAGGGCCGGCGGGACGACGACGGGCCGCGGTTCGCCCGCACGCTCGCCCGCCGCCGCAGCCTTGCCTCGCTCGCCCCGGAGCACCCCGTGGTGCTGCTCATCTGCTACGCGGCGACGCCCGCCGGCATCGGCGAGGTGCCCGGGCACCACGTCGAGGGCCCGCTGCCGTTCGTGCCCGACCCGCTCGGGACCGTCGCGGTCGGTCAGGACACGGCCAACGAGACGGGCCGCACGGTGTTCGCCACGCACTCCATGAACTCCACCGGCGAGACCCGGCCCGGTGACCCCACCACGTACATCGGCGTCTTCACCGACGCGCGCGGCCGCACCCGCCAGTGGGTGATGTTCCGTCCGGAGCCGGCCGGGGACGCGCTGGACCGCCGGGCCCGCGACGCCGGGCTGCACCAGGGCCCCGGCCCGGTCCCGGAGGCGGCCCGCGAGCGCACCCTCAGGCTGGTGCGCGCGCTGCGGCAGGTCTTCGGCCCCACGGTCGACGAGACCGCCGAATACCCGGACCTGCTGCGCGGCATGGGCGCGCTCGACCTGATGCGCGAGGCCGACCCGCGGCTGGACCGCGACGGCGCCCGCCGGTTCACCCTCGACCTGTACGAGCAGGTCCTCACCGGCTACCACGCGGGCGCTCACCCGGCCGGTCGGGTCCCGCAGTTCACCCCGGACCACCACCGCGCCCTGCTGACGGAGGCGGCACGGCGGTGGGACGGCGGCGCACGCGGCCCCCTGACCGGCTGGATCGGGCTGCCGGGTCTGGTCCACATGCTGGAGGGCCTCGCCGCGTCCCCGCGCCGCGAGTCCGTCGCCCGGCAGGTCCTGGAACTCGACGCGAACGACCCGCTCGGCGAGGCCGAGTGGTCGCGGCTGCTGTGGGCGTCGTACAAGGTCGCCGCGGCGACCGGAGCCCACCCGGACCGGGGCGCGTTCGCCGCCGCGGTGCTGCACCTGCCCGCCCCCGACCCGGCGCGGTACGGCGAGGCGGTCCTCGTGGCGCGGCGGGCGGCGGCCGCGGGCCGCGACCCGTGGCAGCTCCACGAGGTGGCCGCCCACCATCTGGAACAGCAGGGCGCGCTCGGGTCCGGCCCGCTCCTGACGGACGACCAGGGCACCGCCTGGGGCCGGGCGCTGGACCGCGCCAACCGGCCGTCCGGCACGTTCGACCCCTCCGTGGTCACCCTGCTGGGGTACGCGCCCGACGGCACGCTCGTGCCGGTCGGCACCGAGCCCGCGCCGTGGGCGGCCGACCCGCACCGTCCGGCGCCGTTCGTGTACGTCGCCGACGGTGATGCCGACGGGCTGCGGGTGCCGGGTCCTGTGCCGGCCCGGGAGTTCGGCGAACTGGTCCTGCGCGACCCTCAGTTGCTGGACATGGACGGGTACGCCGAGGTCGTCGCGGTGGTGCCGCACGCCAGGCCGTCCGGCGCCCGGCCGGCCCAGGGCAGCATCCCGGGCGAGGGCGCCCGCAACTCGGCCCGCAACTGGTGGAGCACCGACAGCGCCGCCACGCTGCACCACGACCCGGCGACCGGGACGTACACCGTCGCGCTGCCGCCCGGCCCCGACGGCCGGCCCGCCGCGCCCGGCACCTGGGGCCGGACCACGCCCGCCGAGGGCGACCCCGCCGGCACGGGCACGGTGACCGACGGGACG
Source organism: Streptomyces sp. NPDC016640 (assembly GCF_043076215.1). Taxonomy (NCBI): domain Bacteria; kingdom Bacillati; phylum Actinomycetota; class Actinomycetes; order Kitasatosporales; family Streptomycetaceae; genus Streptomyces; species Streptomyces sp. NPDC016640. The sequence goes on from NZ_JBIBRG010000021.1 coordinate 56,455, forward strand.
GCGCCGGGTACGGCCGTGGCGGAGCCCAACACCGCCGCGCCCGCGCTCCCTTCCACCGGTACCGGAGCCGACGGCACCGGCGGCGCAGCCGGCCTCGCCGGCGCGTGGGAGGCGCACGCGTCGGCGCTGGCCGGTCTCCGCGAGGCCGCCGCCGAAGCCGCGACGACGGAGCGGGCCGGCGGCGGCGAAACGGCGGTGGCGGACGCCTGGGCCGCGGTCGACGACGCGCGCCGCGCCCTGGAGGACGCCGAGGCACGCCTGTGGACCCTGGGCGTCACGCCGGGCGAGCTGGGTGCGGCGCGGGGCACCGGCGAGGCGGCCGGGACCGGAAGCGGCGTCGGCCCGGACCCCGGTGACGCGGTCCCGGCCGTCCCGGCGGACGCCGACGGACGCCGCTGGATCGCGGCGCGGATCACCGAGGACGACCTGCCGTCCGCCCCGCCCGCCCCCTCCCCGGACGAGACCGTCGGCACGGACGAGCTGGCCGCCGCGGGCGTCACGCTCTCCCCGGGCCAGCAGATCGAGCTGATGCTGCGCGGCGACGACCGGCTGCCCGCGGCCACGCTGGAGGCCCTGGACCTGGCCCGGGTGCGGGCAGCGCGACCCGGCGCCTGGACGGACGCGCAGGCCACGGCGGCCGCGAACGCGTCGCGCCGGCTGTGGGCGCGGGCGTACGCCGGCTTCGCGGACGCGGTGCCCGGGGGCACGGACGCGGCGGACGCCACCCGTGCCTGGTCCGCCGCCGTCTCCCTGGTCCTGCCGGCGGAGCCGCACCCGGTCCTGGCCGACTTCCGGTACGCGGGCGACGGCTTCCGCGACGCGGTGCGCCGGGTCGCCGGACACCTGCTGGGCGAGGGGACCGGCACCGGGGCCGTACCGGCGTCCGCCGCGGAACTGGCCGACACCCTCCGCACCGGCCTGGGCCTGCACCCGCGCTGGACCACGCCCGCCACGGACGGTGCGGCCCCCGGCAGCGAGGCCCCGGCCACCGACCCCACGGAAGTCACCGACCCCACGACCGCGGCCACCCCGGACGTCACGGCGCCCGCCGGAACGGGCTCGCGGACGGCAGCCCCGGCGCCGCTGCCGCAGTCCGGTACGACCGGCCCGGAGACGCCGCCGACCCCCCTGCCGCAGTCCGGAACCGGCGCCGACCTGCCCGACATCGACATGACGAACGCCGACGGCACCGACCTGTCGATCCTCGACGACCTCGGCCTGCCGGCCCTCGACACCATCGACCTCGACGCCTTCGCCTTCGACGCCTTCGACGCCTTCGACTTCGATTTCGGCCTCGACACCTCCGGACCGGGCGCCCCCGGGCAGGACATGACCGACGCGGACATGACCGACGCGGACATGACCGACGCGGACCCGACCGCCCTGGAGACGGGCGGCGGGCAGCAGGTGTACGCCGCACCGGTGGCGGCCTCGTCGGGCCGCCCGCTCGCCCCGCTGCCCCGGCTGAGCCTCGTCCGGTTCGACCAGGGGCGGACGACCCCCTCGTCCGACGCGCAGCAGGCCGTCGAGCGGCTGGCGTTCCAGGTGGCCAGGGCCGGTCTGCGCAACCGGCGCACCCGGGTGCCGCTGCCGAAGGTCGACATCGCCGGGTACGGTGCCGACGGCCGTCGGGAAGGCACCGCGCAGGTCCGGGAGCAGGCCGCCCGGCAGCGCGGCGACCAGCGCGCGCGGACCGCGCACGACCTGTTCACGCGGAAGCTGGAGCACGCGCTCACCACCCTCCAGCGGAACCTGCCGCAGGACCGCCCGCGGCTGACCGCGAGGGACTTCAAGGTCACCTCGCGCGGCCGGGCCCGGGTGCCGGGCCAGGGCGCCACGGTGGGCTCCTCCCAGCAGGTGAGCCGCGCGGACCTGGGCCGGCAGGCCACGATCGCCGTCACCTCGACGGGCCACGCGGCCGCGGTGGAGACCCTGGACGCGCTGCGCCGCGCCGACCGGACGCTGCGCACCGGGGCGCTCGACGTGGACGCGGTCGCCCGGCGGGTCCTGCACCTGGAACCGTTCGTGCCCGTCGACCCGGAGATGCGCAAGGACCTGTACGCCATGGTGGAGCGGGCGACCGCGGCCGGGCGGGCGGGCAGCCTGGCGGCGCTCACCGCCTTCCACCTCGACGAGGCGGGCGTGCTCGCGGCGGACCGCGCCCGGCACCTCACCGTCGGCGGGACCCGCGTACCGGGCCTGAACTGGGACGGATCCGACACCGTCGAACTGGACGGCATCTTCGTCGAGCACCTCACGCCCGACCCGTCGGGCGGCTTCGTCCCCTCCGGGACGTCGGACTTCGCCCCGTGGCCGTGGGACGTGACGCCCTACGTCGTGCTGGCCGACGGGCGCCACGACGCGGTGACGGCACGGCTGCCCGACGGCACGACGCGGGACCTGGACGCGGACGAGTTCGCCGAACTGGTCGCGGCCGACCCGGCGTTGCCGAACCTGCCCGCCGGCGCCCCGATCGTGCTGGCCGTGCCGTTCGCCGGCGACCGCTACCTCGACCTGCCGAGGAAGCTCGCGGAGCGCACCGGCCGCACCGTGTGGGTGCACAGCGGCCTGGCCCGCCGCCACCCCGACCCGGCGACCGCGCAGAGCACCATCGCCGTGATCCGGCGGGACGGGCTGCCGCACGGCTCCTGGCTGCCGGTCCGGCCCGGACTGGCGCCCGACGCCGACGACGGCGCTCCCGACTGGCACCGCGACGTGCTGTCCCAGCCCGTCGTCAGCACGCTGACCGGGCAGCAGATCGGCCGCAGTCTGCACGATCCGTCCGAACTGCCGTCGCGCGAGGAACACTTCGCCGCTCTGGACCAGATGACGCAGTTCGTGCACTTCAACCCGGCCACGGGCACGTACTCCGCCAAGCTGCCGCTCACCGACCCCGGCCCGAAGGACAAGGCGTACCACCTCGCGGGCCACGGCCTGCCCGGCGGTCTGACGATGCCGCTGTCCGGCGGCGGGTCGAGGACGGCCGACCGGCACGAGGCGGGGGAGTGGCTGCGCCGGCGCAAGAGCCTGTCCGGCCGGCCCGCGGACCACTGGGTCGACATGGTGGTCTGCTACTCCTCGGCCCCGCAGGACGGCGCGGTGCAGGACCTCTCGCAGGTCGGCCACTCCTTCCCGGTGCCGTTCGCCGCGGATCCGCTGGAGGACGACGCGGTCTCCCTGGGCCAGCACCTGGCGAACACCACCGGCCGCACGGTGCGCGTGTCCTACGCCCTGCAGGGCGCGTTCCGCTACCAGGACGAGCCGGTGCGGGTGCTGTTCACCGACGCGCGCGGACGCCGCTGGTGGTGGGAGACCAGCCGCCCGGAGCCCGGTGAGGCGGAACTGGACCGGCTGGCGACCCTCGCCGGCATCGAGGGCGAGCCGACGCCGCGGACCCGGGCCGAACTGCTGCGCGTGGTGCGGACCCTGCGGCTGGTCCTCGGGCCCGACGTCGAGGACGCCGTCGACTACCCGACCCTCGTCCTCGGCGCCGCCGCCATCGACAACATGTGGCACGTCGATCCGGACCTCGGCCCGACCGGCCCGTTCTCGCCGGACCTGCTGCGCCGGGTCGTCGCGGCGCACCCGCAGGCCGCGTCCGGGGTGGACCGGCAGGCCACCCGCCGGGTGCTGGCCGCGGCGGCGCAGACGTGGTGGTCCGGCGCCAGGCCGGCCGTGAGCCGGTTCGTGCAGCTGCCGGTGCCGCTCTCGGCCGCCCAGTGGCTGCGGGACACGGCCGCGGTGGAGGCGGCGGCCGTCGCCGCGCTGAAGCTCGCCGGTCCCGACGAGGTGGGGCCGGCCGTGCGGGCACGGATGTTCTGGGCGCGGGTCAAGGCGGAGGAGACGCTGCGGGCGGCCGTCCCGGACGCGGACGCGCTCACCACGAAGGTGCTGCACCTCGACCCCGCCGTCGAGGTGGACGACACGCTGCGCGGCGCGGCGCTGGACCTGCTGACCCGCGGGTTCGCCGCGGGCCGGAACATGTCCGACGCGGACGTGGCGGCGGCGTACGACCTGGAGACGCGCGGCGCCTTCGACGGGTCCGAGGCGTCCACGGCCATGGGGTCCGAGCTGGGCGGCGGCCGGGACTGGAAGGACGGCGCGGCCTTCCAGCCGGGGCTGGACAGGTTCCGGGTGGCGGACGCGGTCGTCGACGCGCCGTGGGCCGGACAGGACGCGTCGGGCAAGGACAAGCCCGTCCCGTACCTGGTGCGGGCGTCCGTCGACCTCCAGGACGGCAACCTCCTCCACGTCGCCTTCGGTGGCGCGTCGTACCGGGTGTCGGCCGCCGAGTTCGCCGAACTGCTCGCCGCGGACGTGTCGTTGCGGCGCAAGGACCTGACGACTCCGGTCCTGCTGGAGCTCGACGGGTTCGACGGGCCCGCGCCGGGCGCCGCGGACGTGATCGCCCAGCGTCTGGGCCGCGGCGTGTGGTGGAGCCGGTTCCCGGTGGAGCTCTCCGGCACGGACGACGCGGGCACCCCGGTGCCCACACTGGTCGACTCGCTGACCACCCTGACCAGCCCGACGGCCGCCGACTGGCAGGAGGCCCGGCCCGTCGACCAGGGCGGGACCCAGGAGGGCCACCGCCCGGTCGATCCGCCGCTGCCGGCGGCACCGCGTACCGACACCGATGCCGGCGGGGTGAGCATGGCCGGTGACGGCACGGCGAGCGGTGCCCCCGCGAAGGCGCGTTCCTCGGCCGGGGAGCCCATGGAGGGCGTGGAGACGACCTCGGTGCCGGTGCCCACCGGCCCCGCGTCCACCGCGTCCACCGCCCCGGTGTTCACCAGCCCGGCCGCCCCGCCGTCGGTCCGCCCGCTGCCCGCCCTGCCGCCCCGCGGCCTGGTGGCCTACGGCCCGGGGAAGACGACGCCATCCAGGAGCGGCGAGGAGACGCTGGAGCGGCTGGCGTCACAGGTGGCGGCCGCCGGACTGCGCAACCGGCGGGCGGGCGCCGCGCTGCCGCGCCTGTCGATCACCGGGTACGGCGCCGACGCCCGCCGCGGGGACGGCGCGCAGACCGCCGAGCAGTCCGCTACGGCCAGGCGGCGCGGACAGACCGCGCGCACCCAGTTCCTGCGGATGCTGGACCGCGCGCTGAACGACCTCCAGCGGGACCTCCCCGCCGGTGAACCGCGCCTGACCGCCGCCGACTTCACCGTCGGACTGCGCGCCCTGGCCCGCGTCCCCGCCGACTGGACGGGCACGGGCGCCCTCGACGGTGTGACCCCGTCCGCCCTGGGCCGGCAGGCGCTGATCAGCGTCTCCCTGCCCCCGGACGCCGCCGCCGTGCAGACGCTGGACACCCTGCGCGGCCGCGAACGGGCGCTGCGCGCGACCGCGCTGGACGTGGACGGGCTCGCCCGCCGCGTGCTGCACCTCGGCCCCGGCGCGGCCGTCGGCCAGGACACGCGCGAGGCACTGTTCGGGCTGGTGGACAGGGCGACGGCGGCCGGCGCGGCGACGAGCCTGGCCACGCTGGGCGCGTTCCACCTGGCGGAGCTGGGCGTCCTCGCGCCGGACCGCGCACACCACTTCACCGTCGGGGGCCGCCGCGTCCCGGGCCTCAACTGGAACGGCGACGACGACATCGCCGAGCTGGACGCCACCCGCAGCGACCACCTGGAGGACAACGCCACCGGCGGCTACGACATCCTCGACACCACGCCGACCCCCTGGCCCACGGGCGTGACCCCGTACGTCGTCGCCGCCGACGGACGGCACGACCGGGTCGAGGCACGGCTGCCCGACGGCTCCACGCGGGAGCTGGGCGTCGACGAGTTCGTGGAACTGGTCGCGGCGGACATCGCCCGGGAGGGACTGCCCCAGGGCACCCCGGTCGTACTGGCCGTCCCCTTCGCCGCCGACGGCTACCTCGACCTGCCGCGCAGGCTCGCCGACCGCACCGGCCTGACCGTGTGGGCGCACAGCGGCGAGGCGACCCTCAGCTCGGCCCCCGGCTCGGCGAGCACCGTCGACACCGTCCGGCGCCCCGGCGTCCCCCGGGGCGACTGGATCGCCAGCGCGCCCGGTCTCGGGCCCGACGCCGACGACGACGTACCGGACTGGCACCACGAGGTCGTCACCCGGCCCATCGTCAGCTCGGCGACCGGCAGGCAGATCGGCCGCGCCTCCCACCACGCCGCCGAGTACGCGCGGGACTTCGAGGACGACGACCGCCACCTCGACCGGATGTCGACGTTCGTCCACCTCTACCCGGCCACCGGCCGCATCTCCAAGGAGTACGACCTCCCGCGCCCGGGACCCGAGGACACCGCCTACCGCCTGGACATGCACGGCGAACCCGGCCTGCTCCAGCTGGCCATGCGGGACGGAACCGTGCGGCTGGTCGACGAGCGGGAGGCCGGGCCGTGGCTCAGGCGCCGCAAGAGCCTGGCGAGCCTGCCGAAGGACCACTGGATCGACCTGGTGGTCTGCTGGAGCGGCGCGCCCAGGGACAGCGCCGTGCCGGCCCCGGACACCATGGCCGACGCCTTCCCCGGCCCGTTCGTCCCCGACCCGCTGCGCGACGTCTCCATGGGGCAGCACCTGGCGAACTCCACCGGACGCACCGTGCGCCTGGCCTACAGCGCGCAGGGAACCCGGGGGAGCAACGGCCGGTACACGCGCACCCTGTACGCCGACGCGCAGGGCCGCCACCGGGCCTGGGACCTGTTCCGGCCCGAGCCCGCGGACGCGGAGCTGGACCGTCTCGCGGAGCTGGCGGGGATCTCGCCCGGCGACGGACAGGTGTCGGACGAGATGCGCACCGGGACGCTGCGCCTGGTGCGGGCGCTGCGGCTGACGTTCGGGCACGACGTGGACGACGCCCCCGACTTCACGGACCTGCTGCGCGGCGCCGCGGCGGTCGACCACATGTGGCGCGCCGACTCCGACTTCGACGACGCCGGCCCGTTCACCCTCGACCTGCTGCGCCGCGTGGTCGCCGCGCACCCGGAGGCCGCGTCCGGAGTGAACCAGGACGTCACCCGCCGGGTGCTGGCCGCGGCCGCCGAGCAGTGGGCGATGTGGCCGGGCGACCCGCTGGCCGGCTTCGTGGACCTGCCGGCGGTGGAGGCGGCCGCCCGGTGGATGCGCGACGGCGACGCCGACGACGAGGCCGCCACCGCCCTGGACACCGAGACCGACGCGGTCGGCGAGGCCGAGCGGTCGCGGATGTTCTGGGCGCGGGTCAAGGCCGAGGAGACGCTGACCGCCCCCGGCCTGGACCTGAAGGACTTCATCGGCCAGGTGCTCCACCTGACGCCCGGCGCCCGGCCCGGCGTCGCGGAGCGCGAGGAGGCGCTCGACCTGCTCACCCGCGCCTTCGCGGTGGGCCGCGACGCCTCCGACCCGGACACGGCGGCGGCGTACGAGCTGGAGGAGAGCGGGGCGTACACCGCCACCGGGCTGCGCACGGTCCAGGACGGGGCCCGTGGCGGCGGCCGCGACTTCACCGGCGGACAGCGGCCGCCGAGGGTCGACCTGGCGCAGTTCCGCACGCCCGCGGGGGTGGTGGACGCGCCGTGGAAGCAGGGCCCGGACGCGCCGGTCCCGTACCTGGTGCGGGTCACCCCTGACCGGCAGGACCCGGAGCTCCTGAGGCTGTCCTTCGACGGTGAGTCGTACCTCGCGTCCACCGACGAGTTCCTCGAACTGATGACGCACGACCTGCCGTTGATGCGCAGGGAGCTGACCACGCCCGTCGTCCTGACGTTCGCGGGCCCGTCCGCCGACGCCGGGGACCTCGCGGAGCGGACCGCGCAGTGGCTGGGCCGGACGGTGTGGTGGACCGACTTCCCGGCGGACCTGTCCGGGACCGGCGACTCCGGTGAGCCGGTGCTGACGCTGCACGCCTGGTCCGCGTTCGACGGCGTCCCGGGCGCCGACGCCTGGCACCGGGCGCACCCGGCCCGGTCCGCCTCACCGGAGGACGCGCCGCGCACCCTCCCGGCACCGGTGCCCCGCTCCACCGGCCGCGCCATCGCACCCCCGGCCGCCCCCACCGGGCCGGGCCGCACCCTGCCGACCGACGCGGACTGGGCCTTCACCACGGCGCCGGACACGGCGATCCCCGAGACGGCCGCCGCGTCCGACATGGCCGCGTCCGACATGGCTGGGCGCGACATGGCCGCATCCCACATGGCCGTGCGCCACACAGCCGCGCCCGACACAGCCGCCACCGCCCCGGACCCCCTGCTGTCCGCCGCCACGCTGCTGACCGGCGGCGACGGCAGCCCGCGCGGCCGCGACTGGACCGGCACAGGTCCCACCACCCTCGACGCCTCACGGATCCGGCTGTACGAGCAGCGGGACGGAGAGCTGAGCCGGGTCTCCGACGAGGCGGCGCCCTGGGGGGACACCGCCTACGTGGTGGCGGCCGAGGCCGGCTGGGACGAGGCCCTGATCGCCGACGGCCGTGAGCTGGACCCGCGGGCGCTGGCCGGGCTGCTGGCCGCCGACCCCGTCCTCGCGGTGCTGCCGCCCCACGTCCCGGTGGTGCTGGTGAGCCCCTACGCGGGCGCCCGGTACGGACAGCTGGCGCGGGCCGTGGCGGAACGGCTGGGCCGCAGGGTGTGGGCGCCCAGCGGCGACGGACGCCTCCTGGACGACGGGGCCGACGAGGCCGGCGCCTCCGTGCCGGCGCTCGTCGACGCCGACCCGGACGACGCGTACGGCGACTGGGTGCCGTTCGATCCGCCGGCCGACGCGGCCGCCCCGGCCGTGGACCGCGAGTGGGTCACCGTGGACGGCGTGCGGTTCCGCGACAGCGACGTGGACACCCGCCCGCTGGTCGGCGCGGACCACCGCTTCGAGGGCCGCGAGTCGATGCCGGACGACGGCCGCAGGCGGCTGCGCGAACGACGGCTGCGGCAGTACCGCGGCATGCGGGAACGCGCCCATGTGCTGCGCCTCGGCGACGAGTTCCACGTCGTCGGCACGGAGGAGACCACCCCGGACCCCGAGGCGTCCGTCTACACCTTCCACGCGCACGGCGTGCCCGGTGGCCTGAAGCTCGCGCACAAGGACGGCCGGGTGCTGCTGCTGGGCGCCGAGGCCGGCGGACGCTACATCGGCGGGCTGCCCGAGGTGGTCCAGCGGGCCGCCGGCGACGACCTGCACGTCGCGGCCTGCTACGGCGGCGTGGCGGGCGACCCGCGGCGCGAGCAGTCCCTGATCCGGCCCGCGCCGCCCGTCGAGGACCCCCTGGAGGAGGTCCCGCTCGCGCAGCACGCCGCCAACCACAGCGGACGCACCACCACCGCCGCCACCGGCAGGACCGGCTACAACGACACCGTGCGCCTGCTGGCGGCGACACCCGACGGCACCCTCGCCCGCATGGAGACCTTCCTGCCCGAACCGGTCGGCCGGATCGAGGAACTGACCGAGGCGGCCGGTCTGCGCCCCCTCCCCCGCCCCTCGGGCGTCGCCGCCTGGGACGACGCCGGCCCGCGCGCCCTGCGCCTGGTCCGGGCGCTGAAGCTGGTCTTCGGCAACGAGGTGGAGGCCGACCGCGCTGTGCCCGGCGGCCGGTACGCACGTCTGCTGCGCGGCATCGGCGCGCTGGAGAACCTGCGGGCGAACGACCCGGCCCTGAGCACGCTCACACCGCTGCGCATGGACCTGTGGGAATCCCTCGCCGTCGCCCCACCCGGCGGATCAGCCCCGGGACCGGCCGACTTCGAGGCCGTCCTCGACCGCGCCCTCGCCGCGCCGCCCGACGCCGCGCTCACCGCCGTATGGGACGCGCCCGCGCTGCGGTCCGCGCTGGACAGGATCGCGGCGGACGGCGACGCCGCCGTCCGGGCGGTGCTGCGGACGCCGCCCACCGAACCGGTCCCGCCGCGCGCCCACGCCCGCGCGCTGTGGGCGATGACCGGGGCGTCCCGCCTGCTGGACACCAAGTCCCCGGACGAGCGCGAGCGGTGGGGCCGCGCGGCGCTGCACCTGCCCGCCGGCACCCCGTGGGACGCGGCGGCGGACACCCGGCTGCGGGAACTCACCGAACAGGCCCTCGCCGCCGGCCGGGACGCGACCCGCACCGGCGAACTGGCCGTCTTCCACCTGGAGACGCTGGGCGCCTTCGCCGACGAGGCCCGCATCCGCACACCCGACGGAACCCTCCAGGGCCGCGACTGGGGCCCCGCCCCGCTCCCCGGCGGACTGGACCCCGCCCGCCTGCGGACGACCACGACCGGCCCCGACGGCACCGCCACCACCACGACCCGGTTCGCGCCGTGGACCCGGCAGGGCGCCCCCGCGCCGTACTTCGCGCACGCGGAGACGGACCCCGACGGCACGGCCGTGCTGCGGCTGCCGGGCGGCACCGTGCGGGTCACCGAGGACGAGTTCTTCGCCCTGCTGGAAGCCGACCCCGAGCTGCCGCTGACGGACCACCGCCGGCCGCTCGTCCTGCTGGCGTCCGGCGACGGCGCCGGCCGGTGGAGCGCCCAGCAGGACTTCTCCCTGCGCAACGACCGGACCGTATGGACGTACGACGGCCCGCTCACGGCGTCCGAGGGCGACCCGACGCGGCCGGGCCTCGTGACGGCCCTGCCCGCGAGCACGCCGGCCGGGCCCCGGTCCGGCACCTGGCACCGGGCCCGCCCGGCCCTGCCGCCCGCCGACCCGACCGAACCGCGGGACGACGCCGAATGGCAGGCGACCACCGGCACACCGGCCGCCGCAGTGGCCCTGCCCTACTCGGCCGACGGGCAGTTCGACCGCCGGTTCGCGGACACGCTGAGTGACTTCCCGGTCGTCGCCGCCGGCGACCGGCACACGGTGTGGGGCTTCGGCCAGGACGATGCGGCCTTCCACGTGTTCGCGGCCGAGATCCCCTCGCTCGGACTGCGCGGCGAGTACACCGCCGACGGCCCCTCCGCCGGCGGCGTCACGGACATGGACGGACGGCTGTACTCCGAGGGCCCGTCCTGGGACTGGTACCTGCCCGGCCGCGGACTCGTCGCGTCGTCCCGCCTGGCGACGCGTCCGCAGGACCCGTCCGACCCGGACTCCCCGCCCGTACCGGTCACCTGGCCCGCCACCGGACCGGTCAGCGCGACACCGCCGGTCGACCCGGCCACCGTCGCCGCGGACCCGGCCGCACTGGCCGGCGCCACGCTCCCCGACGCGCTGTGGCGCGACCACGACGGCCCGCTGTACCGCTTCAGCCCCGACGGGCCCGAACGGGTCTTCCGCGAGGGGCTCAAGCCGTACGGCCCCGAGATGGTGCACCTCATCGACCATGTCTACGGCGGCAGTTCGCTGGTCCCGGACACGGTCTTCGCGAGCACGACCGCGAACGCCGACTACGTCCGCGACAGCGCCCGCGCCAACCCGCTCGGCGCCCCCGCCCTGTTCCGCCGCTACCGCTGGCGCTACGACATCCAGGCCCCCGGCGGCATCGACGTGAACGCCACGCTGGGCCTGGCCTCGCCCTTCCCGGACCAGGAGGAGGTGCTGTTCCCGGGCGGCATCGACCGGCGGTTCATCCGCGGTGTGCAGCCGATGGCCGGTGGCACGCCGGTCGGACCGTACGTCACCAACCCGTTCTTCGCCCCCGCCGCGACGGCCGTGACGGACGCGGACTTCGCGGGCCCGTCGGAGCGGACCGCCCGCCCGGTCCTGGAATCCTTCCCGGCCCTGTCGCTGGACGACGACTCGGGCCCGGACGACGACCCGCGCCCGCTGCTCTCCCGGGACGACGACTCCGACGACGATCCTCGCCCGCTCCTGTCGCGCGACGACGACTCCGACCCGGACGACGACCCGCGCCCCCTGCTCTCCCGGGACGGCTCCGACTCCGGATCCGACGACGGGCCCACGCCCGTGCCGTCGCCCGCGCGGCGCCGGGAGCCGTCCACGGACCGGGACGACACCCCGGTGCCGGAGGACCACCGGCACCGGACCGGGCCCGCCGGGCGGACCGGTGACCTCCCCGCACCCCCCTGGGTGTTGGCCCGCATCCGCTACGCGCAGGAGGCCCTGCTCTTCGAGCAGCGGCTGGCCGACCACCTCGGCGAGCACGAGCAGGTGAACGCCGAGTTCGGCAAGGTCGTACGGGCGTTCTGGGCGATCGCGCTGCACAACCGCACGGACTACCGGCTGTTCGGCAGCAACAGCGGTCTGGGCGGCGGCGCCGTCGGCACCTCGTTCGAGGAACTGGCCCGGGTGGTGGAGTCCGGAAACCTGCGCGAGCGGGTGAACTTCCTGTTCAACGGCGTGGCCAGGGACCTCGTCCCGTACCTCATGGGCGGTGTCGAACCCCAGCACCCGGTGATCGGCATCGAGCGCCGCGACCGGCACCGCACCGAGCAGATGAGGCGGTACGAGCGCGAGCGCGCCGAGCTCCTCGCGGCGGGACTGGACCCCGAGGACGAGGAAGAGGAGATGGAGGAGCTGGAGGCGCTGGTGCGCACCCCGCTGCGCCCCTGGGAGGTCCGGCCCCCGCTCAGCCCGGCCGAACGGCGCCTCGCGGTCCGGGACGGCGTGCTGCTCTGGTCGCCCGCCGGACAGACCCACACCCTGCCGATGGCCGCCGACTTCCAGGCGCGTTCCGAGGACTCCGGAGGCCTGGTGCTCACCGGCACCTCCGGCAGCGCCTACCGGATCATCACGCACGTGGCGCGGCTGACCCGGCTCGCCGGTGTGCCCGTGGACCTCGGCCTGATCAGGTCCGGACTGGCGAGCGTGCTGGTGGGCGTGGGCCACCACAGCTTCCACGAGGTGATGACCGGCGCCCAGCACGCGCTGGACGAGTTCGACCGCTCGGCGGCTTCCGTCTACGTGAACAACTGGGGTCGTTACTGGGACGTCCACCCGCTCACGGAGGAGGAACTGCGCACCCACGTCGCCCGCGAGGGCCTGTTCCCGGACGAGCACGCCCGGGCCCTGCTGGCCGCGCTGGAGGCCGACCGGGCCGCGGAAGCGGCGGCCGCGGGGGCCGGGGGAGCGGGACGAGCCGGCGGGAGCGCCGGAACGAGTGAAGGGAACGACGCCGATGGCCGCCGATGAGGAGACCCCCGCACGCCCTCCGACGCCCGCACCGCCTCCGACGCCCTCCTCCCGCACGGCGGCCCCCGCGGCCGTCGCCCGCGACCAGCCCGGATTCCCGGTGCCGCCCGCGGACATCACCGCCGCGGCCCGTTCCGCTCCGGACCACTGGCTGTCGGTGACCGACCGGCACTGGCTGGGCGGGACGGACGACGAGGTCCCGCCCCCGTGGGCGGTGCTCGGCCGCTGGCGCAGCGACGCGCACGGCGAGATCGTGGAGTGGGAGACCAACCCGGACTACCGGCCCTCGCCCGCCGCGCTCGGCTGGGCCGCGCCGGTCAGCGACGCCGACGCCGCCGTGCAGCTGGCCGCCACCGGCTACGGTCCGGACGCCGACGTGGCCGAAGCCCTCGCGCAGGACGGCTCCGTGGCCGTGTGCGTGACGGAGGACGGGCAGCCGGCGTGGACCCGGGCACCCGGCGGCGCGTACGCGGTGCCCGTCTTCCCGCCGTCGCCGCGGGCGTCGGCGGACCGGCTGCCCGCGCATGTGATGATGACGCTCCCCGATCTCCTCGACCGGCTGCCGCCCGGCCGGGACGTGCTGTTCCTCAGCGCCTCCGCACCGGCGTCGCTCCTCGTCCCGGCGGACGAACTGCGGGCCCGCGCGCAGGAGACGACGAACGGCCCCGCACCCCGCCCCGACACGTACCACCCCAGCAAGCGAGGACACCATGAGTGAGCCCGGCGCCGACAGCACCGCCGCAGCCCCCCTGGACCCGGCGCCCCCCGAGGAGTTCCTCGAGGCCGCCAGGCTGGCGCCCGACCACTGGCTCTACCTGACCGACCCCGCCTGGCAGGGCGAGGGCCCGCCGCCGGAGTGGGCCGTGGTCGGCCAGTGGCGCTCCGACTCCGAGGGCGAGATCGTCGAGTGGGAGGACAACGAGGAGTACCGGCCCTCACCCGAGGCGATGGGATGGCCCGAGCCCGCCGACGACGTGGACCGCGCCATCCAGCTCGCCACCACCGGCTACGGCCCGGCGGAGGACGTCACCGCCGCCCTGGCCCGGGCCGAGGTCGCGGTGCTGGTCACGGCGGCCGGCGAGCCGGTGAGCGCGTCCGCCCCCGACGGCACGGCGGTGGTCCCCGTCTACACCAGCCCCCGCTACCTCCAGGCCGCCGGCCCGCTGGGCTTCGAACAACTGCCGGTCGCGGACCTGCTCACCCGCATCCCCCCGGACCACAGCCTCTGCCTCAACAGCTCCGGCCCGGTCAGCATGGTGCTGTCCACGGACGGCCTCGCGGACGTACTCCGGGAATCCGCGGCCGAGACCCCGCGGACCGAGGCCACCCGCCTGCCGGGGGACTGAGGCCCCGGCGTCCGTTGCGGACGGCACATGGCCGCAAGGGCAGCGGCGAAACAGTCCACGCCGGACGTCCAGTGGCTGTGACGGGTTCGGTGGGGCAGGGCAGGTGTCGCCCCACCGTGCAATCGGACGACCGAGTCGGCCGCCAGCTCCGTGAACGACGACCGCCCCGGCCCCGGCAGGACGGTGTGGGCCGAGTGCGCGACGGTTCCCCGAACCTGAGAGCCCGGACCCTTCGCACCCGGGCGCACGGCGTTCATCCGGTGGAGACGCAGAACAGAGCCTGTCGGTCCCCTCTGTTAGCTTCATGCGGCTCGTGTGATCAACGGGCATCAGCCACGAACAGGGTGGGACGAGTTGACTCGAAGACGAAGAACCGGTGCCGGGCGTCTCGCGGCGGTGTGCTGCGCCGCGGTGACCATGGTGGCGGGGGCGGGGCTGTCCGGCACGGCGCACGCGGCGGAGAACCTGCCGCCGAAGCAGCCGCTGGTGCAGGACCTGGAGACGGGGTTCAAGCCGTGCGCCACCGGTGACGACAGGCCGTACGTGTCGGCGCCGCCGACGCTGTTCGCCGTCCTGTACGACCCGGAGGAGGACAACCACCCCGTCGAGGCCAACGAGGTCAGGGGCGAGTTCGAGGCGTGGTGGACCGACGCGGCGGGAATCGAGCAGCGTCGCACGTTCACGTCCCACGACATGTCGTCGGGCGCGCCGATGCAGTGGCGGATGCCGGGGGACATCCCGGCGGACACGGTGGTCTCCTGGCACGTCCGGGCGAACGACGGCACGGCGGTCTCCGCCTGGAGCTCCGAAGGCGACGGAACCGTCTGCGAGTTCGTGTACGACGACGTCAGCCCGGAGAAGGCGGTCGTCACCTCCGCCGACTACCCGGAGGAGCAGACCCAGGACGGCGTCGGTGTGTACGGCGGCTTCACCATGGACTCGCCGTCACCGGACGTCGTCGAATACCACTACAACTTCATCGGCGGTCCCTACGGCACCGCCCGGCCCGACGCGACGGGCGGACCCGCCACCATCCGGTTCCTGCCGCTCGGGGACGGCCCGGACTACCTGAGCGTCCGCGCCGTCGACCGCTCGGGGCGCGTCAGCGGTACCACCACGTACCGGTTCTACGTGAAGAGCGGCCGCGGGCCCGTCGGCCACTGGAAGCTCGACGACGCGCCGGGGTCGGCCGAGGCCGCCGCCACCGCTGGTGCCGCCGCCCGCGCCGGCTCGGGCGTGACCTTCGGCGGTCCCGCGCCCAGGGGCGCCGACGTCGCCGCCACCGCCGCGCTCAACGGCGGCAGCCACGGTTTCCTGACCACGGACGCCCCGGCCGTCGACACCGGCGGCACCTTCGCCGTCAGCGCCTGGGTGCGCCCCGCGCAGACCGACCGGACGATGACGGTCGCCAGCCAGGACGCGGGGGAGACGGCCGCCTTCCGGCTCGGACTGACCGACCGGGACTCCGGACCCCTCTGGTCGTTCGCCCTGGGTGACGCCCGGGTGGAGGGCGGTGCTCCCGAGACCGGCGAGTGGGCCCATCTGCTGGGGCTCCACGACGAGGAGACCGGCACGGCGCGGCTGTACGTCAACGGCCGTGCGGTGGGCACCGAAGCCGGGGCCGCACCCGCGGGAGCGAGCGGCGCGTTCCAGATCGGCCGCGCCCGCGGCGGCAGCCACTACGGGACGCGCTGGCACGGCGACCTCGGCGACGTACGGGTCCACGACAGGGTCGTGGTGCCGGACGAGGTCGCCGAGATGGCGTACCGCACGCCGGAGCTGCGCGGCCACTGGTCGCTGGAGACCGCGACGGACGGCGCCAGCCCGGAGCAGACGGACGGAGCACCGCTGCGGCTCGGCGGCGGGGCGACGGTCTACCGGGGCTCCGACAGCTTCTGCATCCCGGATCTCGACCCCGACTGCACCTACGTGCCGCCCGCACTGGTCGGCGACGGCCACCTGCGGCTCGACGGCGAGAGCGGGCACGCCGTCGCCGAGGGCCCGGTGGTGGACACCGGTGACAGCTTCACCCTCGGTGTGGTCGTACGGCTGGCGGACGCCGAACCGGCGCACCCGATGACCGTGCTGTCCCAGGCGGGCGAGCACACCGACGCCTTCAGGCTGCGCTACGAACCGTCACAGCACCTCTGGCAGCTGATCATGCCGCACACGGACGAGGCCGGCGCCGCCGAGACCGTGGTCGCCCAGATCGAGGGGGCGGACGGCGGCGAGGGTCCGGGCCACCGCCTCGCCATCGTCTACGACGACGCCACCGACACGGTCAAGCTCTTCCTGGACGGCTACACCGACGACCGGGCGACCGGGACCGTTCCGAACGGCTGGCGCAGCTCCGGGCCGTTGCAGGTCGGCCGGGCCCAGGTCGGTGACGGCTGGGGCGAGTACCTGCACGGCGACGTGGACGAGGTGCACGCGTACGCCGGCGCGCTGAGGGACGACAGGATCGGCGGCCTGGGCTGGGGGACGAACCCCTGCGTCGAGTGCTAGACCGCACCTGAGCCGACCGGGTTCGAGCCTTCCGCCGGTCGTGGTGACACGGAACACCCCGGCTGAACGTACGATCGTACGCTGCAGGAGTGTACGACCGTACGCTTCGGCTGTAGGCTCCCCGCATGACTGTTGACGTACTGCGGGGACCCACCCGGGGCGACCGGCGGGCCCGCGCGGCCGTCGCCGTGCTGTTCCTCACCAACGGGGCGCTCTTCGCCAACCTGCTGCCGCGGTATCCGCAGATCAAGGCGGACCTCGGCATCGGGAACGCCGCCTACGGGCTGGCCGTCGCGGCGTTCCCGGCGGGCGCGATCGCGGCCGGCATGGCGGCGGGGGTGCTCGTCCGGCGGCTGGGGTCGGCGCGGGTCGCGGTGGCCGGCACCCTGCTCACGGGGGCCGGTGCCCTCGCCGCGGGCCTCGCCGACTCGGTGGCCGTGTTCGCGGCGGCGCTGTTCCTGGCCGGGGCGATGGACGCGATCACCGACGTCGCGCAGAACGCCCACGGCCTGCGGGTGCAGCGCCGCTACGGGCGTTCCATCATCAACTCCTTCCACGCCATCTGGTCCATCGGCGCCGTGACCGGGGGCGCCATGGCCGCCGGCGCGATCGCGCTGGACCTGTCCCGGGGACAGCACCTGCTCGTCTCGGGAGTGCTGTTCGGGATCGCCGCCTGTGTCGCCCTGCGCCACTGCCTGCCCGGCCCCGACGCCGAGCCGCCGGCGGCCGAGGAGGACACCACCGGGCCCGGCCCGCGGCAGGAACCGGACGCGGCGCCGCGGCGGCGCACCCTGTACGTGCTGGCCGCGCTCGTCCTCATCGCCACCGCCGGCACCCTCGTCGAGGACGCGGGCAACTCCTGGGCCACGCTGTACCTCTCCGAGTCCCTGGACGCGTCGGTGACACTGGCGGCCTGCGGGTTCATCGCCCTGGTCGGGGCGCAGTTCGTCGGCCGCCTGTTCGGCGACCGGCTCGTGGACCGGTTCGGGCAGCGGCAGGTGGCCCGCGCCGGCGGCGTCGTCGCCGCGGCCGGCATGGGCCTGGCGCTGGCCGTTCCCACGGTGCCGGGGACGATCCTCGGCTTCGCCGCGGCGGGCTTCGGCGTGGCGACCCTCGTGCCCGCGGCGATGCACGAGGCCGACGAACTGCCCGGCCTCAAGCCCGGGTCGGGACTCACCATCGTCTCCTGGCTGATGCGTCTGGGCTTCCTGTGCTCCCCGCCCGTCGTCGGCCTCGTCGCCGACGCGGCCGGCCTGCGCACGGGCCTGCTCGTGGTGCCCCTGGCCGGACTCCTCGTCATCCTGCTCGCCGGGGTGCTGCGAACCCGGCGCGACTGAGGGCCGGGGCCACGCGCCCGGCCCCGGTCGGGTGCTCCTCCCGGCCGCTCCGGGCCTCCCGGCCATCCCGGCCGTCCCGGCGGCCCGTCGTCCCCGTGGGGGAGACGGACCGGCGGTCAGGAGGCGCCGCCCCTCTCCTCCCCCTTCCCGTACACGGCGACGCGCGACGGGCGGGAGGCCCGTCGCGCGTCGCGGCGTGTGGGGGCGACCGAGGGGCCCCGCGGAGTCAGGTCGACCAGACGACGTCGCCGTTGTGCACGACGACCACCTTGGCGTCGGCCCGCAGGACCAGCTGGGCGCCCTCGTGGCCGTGGCTGCCCGCGCCCCAGATGGGGCGGTCGTCCCCGTTGTGGATGACGAGGTTGCCGTCGTTCTGGAAGATCGCCCGGTGGTTCCGGCCGAAGGTCATGGACGCCCAGAGGGCGTTGCCCCTCTCGTTGTAGACGACGAGGTTGCCGTCCGTCTGCATCACCATGCGGATGCGGTTGGTGGTCCAGGCCTGGTTGACCTCCAGGACGCTGGTCGCGAAGACGGTCTCGGTGCTCCAGGCCGGCTTCGGGGTCGCCTTGGGCTCGGGCTTGGGCTTCGGCTTCGGCTTCGGCGCGGGCTTCTTCTCGGCCGTCCTGCTCGGTTCCGGCTGGGGCTTGGGCGCGGCGGGCGGGGGAGCGACGACCTTGGGGGCCTGGATCTTCTTCGGCTTCTCCTTGGCCGGCGACGAACTGGGCTTCTCCGCCACGAAGTCGTCGAGGGCCGCGGGGGCGGAGTTCTGGTTCAGGACGGTGTCGGCGCCCTCCGCGGCCAGGCCCTTGGGGGCGTCCGGGGGGCCGTCGTCCCGCGCGGTCCCGGTCAGCAGCAGGGGTATCGCGATCAGGACGGCGCCGGCGATCGCGGCGCCCGCCAGGACCGGCTTGCGCGGCCGGCCCCGGTTGACGCCGGTCCCGGTCCCGGCACCCGGAGGCGTCGTCCCGACGGCCGCCGCCACGGCGATGCCCTGAGGGGACGCCTCGGGGGCCGTGGTGTCCGGCGCGGCCGGCTCGGAGGACGCGGCCGGCTCGGAGGACGCGGCCGGTGCGGCGGCGGCCTCTCCGGCGGCCGGGGCGGGGTCCGGTGCCGCCTCTGCGGTGGCCTCCCCCTTCGGGGGCGTCCCGGACTCCGCCTCGGGGGCGGGGGCGGCCGGGCCCGGCGTGGTCCCGTCCGGTGCGGCGGACGCGGGCGGGGGCTCGGCCTCCCCCGCGCGGGCGGCGGCCGCCTCGGCGTTCGCGCCGGGGGTCTGGTGCTGGGGGGACATTGCGGTACTCCTCCTCGGTGGCGGAGCTGTCGGTGGTGGGCGGGGCCCGGCCGGCGGACGCGTCCGACGCATGCCCGGTGCTCCGGCGGGCGTGGGGCGAGTGCCGTGGTGGGGTGGGCCGGTCCGGCCCGGTTCCGCTCGTCGGTTTCCGCGTGGCCCCCCGCGGTGACGGCCGCGGGCCGATCCGACGCCTTTCCGAGTCGAGAGGACTTCCCGTACGGCCCCGGCCTCGACGTCCGGCCGGCAGGCGCTGCACGTCGACGGGTCCGATGGCGTACCCAACTTAGCCCGTCCGGGGGGCGGGTGACCGCTTCCCCCGGCCGGCCCTCCTGCCGCTTTGTCCCCTCGCGCCTCACTGCTCCCGGAAAATGCCCGGACCGGGCGGCAAACGGGCACGCCGGAACCTGATACGGGTCAACCCGCGCCCGCTACGGACCGGACCGGTGTGGCATCCTGTTGGCTCCCCGATCTGATCAGTGTCGGCGTGTGCGCATGTCGTACGGCGCCCCAGGCACTCGTACGAACCCAAGAGTTGCGGTGGAGATGCGGCCCGGAGAACGGCAGGAGGGCAGGCACGGCGTCCTGCCCGCGGTGCCCGACGGCTCCGGCCCGCCCGCCGCCCCCGAACCGGCCGGCGCCGACGACGGCGCACCCGGGATACCCGAGGCCGTGCGGGCCGCCGCCCGCCGGGCGCCGGGGCACTGGATCGGCGTCGTGGACCCGGAGTGGACCGAGGAGCGGACCCCGCCGGAGTGGGCGGTGCTGGGGGAGTGGCGGTCGGACGAGGGCGGGGGCGTGGGGGAATACCGCGCCAACCCGGTGTACCGGCCCTCGGCCCGGGTGCTCGGCTGGCCGGACCCCACCGACCCGGTGGACGCGGCCGCGCAGCGGGCCGCCACCGGCTACGGCTCGGTGGACGAGGCGCTCGCGGCACTCGCCGGGGCGGAGGTCACGGTGGTGCGCGCACCGGACGGCGGTCCGCTCACGGCCGCCGGGCGGGACGGGGCGCCGGTGGTGCTGTTGTTCACCTCACCGGCACACGAGTTCATGTCCCCGGCACTTCCGCATGACACGCTCCCGGCTCGGGAGCTGGCCCGTTCACTGAGCGGTTCGGGCACCCTGCTGATGGTCAACGCCGGTGCCGCGGCTCCCCTGCTCGTCCCGGCGGACAGCCTGCCCGGCGCCGAGGAGGCGCCGACGGCGGAGGCGGACTCCGCTGCCCCCGCGGACCGCACCGGCCCCCCGGACGCGGCCCACGCCGCCGGCCGGACGACCGACAGCTCTCCCGAACCCCGGCCCCACTCCGCAGGGAGGACCCCGTGACGCGCTCGGCCCAGCAACCCCCCGGCTCCGCCGCCGACGGCGGCGAGGAGACGGCCGCGACCGGGGCGTCCCCCGCCACGACCGGAGCGTCCGAGGCGACCGGCGGGTCCGCCACGTCCGGCACGGCGGCCGTGACCGCCGGGCCGCACCCGGACCCCGCGCCCGGTTCCGCCCCGGAAGCCGACGGGACCACGGCGACGGCCGAACGGAGCGGAACCACCGGCGGCACCGGAACCACCGAAGCCACCGAAACTCCCGCCCCGGCCCCCACCTCAGGCACCGGAACCCGAACCGAGCCCCGCACCGAGGGCGCCCCCGGCTCCACCGGCCGCACCGGAGCCGACGCCACATCCGACGCCGACGCCGACCCCGGTGCCGCCGCGGCGGCCAAGAGCCGGCTGCCCGCGCTCGTACGGACCATGACCGCCACCGCCATCGACCGGCCGCAGCCGGGGAGCGGACCGGTGGGACGGCCGGGCAAGGCGGTGCTGGCCGGTGCCGCCGTCGCGGGGGCGCTGCTGGTGTCGGTGCCGTTCCTGGTGCTCGGCGGCAACGACGGCGAGAACCCCAGGACCACGTCGGCCGGCGCGGGAACCGTGCTCGGCGGCAACGGGCGGGAGGCGCCGGGCGAGTTCGCGGTGACCGCGCCCGACACCGGCTCCGAGGACGGCGACGGGAAGAAGTCCGCCGAGCCGGACGGGTCCGGCGGGCCGGTGCGCGAAGCGCCCGCCTCCGCCCCGGCGAAGGACGAGCCCGAGGGCGAGGGCAGCAGGGACAAGGACGAGGACGAGCCGGAGCCGGAGAAGGACACCGAGCGGCAGGACCGGGCGAAGAAGCAGGGCGGCGGCACGAAGGCCGACGGCTCGGACGACCGGCCCGCACAGCGGAGTCCGGGCGTGACGTTCAGCGCCCCGGTCTCCCTGCGCAGCCATCTCTCGGGCCGCTGCATCGACGTACCGGACGGGAACTTCGGCGACGGCGCGGCCCTGTGGGTGTGGGACTGCAACAACAGCGACGCCCAGAAGCTGCGGTTCGCCTCCGACGGCACCGTCCGCATCGCGGACAAGTGCCTGGACGTGGCCAACGCGGACTACAACGACGGCACCCCCATCCAGATCACCTGGTGCAACGGCAACAACGCCCAGCAGTTCGTCCTGAACGACGCCCACGACCTGGTCAACACCGTCGTCGGCAAGTGCGTCGACATCAAGGACAACAATTCGGGCAACGGGGCCCGGCTGCACCTGTGGACCTGTCTGGGCACCGACAACCAGAAGTGGAGCGTCTGAACCGGACGTCCGCCCGCCGGGAGCCCCCTCCCGGCACCCGCCCGCCCCGAGGCGAGGCATGATGGCACCGTCGGCCCGCCGACAACCCCGCCCCCGGCCCAGGGGGCGCCCGCTGTAGAAGCCGCCGTGGCAAGGAGGTTGGTGCGTGTCGCGCCAGGTACTGACGGTCGGTCCCGGGGACCGGGACCGCTACCGGACGATCGGTGAGGCACTCGCTGCTGCCCGTACCGGTGCGCTCATCAGCGTCCGGCCCGGGACGTACGCCGAGAACCTGGTGATCAACACCAGGGTGACCCTCACAGCCGCCGACGGGCGGGGCACCGTGGAGATCCGGCCGCGCACGGGCAGTGTGCTCGCGCTGCGCGCCGACGCCGTGATGCTGTCCGAACTGACCCTGCGCGGCGGCGACCCCGAGCTGCCCGCCGTGGACGTACGGCGCGGGCAGGCCGCGCTCGACGGCTGCGAGGTGATCGGCGCCGCCTGGACCGCGATGCTGGCCGGCGGCACCGGCTCGCTCGCGCTGCGCGACTGCCGGGTGAGCAACCCGCAGGGCGCGGGCATCGTCGTCACCTCGACCACCCCCACCACCGTGGAGTCCTGCACCCTCGAGCACCTGGGCACCAGCGGCCTGGTCCTCGCCGAGCAGGGCGAGGCACGGATGCGCGGCTGCACGGTGCGCGACGCCCGCGGCAACGGGCTGCTCGCCAACGGCGAGTCCCGCGGCACCGTCGAGGACTGCGACATCTCCTCCACCGACAAGCCCTCCCTCGCCCTGGAGCAGAACTGCTCCCTGTCGGTGGTGCGCACCGTGGTGCACGACACCAGCACCGGCGTCCACCTGAGCAGTTCGGGCCGTACGACCCTGGAGGACGTCCGCGTCACCGGCGCCTCCGGCAACGGCATCACGCTGGCCCAGGGCACCGACCCGGTGCTGCGCCGCTGCCGCGTCTCGCGCACCCGCGGGCACGGCGTACTGGTCACCGACCGGGCGCGCGGCACCTTCGAGGACTGCTGGGTGGACGGCGCGCAGGGCGCCGCGCTGCGGGTCGCCGGCGCCGCCTCCCCGGCCCTGACCGGCCTCACGGTCCGCGACTGCGACGACACCGGACTGCTGCTCGAGGAGGACTCGGCGGCGGAACTGGACCGCCTGGAGGTGATCGGCGGCTCGCCCGCCGTCCTGCTGCGCGGCGGCGCCAACCCGCTGCTGCGCCGCGCCCGGCTGGTCGAGCCCTCCGGCGACGGCATCGCGGCCACCAAGGACGCCCGCGGCCGCGTCGAGGACTGCGAGATCGTCCGGCCGAACGGCGCGGGCGTACGGGTCGCCGGCGGCAGCACCCTCTACCTGGCCGGCGGCGGGGTCTCCGACACCGCCACCCACGGCCTGGTCGTGGAGGACGGCGGCAACGTCACCGTGCGCGACTTCCGCATCGAGACGTCCGCCGAGGAGGGCGTGGTCGTCGCCGGCGGCGGCGAACTGACCGCCAACCGCACCGCCGTGCACGCCGCCCAGGGCCACGGCTACCTGCTGCGCGAGGGCGCGTTCGCCTCGCTCAGCGGCTGCGAGGCCACCGGCGGCGCCCAGGACGGCTTCCGGGTGGAGTCCACCGCCCCGGTCTCCCTGGTGAACTGCCTCGCCCGGGAGAACACGGGCGGCGGCCTGGTGCAGACCGCGCCCGGCGACCGCCTCGCCGTGGAGGGCCTGAACAGCACCGGCAACGGCAAGCGGGACGCCTGGGGCAGCGGCAGCGCCGAGAACACCGACCCGGCCGGTTCCGGCGCCGCCGACGGGCCGGCGCCGGACCGCGCGGACGGCCCGCTCGGCGCGCTCAACGCGCTGATCGGCCTGGAGAACGTGAAGCAGCAGGTGGGCACCCTGGTCAACCTGACCCAGCTCGCCCAGCGCCGCGAGAAGCTCGGCATGCCCGCCCCGCCGATGAGCCGGCACCTGATCTTCGCCGGCCCGCCCGGCACCGGCAAGACCACCGTCGCCCGCCTCTACGGGTCGATCCTCGCCGAACTGGGTTCGCTGCGCAGCGGCCACCTGGTGGAGGTCTCCCGCGCCGACCTGGTCGCCCAGGTCGTCGGCGGTACCGCGATCAAGACCACCGAGACCTTCGAACGGGCCCTCGGCGGCGTGCTGTTCATCGACGAGGCGTACACGCTCACCGCGGACAGCGGCAACGGCGGCGCGGACTTCGGCCGCGAGGCCGTGGACACCCTGCTGAAGCTGATGGAGGACCACCGCGACGACGTGGTGGTGGTCGCGGCCGGCTACTCCCGCGAAATGGATTCCTTCCTCGGCTCCAACCCGGGCCTCGCCTCCCGCTTCTCGCGGACCGTCGAGTTCGAGAACTACTCGGTGCCCGAACTGGTCGCGATCATGGAGAGCATGTGCGCCCAGCACCAGTACGAACTGGGTGAGGGCACCGCCGAGGCGCTGGCCGCGCACTTCGAGGCGATGCCCCGGGACGCCGGCTTCGGCAACGGCCGTGCCGCGCGCGGGGTGTTCGAGGAGATGGTGGACCGCCAGGCGGTCCGGCTCGGCTCCCTGGCGCAGGTCGGCGAGCGCGACCTGCGGCTGCTGCTGCCGGAGGACGTCTCCGCCACCGCCGCCGCGAAGGCCGCCGAGACCGCCGCCCCCGAGGACGACCCGCTGACCCGCCTCGGCGACATGATCGGCCTGGCCGAGGTCAAGCGCGACGTCGCGGACCTGGTCAACCTGATCACCACCGCCCGCCACCGGGCCGCCGCCGGGCTGCCGGTGCCCTCGCTCAGCCACCACCTGGTCTTCACCGGCCCGCCCGGCACCGGCAAGACCACCGTCGCCCGCCTCTACGGGCAGATCCTCACCCAGCTCGGCATCCTCCAGCGGGGCCAGCTGGTCGAGGCCGCCCGCGCCGACCTGGTCGGCCGCTACATCGGCCACACCGCCCAGCTCACCCGCGAGGTCTTCGAACGGGCCCGGGGCGGGGTGCTGTTCATCGACGAGGCGTACACCCTCACCCCGCGCGGCGCCGGCGCCGACTTCGGCCAGGAGGCGGTGGACACCCTGCTGAAGCTGATGGAGGACCACCGCGACGAGGTGGTCGTCATCGTCGCCGGCTACACCGACGAGATGGAGCGCTTCCTCGCCTCCAACCCGGGCCTGTCCTCCCGCTTCCCCCGCCGGATCGCCTTCGCCGACTACTCCTCCGAGGAACTGGTCACCATCGTGCGCTCCCAGGCCACGAGCATGGGCTACGAGTGCGGCCCCGGCACCGGTCCGCTGCTCAAGGAGTACTTCGACGCGCTGCCCCGGGACCGCTCCTTCGGCAACGCCCGCCTGGCCCGCCAGGTCGTCGAGCAGATGGTCACCCGGCAGGCGGGCCGGCTCAGTTCGCTGGCCGCGCCCACCCTGGACGACCTGCGCATCCTCACCCCCGAGGACGTCACGGCCGCCGCGGCGCCGAAGGCGGCGGGCCGGTGAGGCCGCCCGCCCGCCGGGCCGCCCGCGCCCTGTCCGGCGCCGGCCTCGCCGCCGCCCTGCTGCTGCCCGCCGCCGGCCCCGCGCAGGCCGCACCGCCCGCGCGCCCGCCGGCGGCCGACGGCAAGGGCCAGGAACTGCCCGGCATGCCCTCCGCGCTGGACCCGGACGCCGACCAGGCGGAGTGCACCCCCGCCTCCGGGGAGAAGGCGAAGAAGCAGGACTGGTCGCGCCAGCGCCTCGACCTGGACCGGCTGCACCGGCACCACACCGGCGCCGGCGTGACCGTCGCCCTGATCGGCACGGGCGTCGCCCCCGACGCCGCCGGGCTCGACGGCCGGGTCACCGCGCAGGGCGCGGCCGGTGACGACTGCGTGGGGAACGGCACCTTCCTGGCCGGACTGATCGCCGGGACCGGCGGCGGCACCCCGGGCCTGGCCGGGGTCGCCCCCGGCGCGCGGATCCTCGCCCTGCGCGGCACCGACGAGCGGGGCGAGGCCGCCGCCGGGCCGGCGGCGGCGGCGGTGCGCGCGGCGACCGCGGCCGAAGCCGACGTCATCGCCGTCGCGGTGGCCCTGCCGGACCGCGACGGGGAACTCACCGACGCCGTCGCCGACGCCCGCGGCGAGGGCGCGGTGGTGGTCGCCGCGGCCACCCCGGACCCGCCCCGCGGCGGCGCCGACGAGATCCCCCCGCGCACCTACTGGCCCGCCGGTGAGCCCGGCGTCCTGTCCGTCGCGGACATGCTTCCCGACGGCACCCGCCCGACCGGCGCACTGCCCACCACCGGCATCGACCTGGCCGCCCCCGGCGCCGGGGTGGTCTCCGGCGGCCCGCGCGGCGACGGCCACTACCTGGGCGCCGGCGCCGCGGTGGCCGCCGCCTACGCCGCCGGGGCCGCCGCCGTGGTCCGCGCCACCCACCCCGACGACTCCGCCGACGCCGTAGCGCACCGGCTGACCGCCACCGCCTACCCGGCCGACATCCCCCAGCTCGACCCGTACGCCGCCGTCACCACGGTGCTCGGCGAACCGGGGGCGAACACCCGGGCCGAACGCGCCGCGGGTCCGGTGACCGTCCGCGACACCTCCGCCGCCGACCGCGCCACGGACCGGGCCACGCTCTTCGTCGTCCTCGGCTCCGCCGGTGTGGCGGCCGTCCTGTGGGCCGCCTTCGCCATCCCCCGGGCCCGCGCCCGCGGCTGGCGTCCGGCGGAAGCGGGCGGCACCGACGGGAAGTGACGGCGGGGGCGCCGCGGGCGCCCTCCGGAAACGCCGGCGGGGGCCGCCTTCCCAGATGGCCCCCGCCGGCTTCGTACGCCTTCCGCCCCGCCGGGCGGTCAGTCGCCCCGGCTCTCCTCCGCCAGGGCCGTCTGCATCAGCCGCGCGCGGCGGCGGGCGATGTGCAGGGCCCGGCCGGGCGGCAGGTTGAGGGGCTTCGCGTCGCCGAAGAGACGGCCCTCGGTGGGCGGGCAGGACAGCAGCACGGCCGGGTTGTTGGCCTCGTCCAGGCGGCGGATCAGTCCGTCGCTGAGACCGCGGCCCGCTCCCATGGCGCTGCGCGCCACGATCAGGTGCAGTCCGGTCTCGAAGCCCAGGGTCAGATGCTCGAAGAGCGGTTCGAACGGGCTCTGGAAGGAGTTGGTGGAGACCATGTCGTAGTCGTCCACCAGGATGAACAGGCGCGGGCCGGTCCACCAGTCGCACCGGCGCATCCGGGAGGGGGCGATGTCCGCGCCCGGGACCCGGGTCTTCAGCGCGCGGGCCGCGCCGTCGATGGTCTCCTGGAGGTTGTCCAGGGAGATCACGTGCCCGATGCGGTACTCCTCGGGGATGGCCTCCACCAGCGTGCGGCGGTAGTCCACCGCGATGATCTTCGCCTCGTTCGGGGCGTACCGGTCGGTGATGCCCCGGGTGATGCGGCGCAGCAGGTTGGTCTTGCCGCTCTCGGTGTCACCGACCACGATCAGGTGCGGAGTGCGGCTGAAGTCGTGCCACACCGGCTCCAGCGCGTCCTGGTCGATGCCGAGCGGCAGGCGCATGCCACCGCCCTCGGTGGGCTCGGGCGCGGGCAGTTCGGCCAGCGGCAGCCGGTGCGGCAGCATCCGCACCTGCGGCGCGGCCCGGCCCGGCCAGTGCCGGGCGATCTCCGCGACCAGGTGCGAGACGCCCTCGCCGAGGTCCTCCAGCGAGCCGCTGCCGTCCAGGCGGGGCAGACCGGCCAGGAAGTGCATCTTGCTGTCGGCGGTGATGCCCCGGCCGCCGCTGCGCGGCACCGAGCGGGCCTTGCGGGTGTCGATCTCGGAGTCCATCGGATCACCCATCCGCAGCTCCAGGCGGGTGCCGGACTGGTCGCGGATCTGCGCGGACAGCTCCACCCAGCGGGTGGTGGTGATGAGCAGGTGGATGCCGTAGTTGAGGCCGCGCGCGGCGAGTTCGTTGAACTTCGTGATCAGGCCGTCGTAGTCCTGGCGGACCGTGGACCAGCCGTCGATCACCATGAACACGTCGCCGAAGCGCTCGTCGGGGAACTCCCCGGCGGCCCGGCGGCGGCGGTAGGACTGCATGGAGTCGATGGTGTGGTCCACGAAGAACTGCTCGCGGCGGGCGAGCAGCGTCATCACCTCGGCGACGGCCCGGTGCACCCGCTCCGGGTTGAGCCGCGCCGCGACACCGCCGACGTGCGGCAGGGCGGCGAGCTGGGAGAGACCGCCACCGCCGAAGTCCAGGCAGTAGAACTGGATCTCCTCGGGGGTGTGGGTCAGGGCGAGGGCGGCGATCAGGGTGCGGGCGAGCGTGGACTTGCCGCTCTGCGAACCGCCCGCGACGGCGACGTGGCCGCCCGCGCCGGACAGGTCCACGACCAGCGGGTCGCGGCGCTGCTCGAAGGGCTTGTCGACCAGGCCCACCGGCACCCGCAGCCTGCCCGTCCCGCCCCAGCCGGCCGCGGTGAGACCGCGCTCGGGGTCGGGCGTGATGCCGGGCAGCAGGACGTCGAGCGGGGAGGGCTCGTCCAGCGGCGGCAGCCACACCTGGTGGGCGTCGGGACCGGAGCCGCGCAGCCGGTCGAGGGCCACGTCGAGCAGGGTCTCCTCGTCGCCGGTCTCCTCGGTCTCCGGCTCCGGCTCGGGCGCCGCCTCCAGCGTGCGCGGCACCACCCAGCCGCTGGTCCACGGCACCACCTGGCTGGCCACCCGGGCCCGCACCACCGCGCCGGTGCGGCGCCGGTACGTCCCGGAGGAGTAGGCGGCGCGGAACCGGGTCAGGGCCTCCACACCGGACTTCAGGTAGCCGCTGCCGGGCTGGGCCGGCAGCTCGTAGGCGTCCGGCACACCGAGCACACCGCGGCTCTCCATGGCGGAGAAGGTGCGCAGTCCGATGCGGTACGACAGGTGGCTCTCCAGCTGGTGCATCCGGCCCTCGTCCAGGCGCTGCGAGGCCAGCAGCAGATGCACGCCGAGCGACCGGCCCAGCCGGCCGATCATCACGAACAGGTCCATGAACTCGCGGTGCGCGGAGAGCAGCTCGCTGAACTCGTCGACCACCACGAACAGGCTGGGCAGCGGGGCGAGGTCCGTCCCGGCGGCGCGGGCCCGCTCGTACTCCAGCGCGGAGGTGTAGTTGCCGGCCGCGCGCAGCAGCTCCTGGCGGCGGATGAGTTCGCCGTGCAGGGCGTCCTGCATGCGCTCCACCAGGGCGACCTCGTCGGCGAGGTTGGTGATGACGGCGGAGGTGTGCGGGAGTTCCTCCAGGCCGAGGAAGGTGGCGCCGCCCTTGAAGTCGACCAGGACGAAGTTGAGGGTCTCGGAGGAGTTGGTCAGGGCCAGGCCGAGGACCAGGGTGCGCAGCAGTTCGCTCTTGCCGGAGCCGGTGGCGCCGATGAGCATGCCGTGCGGGCCCATGCCGCCCTGCGCGGACTCCTTGATGTCCAGCTCCACCGGGCGGCCGTCCACGCCGACCGCGATCGGCACCCGCAGCCGGGCGGAGCCGGAGTTCCGGGCGAACAGGGCGCGCGGGTCGTGCCGGTGCAGGTCGGGGATGCCGAGCAGGGTGGTCAGCTCGACGTCGGTGTCCAGCGGCTGCGCGATGTCGGTGGCCAGGCTGATCCGGCGGGGGGTGAGCAGCCGCGCCAGCGACTCCGCGCCGAGCGGGCCGAGCCGGTCCGGCCGGCCGAGCGGCACGGAACGCTCCTTGCGGCTGCGGTCGGTGCGCACCAGGCTCACCAGGTCGGGGCCGACGGTCAGGCGCAGCGTGTTGCGGCCGGGGCGCCAGCGCAGCGCGCCGGAGACGTCCAGGGCGAGGGCGTTGCGGTAGCCGTGCCCCTCCCAGCGGTGGCCCTCGGGCACCGTGACGCCGTCCAGCACGACGACCGCGTACGGCTCGTCACGGGCCGGCCGGGCGTCCGGGTCGAAGCCGGGACGCTCGGCGAACTCCGCGCCCAGCAGGTCGTCCAGCTCGGTGAGGTCGGCGGTGATCCGGCGGACCTGGCCCGCGCCGTCCTCCTCGTGCGGGTGCAGGGCGTGCGGGAGCCACTTGACCCACTCCCAGTCCGGCCGCCGCTCGTCACTGACGCACAGGACGATCCACAGCTCCTCGGGGGCGTGGAACACCGCGAGCTGGCCCAGCATCGCCCGCACCAGGGCCCGTACCGCGTCGGAACCGGCGTCCTCCCGGGCGTCGCCTCCGGCGGGTTCCCCGCCGGGCGTCTCCTCGGGGCGCAGCATGACCCGGGCCGAGGAGCGCAGGTAGAGGCCGAGGGGCTGTTCGGGGATGGTGGAGTAGGCGCGGATGAAGCGGCGCAGCGCGTGCGCGCAGAGCGGCTCGAGGTCCTCCACCGGACGGGTGGAGACCGGGTTCAGGGTGAGCGCGAGCTGCTGCTCGCCGACCGCGAGCCGCACCTCGCCGAAGTCCTCGTCGGCCGGGCGGCGTTCCCACAGCCGGGAGGTGCGGGCCAGCGAGCGCAGCGAGGCCGGCTCCGGGTGGCGCCAGGCGAGGGCGCGCTGCTGCTCCGCGATGGTGGTGCGGACCCGCTTGCGGGTCTGCGTCAGGTAGCGCAGGTAGTCGCGGCGTTCGCCCTTCAGCCGCTGCTTGCGCTCGCTGGAGCGGCGCATCAGCTGCCCCAGCAGCATCGCACCGGCGGAGAGCGCCATGACGCCCATCGCCAGGTACATGAAGATGCCGTTGCCCCCGCCGGGGCGCAGGAACATCAGCATCATCGACACGGACATCAGCGCCATCGGCAGATACGTCCATATCGCCGAGGTGTCCGGGACCGTCTCGGAGAGGACCGGCGGTTCCTGGAGGGTCAATTGCCCCTCGGGCATCTCCGGGCCGCGTCTGCGGGCCGGCCGGCGAAACAGCACCACACTCAAGGAACAGAACCTCCGGTTTCAGTGGCATTCCGGCCCGCACCGAATACCGGCGCACGCGGGAGCGGAATACACCGAACCGCGCTGATTCCTCCGGACTCCTCGTGATGCGATGAACGCCCGGTGAATGTTTCGAGCCGATAGCGGGGGACGGCCAACTCCCGTGACGGTCCACTCCATGCCGGACGACGGGTCCGGTCCGCAGCACGATCCGGCGGGCGTAGGCAGTAGTCTGCATTCACGGAACGCGACCTGTCCACGCGGGAGAGGTGGTAACCGGGCATGCGGTGACAATTCCTCGCTCCGGCCCCGGTTCCTGGCCGCGCGGTCCTTCCGTACTCTTCGCACGTCCCCTCTGCCGGGGGAAGTCCTCCGGTGAAAGTCCCCACGGAAGCCGAGAGTTCTGATGACCGACAGCGCGGTGGCCGAACTGTGCCGCCTGACCGTACGTGCGCCGAGCGTCTCCGTCGACCTGGCCGTGCCCGCAGACGTACCGGTCGCCGATCTCCTGCCCACCCTGCTGCGCTACGTCGGCGAGGAGGCCGAGGAGGCCGGGCTCGACCACGCCGGGTGGGTGCTCCAGCGCCTCGGTGACGCCCCGCTCGACGAGGAGACCACCCTCGCCCGCGCCGGCCTCGCCGACGGTGCGGTGCTCCACCTGCGCCCGCACACCGAGGCGCTGCCCGAGGCCCGGCTCGACGACCTGGTGGACGGCATAGCCGACACCGCGGGCCGGCGGCTGCACACCTGGCACCCCGGGGCCGCCCGCGGATTCCTCGTGGGCACCGTCGTGGCGACCGTCGTGGCCGCCCTGGTGCTGGTGCTGTGGCCCGGCGTGACCACCGCCTCCGGCGGCTCCCGCGCCGCCTGCGCGGCCGTCACCGGGCTGCTGCTGCTCGCCGGCGCGGGCTCGGCCAGCCGTGCGGTCGGCGACCGCCTCACCGCCACCGTCCTCGGCCTGCTGGTCGCGCCCTGCCTGGCGCTGGCCGGCTGGCTGCTGCCCGGCGGCGACCTGACCGGCCCGGACGCCGCCCAGGTGGCGGGCGCGCGGCTGCTCGCCGCCGGCGCGGCGGGAGCGGGCGGCGCGGTCCTCGCGCTGGCCGCCACTGCGGTCGGCGCCCCGGCGCTGCTGGCCACCGCGGTGGTCTCGGTGGCCACCGCGACCGCCGGGGCCCTGATCGGGTACACCGGCCTGGACGTGCCCGCCTCGGCGGCCCTGGTGGCGACGGTCTTCGCGCTCGCCGCCGGGGCGGTGGCACCGTTCGCCTTCAAGCTCGCCGGGATGCGGATGCCCGCGCTGCCGTCCTCCGCCGCCCAGCTCCAGGAGGGCATCGAGCCCTACGCGGGCGACGAGGTCGCCGAGCGCACCGAGCTGGCCGGGCGCTGGGTTACCGCGCTCTTCGCCACCACCGGCGTCATCGCCTCGGCCGCACTGGTCGTCCTCGCCGAGAACGCGGACCTGCCCGAGGTGCTGACCTCCCTCGCGCTGAGCCTGCTGCTGCTCCTGCACTCCCGCGGCCTGGTGCACATCGGGCAGCGCCTGACCCTGACGGCGCCCGGCATCCTCGGCCTGCTGCTGCTCGCCCGCGCCTGGGCCGTGGACAGCGACGGGACCGGACGCGTGGTGGTCTTCGCGGTGCTGCTCGGCGCCGCCGCCGCACTCGTCATCGCCGCCTGGACGGTGCCCGGCCGCAGGATGCTGCCGTACTGGGGCCGCGCGGCGGAACTGGCGCACACCGGCCTGGCGGTGGCGCTGCTGCCGCTCAGCCTCTGGGTGGCGGGACTCTTCGGCTGGCTGCGCGGCCTGTTCGGCTGAGCGCCCCGCAACGCCGGCACATCGAACCGTCGAACAGGAGTTGAGGTAAGGCCGTGCAGTCCAAACGCGACCAGGTACACGCCCACAGTTTCATGATGGGCAGGCTCAGCTCGGGCCTGCTGATGGCGGACCCGGACGCCCCGGAGAGCCCGCTCGGGCGCACCACCCGCGGTGTCGTCTTCGGCGTCCTGGTCACCGTGCTGATCGGCGCGGGCGCCACCGTCTACGGCCTGCTGCGCCCCGGCGGCAACGACGGCTGGCGCGACGGCCGGCACCTGGTGGTCAACCGCGACACCGGCGCCCGCTACCTGTGGACCGGCACCGACGGCGTACTGCACCCGGTGCGCAACTACGCCTCGGCGCGGCTGATCGGCGGTGCCGACCTGCCGACCGCGGACGTCCGCACCGCCTCGCTGCGGGACGTCCCGGTGGGCTCCCCGGTCGGCATCCCCGGCGCCCCCGAGTCCGTGCCCGCCGCCGACCGGCTGGACGGCGGCGCCTGGCACATGTGCGTCACCGGGCCCGAAGGGGCGCCGGCCGACACCTCCGGCGACGTGGCGGACACCGGGGTGGACAAGCCGGGGGCCACCACCGTGGTGGCCGGCGCCCCCGTGGACTCCCAGGGGATCGGCGGGGACCGCGCGGTGCTGGTGCGCGGCCCGGACGACACCGAGTACCTGGTGTGGCGGGGCAGCAGGCTGCCGCTGGACCGCGACTCCGACGCCCGCAACGCCCTCGGCTACGGCTCCGAGCAGGCCATGCCGGTCTCGGCGGCCTTTCTCGACGCCCTGGCGCCCGGCCCCGCCCTCAAGCCGCCGGAGGTGCCGGGCCGCGGCGGGGAGGGCCCCGAGCTGGGCGGCGAGGCGAGCCGCATCGGCCAGCTGTTCGAGGTCAGCGTGCCCGGCGGCGGCAGCGACACCTACCACCTGCTGCGCGAGGACGGCCTGGTGCCGCTGACCCGGCTCGGCGCCGCCCTGGTGCTGGGCGACCCGGCCACCCAGCGGGACGCCTACCGGGGCAAGTCGCCCGAGGTGCGCACGGTCGGCGCGGACGCGCTGCGCGAGCACCGGGCGAAGGACGCCGGCACCGCGGACTCCGCGGAGCTGCCGGACGCACCTCCGGTCCCGCAGTCCGCGCCGCGCGGCACCGCGCTCTGCGCGCAGGTGGACGGCGGTGACGGCGGCGCCCGGATCAGGTCGGTGCTGGTCCCGCTCGCCGGCCTCGCCCCGGTCGCGGTGTCGGAGGGCACCGCCCAGCCGCTGGAGGCGGCCTGCGTGCCGACCGACGCCACGGTGGTGCGGCCCGGCCACGGCGCCCTGGTCCGGGCGCTGCACGCGAGCGGTGCCGCGCACGCCGGCACCACCTACCTGGTGGCGGAGAACGGGGTGAAGTACCGGGTGTCCGACGAGAACTCGCTGGCCGCGCTCGGCTACGGCGCCTCCGACATCGGCTCGGTCCCGGCACCGCTGCTCGCGGCCCTGCCCACCGGCGCGGACCTCGACCCGGCGGCCGCCACGGGCGCCGTGGAGCCCGAGGTCACGGCACCGCGGTGCGCCGCCGACGGGAAGGCCGGCCGGAGCGAGGCCGCGAAGGACCCGGAGGCGGCCGAGGACACGGACGAGGCGGACGCGGCGGGTACGGCGGACGCGGCGGGTGTCGCCTCACACGGCTGACACGGCTGACACGGCCGGCGGTCCGCTCCCCGGGGACACGGAACACACGGGGCCCGACGAAAAGGAAGAGGAACGGTGCGGCAGGAAAACCGCGAGCCGAACTCGGCGCGGGCGGACCGGGACCGGCGTATTCGTCATGGGCCGGGAAACGAAGGCGAAGCCTCAGACAAAGCTCAGAACTTCGGACCGCCGTTCCCGCGTAATCCCGTGGATACGCCCCTGCCCGCAGCGGCCGCCCCGGTGACCGTTCGGCGCCCTCCCGTGCCCGTTTCCCGCCCGCATCGACCACGGCCCGGGGAACACCGCATGTCGCACCGCACGAGAGGGCGGGCGCGCCTGTTCATCCGACCGCAACCTCCGCACAACTCCATTGCCACACGGACCAATTCTGCTGAGTGACCGAAGCTCAAATCTTCCCTGCACGCGTTGCGCGGAACGCTGGGTTCTCTTTAGCCTCAGCGGGCAACGGTGCGGCGAGACTCGCCTGAACCTGAACGAAGGGAACACGACATGGCCGACAGTGCCGCGAGGAAAGCGGACTATGCCAAGGGCTTGGGAGGCGTCTCCTCCCTGGAGTCGGCCCGGGACCAGGTCGAGAAAATCCAGAACAACGTGGCCGAGATCGCCGCGCGTTCGGGTGTCGGCGGCGACGAGGGCCAGGCCCTGCTGAAGCTCTTCCGCAGCTGGAACGCCGAGGCGCAGAAGGTCGTCGTGCAGATCAGCAAGATGGTCGACGCGCTGCAGGAGAACGTGACCTCCGCCAACCGCCTGGCGCAGGAGAACCAGGACCTGACCGAGGTCCTCAACAGCAAGACCAGCCAGGGCGTCTTCGAAGCACTGCGCTGACCCACCCCCCCCGCGCGATACCGGCCCCCATGCGGTGAGGCCGTGCTCCGTGAGCTTCCCGGGCCTTCGGGCCCGGGCCCCCGAGAGGAGACGTCATGGCCGACGGCATCATCGACGTGCAGTACCCCAAGGTCCGGCAGGCTGTCGAAGAGCTGATGGACCAGACGCAGCAGATCATCAAGACCCTCAACAACCTGGAGGACGAGCTGAAGCCGCTCGTCATGTCCTGGGAGGGTTCGGACCAGCAGACGTACCGCGAGGTCCAGGCGGAGTGGGACCAGGCCACCAAGAACATGGCGCTGCTCCTCGGTGACAACGGCGAGCTGATCAGCACCATCCACGACAACCACTCCCGCGACGAGCGCCGCAGCGCCGACAACTGGGGGAACGTGCGGGCCCGCTAGGACCCGCCGGAGTTTCCCTCGTTCCCGCCGGCAGGCAGGCCCCGGCCTCCGGTGTGTGCGATCGAAAGGGCGGACCGCCCGCACGGTGACACCGTGCGGGCGGTCCGCCCACCCCCAGGGCGCCCGCGCTCGAAGAGCCCCGGGACGTCCGCCGGGCCACCCCACCACCCCCGTCCGGCACCAAGCGGCAGGAGAGCGTCCCATGGCCGGCGAAAAGGCCGACGTCAAGCATTTCGACCTCAAGCAGATGGAGAACTTCCGGGACAACGAGGTGCAGCCGGTGTACACCGCCGCCAAGAAGCACCGCGAGGACGGCGACGGCACCCACATCCGCCCGCTCGGCCACCTCATCGACGGGCACACCACCCCGGACAACCTGGACCAGAACAAGCAGCTCCTGCGCATCGGCCGCATGGTCACCGAACCGCTGGTCTCGGGACCGAAGCTGATCGAGGACGTCCGCACCGCGGCCGAGGCCATCGACAAGCTGCTCGGCGACCAGATGGACCTCTTCAGGGAACTGAAGGAAGCGCTCACCGAGACGATCGACGAGGCGAACAAGACCAAGGACAAGAACCTCGACGCGATCGACGCCCAGACGCTGCTCCAGACCTTCGACGAGGTCGACACACTCACCGCCGGCACCACCGGCGAAACGGGCGAAGACACCTGACCCCGCCCCGCGCGGCCCGGCGGGGGCCACGGCCGCCCGGCGCGCCCGCGCGATGAACACCCGGCCGCACACCCGCGTCAGGACGCGGTGCGCCGGAACGGACGACAAACGACCAGAAAGGGCGACCGGTGGCCGATCGGTACGATCCCAACTCCGGCGAGAACCTCGACAAGTTCGACAACGCCGGCGACCCGTCGAGCGACACCTGGGCCACCCTGGTCACCCACATCACCGGCTACCCGGTGCCGGACCGCGCCACCGTCTTCGACACGCTCCGCTCCGACCACGGCGGCAAGCTCTTCCGGATGGACATCAAGGAGCGCAGCCTCGGCCTGCTCGTCAAGGACTCCGGCTTCCTGACGAACAAGGGCGAGGACTACGACATCTGGTTCTTCAACAGCGGCAAGACGCGGTCGATCATGCAGGCCCGGATCGTGTTCGAGGGCCGGGTGAAGGCGGGCGACGAGATCATCTTCGCCGGCCCCGGCTCCGACAACGTGCACGACGCCCAGGTCCGTGAGGGCAACGAGTTCACGGACTACAACAAGGACAAGATGAGCACCATCCCGCTCGCCCGGTACATGAACGGGCCGCGGTCGGCGCTCCTCGCCCTGCTGGGCGGCAACACGCAGGACGCCCGGTTCAGCAACCTGGGTGTGCCCGGCGCCGACGTGGTGGACCTGAACTCCTTCAACACCACCGGCGAGTCCTTCGACTTCGCGGCCAAGTTCTTCAAGGACCACGCGGTGGTGCTCAAGGACTGGGAGGACCGCTTCGGCCGGGACGACGCGAGCTGGAAGGGCGAGGCGGCGGAGGTCTTCCGCAGCCTGCTGAGGAAGATCCGCGAGAACTACGACGCCTACGTCGAGACGTTCAACTCCTCGGCCGGCTCCGGCGGCGCGACCGGCACCGGCGGCACGGTGTACTCACGTGCCCTGTCGCTGGGCCGCCAGTACCTGGTGGACGCCGCCAACTCGCTGCTGGACGCCTGGCTGACCTGGGCCAAGTCGCCCTACTACGACCCGCACCAGGTGCTGCGCTACGTCCTGGACGACCTCGCCCAGTGGGTCGACGCGAACAACGTCGCCAAGACGGAGATCACGTCGACCACCACCCGCTACAGCACGACCGTCCGCCACAAGCCGCAGGCGGGCTTCTCCCAGGTGCACCCCGAGTACGGCGACCTCACCGACATCGCCAACTGGGCGAAGGTCGGCGACAAGGCCGTCAAGATCTGGAGCCAGGGCGTCGACGAGTACCTGGGCAAGCCCGCCGCCACGGTGCAGTCCACCCTGAACAACCACTTCCTCGACCTCGGCAAGGACTTCTCGGAGAACGTCCCCAAGCCGAAGTCGACCGGCACCGCCTCCGAGGAGTACGAGGAGAGGAAGCTGGAGGAGGAGAAGGAGGAGATCAACCGGCAGAACGAGGAGAACCGCCGGTACCAGGACGAGTTGCGCGAGGAGCAGGAGCGGCAGCGGGAGGAGGACAAGAAGTACCAGGACGAACTGCGCGAGGAGCAGCGGCAGCAGCGCGAGGAGGACAAAAGGTACCAGGACGAACTGCGCGAGGAGCAGAACCAGCAGCGCGAGGAGGACAAGAAGTACCAGGACGAACTCCGCGAGGAGCAGCGGCGCGAGAAGGAGGAGGCCGAGAGCCTCCAGGCGAACCTGCTCAACGAGCAGAACCAGCAGCGCGAAGAGGACAAGAAGTACCAGGACGAACTCCGCGAGGAGCAGCGGCAGCAGCGCGAGGAGGACAAGAGGTACCAGGACGAGCTGCGCGAGGAGCAGCGCCGCGAGCAGGAGGAGGCCAAGCGCGAGGCCGAGGAGCAGACCAGGGCGATGGAGGAGAGCCTCGGCGGCATCAACGACCCCGACGCGGTCACCGAGCAGAACATCGACGGCCTCGACGACCTGCTGAACCAGACCGCGTTCACCACCGAGAGCCCCGGCGACCTCGGGCTGAACGACCCGGCGGGCAACGGCGGACCGGAGACCGAGGTGCCCCCCCTCACCCAGACCCTGAGCAGCCTCGGCGGGATCAACAACGGGCCGGGCGGCACGGACACCTCCGCCGGCGAGGCCGTCACCCAGAGCCTCGGCGGACTCGGCGGCCTGAACAGCGGCGGCGGCTCCCTGAGGACCCCGACGGGCGGCAGCTCCCAGCTCGGCGACGGCAAGCTCACCACCGACTTCGCGGACGGCAGCAGCACCTCCTTCGACCCGGACACCGGGACGCTCACCACCACCCACCCGGACGGTTCCGTCACCACGCAGAACCTCGGCAACGGCATGACGGTGACCAACCCGGACGGTTCGGTGACGTCGCTGGGTGAGGACGGGAAGCTGACGACGACGTTCCCCGACGGCACCACCCAGACCGTGGACCCGGCGACCGGCCAGGCGGTCACCACCGACCCCGACGGCAGCACCACGACGACGAACCTGGGCAGCCTGGACGGCCTCAACGGCGGTCTCGGCGGTGGCGGCGTGCTGGACACGCCGACCGGCGGCAGCATGGAGCTGACCAGCGGCGGTGACCTGACCACCGACCTTCCGGACGGCGGCAGCACCACGTTCGACCCGGACACCGGGACGCTGACCACGACCCACCCGGACGGCTCGGTCACGACCGCCGACCTGGGCGACGGCATGACGGTGACCAACTCGGACGGTTCGGTGACGTCGCTGGGTGAGGACGGGAAGCTGACGACGACGTTCCCCGACGGCACCACCCAGACCGTGGACCCGGCGACCGGCCAGGC
>NZ_JBIBRG010000021.1:95668-99253 GCF_043076215.1 Streptomyces sp. NPDC016640
AGGCGGTCACCA
The DNA here is from genome assembly GCF_043076215.1 of Streptomyces sp. NPDC016640. NCBI lineage: Bacteria > Bacillati > Actinomycetota > Actinomycetes > Kitasatosporales > Streptomycetaceae > Streptomyces > Streptomyces sp. NPDC016640. The sequence continues at coordinate 95,681 of NZ_JBIBRG010000021.1, forward strand.
CCGACCCCGACGGCAGCACCACGACGACGAACCTCGGCAACCTCGGCAACCTCAACGGCCGCGGCGACCTGGGGGACCTGGGCGACCTCGGGAACTTCGACTCCGACCTGATCACCGAGTCGATCGGCGACCTCGGGAACCTCAACAGCGACCTGGGGGGCCTGGAGACACCGACGGGCGGCCGCACCCTGCTCGACGACAGCGGCGACTTCAGGACCCTGTTCGCGGACGGCAGCGAGTCCTCGTTCGACCCGGACACCGGGACGCTCACCACCACCGACGCGGACGGCAACTCCACGACCACCGACCTCACCCACGGGGCGAAGGTCACCAACGCCGACGGCTCCACCACCGTTCTCGACAACGGACGCCTCACCACCACCTTCCCCGACGGCAGCACCCAGGTCATCGACCCGGACACCGGCATCGCCACCCTCACCGACCCCCAGGGCCGCACCGAGACGGTGGATCTGCACGACCTCAACTCCTCCGATCTCGATTCGCCCGGGAACCTGGGCGGCCTGGGCGGCCTGGGTGGCCTGGACGGTTTGGGCGGAACCGGCGGCGACGGCATCACCACCCGGGACGTGTCGCTCCCCGGCCTCGGCGGTGGCGGTGGCGGGACGAGCTCCGCGGGCCTGGGCGGCGGCCTGACCGGGGACCCCGTCTCCGGCGACGCCCTGGGGACCGGCGTCGCCCCGCTCTCGGACAGCGCCACCGCCGCAGCGGGCCTCCCCTCGTCCGTCGCCCCCGCCCCCGGCGCCCCCGGCGCACCCGGCATGCCCGGCAGCCCCGGCATGCCGATGGGCGGTATGGGAGGCATGGGCGCCGGCGGCGAGAAGGGCAACGGCGAGCGGGTGCGCGCCGTCCTGGTCGACGCGGCGGAGGAGAGCGAGCGCCGCAACCGCCGGCGGCGCAGCCCGTGGCACCGCCAGGAGGACAGCGACACCTTCCTGTCGCCGGCCTCCCGGGTGTCGACCACCGGCGGCGACTCCCCCGAGGAGCAGGACGAGCCGCGCCGCGGTTCCACCACCTCCGCCGACTACCTGGAGGAGGACGCGGACGTCTGGGGCACGGAGGACGGCGGCACCCCGGCCGTCATCGGACGGTGAAGGGCCCGGCCCCCGCCTCGCCGGCCGACGCGGGGGCCGGACCGCGTCCGTCGCCTCCGCCCACGACACTGAGGGCCCCTTGCCTCAATGGCATACGCTCTGGCCCATGACGCAAGACGACGGCGACCTGGACAGCCTGGTACGCAAGAGGATCCGTGCCCTGCGGGTGGCGCAGGGCTGGTCACTGGAGGAACTGGCCACGCGGGCCCGGCTCAGCCAGTCCACGCTCAGCCGCATCGAGAACGGCCGGCGCCGCCTGGCGCTGGACAGCCTCGTCACCCTCGCCCGCGCCCTGGACACCACCTTGGACCAGCTCGTCGAGACCGCCTCGGACGACATCGTCACCAGCCCGATGATCGACAGCACGCACGCGACGATGCGCTGGCCCGTGAAGGGCGACCCGGGCATGACCGTCGTACACCGGCGCATGACCGAACCGCCGCCCGACAACCCCTCGCGCATGCGCGCGCACCCCGGCCGCGAATGGCTCGTCGTGCTGTCCGGCACCGCGGTCCTCCTGCTGGGCAACCGCCGCATCCGCGTGGAGACCCACCAGGCCGCGGAATTCCCCACGATGCTGCCGCACGCCCTCGGCGCCGAGGGCGGACCCTGCGAGATCCTGGGCATCTTCGACCGCGACGCCCGCCGCGGCCATCAGCGCGACGACGCCGGCTGAGACACGTCTTGCGCGGTCCGCAGCCCACGGGGCCCTTGTCTTGCGCAACCGGAAAACGGCCGCGGTGCCGCGCCCCGGCCGTCCTACGGTGGCGCCATGACCCGCACACCCCAGCACAGCCACCCCCACGACGACAGCGGCCAGGCCGAGATCCTCGACCTCGACGCGGACGTCCTCGCCGAGTACACCGCCGCCATCACCGAGTGGCTGCCCGTCCGGACACCCCCGCGCCGGATCGTGGATCTGGGGTGCGGGACGGGCACGGGCACCTTCGCCCTCCTCGACCGCTTCCCCGACGCGCACGTCACCGCCGTCGACGCCTCGGACGGCCACCTCCGGCGCCTGCGGGAGAAGGCGGACGCCCGAGGGGTGGCCGCGCGGGTGAGCACCGTGCGGGCCGACCTCGACGACGGCGCCCACCCCGGCCTCGGCACGCCGGACCTGGTGTGGGCCTCGGCCTCCTTGCACCACATGGCCCACCCCGACCGCGTGCTCCGCACGGTCCACGACACGCTCGTGCCCGGCGGCCTGTTCGCGGTCGTCGAGCTGGCCGGCTTCCCCCGCTTCCTGCCCGGGAACGCCCCGGAGGAGCGGCCCGGCCTGGAGGAACGGTGTCACGCCGCCACCGGACGTCACCAAGCCGAGCACATGCCCCACCGCGGTGCCGACTGGGGGCCGAAGCTGACCGCCGCCGGATTCACCCTCGTGGGCGAACGCACCCTCACCGTGCACGTCGAGGCCTCCCGCCACGCGGCGGTCGGCGCCTACGCCCTGAGCGGCCTGCGACGCATCCGCGGCGGCGTCGCCGACGCCCTCCACCCCGAGGACCTCGCCGCGCTCGACCGGCTGCTCGACACCGGGGGACCGCACAGCATCCTGCGCCGCGACGACCTCGCGGTACGCACCCGGCGCACCGTCTGGGCCGCCCGCCGCGACGGCTGAGCGAGGACCGTCCGACGGCCCCGGCGGTTCAGCCGCCGAGGTGGCGGCCGAAGCGGTGGGCGGCGGCCTCGGCGGCGGCCGCGCCCGGGGCCGAGGCGCGCAGGGCGGCGAGCAGGCGGGAGTGACCCTCGCGCGCGTCCGGACACGGTGGGGCGGCGGAGCGGTCGCGCGCCGACAGCTGCCCGAGGTGCGCGTACAGCTCGACCAGCACCTCGTTGCGGGAGGCGACCACCACCGCGCGGTGGAAGTCGGCGTCCGCGCCCCGCTCCAGCAGTACGTCCAGCAGCCGCAGATCCTCCTCGGTCCGGCGCCGCGCGGCCATCCGCGCCGCCGCCACCTCCAGGGCGCCGCGCACCTCGATCACGTCGCCCTGTTCGGCGCCGCCGAAACGGCGGCGCATCACCCCGGCCAGTTCGCTGGTCGCCACGACGTACGTGCCCGAGCCGTGGCGGATGTCCAGCAGGCCGTTGTGGGCGAGCGCCCGTACGGCCTCCCGGACGGTGTTGCGCGCCACCCCGAGGTGGCGCACCAGTTCCGGTTCGGTCGGGATGCGGGAGCCCACCGGCCAGGCCCCGGACGTGATCTGCTGCCGCAGCCGGTCGACCACGCGCTCGAACAGCCCGACCGGGCGCGGGACGGGACGCAGCATCACCCGGGGGTCCCCCGGCCGATGACGGTCCAGGTGTCGTTGCCGGTGAGGAGGGTGGTGAGGTCGCCTGTGCCGTGTTGTCGGGTGGCGGTGTGGAGCTGGTCGGCCATGAGGGTGTCGTAGACGGGCCGGTGGGTGGAGCGGAAGACGCCGATGGGGGTGTGGTGCAGGGTGTGGGGGTCGGCGAGGCGGGA
>NZ_JBIBRG010000022.1:0-89664 GCF_043076215.1 Streptomyces sp. NPDC016640
GCGGCCAGGTCCCGCAGCAGCCGCAGGGTCTCGTCGGTGACCAGGTGCTTGGAGTAGTCGACGTACAGGTCGCCGACCCGGAGGGTGTACGCGGTGCCGCGGCCGGGATCGGCGGCGAACAGCTCGCGCAGGTCGAGACGCGGAAGCACGTCCGCGCGGTGGTTTTCCAGGGCGGCCCACTCGGGGCGCCGGGTCGGCTCGGGGACCTCAGACATGAGCGGGGATCTCCTCGGTGTGCTCGCCGCGCAGGGCGACGGCGTACATCTCGTCCGCGTCGAGGCGCCTGAGCTCCTCGGCGATGAGTTCGGAGGTGGGGCGGACCTTCAGCGCCAGCCGGCGCGGGGGCTGCCCCGGCAGGGTGAGCGTGGCCAGCGGGCCCTCGGGACGGTCGATGACGACCTCGCCGTCCGCGGTGCCCAGCCGGACCGCCGTGACGACCGGTCCGGCGGTCTCCACCCGGTCGACGGGTACCCGCAGCCGTGCCTCCAGCCAGCGCGCCAGCAGCTCGGCGGCCGGGTTGTCGGCCTCGGCCTCCACGGCCGCCGAGGTCACCGTCGCCCGGGCCTGGTCCAGCGCCGCCGCCAGCATGGAACGCCACGGCGTCAGCCTGGTCCAGGCGAGGTCGGTGTCACCGGGCGCGTAGGAACGCACCCGGTTCTCCAGGGCCTCCAGCGGGTTCTCGACCGCGTACAGGTCGGTGATCCGGCGCTGGGCCAGCGCGCCCAGCGGGTCCTTCGCGGGGTCGTCGGGCGCGTCCGACGGCCACCACACCACCACCGGGGCGTCCGGCAGCAGCAGCGGCAGCACCACCGAGTCGGCGTGCTCGGACACCTCGCCGTAGGTCCGCAGCACCACCGTCTCACCCGTGCCCGCCTCCGAGCCGACCCGCACCTCCGCGTCCAGCCGGGAGTGGGTGCGCTCGCGCGGGGTGCGGGCGTGCCGCTTGATGACGACCAGGGTGCGCGCGGGATGCTCGTGCGAGGCCTCCTCGGCCGCCCTGATCGAGTCGTAGGCGTTCTCCTCGTCCGTGACGATCACCATCGTCAGGACCATGCCCACGGCGGGGGTGCCGATGGCGCGGCGCCCCTGCACCAGCGCCTTGTTGACCTTGCTTGCCGTGGTGTCGGTCAGGTCGATCTTCATGGCCTGCGCCAGCTCCGTCCGTCTCGTGCGAGCATCTCGTCGGCTTCCGCGGGTCCCCAGCTGCCCGACGCGTACCGTGCCGGCCTGCCGTGCGAGGCCCAGTACTCCTCGATCGGGTCGAGGATCCTCCAGGACTCCTCCACTTCCTGGTGACGGGGGAAAAGGTTGGCGTCCCCCAGCAGGACGTCCAAGATGAGCCGCTCGTACGCCTCAGGGCTGGACTCGGTGAACGACTCGCCGTAGGCGAAGTCCATCGTCACGTCCCGCAGTTCCATCGACGTTCCCGGCACCTTGGAACCGAACCGGACCGTCATGCCCTCGTCCGGCTGCACCCGGATGACCACCGCGTTCTCGCCGAGTTCCTCGGTGGCGGTGGAGTCGAAGGGGGAGTGCGGCGCCCGTTGGAACACCACCGCGATCTCGGTGACCCGGCGGCCGAGCCGCTTGCCGGTGCGCAGGTAGAAGGGGACGCCCGCCCAGCGCCGGTTGTCCACCCCGAGTTTGATCGCGGCGTAGGTGTCCGTGGCGGAGGCCGGGTCGATGCCCTCCTCCTCCAGGTAGCCGCGCACCTTCGCACCGCCCTGCCAGGCGCCCTCGTACTGTCCGCGCACCGTGTGCAGGTCCAGGTCCTCCGGCAGCCTCACGGCCCGGAACACCTTCAGCTTCTCGGTCAGCAGCGAGGCCGCGTCGAAGGAGGCGGGCTCCTCCATCGCGGTCAGCGCCAGCAGCTGCAGGAGGTGGTTCTGGATGACGTCACGGGCGGCGCCGATGCCGTCGTAGTAGCCCGCGCGGCCGCCGATGCCGATGTCCTCGGCCATGGTGATCTGCACGTGGTCGACGAAGGACCGGTTCCAGATCGGCTCGAACATCTGGTTGGCGAAGCGCAGCGCCAGGATGTTCTGGACGGTCTCCTTGCCCAGGTAGTGGTCGATCCGGAAGACCTGGTCCGGGTCGAACACCTCGTGCACGATCGCGTTCAGTTCCTCGGCCGACCTCAGGTCGTGCCCGAACGGCTTCTCGATGACCGCGCGCCGCCAGGCGCCCCCGGGGGCGTCGGCCAGCCCGTGCTTCTTCAGCTGCTGGACCACCTTCGGGAAGAACTTCGGCGGTACGGAGAGGTAGAAGGCGTAGTTGCCGCTGGTGCCCCGGGAGGCGTCCAGCTCCTCGACGGCCGCGCGCAGGTTCCCGAACGCCGAGTCGTCGTCGAAGTCGCCCGGGACGAAGCGCATGCCCTCGGAGAGCTGCTGCCAGACCTCCTCGCGGAACGGCGTGCGGGCGTGCTCCTCGACCGCGTCGTGCACCACCTGGGCGAAGTCCTGGTCCTCCCACTCCCGGCGGGCGAAGCCGACCAGCGAGAAGCCGGGCGGCAGCAGGCCCCGGTTGGCGAGGTCGTACACGGCCGGCATCAGCTTCCTGCGGGACAGGTCGCCGGTCACCCCGAAGATCACCAGCCCGGAGGGGCCGGCGACCCGGGGCAGGCGACGGTCCCGGGGATCGCGCAGCGGGTTGGACCAGCCGGCCGGGGGCGCGGGCAGGGCCGTGAGCCTCGGATCCGGCTCCTCCGGTGCGGTCACGGCGTCGCCCACCGGGGCGTCCGGTACGGCGTCCACGGCGGGTCCGTCCGTCCCCGCGGGTTCGTCCGTCCCGGCGGGGGTGCCCACCGCCGGCCGGATCGTCTCGTCGGTCATTCCGCGTCAACTCCCTTGCTGTCGAGCGACTTCGTCACCGCGTCCAGCAGCTCCTGCCAGGCGTCCGCGAACTCCGCGCCGCCCTCGTCCGCCGGCTGCCGCACCACCTCGTCGTACGAGGAGCCGAGCCGTTCCACGGCGGCCGGACCGGCCCGCGCCCGGGCGTGACCGCCGGTGACGGTGCCGCCCCGGACCACCTCGCGATCGGTGGTGGCCCCCGGCGTGGTCGCGGTCGTCGTGACGACGGCGCCGGGCGCGACCAGCTCCTCCACGTACAGGGTGTCCCGGTACACCGGGTCCTTCACCCTCGTGGGCGCCCACAGCGGGCGCCGCCCGCCGGGCCGGGAACCACCGGCCCGCGCCGGCCGGCGCGCACCGGGCCGTCCCGGACCGGGGGCGGGGCGGCCCCGGGACGGCTCGTCCGGCCGGACCGGCACGCCCCGGCCGGACAGCCGCCTCGGCGTCCCCGCGCTCGCGGTCGCTTCGCTCACAGTGATCATCTTCTTTCTCGCGATCGTCAACCGCGCGCGTCGGCCGGTGATTCCCCGGGAGACGATGCGTCCTGGCCCACCCGTGAACCGGTACCACGCCGGACCCGCTCCCACCCCGACCGCAACGCGAGCCCGCGTACGCCGGTACGCCCCTACGGGTGAGCACCCGGCCGTGCGGAGTGGCCGGCGGGCGGGCGGCGCCGACGGCACGCCGGCCGAGCGCGGCCGGGCCGGTGCGATGTCTGCCCGCTCGTCTTCAAGAGATCCCCGTTCCGGGCGATGGAGCCCTGTGACGTGTTCAAGAGTAAAAGTCTGACTTATTTGAGGGAAGGTCACGGTGTGTCGGCCCGTGGTGAAAGCGGGACACCGGACGCACGATCGGTGTGTGCCGCGCTGACCTACGGCGGACGGGGGAGAGACGGCAGGCAGGGCTCCGCGGGGCGGAAGGCGCACCGGCGGGGACGGCGACGGTGATGGCGACGGGACCAGAACCTTCCCCTTCCCGGTCGACCGGAGCGTCCTCGGTGTCGGCGTGCGGATCGCCCCGATGGGCCCCGGCGGCATCTGGCGCGCCGGCGCACCGCCGGCCCGGGTGCACCGCATCGACCTCCACCTCGTGATGCTGTTCGACGCCGGACCGGTCCGGCACATGCTCGACTTCACCGAGTACGAGGCCACGGCGGCGATCTGCTGTGGATCCGCCCGGAGCGGGTCCACCGCTTCTCACCGGACGGCGAGTACCGCGGAACCGTGCCGGCCATGCAGCCCGGCTTTCTCCCCCGCGCCACCGTCGGGGCCACCGGCCTCCACCGCCACGACCGCCGGCCCCTGCTCCGCCCCGCCCCGGCGCAACGCGCCGCGCCCGAGGCCGCCCTGGCCCAGCTGCGCCGCGAGCACGAGGACACGGCCACCCTGCCGCCGAGCCTGCACACGGCCGTGCTGCGGCATTCGCCGACCGCGTTCCCGCTGCGCCTGGCCCATCTCGTGGCCGGCTCGGACGAGGCGGCCCGGGAGCGTCCGGGCACCGCCTTCACCCTGTTTCCGGGACGCGGTGGAGCAGGACTTCGCCACCAGCCACAGCGTCAGCGCGTACGCCCGGACGCTCGGTTGCTCGCGCCGCACCCTGCTGCGCGCGGTGCGTGCCGCGACCGGCGGGACGCCCGGGTCCTTCATCGACGGACGCGTGGTCCTCGGGGCCAAGCGCCTCCTGGCGCACACCGGTCTGCCGATCGGCCGGGCCGGGGCGGCCGTCGGGTTCCCGGACGCCGCGAACCTCTCCAGGTTCTTCCTGCAGCACACCGACACGACGCCGGCGGCGTTCCGCGCGGAGCTGCGGCAGTCCGTACGGACGCCGCGCGGCAGCCCGTGCGGACGGCGCGCGGATCCCGGTGGCGGACACGGGTCCGGACCTGCGAAAGAGGGCTCCACGCACGCGTGGAGCCCTCTTTCCCGGCCGGAGGGGCCGGTGTGGGGGGTGCTCAGTGGCCGAAGGTGAACCAGTTGACGTTCACGAAGTCCGCCGGCTGGCCGCTGGTGAAGGTCAGGTAGACGTCGTGCGTCCCGGTCACGTTGGCGATGTTCGCCGGGATCGTCCGCCAGGACTGCCAGCCGCCCGTGTTGCCCACCGCGAAGCTGCCGATGGGCGCGTTGCCCCGGCTGTCCAGGCGCACCTCGACCAGCCCGGTCACGTTGGCGCCGGCGCCGCTCGCCACCCGTGCGGAGAACTGCCGTGCCGCGGTCGAACCGAAGTTGACGCCCTTGAACTGCAGCCAGTCACCGTTGGCCAGCGCGCCGACGTTCTGCCCGCCGCCGGAGTCCGAGGTCGCCTCCGTCATCACACCGGACTGGGCGTCGTAGGACTCGGCCTGGACGGCGGTGTAGGCGTCACGGTTGCCGGTGGGCGGGGGAGTGGTGCCACCGCCGGAGGTCAGCACCTGGACGTAGTCCACCAGCATGGAGTGGCCGGGCCGGGTGCCGGCGTCCGGGCCGCCGCCGAAGGCGTCGGGGAAGCCGCCGCCCATCGCCACGTTGAGGATGACGAAGTAGCCGTGGTTCGTGGCGTTGGTCCAGGTCGTCGCGTCGACCTGGTTCTCCCGGACGGTGTGGTAGTTGTTGCCGTCCAGGTAGAAGCGGATCTCCTCCACATCGGCCGAGCGGTCCCACTCCATCCGGTACGTGTGGAAGCCGGCCTGGCACGTCGTGCCCTGGCAGGTGGTCGAACCGCCGATGCCGCTGGTCTCGTTGCACGGGCCGCCCGGCGAGGTGCCGCAGTGCATCGTGGCGAACACGGTGTTGTTGCCCTGCGTGTTCTCCATGATGTCCAGCTCGCCGACGGCGGGCCAGTTCCAGTAGTTGCCCCGGTAGGGCGAGCCCAGCATCCAGAACGCCGGCCAGTAGCCCTTGGCCGCGGCGCCGGTGACGTTCGGCACCTGGATGCGGCTCTCCACGCGGAGCCTGCCGCCGGCCGGGGGCTGGAAGTCGGTGCGGTTGGTCTCGATGCGGCCGGAGGTCCAGTTGCCGGAGGCGTCGCGGCGCGGGGTGATGCGGAGGTTGCCGTTGCCGTCCAGGGAGACGTTGTCCGGGTGGGACGTCATCGTCTCGATCTCGCCGGTGCCCCAGTTGGCGGGGCCGCCCGGGTAACCCTTGCCGGTGGCGTACCGCCAGTTGGAGGTGTTGACGCCGCTGCCCGCGGCGCCGTCGAAGTCGTCGGCGAAGACCTGGGTCCAGCCGGACGGGGGAGGCGGCGCGGAGGCGCTCGCGGGCGAGCCGGCCGCGGTGGCTGCTCCCGCCGCGAGAGCGAGCGTGCTGACGACGGCGGCCAGCGCCCGTCTCAGGGGGCGGGGGCGGCGCAGGGTGCGGAGGGTGTCGCTCATGTGGGGATGCCCTCTCGGGTTCGGTGACCTGTGCGGGGACGAGCTTTCGAGAGCCCGGAACATCGCTGAGAGCGCTCTCACGTTGGCGCCAATGTGCTCCGCGGCCCCACCGCCGTCAAGAGGTGTAACCGGGAAACCTCCCGTGAACGGGGAGAGTTCACCTCTCGAATGGCGCGAATGGGTGCAAGCGCGCCGCCCGCCGCTCCGTTCGACCACAGGGGCTGGGCCTGCTCGGCCCGACCGGCGGCGGTGGCCGGGGAGGCCGGGCCCCCAGGCGACCGAGGACCGGACCGGAGCCCCCGTGGACGGGGAGCCCGGGTCCGGGGCCCTGCCGTCCGAGGGGGTCGCGGGTCCTTTCCGTCGCGGGGAGGAAGTGCTCAGACCCCGGTCGGTACCCGTGGCCGGGGTGCTGCCTCGGCCGGCTCCTCGTGCAGGCCGAAGCGGTCGTGGACCCGGCGCAGGGGTGCCGGGGCCCACCAGGCGCGGCGGCCGAGCAGGGCCATGGTGGCCGGGACCAGGAGCATCTGGACGACGGTCGCGTCGATGAGGACGGCCAGGGTGAGGCCCAGGCCGATCTGCAGGATCGGCGAGAAGCCGCCCGTCATGAAGGCGGCGAAGACCACCGCCAGCAGCAGCGCCGCGCAGGCGACCACCCTGCCCGAGCGGCGCAGCCCGTCCACCACGGCCTCCGCGTCGTCGCCGGTGCGCTGCCGCGCCTCGCGCATCCGGGCCAGGATGAACAGCTCGTAGTCCATGGCGAGTCCGAACGCGATCGCGACGATCAGCGGTGGCGCGGTGAGACTGAGCGCGCCCAGCCCCTCCGCGCCCAGCAGCCCGGCCAGATGACCGTCCTGGAAGACCCACACCACCACGCCCAGCGCGGCGGCCAGGCTGAGCAGCGTCGTCGCGATGGTGCGCAGCGGCAGCAGCACCGAACCGGTGAACGCGAAGAGCAGCACGAAGATGCCGGCCAGGACGGTCAGGGCCGCCCAGGGCGCCCGGTCGGCGAGCATCTCGCGGAAGTCGACCAGCCGGGCCGCGGGCCCGGTGACCTCGACCGGTTCGTCGCCGCGCACCTCCCGCACCCGTTCGACCAGGCCGGTCGCCTTCTCGCCGTCGGCCTCGCCGGGGGGCCGGATCTCCAGCACCGTGGCACCGCCGGGAAGTTCACGGGCCGCGGTGGCCGGGGCCAGCGCGCGGATCCCGTCGGTGGTCACGGCGTCGGTGCCGGGCCGGACGACGACGGTGATCGGCGTGACCCCGGCGCCGGGCGGGAAGTGGTCGCCCACGGTGTCGTGCAGCTGCCGGGCCTCGCTGTCCGTGGGCAGCTGCCGCGCGTCCCCGATGGCGATCTTCATTCCGGCCACCGGTACCGCGAGGACCAGCAGCACCGGGACGGCCACGGCCAGGACGGCGATCCGGCGCCGGGCCGCGAAACGGGCGATCCGTGCGAAGAACCGGCCCTCCTCGCCCTCCGGCAGTTCCTTCGCCGGGGTGATCCGCCCGCCGAACCGGGCCAGCATCGCGGGCAGCAGGGTGAGTGCGGCGAGCATGTCGATGACGACCACGGCGGCGACCGCCAGGCCCATGCTGCGCAGGAACACGCTCGGGAAGACCAGCAGCCCGGTCAGGCTGACGGCCACCGTGAGCCCGGAGAACAGCACCGTCCGTCCGGCCGCCGCGACCGTGCGGTGCACCGCCTCGACGACGTCCTCGGTGTGCCGGCGCTCCTCCCGGAAACGCATCAGCATCAGCAGGGCGTAGTCCACGGCGAGTCCGAGCCCCAGCATCGTCGTCACCTGGATCGCGTACACGGAGATGTCCGTGACCTCACTGAAGAGGAAGAGCGCCAGGAAGGCCCCCGCGATCCCGCTGACCGCGATGACCAGCGGCAGCAGAGCCGAACGCAGCCCGCCGAACACCACGAGCAGCAGCGCCAGCACCACTGGCAGGGAGACCATTTCCGCGAACTTGACGTCCTTCTGGGCCTGCTCGCTGAGCTGCTGTCCCAGCAGCGGGCCTCCGCTCACATGGACGTCGGGGGCGTCGATCTCCCTGATCCGGTCGGCCGCCGCGTCGAGCGTGCGCTCCTCGGCGTCGCCGTCCAGACCGCCCTCGAGCGTGACGGGGATGATCAGCGCCTGCCCGTCCCGCGCGGTCAGGCCGCGCGTGGTGTACGGGTCGGGCACGGCGGCGACCCCGGCCACCTTCCGGACGTCGGTGACGGCCCGCTCGACCTCGGCGCGCAGCTTCGCGTCCGAGACGGTGGTGCCGGCCACCACGCCGGTGATCGACTCGCCGGCCGGGTCCTCCCGGTCCAGGTACTGGGCGGCCGACTCCGATTCGGTTCCGGGGACTTCGGGCACGTTGTCGGAGAGCCGCGCGAAGACGCCGGTCCCCAGCCCGAAGCCCAGCAGCAGGAAGAGCCCCCACAGGAGCATCACGGTCAAGGGGCGGCGGGTGGCCGCCCGGGCGAGTGCGGTGAGCACGGTCCCTCCAGGCGATTGACGGTCTGTCATCGCTTCCACAGTGGCGCCGCGGGGCGGTCCACCGGATCGCCGGAGGGAGCGGTTGTCGGCCCTCGCCCGTACGGGGGAGACGGCCCCCTTCCTCACCCCTCAGGGGGAGCCCGGGGTGATCAGGCCCGACTCGTACGCGCGGATCACCGCCTGTACCCGGTCCCTGAGACCGAGCTTGCTCAGCACGTTGCTCACATGGGTCTTGACGGTGTGCTCGCTGACGAACAAGGTCGTGGCGATCTCCGCGTTGGACAGGCCGCGGGCCAGCAGCCGCAGGGTCTCCGTCTCGCGGGCGGTGAGCGCGTCCAGGCGCTGCGGGGCGGGGGCCTCGGCGGCGGTCCGTTCCCGGCGGCACCGCACGATGTCCGCGACCAGCCGACGGGTCACCGCCGGGGCGAGCAGCGAGTCCCCGGCCGCGACGACCCGTACCGCGTGCACCAGGTCGTCCCGGCGCACGTCCTTCAGCAGGAAGCCGCTGGCGCCCGCGTACAGGGCCTCGTACACGTACTCGTCCAGGTCGAAGGTGGTCAGCATGACCACCTTGCAGCCCGACTGCGCGCACACCAGGCGGGCCGCCTCGAGGCCGTCCATCACCGGCATGCGGATGTCGAGCAGCAGTACGTCCGGGGCGTGCCGGCGCACCGCCGCGACGGCCTCCTCGCCGTCCCCGGCCTCGGCGACCACCTCGATGTCGTCCTGGGCGTCGAGGATCATGCCGAAGCCGGCCCGCACCAGCTCCTGGTCGTCGGCGACGACCACCCGGATGCTCACCCGAGGGCCCCCTGCCGGCCGGCGGCCACGGGCAGGCGCACGACGACCCGGAAGCCGCCGTCCGGACCGCTGCCGGTCTCGGCCCTGCCCCCGCAGGCGGCGGCCCGCTCGCGGATGCCGATCAGCCCGTGGCCGCCGATCGGCGCGGACGGGCCCCGTCCGTCGTCCGTCATCGTGAGGGTCACGTGGTCCTCCGACCAGTCCAGCTCCACCACCGCGCGGGAGGCACGGGCGTGCTTCACGGTGTTGGTGAGTGCTTCCTGGACCACACGATAGGCCGCCACCTCGGTGTCCGAGGACAGCGGGCAGGGCTCGCCCGTCGTGCGCAGCTCGGTGCGCAGCCCCGTGGACTCCTCCACCTGGCGCACGAGCCGCGGCAGCGCGGCCACGCTCGGCTGCGGCAGCCGCCGCGCGACCTCGCCGTCCGGCCGTTCCTCCTTCAGCACGCCCAGGATGCGGCGCAGTTGGGCCATCGCGTCCCGTCCGGTCGTCGCGATGGTGTCGAAGGTGGCCGCCGCGCGTTCCGGATCCTTGCGCACCACCACCGGCCCGGCCTCCGCCTGCACCACCATCAGGCTCACCGCGTGCGCCAGGATGTCGTGCATGTCCCGGGCGATCCGGGAGCGTTCCTCGGCGCGGGCCCGCGCGGTGTCCGCGGCCCGCTCCCGTTCCAGCCGGCGGGCCCGGTCCTCCAGTTCGGTGGTGTACGCCCGCTGCACCCGGGCGAGCACTCCGAGGGCGTAGGCGCAGACGAGGCCCATCAGGTGGAAGGCGTACTCGAAGGGCTGCTTGTCCGCCTGGTGCTGCATGGTCACGACGACCCCGATCACCCAGCCGGTGAGCATCAGCCGCCGCTGCCAGGGCCGGGCCAGGGCGGCCAGGGTGTACAGGACCACCATTCCGCCGTACATCACGTCCGGCGGCGGCGCGTGGTACAGCGCCTGCGCCGGGGTGGCGGCCGACACGGCCCACGCGGACGCGCACGGCGACCGGCGGCGCCAGACCAGCGGTACGGCCGTGGCGGCGGCGAGCAGCCAGCCCTGCCACGTCAACCGGTCGTCGCCCTTGCCGGGGAAGATCCAGTGCAGGGACACGGCGAACAGCACGAGCGCGGCGAGCGCCGTGTCGAGGGCGTACGGATTCGCCGAACGCCAGCGGGTGACGACCGGCGTGAAGGCGGACCGGAGGGACATGGGCGGCTCCTCGGGGACGGGGGACGATCCAGTATCACGAGGGCCGGCCCGCCCGGTCCTCACCGGTGAGAGGGATTTCGTCCCGGCTGCCGGCCCGGGGCCCCGGAGGTACCGCGGGCCGCAGTGCCGGGCCGAGGACCGGGATCCGGGAGCCGGCGCACGGGACGACGACCGGGGCGGCCACCGACGGCGCGTCCGGGGTGATCAGGCCGTCGCGGCGGGCGGCTGCCCGGCCGCGCGGCGCGCCACGAGTAGGGTCGTCCCCGGTCGGCATGGAGGGAAGGTGCGGTGTGAGGCTGACGATTCTGGGCGGCGGAGGCTTCCGCGTGCCCCTGGTGTACGGGGCACTGCTCGGCGACCACGCCGAGGGGCGGGTCACCCGGGTCGTCCTGCACGACGTGGACGCGGGCAGGCTGCGGGCGATCACCCGGGTCCTCGCCGAGCAGGCCGCCGGCGTGCCCGACGCCCCCGAGGTGTCCGCCACCACGGACCTCGACGACGCGTTGCGCGGCGCCGACTTCGTCTTCTCCGCGATCCGCGTCGGCGGCCTGGAGGGCAGGGCGAACGACGAACGGGTCGCCCTGGCCGAGGGTGTGCTCGGCCAGGAGACGGTCGGCGCGGGCGGCATCGCCTACGGTCTGCGCACCGTCCCCGTCGCCGTCGACATCGCCCGCAGGGTGGCCCGCCTCGCACCCGACGCCTGGGTCATCAACTTCACCAACCCCGCCGGCCTGGTCACCGAGGCCATGTCCCGGCACCTGGGCGACCGCGTCATCGGCATCTGCGACTCACCGGTCGGTCTCGGCCGCCGTATCGCCCGGGTCCTCGGCGCCCGACCGCGGGAGGCGTGGATCGACTACGTCGGCCTCAACCACCTCGGCTGGGTA
Source organism: Streptomyces sp. NPDC016640 (assembly GCF_043076215.1). Classification (NCBI taxonomy): domain Bacteria; kingdom Bacillati; phylum Actinomycetota; class Actinomycetes; order Kitasatosporales; family Streptomycetaceae; genus Streptomyces; species Streptomyces sp. NPDC016640. The sequence continues at coordinate 11,566 of NZ_JBIBRG010000022.1, forward strand.
CGCGGACTGCGCGTCGCCGGCCGTGACGAACTGCCCCGGCTGCTCGACGACCCCGCACTGCTCGGCTCCTTCGAGGAGGGCCGGCTCTTCGGCGCCGACTGGCTCCGCTCCCTGGGCGCGATCCCCAACGAGTACCTGCACTACTACTACTTCAACCGCGAGGCCGTCCACGCCTACCAGCGGGCCGAGCGCACCAGGGGAGCGTTCCTGCGCGACCAGCAGGAACAGTTCTACGCGGGGGCCAGCGCCCCCGGCGTGCCCGCACTGGACCTGTGGGAGCGCACCCGCGCCGAACGCGAGGCCACCTACATGGCCGAGAACCGGGAAGCGGCGGGCGCGGGCGAGCGCGAGGCCGACGACCTGTCCGGCGGCTACGAGAAGGTGGCCCTCGCCCTGATGCGCGCCGTCGCCCGTGACGAACGCACCACCCTGATCCTCAACGTCCGCAACCGCGGCACCCTCGCGCCGCTGGACGAGGACGCCGTGATCGAGGTCCCCTGCCTGGTGGACGCCGGCGGCGCGCACCCCGTCTCCGTCGACCCGCTGCCCGGTCACGCCACCGGTCTGGTCTGCGCCGTCAAGGCCGTCGAACGCGAGGTGCTGGCCGCCGCCCGGTCGGGCTCCCGCACGACAGCGGTCAAGGCGTTCGCACTGCACCCGCTGGTGGACTCCGTGACCGTGGCCCGGCGGCTCGTCGACGGCTACACCGCCGTCCACCCCGGCCTCGGCTACCTCGGCTAGGACTCCCCCGGCGCCGTGCCGTCCGCCCTCTCCGGGAGGGCCGGTCCGCGGTGCCGCTGCCGCCGCCGGCCGAGTGCGCGGCCGGGTCCGCGAAGGCCGTCGAGGAGGGCGCGGGCACGATCGCAGCGCCCCGCCGAACACGGGTGCGGGCACGGGAACGGCTTCGGATCGGCCGGTCGCCCCCCGTGACAGCGGCCGACCGACCCGAACCCCCCGTTCCCCCGTGCTTCCCCCCGGCGGCTTCCCCAGTCGCCTACACCGTTAAGAGTCCGCGGACCGGCCCCTGATACACCCCTGGCCGGGATTTCCCGGAAATACTTTCAGGTGCGTGCTCCGGTCGCCGTCCTCGGCTCCACCGGCGCCGCCGGAGCCGGTACGGCGTCCAGCGCGGCCGTGGGCACATCGGCACGCTGCTGCCGCGGCGGCAACGGCACCGGCAGCAGCGGGCGCGGACCGGACACCACCGAGTAGTCCTGGCCGAGGAACGGCGGTGACATCTCGCCCGGGTCGTCGCCGAGCGCCAGCCGCACGGCGGCCCACGGGGCGTTCACCCCGCACAGCGACAGCTGGTGCAGCCCGCCCGCGGGGCGGGTGTTGACGTCCATGAGCACGGGCCGCTCGCCGAACATCCGGAACTGGATGTTGGACAGGTGGTGCAGCCCGAAGCCCTCCGCGATCCGCCGGGCCGGCTCCAGCCACTGCTCGTGCAGCGTGAAGCCCCGGCGCCGTCCGTTCTTGGTGCGCCCCACCGCCAGCCGGATCCGGTTGTCGGTCCCGGTGAGGCAGTCCACCGACACCTCGGGCTCCTCCAGGCGCGGCATCACCAGCCAGTCCACCGGCTCGTCGGCCTGCCGCACGGCGTCCAGCACCGGACCGAGCGCTACGTACGGGCTCGGGAAGCCGCTCAGCTGCGCGAGCGAGAACGGGGCGCGGGTGATCATCCTGAAACCCACCCCGCCCGCACCGGACGCGGGTTTGAAGCAGGCCCGGTGGCCCCGCGCCTCCAACTCGTCCACAGCGGCGAGGAGTTCGTCCGCACAGCGCACCCGCCACCACGGCGGCACGGGCACCCCGATCGCCTGCACCGCCTCGTAGGCGATCACCTTGTCCCGGAACACGGCCACCGCCTCGGGCGGCGGCGCCAGCAGCGCCGTACCGGCCGCCTCGAACTCGGCGCGGTGCGCGACGACCGCCGCCTGGTGCAGCCGGGGCACGAACACGTCGATGCCGCGCCGCTCGCACTGGGCGAGCGCGTACTCGACGTACGCCGCCGGCGACAGCCCCTCGGGCTCCAGGTCGGCGGTGTCCGCGGCGGCCAGCACGGGGGAGTCGGGATCGCCGTGGGTGGCATGGATCTCGACGGCCCGGTCGTCGGGATTTCTCCTCAGCTGATCCATGAAGAACACGTTCTCCGCGTACGTGCGGTTGAGCCAGACGCGTACGCGAGAGACCATGCAGGCCGCCTTTCACGGTTCGCGGGCAGGGCTCGGCGGCCCGTTGCCCGGGCAAGACACAGGGAGGGTCGCCAAACGGCCCTGGACGAAGGGCGGGTCATGGCGGTGGTGCCGCAGATCATACGGCTTCGGCGGCGGTTCCGGACACCACGGGCATATGACGGGCCGAGCTTGTCCCGGCGGCACGAATGTGATCTCGTGGTGCCGTTCGTGACGGCTGAAGGGGCGACGGGTGATGTCGGGTACAGGCGGCGGCGGACGGATGTGGGCCATCAGCGACCTGCACATCGGCTACGACGAGAACCGTGCCCTGGTCGAGCGGATGCGGCCCGAGACGGACGAGGACTGGCTGCTGGTGGCCGGTGACGTCGCGGAGACCGTGGAGGACATCCGCTGGGCCCTCAAGACCCTCGCGGGACGGTTCGCCAAGGTCGTCTGGGTGCCCGGCAACCACGAGCTGTGGACCCATCCGCGCGACGCGGTCACCCTGCGCGGCGTGGCCCGCTACGACCACCTCGTCGAACAGTGCCGCGACCTCGGGGTGGTCACGCCCGAGGACCCCTACCCCGTCTGGGACGGCCCCGGCGGCCCGGTGACCGTCGCACCGCTGTTCCTGCTGTACGACTACTCCTTCCTGCCGTCCGGGTGCGCCACCAAGGACGAGGGACTGGCCTACGCCGAGGGCACCGGCGTCGTCTGCACCGACGAGCATCTGCTCCACCCCGACCCGTACCCGAGCCGGGAGGCCTGGTGCCGGGCACGGGTCGCCGAGACCGAGCGCCGGCTCGCCGAGCTGCCCGACGACCGCCCGCTCGTCCTCGTCAACCACTATCCGCTGCACCGCCATCCGACGGAGGTGCTGTGGTACCCCGAGTTCGCCATGTGGTGCGGCACCGTGCTGACCGACGACTGGCACCGGAGGTTCCCCGTCCACACCATGGTCTACGGCCATCTGCACATCCCCCGGACCACCTCGCAGGACGGTGTCCGGTTCGAAGAGGTGTCGGTCGGCTACCCGCGCGAGTGGCGCAAGCGGTCGCAGCCGCCGGGGCGGCTGCGCCGGATCGTGCCCGAGGAGGACGAGAGACGATGATCGAGGAACTGCTGCCGCAGACGGTGGTCTCCGTCGAGGCCTACGGCGACGAGGGCGTCGACGCGCCGCTGTACCCCGAGGAGGAGGCGCTGATCGAGCGGGCCGTCCCCAAACGCCGCCGGGAGTTCACCGCCGTACGCTCCTGCGCCCGCCGCGCGATGGAAAAGCTCGGCGTGCCGGCGCACCCGGTGCTGCCCGGTGAACGCGGCGCTCCCGGCTGGCCGGCCGGGGTGGCCGGCAGCATGACCCACTGCCAGGGCTACTGCGCCGCCGCCCTGGTCCGCGCCGGCGACCTGGCCTCCCTCGGGATCGACGCCGAGGTCCACGGGCCGCTGCCCGACGGCGTGCTGTCCGCCGTGGCGCTGCCGGACGAGGCGGCACGCATCGCCCGGCTGACCGGGGAACTGCCCGCCGTGCACTGGGACCGGCTGCTGTTCAGCGCCAAGGAGTCCGTCTACAAGGCGTGGTTCCCCCTCACCAGGAAGTGGCTGGACTTCCACGAGGCCGACATCGACCTCTTCCCCGACGACGACGCGCACCACCGCGGCGGCTTCCGCGCCACCCTCCTCGTGCCGGGCCCCCGCGTGGGCAGCGAGGTGCTCGACCACTTCACCGGCCGCTGGACCACCCGGGGAGACCTGATCGCCACGGCGGTGGTCGTACCCCACGGCTGAACACGTCGGCGGCGGCCCGTCCCGGGGCGGCGGCCGCCGCCCCGGGACGGGCCGCGCTACGGCTCGGAGTGCCAGTCGCGCAGCATCCGGAAGAACGCCTCCTCGTTGCCCGCCAGGCCCGCCCGGGCCAGGGCCGTCTCCGCCTCGGCGAGCACGGAGGGCGGGAGAAGCGGGGGCCCGGGCCGGTCCGGCGGGACGGGCCGGGCGTCGAAGGCGGCGCGCACGGTGTGCAGCAGCCGCAGATAGGCCTGGACGGCGGTGCGCTCGCGGTCGGTCGGTACGGCGGTGGGCATCGCTCGGCTCTCCCCGTGTCGTGGTCGTGGGTCCGGCGCCCCGCGCGCGGGGACGCACCTCCAGCTTGCCGCCCACCACTGACAACGGGGCCGCGACGCCGACCGGTCCGCCCGCCCGGAGGGCTCGCGCGCCGGGGCGCGGCCGCTCAGCCCTGCGGCCCCAGGTACCCCAGCGAAGCCCCGATCCGGCCCGCGAGGTGGTCCCGCTGCACCGGCCCGCGCAGCGACGAACCGGCCAGCCACGTCCGGCACTTGCTGGCCAGCAGCAGGCCGAAGGCCTCGGCCTCCTTCTCCTCGGCGAGGTCGAAGCGGGTGCGCGCGGCGACCTTCAGGACGGTCGCCCGCAGGGCGTCCTCGTCGGTGTTCTCGTGCAGGAGCCGCGCGGCGACCCGCGCCCCCTCGACGTGATGACTGCGGTGACCGGCCTTCATGTGCCACAGCTCGTGCCCCAGGATTACCAGCTGGTGACCGGGCGCGGTGCGCTCCTCGACCACCACGAGGTCCAGGTCCGCCATGTCGAGCCACAGTCCGCTCGCGGTCGCCGGCGGGAAGACGGCCGTGCGGAAGAGCACGGGCCGGCCCCGGCGCCTGCTCATCGCCTCGCACAGGGCGGTGCACAGGTCGGCGGGCCGCGCCGGGACGGGGAGCGTCAGCTCCGTGACCAGCTCGCCGCACAGACGGCGCATGTCCCTACCGGTGCCCACGGCTCTCCCCGGTCACGACGTGGGCCGCTGGACGCTCTCCAGGAGCATGTCCAGCCACTCCGCGACCTTGTCGCGGTGCTGGTCGGTGGGCAGCTGCGCGGCCCGCCACGCGATCCCGCGGACACCGTGGTCCTGCAGCAGCCGCTCCAGCGGGTCGTCGGCCACCGCCGCCGCCTCCCGCTCCCGGCCCGCGAGCTTCTGCAGCAGCTCCTGCTCGGTGTGCTGGAGCACGCTCGCGAGCGCCTCGGGGTCCTCGGCGGTGAGGAAGCCGGCGTGCACCCGGAAGAACCGCTGGAGGGCGTCGCAGTGCTCCATGGTGGGCCGGCGGTCGCCGTTGATCAGGGCGCCGGCCTGCTGCCGGGACATGCCCGCGCCGTCGGCGATCTCCTGCTGCGTGTACTTGCGGCCGTTCGGCTTCAGCCGGGTGCGGCGCAGCAGGTCCAGCCGCTGCAGGAACCGGGCCTGCACATCCGGCTCGCCCGCCGGCCGGCCGCTCAGCAGCGACTTGACCACGGGCTCGGGCACACCGGAGGCGACGGAGAGCCGGCCGACGTCGAAGACCTCGCCGTGCGCCACGCCGAGCCGGTCGGCGAGAGCGGTGACGCGGGCGACGACGGCCGGCAGCGCGGTCGTCGGCGCGGTGTCCGGACCCTCGAAGCCACCCGTCACCGAAAGATCTCCTACGTCTCTCACAGGCTTTTCACAAGCGATTGCCGTGAACTTCACGGAGACTAGCCGTGGTTCGAACTCACATCCAGGTCTCGCCACAACTGTGGCCAATTTCAGCCGTCAACAGGCATGGAATGCCACGATAGTTGACACGCGTCGCGTCCGGGCAGCAGGATCGGGGCGCCGCGTCAAGGCCGCACAGGCAAGAGGGGTGACCTCCCGATGGCATATCAGGCAGGAGGGCAGCGGCCGGCACCGCGGCCCACCCCCGACACTCCCGAGGCGCAGGCCTACCTCCAGGACTACGCCGTACTCCTGGAGGCGGTCCCGCATCCCTCCCTGGTGGTGGACCACCGGTGGGACGTGCTGCTCACCAACACCGCTTTCCGGACGCTCTTCCTGGACGTGGAGCCGCATCCCACGGCCCTGCCCGTGGACAACTTCCTCAGGTTCGTCCTCTTCCACCCGGATGCCGCCACGGTGCTCGGCGACCACGAGTCGAGCTGGTGCCTGCCGATGCTGGCCCACTTCGCCAGGACCGTCGAGCGTTACGGCCACGGCCACGACCGCGGGCTGCAGGCCATCCGCCGCGAGATCGCCCAGGATCCGATCATGGAGGCCGCCTACCGGTACGGCCTGCCGCACTGGCTCCGGGTCGTGGGCGAGCGGGCCGCCGAACAGGACGGCGCCGTACGTCCCCTCCTGCACCCCGACCCGCGCTGGGGCGCCACGGACTGCCGCGTCGTCGTCGAGACGACCAGCACGCTCCGGGAGATGGACTGCGTCCGGCTGACCCTGGTCCTGCGCGAGGCGCCCCGTGTCCCGGCCGGGAGCCGCAGGGCCCGCCGCGCAGCCTCCCACCTGAGAGTCGTCCCCGCCGGGGACTGAGCCGCCCCGCGGAGGCCGCCCGCGCTGTTCCCCGCACGGGTGCCGGGTGCCGGAACGACAGGCGCCGCCCGCGCCCTGGAGAGCAGCCGAACGAGGCGAACCGGGTGAACGCCGTGAACGGCGTGGGCGCCGGGCGGAGGGACCCCGGCCCGCCCCGTGCGCACTCTCCGCCCCCGGCGGGCGGGAGCCCGGCTGTCGCGAGCGCGCGGCGGACGTGCCGCGGGCCGCGCCGCTCGTCCGGACCGGGAGGCCGTACGCGCCGCGACGACCTGCCACCTCGGGCACGTCCGGGGCTCCGGGCGGCACCCCGACGTAATTTTTGCGCGGTTACGCAAGCTGTTTGCATTCCTTGCGTTATTCTTGCGTTCATGACGCGACGACTTGCTGTGGTGGCGAAGAAGGTCGGGGTCAGCGAGGCGACGGTCAGCCGGGTGCTCAACGGCAAGCCGGGAGTCTCCGAGGTCACCCGGCAGGCGGTGCTCTCCGCCCTGGACGTGCTCGGCTACGAGCGGCCCACCCAGTTGCGCGGTGAGCGTGCCCGCCTGGTCGGCCTGGTCCTGCCCGAGCTGCAGAACCCGATCTTCCCCGCCTTCGCCGAGGTCATCGGCGGCGCGCTGGCCCAGCTGGGGCTGACGCCCGTGCTGTGCACCCAGACCCGCGGCGGCGTCTCCGAGGCGGACTACGTGGACCTGCTGCTGCAGCAGCAGGTCTCGGGTGTCGTGTTCGCCGGCGGCCTGTACGCCCAGGCCGACGCGCCCCACGACCACTACCGCCGGCTCGCCGGGCGCAACATCCCCGTCGTCCTCGTCAACGCGGCGATAGAACACCTCGGTTTCCCCGCCGTCTCGTGCGACGACGCGGTGGCCGTGGAGCAGGCCTGGCGGCACCTGGCCTCGCTCGGGCACGAGCGCATCGGGCTGGTGCTCGGGCCCGGCGACCACATGCCCTCGGCGCGCAAACTGGCCGCCGCGCGCGCCGTGGCCGGCGAGGTGCCCGACGAGCACGTCGCCCGGGCCATGTTCTCCATCGAGGGCGGTCACGCCGCCGCCTCGCGGCTCATCGAGCGGGGCGTCACCGGCTTCATCTGCGCCAGCGACCCCCTGGCCCTCGGTGTCGTGCGGGCGGCCCGCCGCAAGGGACTCGGCGTGCCGGACCGGATCTCCGTCGTCGGCTACGACGACTCGGCGCTGATGAACTGCACCGAGCCCCCGCTCACCACCGTCCGGCAGCCCATCGAGGCCATGGGCAGGGCGGTGGTGGAACTGCTGAACGCGCAGATCAACGGCAGTGCGGTGGCCGCCGAGGAGCTTCTGTTCGAGCCCGAGCTGGTGGTGCGGGGATCGACCGCCCAGGCACCCCGTTCCTGAGATCCGCTCTCCTGTCCAATAATTTCAAATTCTGTGCGACATATTGCGGGCCGTTGATGTCGGTGCTTGAGTGTGCCCCGCCCACCGCTCCTGTTCCGAGGGGTCCACTCGCTCCTGTCCCGTAAGGGGTCCACCGATGAGAAGCACCGGGATCCGCCGTACCCTTGTCGCCCTGGGCGCCGGCGCCCTCACGCTCACCGCGTGCGGATCGAGCGGCGACGAGGCCGCCGACGGCAAGACCCGCATCACGGTCAACTGCATGCCGCCCAGGAGCGCCGAGGTCGACCGCCGGTTCTTCGAGGAGGACATCGCCGCCTTCGAGAAGGAGAACCCGGACATCGACGTCGTCCCGCACGACGCCTTCCCCTGCCAGGACCCCAAGACGTTCGACGCCAAGCTCGCCGGCGGGCAGATGGAGGACGTCTTCTACACGTACTTCACCGACGCGCGGCACGTCGTCGACATCAACCAGGCGGCCGATCTCACCCCGTACGTGGACGAGTTGAAGAGCTACAAGACGATCCAGCCGCAGCTGAGGGACATCTACACCGTCGACGGCAAGGTCTACGGCATCCCGCGCACCGGCTACTCGATGGGTCTGATCTACCACAGGGCGCTCTTCGAGAGGGCCGGTCTCGACCCCGACCGGCCGCCCACCACCTGGGCCGGGGTCCGCGACGCCGCCAGGAGGATCGCCGCGCTCGGCGACGGCACCGTCGGCTACGCCGACTACAGCGCCCAGAACCAGGGCGGCTGGCACTTCACCGCCGAGCTGTACTCCCGGGGCGGCGACGTGGTCAGCGCCGACGGCGAGAAGGCCACCGTCGACACCCCCGAGGCCCGCGCCGTGCTGCGGACCCTGCACGACATGCGGTGGAAGGACGAGTCGATGGGCAGCAGGCAACTGCTCGTCATCAACGACGCCCAGCAGATGATGGGCGCGGGCAAGCTCGGCATGTACCTCGCCGCCCCCGACAACATCCCGATCCTGGTCAAGGAGAAGGGTGCCGAGTACCAGGACATCGCCATCGCTCCCATGCCCGGCGGCAGGGCCACCCTCATCGGCGGCGACGGCTACATGTTCGGCAGGAACGCCTCACCCGAACAGATCCGCGCCGGTCTGAAGTGGCTCGACCACATGTTCCTCACCCCCGGTGACGGCTTCCTCGGCGACTACGCCCGCGCCGGGAGGAACGACGCCCCGGTCGGCCTGCCCGAGCCCCGCCTGTTCACCGGCGCCGCCGACGAGAGGGACCAGCGGGCCAAGGAGGCCCACGCCAACGTCCCGGTGGAGAACTACCAGTCCTTCCTCGACGGCAACCAGAAGCTGGAGATGAAGATCGAGCCGCCGCACGCGCAGCAGCTCTACTCCGTGCTCGACGGCGTCGTCTCCGCCGTCCTCACCAAGGAGGACGCGGACATCGACCGGCTCCTGAAGGACGCCTCCGGCAAGATCGACGGCATCCTGGCCCGGGGCTGACCGGCGATGGAGACGGTCGAACGGCCGGCCGCGGCCGTGCCGGTCCGCCCGGTGAGGGCGCCGTCCCCGGCAGGGGACCGGAGACGGCGCCGCCTCGCCGACCACCTGCGCGCCTACGGCTTCCTCGCCGGCGGCCTGGTCTGCTTCGCGCTGTTCTCCTGGTACCCGGCGATCCGCGCGGTCGTGATCGCCTTCCAGACGTACACGCCGGGCTCGGATCCCGAGTGGGCCGGCACCGCCAACTTCACCCGCGTCCTGAACGACCCCGAGTTCGGCGCCGCCTGGCGCAACACGCTCACCTTCACCCTCCTCGCCCTGCTGATCGGCTTCGCGGTCCCCTTCGTGCTGGCTCTCGTCCTCAACGAACTCAGGCACGCCAAGGCCTTCTTCCGGGTCGTGGTCTATCTGCCGGTGATGATCCCGCCGGTGGTCAGCGCCCTGCTGTGGAAGTGGTTCTACGACCCCGGCGCCGGCCTCGCCAACGAGGCGCTGCGCTTCCTGCACCTGCCCACCTCGAACTGGTCCAACGGTGCCGACACCGCCCTGGTCTCCCTCGTCGTCGTGGCGACCTGGGCCAACATGGGCGGCACCGTCCTCATCTACCTCGCCGCCCTGCAGTCCATCCCCGGCGAGCTGTACGAGGCCGCGGAACTGGACGGCGCGACCCTGCTCCAGCGCGTCCGGCACGTGACGGTCCCGCAGACCAGGTTCGTCATCCTGATGCTGATGCTGCTCCAGATCATCGCCACCATGCAGGTGTTCACCGAGCCGTTCGTGATCACCGGCGGCGGCCCCGAGAACTCCACCGTCACCGTCCTCTACCTCATCTACAAGTACGCCTTCCTCTACAACGACTTCGGCGGCGCCTGCGCGCTGAGCGTGATGCTCCTCGCCCTGCTCGGGGCGTTCTCCGCCGTCTACCTCCGCCTCACCCGTTCCGCGGAGGAGGCCGCATGAGCAGCGCCACCCGCACCCTCGTCTCCCCGGCGGTGCTGGCCCGCCCGCGCGGCAGGGCCGTCTACTGGACCGTGTTCACCGGCATCCTCGTACTGTTCGCGCTGGCCTTCCTCTTCCCGGTCTACTGGATGGCGAGCGGCGCGATGAAGTCACCGGACGAGGTGGCGCGCACCCCTCCCACCCTCGTCCCGCAGACCTGGAGCACCAGCGGCTACACCGACGCCTGGGAGCTGATGCAGCTGCCCACGCACCTGTGGAACACGGTGGTGCAGGCGGCCGGAGCCTGGCTGTTCCAGCTGGTGTTCTGCACGGCCGCCGCCTACGCGCTGTCCAGGCTCCGGCCCGCCTTCGGCAAGCTGATCCTCGGCGGCATCCTCGCCACCCTGATGGTCCCGGCCCAGGCCCTGGTCGTACCCAAGTACCTGACCGTGGCGGACCTCGGACTCCTCAACGATCCGCTCGCCATCTGGCTGCCCGCCGTCGCCAACGCCTTCAACCTCTACCTGCTCAAGCGGTTCTTCGACCAACTGCCCAGGGACGTCCTGGAGGCCGCCGGGATGGACGGCGCGGGCAGGCTGCGCACCCTGTGGTCGATCGTGCTGCCCATGTCGCGGCCGGTGCTCGGCGTGGTGTCGATCTTCGCGCTGGTCGCGGTGTGGCAGGACTTCCTGTGGCCGCTGATGGTCTTCTCCGACACCGGGAAACAGCCGATCAGCGTGGCCCTGGTGCAACTGTCGCAGAACATCCGGCTGACCGTGCTCATCGCCGCGATGGTGATCGCCAGCATCCCCATGGTCGCGCTGTTCCTCGTGTTCCAGCGGCACATCATCGCCGGAATCAGCGCGGGCGGCACCAAGGGCTGACACCGGCCACCTCCACAGAAGAGAAAGGCACGCACCGTGGAACAGCCCACCTCTGCCCGAAGCGACGACTGGTGGCGCTCCGCCGTCATCTACCAGGTGTACGTCCGCAGCTTCGCCGACGGCGACGGCGACGGCACCGGCGATCTCGCCGGAGTCCGCGCGAAGCTGCCCTATCTGGAACAGCTCGGCGTCGACGCCCTGTGGTTCAGCCCCTGGTACCTGTCCCCGATGAAGGACGGCGGCTACGACGTCGCCGACTACCGGGCGATCGACCCGGCCTTCGGCACCCTCGCCGAGGCGGAGAAACTCATCGCGGAGGCACGGGAGACGGGCATCCGCACGATCGTCGACATTGTGCCGAACCACGTCTCCGACCAGCACCCCTGGTTCCGCGCCGCCCTCGCCGGGGGCCCCGAACGCGAGCTGTTCCACTTCCGCCCGGGCCGCGGCGAACACGGCGAACTGCCCCCGAACGACTGGCGGTCGGAGTTCGGCGGCCCCGCCTGGAGCCGGCTCGACGACGGCGACTGGTACCTCCACCTGTTCGCCCCGGAACAGCCCGACCTCAACTGGGCGCACCCCGCCGTCCGCCGGGAACACGAGGACATCCTGCGCTTCTGGTTCGAGCGGGGCGTGGCCGGTGTCCGCGTCGACTCCGCCGCGCTGCTGGTGAAGGACCCCCGGCTGCCGGACCTCACCGAGGGCCGCGACCCGCACCCCTACGTCGACCGCGACGAACTCCACGACGTCTACCGCGCCTGGCGGGCCGTCGCCGACGAGTACGGCGCCGTCTTCGTCGGCGAGGTGTGGCTCCCGGACACCGAGCGCTTCGCGCGGTACCTCCGCCCCGACGAGCTGCACACCGCGTTCAACTTCTCCTTCATGACCTGCCCCTGGGACGCGGCCCGGCTGCGCGCCTCCATCGACGAGACACTGGCCGAGCACGCCCCGGTCGGCGCCCCCGCCACCTGGGTGCTCTGCAACCACGACGTGACCCGCACGGTCACCCGCTACGGCCGCGCCGACACCGGGTTCGACTTCGCCGCCAAAACCTTCGGCACCCCGACCGACCTGGCCCTGGGCACCCGCCGGGCCCGCGCCGCCGCCCTGCTGTCCCTGGCCCTGCCCGGCGCGGTCTACGTGTACCAGGGCGAGGAACTCGGCCTGCCCGAGGTGGAGGTGGCGCGCGAGCTGATCCAGGACCCGATGCACGCCCGGTCGGGCGGCGTCGACCCGGGGCGTGACGGCTGCCGGGTGCCGCTTCCCTGGGTGGCGGACGCGCCGCATGCGGGCTTCGGCTCACGGGAGACGCCGTGGCTGCCGCAGCCCGACGGCTGGGCGGCCCGCGCGGTCGACCGCCAGCTGGACGATCCCCGTTCCATGCTCTGTCTCTACCGCCGGGCGATCGGCCTGCGCCCCGCGTTCGGGGAGGGACCGCTCACGTGGCTCCCCGCGCCCGAGGGGGTCCTCGACTTCGTGCGGGCCGAGGGCACGCGCTGCCTGGTGAACCTCGCCGACACCCCGGCCCCCCTGCCCGAGCACACCGAGATCCTCCTCGTCAGCGGGCCTCTGGACCCCGACGGACGGCTGCCGCAGGACACGGCGGTCTGGCTGCGCGCCTGAGGACCGCACCCGCTAGTTCCCGCACCCCCACCACGAAGGGACCGGCACATGAGCACCGTCAGCAGCACCGCAAGTAGTGTCAGGAGCATGTCAGTGATCGGCGCGGTCGTCGCCGTCGCCGCCGGCATGCTCGTCGCCCTCGCGCCCGCGCCCGCCCACGCCGCCGCGGGCGCCACCCTCCCCTTCACCTCGGTCGAGGCCGAGTCCGCCACCACCACCGGCACGAAGATCGGCCCCGATCACACCCAGGGCACCCTCGCCTCCGAGGCCTCCGGCCGTCAGGCCGTCCGTCTGAACGCGGGCCAGCGCGTGGAGTTCACGGTGCCGCGCGCGGCCAACGCGGTGAACGTCGCCCACAGCGTCCCCGACGGCCAGTCCGGCTCGCTCGACGTGTACGTCAACGGCCAGAAGCTCCCGAAGACCCTGCCCGTGACCTCCAAGTACTCCTACGTCGACACCGGCTGGATCGCCGGCTCCAGGACCCACCACTTCTACGCCAACTCGCGCCTGCTGCTCGGCCGTGACGTCCAGGCCGGTGACAAGGTCGCCCTCCAGGCCACGGGGGTCCAGGTCACCGTCGACGTGGCCGACTTCGAGCAGGTGGCCGGGCCCGCGGCCAGACCCGCCGGTTCGGTCTCCGTCACCGACAAGGGCGCCGACCCGAGCGGCCGGGGCGACTCCACACAGGCGTTCCGCGAGGCCGTCGCCGCCGCACAGGGCGGCGTGGTGTGGATCCCGCCGGGCGAGTACCGGCTCACCTCCTCCCTGAACGGCGTCCAGAACGTCACCCTCCGGGGCGCCGGCCACTGGCACTCGGTCGTGCGCACCTCCCGCTTCATCGACCAGCCGAACTCCTCGGGCAACGTCCACATCGAGGACTTCGCGGTCATCGGCGAGGTCACCGAGCGCGTCGACTCGAGCCCCGACAACTTCGTCAACGGCTCGCTCGGCCCGGACTCCTCCGTCTCCGGCATGTGGCTCCAGCACCTCAAGGTCGGCCTCTGGCTGACCGGCACCAACGACAACCTCGTCGTCGAGGACAGCCGCTTCCTCGACATGACGGCGGACGGCCTCAACCTCAACGGCAACGCGCGCGGGGTGAAGGTCCGCAACAACTTCCTGCGCAACCAGGGCGACGACGCGCTCGCCATGTGGTCGCTGAACGCGCCGAACACGAACAGCAGCTTCGAGAACAACACCGTCTCGCAGCCGAACCTCGCCAACGGCATCGCCATCTACGGCGGCACCGACATCACCGTCCGGAACAACCTGGTCACCGACACCAACGCCCTCGGCAGCGGTATCGCCATCTCCAACCAGAAGTTCCTCGACCCCTTCCACCCGCTGGCCGGCACCATCACCGTCGACGGCAACACCCTGGTGCGCACCGGCGCCATGAACCCCAACTGGAACCACCCCATGGGCGCCCTGCGCGTCGACTCCTACGACAGCGCCATCGAGGCACAGGTCAGGATCACCAACACCACGGTCACCGACAGCCCCTACAGTGCCTTCGAGTTCGTCTCCGGCAGCGGGCGCGGATTCGCGGCCAGGAACATCACCGTCGACGGCGCCACCGTGAACAGGGCGGGCACGGTCGTCGTCCAGGCGGAGACCCAGGGTGCCGCCACCTTCCGCAACGTCACGGCCACGGGTGTCGGGTCGGCCGGCGTCTACAACTGCCCCTACCCGTCCGGCTCCGGCACCTTCACGCTCACCGACGGCGGCGGCAACTCCGGGTGGAACAGCACCTGGTCGGACTGCTCGACCTGGCCGCAACCCGGCCAGGGCAACCCCGACCCCGGCCCGGACCGCAACCTCGCTCAGGGCCGTCCGGCCACGGCCACCGGTTCCCAGGACGTCTACACCCCCGGCAAGGCGGTCGACGGCGACGCCGGCACCTACTGGGAGTCCGCCAACAACGCCTTCCCGCAGTCCCTGACGGTCGACCTCGGCTCCGCGCAGGCCGTGCGCCGGGTGGTGCTGAAGCTGCCGCCGCAGTCCGCGTGGCAGGCCCGCACGCAGACCCTCTCCGTGCAGGGCGGCACCGACGGCTCGTCGTACGCGACCCTGGCCGCCTCGAAGGCCTACCGCTTCGACCCGGCCACCGGCAACACGGTGACCATCCCGGTCAGCGGGACCGTCCGCCACCTGCGGTTGCACGTCACCGGCAACACCGGCTGGCCGGCGGCCCAGTTCGGCGAAGTGGAGGCGTACCTCTCCTGACGCCTCGGGGCCCCGCGCCCCGCCGCCCGGATCCGCCCGTACACCCGGGTCCGCGGCTCGGCGGAGCGCGGGGCCACCCGTCGTGCGGCCGGCCGGCCGCGCTCCGCGGGCGGATCGCCCTTCAGCCGCTCCCGCACCACGGTGGGGGAGCCCGGCGGGCGTGCGGGTGCTCCCCGGGTGTGCGCCCCGAAGCGGCTGATCAGTCGAAATAGGATTCGAGTGTGCCGCGGCGCCGGACGTCGAGCGTCGCGCAGTGGAACGAGCCGCCGAACGGGGCGTAGTGCAGCAGATCGCACGGGATCGGCTCGAAGCCCCATTTCTCGAGTGCGCGGAGCATGCCGGTGTGGTGGCGTTCGGCGATCACCCGCTTGCCGTCGATCACGAGCACGTTCATGCTGAGCCACTTGCCGCACATCGAGGTGAGCCTGAGCAGGCGCTCGTCGATCGGGTCGGGCTCCGGGGCGACCAGGATGTCCCACCCGTCCAGGATGCCGGGCAGGCGGTCGACGTCGACGTACTCGGGATTGACCAGGGCCTTGCCGGGTGCGAGCGGGACGAACGTCGTGTCGATGTGCATGGGTGTGCGGCAGCGGCTCTCGATCTCGTGGATGCGGTAACCGGATCCGAGGTGCCGGCGCAGCCACTCGATGCCCGTCAGGTTGGTGACGTTGCTCCGGGTGACGAACAGATCCCGTCCGGCGCGCACGAAATCAGCGGCATCGAACACCGGTTCGAACTCGGTGAGGATGTAGCGCATCGGCTCGCCCGGCCCGGGCGCACGGAAACCCGGCTCGAACAGCTCGTCGGTGAGCTGCGGCTTGGGCGCCGACGTCCAGCGCGCGCCGCGCCGGAAGTAGTCCTTGAGGAGCGGGCGGTAGGAGTGGGTCTCGAAGTACCGGCAGGGCCAGGCCATCGGGGTCTCGATGATCTCGTCGCCGATCACCAGCAGGCTGTCGCGCGGGCAGGTGTTGCAGAACCCCCGCGACGACCAGCGCGGGGTGCCGAAGCGTTTCCTGTGGTCGACCGGTTCCGGACGCGTGACCGTGACGCCCAGGGACCGCAGGAGGGTGACGAACTGGTCGAGTTCCCGCTGTGCCGACTCCAGCAGCACCCGGGGGTACCTGATGCCGGCGGCGAGCCCCTGCAGCCGCCCCGCCCATGACGGGATGTTGCAGGCCACGACCGGATGGCTGGAGGGGATCGTCGCGCCGTCGAGACGTCCGACGACGACCTCCTCCAGCGGGTCCCACTCGTTGTGGGAGCTGACCGCCGGAACGGCGGACGGCTCGGCCCCGTCCACCGCCGCCGCCGGAATGCCGGGCCTGCGCATCACCGCCATGCTCATCCACTCCCGACCGGAGATCAGTGACCCCGTGTGCTCGCCGTGGCGCTCCACGCAATGGTGCCCCATCCGGTGGGTCCCGACGATTCGGCCCGGCGGCGCGCACGTGCGGGCGACAAGCCCGTGGCGGTGTTCCAGACTCGTTGCAGGGAGAGGCTCTCGTCCTGCTCGTCGAGGGGTCTGTGGCGATGGATGTGCCGTACTGGCTGTGGGTGGCGTTCGCCGTCACCGTCCTCGTGTCGCTGGCCGTGGACCTGCTGGCGCACCGGGAGGCACATGTCATCGGGTTCAGGGAGGCGGCCCTGTGGAGCGGGGTGTGGATCGGCCTCGCCGTGCTGTTCGGGGCGGTCGTCTTCCTGGTCCTCGGTGTGGCGCCGGGGGTGGAGTACACCACCGCGTGGCTGCTGGAGAAGAGCCTGTCGGTCGACAACCTGTTCGTCTTCGCGCTGATCTTCGCCTACTTCAAGGTGCCGCGCGCCTACCAGCACCGCGTGCTCTTCTTCGGCGTCATGGGCGCGCTGGTGTTCAGAGGCGTGTTCCTGGCAGCCGGGCTGGCCGTGGTCAGCCGGTTCACCGCGGTGCTGTACGGCTTCGCGGCGGTCCTCTTCTACAGCACCTACAAGATCTTCCGGGAGGAGGAGGAGTTCGACCCGGGCAAGAGCTTCGCCGTGCGGCTGCTGCGCAAGGTGATGCCCGTGCGGGAGGACTACGCGGGGATGAGGTTCTTCGTCCGGGAGGCGGGCAGGCGGGTCGCCACTCCGCTGCTCGTGGTGGTCGCCGCCATCGAGGCGGCCGACCTGATCTTCGCCGTGGACAGCGTGCCCGCCGTCCTGGCGGTCAGTGACGACCCCTTCATCGTGTACACCAGCAACGCGTTCGCCATCCTCGGTCTGCGCGCCCTGTACTTCCTGCTCGCCGGGCTGCTGGACCGGTTCCACTACCTCGGTGTGGGCCTCGCGCTGATCCTCTCCTTCATCGGCGTGAAGCTGATCCTCCAGGCCTCCCACAAGCTGATCAGTGCCGACATCCCGGAGGTGCCCTCCCTGGTCGGTCTGGCGGTCATCGTCGTGGTCCTGACGGTGTCCGTCGTGCTGAGCGTGGTACGGCCCCGCCCGACCGACTGAAGCGGTGGTCAAATCGGTACAAAATGTGCCTATTATTTTCATATGGGCAAGATGGACCATGTGATGACGCCGCAGCTCGCGAGCGTCTGCCCCGTATGCCACCGGCCCGTGACCCCCGAGGTCATGCGGCACAAGACGATGGGAGTCGTCGTTCCCCTGTGGAAACCGGGTCCCTGCCACCACCCGGACTGCCGGAGGTGCGAGGACGCCGGCGAGGTGCGAAGCACCGGCGGGACCGGGACCGGGGACAGGGCCGGGGAGGCCGGCCGGCGGGACTGGGCCGGCGAAACACGGGCGTGACGCCCCGCGGTCCTGCGCATCGGCGTCGGCGCACAGCCGGCGCCCGCGCGCGTGCCGACGCCGGCCGTCCGGCGGCCACCTCCGCGACGGACGCAGGAGGGCGCCCGTGGGCCCGCCGCCCGGCGCGCCCACGGGCCGTCCCGCGATCCGCGCCCCCATGGGCACCGCGGCGGCCCGACCGCGCCGCACCGTGGGGACGGGGGCGGCGCTCACCCCGGCCGGGTGGGGCGGCCTCCGAGTAGAAGGGCGCCCCACCCGGCCGTCAGGTGCGGGGCGTCAGACGTCCTGACCGCTGCCGCCGCCCGACGACACCTCGATGCCCTCGGTGATCTCGTCGAGGACGGCCTCCTTCTGGTCGGTGTCCACGCCCAGGCGGACCACGACCATCTGCCGCGGCTGCGCGGGGGACGGGAAGGCGAGCGACTGCACGTACCCGTCGGACCCCTTGCTGGTGACCGCCTTCCAACGCACCAGATAACCCCTCTGACCTGCCACGGTCACGGCCCTGGACACGAGCACGTCGTGCGAGGTGATCTTCCCGTAGGAGTCGCCGCCGTAGCTCTCCTCGGCGTTGGCGGTGATGTCCGCCTTGGCGACCTCCTCGGCGGTGGAGCCCCGGGTGCCGAACGCCAGGGCGGGTGCCGAGTACGCCCCGCCCTTGGTGCAGGTCTTGGAGGTGTCGCCGGGGCAGTCGTAGGAGTCCTCCGACGTCACCGCGGCACCCACCTGCAGTTCCTGGCCGTACCACCCGTCCGGGATGGGCAGGCTGATCCCGCTCGTCCCGTCGGTGACCGACCCGCTCTCGATCCGCGGCGGCTCGGACGTGTCCGGCCCCGGCTCCTCACCGCCGGAGTCCCCGTCCGGGGTGCCGTCCCGCCCGTCCGGTGCCCCGCCGTCCCGCCCGCCCGGTCCCTGCGAGGCCGTCGTCCCCCCGTCGCCACCGCCGTCGTCCGTCAGCGCGTACACGCCCACGCCGATGCTCGCCAGCACGGCGACGGCCACCGCCACGGCTATCCCGTTCCGCAGCCGGTGCCCGCGCCCGGACGGCGCCGGAGCGGGATACGCCGGGTAGGCCGGATACGCCGGCCCGGCCGCCGTGCCCGGCGCCGGGGGGCCCCAGGCGGCGGCCGTCCCCGCCGGACGGACCTGACCCGTCCAGGCCGTGCCGTCCCACCAGCGCTCGGTGGCCGGTCCGTCATTCGTCTGCCCGGGGTCGGGGTACCACCCGGGGGGAGTCACCTGAGTCATGCCCCCACCGTATGAGGCATCGGTGAAAGCCGGATGAGAGCCCCACCCGCTCCCCGCCGCCCCCGGGCTCCCGGCTGCCGTCCGCTCGGTCCGGTGTTCCCCATCTCCCCACCGTGCGTGGGACGTCGGCCATCAAGCCCTCGGGTGGGGCGGCGCGTGGGCCGGCCCCCGTGCCCGGTGCCACCCGTCGCGGCAACACGTCCTCCCACCGGCCACCGCTCGGCCGACCGGAGGACTAGGCTCATGACCTGTACGTCATTCGGGCGACTCGGGGAGGTAGCGGGATGACGGAGGTACGGCCCCCGGCCGCTTCCTCGGCTGCCCTGTGGGAGCGCGACGAGGAGGTCGCCGCCCTCACACGGGCCGTCGACATCCTGTGCGCGGACCGCTCCTCACCGGGCGGCCTGCTGGTGCTGCGCGGCGAGGCGGGGAACGGCAAGACCGCGCTGCTGGCCGAGACCCGGCGCATCGCCGAACAGCGCGGCTGCACCGTGTGGTCGGCCCGCGGCGGCGAGACCCTGCGCTCCGTCCCGTTCAACGTCGTACGCCAGCTCCTCCAGCCCGCCCTGGTGTCGATGCCGCCGGAGGAGGCACGCGAGTACCTCGGCGACTGGTACGACATCGCCGGACCGGCCCTGGGCATAGCCGACCCCGGGGAGCGGCACCCCGACCCGCAGGGCGTGTGCGAGGGCCTGGTCGCCGCCGTACGCCGGCTGGCCCGCCGGGACTGGCCGCTGGTCCTGCTGATCGACGACGCCCACTGGGCCGACCAGGAGACCCTGCACTGGCTCGCCGCGTTCGCCGAACGGCTGGCCGACCTGTCCGTCCTCCTCGTGGTCGCCCGCCGGCCCGGCGAGATCTCCGGACCCGGCGCCCGGCACCTGGACGCCGTCGCCGCCGCGGCCGCCCACCCCGTGACCACCCTCAACGCCCTCACCCCGCAGGCCGTGGCCGGACTGACCCGCGCCACGCTGGGCGAGGACGCCGACGCCGCGTTCTGCCGCGAGGTGTGGGCCGTCACCGGCGGCAACCCCTACGAGACCGTCGAACTCCTCGCCAAGGTCCAGGACAGCGAACTCGAACCCGTCGAGGCCCACGCCGGCGAACTGCGCGAGCTGAACCGCTCCGCCCGCGGCGGCGGGCTCGTCGCCCGGCTGGAACAACTCGGCATAGACGCCACCCGGTTCGCCTGGGCCGCCGCCATCCTCGGCAGCGACATCACCGTCGACCTGGTGGCCCGGCTCTCCACCCTGCGCCACGACGACGCCGTCCGCTGCGCCGAACTCCTGCGCAGCGCCCGCATCCTCACCCCTCCCGACCCGGCGACCGGCCGCACCGCGGCCGCCGACCTCGAGTTCGTCCACCCCCTGATCGCCACCGCCGTCTACAACTCCATCCCCGACGCCCTGCGCCGTGCCATGCACGGCATCGCCGCCCGTATCGTCACCGACTCCGGACGCGGTGCCGCGGCGGCCGCCCGCCACCTCCTCGAAGTCCATCCGGACGACGACGAGGAACTCGTCCGGCAACTGCGCGAGGCCGCCCGGGAACACCTCGCCGTCGGCGCCCCGGACGCCGCCCGCCGCTGCCTGGAACGCGCCCTGGAGGAACCGCCCCGCCCCGAGGTCCACGCACAGGTCCTCCACGAACTGGGCCGTGCCGCCTTCCTCACCGCGCCCGCCCGCACCATCGGCCATCTGCGGGCCGCGCTCGGCATGCCCGGCCTCGACGGCGACCGACGCGTGGACGCTGTGGTCCGGCTCTCCCAGGCACTGCTGCACAACGACCAGATGGAGGAGGCCGTCCGCACCGTCGAGGCGGAGGCCGCCCGGCTCCCACCGGGCCCGGCCCGGATGCGGCTGCGCGCCGTGCAGTTCATGTGGGAGGGCCTGCACGCCGGCGAGGCCACCACCCCACGGCGCTCCGAGCGCCTCGCCGAACTCGCCGCCACCTGCACCGGGCGCGACAACTCCGAACGGGCGCTGCTCATCCTGCGCGGCTTCGACGCCATGATGCGCGGCGAGAACGCCGAGGAGGTCGCCGAACTCTGCGACCGTGCCCTCGTCAACGGCCGCCTCGCTCCCGGCCTCGGCTGGACCGACGGCGAATGGGGCGTCGAACTGCTGCTGATGGTGGCGAGCGCCTACGCCTACACCGACCGCCTCGACCGGGCCGAGAGCCTCTACAACGAGGCCCTGCGCGCCTACGAGACGGCCGGCTGGAGCGGCGGCCATCTCGCGCTGGCGCACGCCTACGTGGGTCTCGCGCACCGCAGGCGGGGCCGGCTGGAGGAGGCGGAGGCCGCGCTGCGCGAGTCCCTGCGCCTCGCCGAGCGGGTCGGCCGCGGACTGCCCCTGTACTGGACGGCCACCTGCAACCTCGTCGACACCCTGCTCGCCCGCGGCCACGTCGACCGGGCCTGGGAGGTCGCGCAGCGGCACGGCTTCGCACCGCCCTACCCGTCCACCGTCGTGCTGCCCGACCCGCGCTCCGTGCGCGGCCGGCTGCTGCTGGCCGTCGGCCGCACCGAGGAGGGCATCAACGAACTGGAGGCGGCGGAGAAGGCGGCCGCCGCACGCGGCCACCACAACCCCGTGCACGTCTTCGGCGCCGCCGACCTCGCCCGCGCCCTCGCCACCGAGGACCCCGCCCGCGCGGCCCGGCTGGCCGTCGACGTCCGCCGCAACGCCGAACGCTTCGGCACGGACACCGCCCTGGGAGAGGCCCTGCGCGTCGCCGCAGCCCTGGAGACCGGCCGGCGCGCCGTCCGGCTCGCCGCCCAGGCGGTCACCTACCTGGAGTCCTCGCCCTGTCAGTACGAACACGCCGCGGCCCGCGTCGAGTACGGCGTCCTCGCCCGCTCCGCGCCCGACCTGGAACGGGGCCTGGCACTGGCACGGTCGTGCGGCGCGGACGGCCTGGCGGAGCGGGCGCGGGCGGAGCTGGGGGCGGGTGTGGGGCCGCGATGACACCGGGCGCCCCCGGGGGTCACGGCGTGCCCCCGCCCTCCTCCGCCAGCACCCGCCGGGCCGTCGCGAACGCCGAGTTCGCCGCGCTCCCCGAACGCGGGGGAGTGCAGCTCCACGGTTCCGGGTCCTTGGCGACGTCGATGGCGACCGGCGGCTGCCGGGGACGGCGCAGCGCCGAGGAGCGGTACGGCGTATAGTCGCGGCGCGGACGGTGCTCGACGGGCGCGCCGCCGGCGACCCGCTTCCCGTACGCGGCGCGCTCGGCCGCCGTCTCCCGGTCGATGTCGGCCTGCGTCAGGGCGCCGGTCACGACAGGCCCTCCCGAGGGTGAGTTCGGCACCGGGCCTGGACCAGCGCACCGTCGGGGAGCGGGTCGGGCCCGGCCGGTCCACCATCGCCGAGGTGATCGGCCGGCTCATCCGGCGCGGGCTGCTGGACAAGGTCCGCGCCCCCCCAGGACGGCCGCCGCCTCCTGCCGGGCCTCACCGACGCCGGCGTGCGCGCCCACCGCAGGCCGACCGTGCGCACCGCACGCATGAACCAGGTCCTCCTGGCCCCGCTCGCCCCCGACGAGCAGGCGGTCCTCATGGATCTGATCCGGCGCGCGGCGGACGCGGCCGAGGACCTGCGCGATCCCGCCCCGCCCCTGGCCGCCCCGCGCTGACCGGGCCGCTCAGGGCGCCTTCACGAACACCACCCACACCTGACCGCGCGCGAAGTTCATCCGCTCGCCCCCCTCGGTGGTGAACGAGGTGCCGCCCTCGGCGGCCGGACGGCTCCACCTCGCCCCGTACGCCCGTCCGTCGCGCAGCACGGTGGCCTCTCCGGAACCCACCGTCTCGGTGTACGGGGTGGTGTTGCCGAGGAAGTCCCGGAAGGCGGAACCGCGCACGCTCACGTACTGCACGACGACCGTCGCGGGCGCCGCCCGCGCCCCCTCCGTGGTGAGCGCCGGGGCGCCGTCCATCGAGACCAGCCAGCGGTCGTGGGTGCCGGACCAGGTGAAGGTGAAGCGGGCCGCCGGGTAGCGCACCGTGAGGGCGTCCTCGGTCTCGCCGCCCGCGGGCGGCCGTCCGTAGGGGAAACCGGTGGTCAGGGAGGCCGGACCGGGCGGGCCGTCCATCAGCTGCCGGGGCCGCAGATAGAGGTTGTGCGGGGCCGGCCGGCCGGTGCCCCGGGCGTAGACGCCGGGCGCCGACTCCGGGGTCACCGCCTCCAGCGGCGCCCGGTCGATCAGCGGCAGCAGCTTGCCCTGGGCCCCGGAGAAGGCCAGCACCGGCCGGTCGAACTGGCGCAGCAGTTCCAGATCGGACTCACGGGCGCTGCGCACCGGCCCGACGGACTCGGGGAGCCGGGTCGCGTACACCGCCATCAGCCGGCTCAGCCCGCCCTCGACCTGTTCGACGTACACCACGTCCGCTTCCGTCAGGCCCGCGTGGGGCCGGGCCGTGCCGGCGTTGTCGATCTTCACGGCGAGCACCGGGGGGACCTGGGCCGGCCGTGTCCCGTCCGGCTCCCGGGGTTTCTCCGACGACTGCCGCGGCGCTCCGCGCCCGTCGTCGTCCGCACCGTCCGGCGTCGTGCAGCCCGCGGCCAGGGCGGCCGACATCACGGCCGCGAGGAGTACCCTCGCCCCCGCGCCGCACCGTGCTCGTGTCCCTCGTCCCGTGCCCACCGTCGCCACCGTGCCTGCCGCATGTCATCCGATGTCTTGATTGTGCGCTTGTCTGACGGTCACTGGCCATCGCCGACCGGAAGCGGTCCCACGCGGTGTGGTCCGCCGATCGGCCCGGCGACGCGCGGTTCGGCGGCCGGCCGCTCGGGTACCCGGACGCCCTGCCGCAGGAGCGGCACACCGGCCACCACGGAGGGAGCGGGCGGCGATGAGGGCACTGACCTGGCAGGGAAAGCGGGACGTACGGGTGGAGAACGTGCCCGATCCCCGGATCGAGGAGCCGACGGACGCGGTCATCCGCGTCACCTCCACCGGGTTGTGCGGATCCGATCTGCATCTGTACGAGGTCCTGACCCCGTTCATGACCCCGGGCGACATCCTCGGTCACGAGCCGATGGGGATCGTCGAGGAGGTCGGCGCGGCGGTGCCGGACCTCCAGGTCGGCGACCGGGTCGTGGTGCCGTTCCAGATTGCCTGCGGCAACTGCTGGATGTGCCTGACCGGACTGCCCACCCAGTGCGAGACCACCCAGGTCAGCGCCGAGGGCATGGGCGCCGCCCTGTTCGGCTACACCCGCCTGTACGGCGCGGTGCCGGGCGCCCAGGCCGAGTACCTGCGCGTCCCGCAGGCCCAGTACGGCCCGATCAAGGTCCCCGAGGGGCCGTCCGACGACCGGTTCGTCTACCTCTCGGACGTCCTGCCCACCGCCTGGCAGGCGGTCGCCTACGCCGGCGTCCCGCAGGGCGGCAGCGTCGCCGTGCTCGGACTCGGCCCCATCGGCGACATGGCCTGCCGGGTCGCACAGCTCAAGGGCGCCGGACAGGTCTTCGGCGTGGACCTGGTCCCCGAGCGGCTGCGCCGGGCGCGTGAACGGGGCGTGGAGACCTTCGACCTGCGCTCCTTCGACGACGAGAAGGAACTCGTCACCGCGATCCGCGACCGGACCGACGGCCGCGGCCCGGACGCCGTGATCGACGCCGTCGGCACCGAGGCGCACGGCAGCGCGGCGGCCCGCCTGGTGCAGAACGCCTCGGCGCTGCTGCCCCGCAAGCTGAGCGGCCCCATGGCGGAACGCTTCAGCGTCGACCGGCTCGCCGCCCTCCACACCGCGATCGAACTGGTGCGCCGCGGCGGCACCATCTCGATCGTCGGCGTCTACGGCGGCATGGCCGACCCGATGCCCATGCTCACCCTGTTCGACAAGCAGATCCAGATGCGCATGGGCCAGGCGAACGTACGCCGCTGGAGCGACGAGATCATCCCCTACCTCACCGACGAGGACCCGCTGGGAGTCGACGACTTCGCCACCCACCGCGTCCCGCTGAGCGAGGCACCGCACGCCTACGAGATGTTCCAGAAGAAGCGGGACGGCGCCGTCAAGGTGCTGATGCAGCCCTGACCCAGGGCCCGCCGGCAGCCGGGCCGTCTCGTGCGCCGCCCCGTCCGCCCGGGCCCCTCGGACGCCCCGTCGCCCCCGCCCGGTCCGCACGCCCCGACGCCCGCACTCCGGTCCCGGCGCCGCTGCGCCGGGGGGAGGCGGGTGCCGCGCATCCGCGGGACTTCGCTCTCGTGACCCTGCCCGCGCGCTTCGCCGGACCCGGCGACGTGCACGCGGACGACGTGCACGCGGCCGTGGACGATCACGCGTTCTCCCCGGCGCCCCTCCCCGGACTCCCTCGCCGTGACGAACACGGCCACGGTCCGGGCGGCCCGCCGCATCCGCCCGGGTGTCCGAAGACGCCGGGAGGACCCGGGCGGGTACGGCCGGGCCGGGTCAGGAAGCCGAAGCCGGCGGCTCCCTGACCCACCGGCTTCGTCAGGGCAGTTCCCTGATCCGGACGTCCCGGTACGAGACCACGTCCGTCGTGCCGTGCACCTGCAGTCCGATGTGGCCGGAGGCGAACCGCCGCCCGCCGGTACCCGGGTCGTCCGACCGCGGCGGCTCGAACACCTGGCCGCCGGTGTTGTCGAACTCGTTGATCAGCACGCCGTTGCGGTAGACCGAGTAGTGCTGGTCGACCACGCGGATCTCGTAGTCGTTCCAGGTGCCCTTCTGCGTCACGCCCGCACCGGCCAGGCCCACCCGGTCGAAGCCGTAGACCGAGCCGGTCTTGTACATGTCGCCGGTGGGCGAGTCGAACACCTGCACCTCGTGCCCGTACTTGATGGCGGCCCACTCCGGACGCGACTCCTCCGGATGGTCGTGGACCTGCGGGAACCGCACGAACACACCGGAGTTGGCGTTGCCGGTGCCCGGCGCGTCGTCACGCCACTGCAGCTTCAGCGAGAAGTCGCCGTACTTGCGCTCGGGGAACCACAGCATGCCGAGCCCCGGCCTGCTGGTGCCCGAGGTGATCGACCCGTCCGGATTCAGCGCGAACGAGCCACCGCCCACCTGCTCCCACTTGGCGAACGTCTCCGCGGTGCCGTCGAGGATCTTGCGGTAGCCGTCGGTCCGGCCGGGCTTGCCGATGCCGGACTGGCGGGCGGCCTGGTTGACGGCCCGGTACTCCCGCTTGTCGATGACCCCTTCCTTCCGCAGCGCGTCCAGGACGCCCGTCACGTGCTTCAGGAACAGTGCCTGCGAAGTCCACTCCTTCTCGTCCTCGATCAGCTCGCCGATCCGGCACCGGTTGTCGGTGACCCGGTTGGGCACGCCCGAGTCGACCGTGCCGACGATCACCGTCAGCCGCTCGTCGTACTCCGGGCAGTCGGGTGCGGGCACCCCGCCGTCCGCCACGACCGTGAAGCTCACCGTGAGCGACGCGGAGGTGTTGCCCGCCCTGTCGCTCGCCCGGTACGCCACGGTGTGCCGGCCGGCGCGGTCGACCACCACCGGCCCGGTGTACGCCAGGTAGGGACCGCCGTCCAGCGAGTACTCGATGCCGGCGACGCCGGATCCGTCGTGCCCGTCGGTGGCGCTGACCGTCACCGTGGCGTCGCCGACGTAGGCGCCGTCGGAGTTCCTGGTGCCCTCCACGGTCACGCCGGTCACCGGCGGGGTGGTGTCCCGCGGGGGAGCGGCGACGACCGTGAACTCCACGCTCTTGCCCGCCGCGGCGTTGCCCGCCCTGTCGGTGGCGCGGTAGCGCACGGTGTGCGTACCGGCCTGGTGGACCATCACCGGACCGGTGTACGGCTGCCAGGCGCCGCCGGCACCGATCGCGTACTCGATGGTGTTGACGCCGGAGCCGGTGTCCGACGCGGTGACGGTGACCGTCGCCATGTCGATGTAGTCACCGTCGGCGTTCTTCTCGCCGTCCACGGTCGCCGAGGTCTCCGGCGCGGTGGAGTCGTCGGACGGCGGCGGGACGACCGTGAACTCCACGCTCTTCCCGGCCGAGACGTTGCCCGCCTTGTCCAGGGCGCGGTAGCGCACCGTGTGGGTGCCGACCTGGTCGACGACGACCGGGGCGGTGTACGGCTGCCAGGCGCCGTCGGCACCGATCGTGTACTCGATCCGGTCCACGCCCGAGCCCTCGTCGGTGGCCTCGACCGCGACGCTCGCCGAACCGACGTACTCGCCCCGGGCGTTCTGCGTGCCGGTCACCTTCGCCGTGGCCTCGGGCGCGGTGGTGTCCTCACCACCGCCCTCGGTCACCGTCAGGATGCCCTGCATCTCGCCGTGGCCGGGGATGGTGCAGTGGTAGAAGTAGCGGCCCGGGGTGAGCGTCACCTCGGCGGTGTGCCTGCCGCCCCGGGCGTCGCTCGGGTTGGCCAGGATGTTCAGCTGGACGTCGTTGTTGAACTCCGGGTCGGAGGTCGCGAACGTCAGGGTGTGCGGCATTCCGGTGGTGTTGCCGGTGGCCACGCTGTTCTCGAAGACGATCGTCGCCGGACCGGCCACCGCGGTCGTCGGCGCGGAGGTGTACTCGGTGATGCTGTCGCCGGCGGTCCAGGTGAGCACCTGCGCCGCCGTGGTGCCGGGGGGGTCGGTGGTGCCGGTCTCGCCGGCCGCGGACGTCGCCGTCCGCGGACCGAGCACCATCAGCAGGGCGGCCAGCAGGGCGGCCCACATTCCGCGTTGCCGTATCACTGGTTTCACTCGGCCTTCCTCGCCAGCTGACCGGCGGCCGGGGTGGGCCCGCCGCCCGTGTAGGTGACCCGCCACAGCGCGGACGCGGCGTCGGAGGTGAAGAAGCCGCGGCCGTAGTCGAGGACGTACAGGGCGCCGTCCGGACCGAACTTCCAGTCCATCAGGTTCCTGATGCCGTCGTTGCCGACCGGCACGATCTCCTTCAGCGACTCCGAGTGCACCGGGAGACCGCCGTCGCCCTGCGTCCTCGGGTCCATGACCACCGCGTTGCGCGGCTGGTCGGCGTCGTAGAAGTCGCCGACGAACCACTTGCCGTCCCAGTACTCGGGCCACTTGACGTCACTGGCGCTGCCGGCGTCGTGGCGGTAGACCGGTCCGTTCATCGCGGCCTGCCCGCCGCCCTTGAGCCAGGGCAGCCGGTAAGCGGCCTCGTCCTGCTCGTACGACGGGACGCCGTTCCCGTCGCGCGGGAAGTCGGGGCCGCCGCCCTGCGGTGAGTACCAGATGTTGTTGCCGGTCACCGGCGGCAGGTTGACCAGACCGTCGTTGTTCGGCGACTCGTTCCTGGGGTGGTCGCAGTCGTACCAGCCCAGCGGCTTGGACGGATCGGGCAGGTTGCGGTCCCGGTAGGGCTGCTTGTTGCCCATGCAGTACGGCCAGCCGCGGTTGGACGCCTTGGTGATCACGGCGAACGTGTCGTACTTCGCCGGCCCCCAGGTCGTCGACGGGGCGCCGGCGTCCGGGCCGACCCACCCCGCGTAGAGGACGTCGGTCTTCTTGTCGACGGAGATGCGCGCCGGGTTGCGCACACCCATCACGTAGATCTCGCCGCGCGTCTTCCCGCCGCCCTCGGCGGTCTCCCTGCCGGTGAACAGATTGCCCTCGGGCAGCGTGTACGTGCCGTCCGGCTCCGGGTGGATGCGCAGGATCTTGCCGTTGAGGTTGTTGGTGTTGCCGGCGGTGCGGCGCGCGTCGGCGAAGGAGACGCCCTTGTAGTTGGGCTCGGGGTTGTTGCCCGAGTAACCGCCGCTGAAGCCACTGGAGTTGTTGTCACCGGTGGCGATGTACAGGTTGCCCTTGGAGTCCCAGGCCAGCCCGCCGCCCGCGTGGCAGCAGCTGTGGATCTGCACCGGCCACTCCAGCAGCACCTTCTCGCTGGCGAGGTCCAGCTTGTCGGTGGCCCGGTCGAGCGTGAAGCGGGAGACCCGCCGCTCGGCCATGCGCGTGTCCCGGTTGATCCCGGAGTGCGGCGTGTAGTGCAGGTACACCCAGCCGTTCTGCTCGAAGGCCGGGTCCAGTTCGATGCCGAGCAGGCCCTCCTCGACCTTCCTCAGCTCGTCGCCGCCTCCCTTGTTGCCGAAGACGGTGAGCGCCCCGGCGAGGGTGACCTTCTTCGTCTTCGGGTCGTAGACGTGGATCTCGCCCCTGCCCTTGCCGATGTCCGGGTCGTTCCAGTCGGTGACCACGGGCTGCGAGGCGTCGGCGCCGCCCCGGCCGATGTAGAGGACGCGGCCGTCGGGGGCGGTGACCAGGCCGTGCGGCTCGCCGATCTGGTCGTTCTGCCCCGGCTGGTTGGGCCGGGTGAGCCGCTCCGCCTCGTAGTTGCCGGTGATCGTCGCCTTGCAGTCGGCCCGGACGAGCCGGTTGGTCCACAGCAGGGCGCCGCGCAGATGGTCACGGAAGTCGGTCTCGTCGTACGACGACACCGTGCCGCCCATGCCGGTGTAGAAGGACCGGCCGCCGTCGTAGTCACGGCACCAGCTCACCGGGTGGTCCCAGCCGCCCGCGCCCGCACCGGGCGCGTAGGTCGACTCGCGCACCCTGGCGACCGTGTGCACCTCGCCGGACGGATCCTCCACCCAGTTCAGCCACTTGTCCGGGCGCTTCCACTCCAGCGGCAGGCCCTTGGTCGCCGGATGGGTCCGGTCGCCCACCTCGACGGTCGCCCGCTGCGCCTTCTCCGGGCTTGACGCCGGGCGGGCGCCGATGAGGCCGGTGAACCAGTCCGAGTAGGGTTCGGCGCGGGCCGCGTCGTGCAGGCCGACGAAGCCGCCGCCGGCCTCCATGTACGCCTCCAGGCCCGCCTCCTGGTCCGGGTCGAGGACGTCGCCGCCCCCGGTCAGGAACACGATGGTGTTGAAGCGGCCCAGCTTCCCGGCGTCGGTGAAGACCGAGGCGTCGCCGGTGGCGGTGACCTTGAACCGCTGGTCCGCTGGCCCGGACAGCCCGATCTTCTCGATCGCCTCGATCCCGGCGTTCACCAGGGGCGACTCGTCACCGCCGGCCGCGGAACCGTGGAACAGCAGCACACGCACGTTGGCGCCGCCCGGGGGCGACGTGATGGACATCGTTGTCAGGGGCGGATCCGGGGCCGGGCGCGCGCTGGCGGCGGGACCCGACAGCAGTCCGGCGGTGACGGCCCCGGTCGTCACGGCGGCCGCCCAGAGACGGCGTCTCGTTCCCGCCCTCCGTGGGCCCTTGGCGCTTTTCGTGCTCAACCCTCGCAAGTGCATGGGTTCTTGATGCGATGTGAACCGCATGTGGGCACCCACTCCTCCTCGGTCGCGGCAACAGCGTCAAGGAAGCTAGACCTCTTTGCGTCATTCGCCAATACCTATGGCCGCAATGAAACGAACTTTGTCCTGACTGTGGATAAACCAAAGGGTGCCCGCTACGGTTTCACAGGTTCATGACAGCCACGAGGGAGTTCGGCATGGACAGACGCGGTTTCAACCGACGGGTACTGCTGGGCGGCGCGGCCGTTGCGACATCGTTGTCCATAGCGCCCGAGGCGGTGAGCGCTCCGAAACCGGCGAGGACCGCGCCCGCCGGCGGCGAGGTGCGGCGCATCAGGATATACGCCGAGCGGCTGGACGGCGGACGGATGGGCTACGGCCTCGAGAAGGGCAAGGCGTCCGTCCCCGGCCCGCTGATCGAGCTCAACGAGGGCGACACGCTGCACATCGAGTTCGAGAACACCATGGACGTACCCGTGAGCCTGCACGTCCACGGCCTGGACTACGAGATCTCCAGCGACGGCACCAAGCAGAACAGGAGCGACGTCGCGCCCGGCGGCACCCGCACCTACACCTGGCGCACCCACCAGCCCGGCCGGCGGCCGGACGGCACCTGGCGGGCGGGCAGCGCGGGCTACTGGCACTACCACGACCACGTCGTCGGCACGGTGCACGGCACCGGTGGCATCCGCAACGGGCTGTACGGACCGGTGATCGTGCGGCGCAAGGGCGACGTCCTGCCCGACGCGACGCACACCATCGTCTTCAACGACATGACGATCAACAACAAGCCCGCCCACACCGGCCCGGACTTCGAGGCCACCGTGGGCGACCGCGTCGAGTTCGTCTCGATCACGCACGGCGAGTACTACCACACGTTCCACCTGCACGGTCACCGCTGGGCGGACAACCGCACCGGCATGCTGACCGGCCCCGACGACCCCAGCCAGGTCATCGACAACAAGATCTGCGGCCCGGCGGACTCCTTCGGCTTCCAGGTGATCGCGGGAGAGGGCGTCGGGGCGGGCGCCTGGATGTACCACTGCCACGTCCAGAGCCACTCCGACATGGGCATGGTCGGGCTGTTCCTGGTGAAGAAGCCGGACGGCACGATCCCCGGGTACGACCCGCACGAGCACGCGCACGGGGAGGCGCCCACGGAGGACCACGAGCACGGGCACTGACGCACCGGGCGTGATCCGAGAGCGCTCTCGCCGGCCGGCGGGCCGGGGCTATCCTTTCCGGCAGCCGCAGGTGAGGAGCCCCGAAGTGACCGAGACAGTGCCACGCCCCACCCTGGAGGCCGTGGCCGCGCGGGCCGGTGTCTCCCGGGCCACGGTCTCCCGCGTGGTCAACGGCTCCGACGGAGTACGCGAATCCCTGGCCGAACGGGTCCGGCG
Organism: Streptomyces sp. NPDC016640; assembly: GCF_043076215.1. Classification (NCBI taxonomy): domain Bacteria; kingdom Bacillati; phylum Actinomycetota; class Actinomycetes; order Kitasatosporales; family Streptomycetaceae; genus Streptomyces; species Streptomyces sp. NPDC016640. Next base: position 43,208 of record NZ_JBIBRG010000022.1, read on the forward strand.
GGCGGTGGAGGAACTGGGGTACGTACCCAACCAGGCGGCGCGCAGCCTGGTGACGAAGCGGCACGACGCCGTCGCCGTCATCGTCGCCGAACCGGAGACCCGGGTCTTCTCCGACCCCTTCTTCGCCCGGCAGCTGCGCGGCATCAGCAAGGAGCTGACCGCCCATGACAACCAGCTCGTCCTGCTGCTCACCGAGGACCGCGACGACCACGTCCGGGTCGGCCGCTACCTGGCCGGCGGCCATGTCGACGGCGCGCTGGTGTTCTCCCTCCACATCGACGACCCGCTGCCCGAACTGATCCAGCGGGCCGGTCTGCCGACGGTGTTCGGCGGCCGGCCCGACTGGAGCGGCGGCCGAGGCGGTGTCGTCTACGTCGACAGCGACAACCGGGGCGGCGCCCGTGACGCCGTACGGCATCTGCTCGGCCTCGGCCGGAGCCGCATCGCGCACATCACCGGCGCCCTCGACCAGACCTCCGCGGTGGACCGGCTCGACGGCTTCCGCGACGTCATGGTCGACACCGATCCCCGGCTGGTCGTGCAGGGCGACTTCACCCCGGCGGGCGGCGAGGCGGCGATGCGGGAACTCCTCGACCGCTGCCCCGGCCTGGACGCGGTGTTCGCCGCCAACGACGTCACGGCGGCCGGTGCCCTGCGCGTGCTGCGCGAGCACGGGCGGCGGGTCCCGGAGGACGTGGCGGTCGTCGGCTTCGACGACATGCTGCCGATCGCCGAACAGACCGAACCGCCGCTCACCACGGTCCGCCAGGACATCGAGGAGATGGGCCGGCTCATGGCCCGCCTCCTGCTGCGCGGCCTCGACCGCACCGTCGCGCGGGAGGAGAACGTGGGCGGCGCCCCGTCCAGCGTGATCCTGCCGACGACGCTGATCAGGCGCGCGTCCGCGTAGGCCCCGGGCGCCGCGTCGCACCACGCCGTCCGGATGCCCGCCACGTCCCTCGCCGGTGTCGGCCGGCCGGCCCGCCTGGAGGACCCGTACGGCGCCCGGTTCGCCGTACTCCGGGGCGATCCGCGCCGGACCTGAACACCGGCGCGCCGCCGTGCGCACCGGGTCACCCGGCGTCATCATCGAGCGGTCGCGGCAGACCTCCGCGGCGCGCGGCGGCCGCCGCGTTGATTCCGCGTTGATCGAACGTTTTTCGCCGCCCGGCACGCTTCCGGCCATGCACATCCACACAGTCCCGTCGCCCGACCTCGCCTGGCAGGAAGAGGCACTGTGCGCGCAGACCGGAGGCGACTTCTTCTTCCCGGAGCCCGGTAGTTCGGTCCGCGAGGCCAAGCGCATCTGCGGTCTCTGCCCGATCCGCGCCATCTGCCTCGAATACGCCCTGACCCATGACATGCGCTTCGGCGTCTGGGGCGGCCTGTCGGAGAAAGAACGCCTGGAACTGCGGCGAGCGAGTCGCTAGGCGTGTCCGTCGATTCGGTCGTCCGGTCAGCGGGCTACCCAGTCCGGTGCCCACACGTCGTACGGGGTCCGCGGGCGTGCAGTGCGCAGATGGTCGCGTAGCGCGGTCAGCACAGGGTGCTGGTCTCCGCTGCGAAACAGCAGCACGTGCGGGTAGACCGGGGTCGGGTCGTGCAACGGGACGCGCCGCAGGTCGTGGGTCTGGGGCCACAGGTACCGGTCCCCGCTGCCGACGAGGGTGGCCAGCGAGGCCGAGTCGGCCAGAGCGTCCATCAGGGCCTCGTCACCGAAGTTGGGGCCGAGCGCGTCGATGCTCAGGCCGAAGGCCTCGGACAGTGCCTGGTAGAACGCTGCCCACTCCGTGCTCGGCCTGATCCCGGGGATCCAGATGCGGTGACCGCCCAGGTCCGCAGGACTGACCCAGGGCACGTCAGCCAGCGGGTGGCCGGGTCCGATCAGGAGCTCCAGGGGTACGTCCAGAAGTCGTTCGGCGCTGATCCCGGCCGGGACCTGGTCTGCCGGCAGGGCACGGAAGGACGCGTCGACGGTCCCTTCGAGCACCGCCTGGGCGGCCTGGGCGGCGTTTTCCTTGCTCAGCGTGACCGCGTCCAGGTGCGTCCCGGGGTGGGAGCGGTAAAACCGGTAGACGGCCTGGGCCGGGGAGATGCGCCGATTGAGGACATCGACGCGCAAGGGACGGCTTCCGGGGCGTACGGCCTGCTCGGCCTGCTCGACGGCCGTCAGGACCTTCTTGGCGTGCGGCAAGAGGACCTGCCCGTCCAGGCTCAGCCGGGAGCCTCGGGACGTCCGCACCAGAAGTGTGACCTCGATGTGCCTCTCCAGGGCCGCGATCCGCTTGGAGACCGCCTGCTGGCTGATCCCCAACTCGTCGGCCGCAGCCTGGAACTGGCCGGCCTCGGCGACGGCCACGAACGTCCGCAGTGCTTCGACATCCACACTTCCACCCTACTTCCACAACCATTGGTTGTGTCTGGTGTGGTGCGGGGTTGTTTGATCAAGCGTTCCGCGCGGTGGTGGGATCAGCGCATGTCTACCCGTACAGAGCAGGTCATGTATGTCCGGACGCCTGAGTTCGCGCGTCATGCGGAGCGGATCGTGGAGGTGACCGATGCGACATCTCGACTGAACGTGCTTCCGTTTGGCGACAGCGAAGGTCGCGCGGAACTACTTTCTGTTGTGTTCGGTGGCCCGCTGCCGGAGTCGGTGGTGATCTACCCGCCGTTCTTCACCGAGCATGGGCTCAACACGACGTTCGGGGAGAACGTCTTCGTCAACCAGGGATGCACCTTCATGGACAAGGGAGGCATCCGTATCGGGAACGACGTCATGATCGCCCCGAAGGTCAGCCTCATCACCGGAGGCCATCCACTCCACCTGGCCGAGCGCCGCGAGTACCTCTCCTTCGCCCCGATCGTCATCGAGGACGACGTCTGGATCGGGACGGCTGCCGTGATCACGCAGGGGGTGACCATCGGCGCCGGTGCGGTGGTCGCTGCCGGTGCGGTGGTCACTCGTGGTGTTCCTGGCGGCACCGTGGTCGCGGGAGTGCCCGCCCGGGTGATCAAGACGATCGACTGAGCCCGGCCGGGCCGCCGGCCCGGCTGCGCAGCACCTCTGCGGTCTGATCCTGATGCCTCGTAACGCCCGGCCGACCGGCAGCGGGACCGCACCCGGCCTCTGCTGCCCTCCAGCACCGGTCGTCGCGGCAGGCCGTGGGCCGATCACCGCTGCGTTGCGGAGGCGATCGTCTACCGGTACCGCACCGGTATTCCTTGGCGAGACATCCCAGCCGGGTTCGCATCCTGGAAGACCGCGTGGGCCCGCCACGGCGGCTGGGCCGCCGACGGGACCTGGGACCGCGTACTCGGCGTCCTGCTCGTCCGCGCGGACGACGGCGGGCTGATCGACTGGCGGGTGGCGTGGATCCTGCCATCACCCGGGCCCACCAGCACGCCACCAACACCCGCCGCCCCGAGAAGTGCCGGGCCACAGCCCAAGGACAGGGCCTCGACGGCCGCCGAGAGCCCGCCGGGCACGCGCTCGGCCGTCCCCGCGGCAGGTTGACCACGAAGATCCACCACGCCGCGGACGGTCAGGAGCGACCGCTGGCCGTCGTCGTGACGCCCGGGCAGGCGCACGACGGCCACTCCCCGTCGTTGCTGCCGGGCGACCTGCGAGTCCTCAGGACCGGAGCAGGCCGCCCGCGCACGACCCCGGCCATGCTGCTCGGGAACAAGGCATGCGTTCAGCCGGCGGCGCGGGCCGCCATCCGGGCCTTGCGGGCCGCCAGCTTCTCGTCGAACTTCGACGCCTCCGCGTCCAGGCCGCTCATGTACATGCCGAGCTCCTCCTGCGCCTTGAGCCCGTCCGGGCCCAGGCCGTCGATCTCCATGACCTTCAGGAAGCGCAGCACCGGCTGGAGGACGTCGTCGTGGTGGATGCGCATGTTGTAGACCTCGCCGATGGCCATCTGCGCGGCCGCCCGCTCGAAGCCGGGGATGCCGTGGCCGGGCATCCGGAAGTTCACGACGACATCGCGCACCGCCTGCATCGTCAGGTCCGGGGCGAGCTCGAACGCCGACTTGAGGAGGTTGCGGTAGAAGATCATGTGCAGGTTCTCGTCGGTCGCGATGCGGGCCAGCATGCGGTCGCAGACCGGGTCGCCGGACTGGTGCCCGGTGTTGCGGTGCGAGATGCGGGTGGCCAGTTCCTGGAAGGCGACGTAGGCGATCGAGTGGAGCATCGAGTGCCGGTTGTCCGACTCGAAGCCCTCACTCATGTGCGCCATGCGGAACTGCTCCAGCTTGTCCGGGTCCACCGCGCGCGAGGCGAGCAGGTAGTCCCGCATCACGATGCCGTGGCGGCCCTCCTCGGCCGTCCAGCGGTGCACCCAGGTGCCCCAGGCGCCCTCCCGGCCGAACAGCGTGGCGATCTCGTGGTGGTAGCTGGGCAGGTTGTCCTCGGTGAGCAGGTTCACCACGAGCGCGATCCGGCCGACCTCGGTGACCTTCGACTGCTCCTTGTCCCAGGCCTCGCCGTCCTCGAAGAAGCCGGGGAAGTTGCGGGCGTCGCTGAAGGGCACGTACTCGTGCGGCATCCAGTCCTTGGCGACCTGCAGATGCCGGTTGAGCTCCTTCTCCACCACTTCCTCCAGTGCGTACAACAGCCGCGCGTCGGTCCAGACGGAGGGGCTGCCGAGGTGGGAAGAAGCAATCGTCACGGGTGACTCCAGAAAACGGCGACATGGGGAGGTGCCGGCGAGCGGGGCCGGGTACCTACGGAATCGTAGGCTACGAACCCGTAGGTTACGTAGCCGTAGGCTAAGGGTGCTGTAAAGACCGCTGATCAGTGGGTTCTCCCCGGAGTGTCGTCCGGGCCGCCGGCCGCCCGGAGCCGCAGGTCGCCGAGCCGCACGGGGGAGGGAACCCGGGTCAGGCGTACAGATCCCGCAGACGCACCGAGAGGCATGTCACACACCCCTCGAGCTTCTCGAACTCGCCGATGTCCACCGGGACCGGCTCGTATCCGAGGTCCGCGAACAGCTCCGCGGTCCTCGGCGCGCTCGCCGCCATCAGCAGCCTGTCCCCGCCGAGCAGCACCACATGCGCCCCAGACTCCTCGGGCACCGGCAGCAGGCGGGGGAACAGCGACGGCGCGTCCATGGCCGGGACGTGCCCGATGGCCGTCCCGTCCGGCAGGGCCGTGACCGCCGACTTCAGGTGCAGCACCTTGGTCACCGGCACGGCGACCACCCGCGCCCCCAGCGGCTCGAACGCCGCCCGCAGCTGCTGCACCCCGGCCGCGTTGGTGCGCCCGCCGCGGCCCACGTAGACGGTGTCGCCGACCTTGAGGACGTCGCCGCCGTCCAGCGTGCCCGGCTCCCAGACCCAGTTCACCGAACAGCCCAGGGACGCCACCGCCTCCTCCACCCCGACCGCCTCCGCGCGCCGGGACTCGGCGCCGGACCGGGCGATCAGCGCCACGTTCCGGTACATCACCACCGTGTCCTCGACGAACACCGAGTCCGGGCAGCCGTCGGCCGGCTCCACCTCGATCGTCTCCCAGCCGTGGGCGCGCAGCGTTTCCGTGTACGCCTCCCACTGCTCCACCGCGCGGTCGACGTCGACACGGTCCCGCTCGCCGTGCGTCACCGGTCCTTCGGCCGGTCGGAGGGCGGGGCGGCGGACGAGGGCCTTCTTGCTGGGCACGAGGGTGACTCCCTATCGCATGGGGCAGGTGCCGGCCGGTCCGGGGCCGGCCGGGAAGCGGCCTGCCTCCCTCCGGCGCCGGAGCAGCCATCATGCAGTGCGCATCCGGACCGGGCCACCCTCCGGCGGCGACCGGACGGATCACCGGTGGCGGTCCTCACCCGCAGGCCCTGCGCAGATACTGCCCCGTGAAGGACCCCTCGGCCTCGAGCAACCCGGCCGGTGTGCCCTCGAAGACCACCCGTCCGCCGTCCCTGCCGCCGTCCGGACCGAGGTCGATCACCCAGTCGGCGCGGGCGACGACGTTCAGATCGTGCTCGACGACGATCACGGTGTTGCCCGCGTCCACGAGCCGGTCCAGCAGGGCGACGAGGCCGTCCACGTCCGCCATGTGCAGCCCGGTGGTCGGCTCGTCGAGCACGTACACCACGCCCTTGCGGTGCAGCCGGGTGGCCAGCTTGACGCGCTGGCGCTCGCCGCCGGACAGGGTGGACAGCGACTGTCCCAGTGTGAGGTAGGTGAGACCGACCTCCCGCAGCGCGCGCAGCCTGCGCCGTACGCCGGTGTCGTCGAAGAAGTCCAGCGCCTGCTCGGCCGTCATGCCCAGCACGTCGGCGACGGAGCGGCCGCCGACGGTCAGCCGGAGCACCTCGTCCTTGAAGCGCCGCCCCTCGCAGGCGGGACACGTCGTCGTCACCGGGTCCATGAAGGCGAGATCGGTGTACATGATCCCGCGGCCCCCGCAGGTCCCGCAGGCACCGTCGGAGTTGAAGCTGAACAGCCCCGGCTCGGCCCCCGTCTCCCGCGCGAAGATCTTCCGCACCGTGTCCATGATCCCGAGATACGTCGCCGGGGTGGACCGCGCGGAGATGCCGATCGAGGACTGGTCGACCACCACGGCGTCGCCGTGGGCGGCGGTGAACTCGGCGACCAGTGTGCTCTTGCCCGAGCCGGCGACGCCCGTCACGGTGGTGAGCACCCCGGCCGGGAAGCGCACCGTGACCTCGCGCAGATTGTGCCGGCCGGCCCCCTTCACCCACAGCTCGCCCGCCGCCTCCCGCACCGTGTCCTTGACGGCCGTACGCCGGCCCAGGCACCGCCCCGTCAGGGTGCCCGAGGCGGCCAGCTCCCGCGGTGTCCCCTCGAACACCACCCTGCCGCCCTCGGTGCCCGCCCCCGGACCCATGTCGACGACATGATCGGCCAGGGCGATGACGCCGGGATCGTGCTCCACCACCAGCACGGTGTTGCCCTTGTCGCGCAGCCGCAGCAGCAGCTCACCGAGCCGGTGCACGTCGCGCGGATGCAGTCCCACGCTGGGCTCGTCGAAGATGTACGTCATCCCGGTCAGGCTCGACCCGAGGTGGCGCACGGTCTTCAGCCGCTGCCCCTCGCCGCCCGAGAGGGTGGCCGTCTCCCGGTCGAGGCTGAGGTAGCCGAGGCCGATGGTCTCGATCCGCTCCAGGGCGGCGACGGCGGCCCCGGCGATCGGCCGGGCCACCGGGTCGTCGATCTCCCGCAGTACGGCGATGAGGTCGGTGACCTGCATCCGGGCGCAGTCGGCGATGGACCGGCCGCCGATCCGGGACGCCAGCGCCGCCTCGTTGAGCCGGGCGCCCCGGCAGACCGTGCAGACCCCCTCGGTCAGGAACTCCCGCACCGTGTCCCGGGTCCGCTGGCTCATCCCCGCCAGGTCCCGCTTCAGGTACAGCCGCTCGAAACGGTCGGCGAGGCCCTCGTACCCGGTGGTCCAGGTGCCGCCCGGGCCGCTCACGGCGACCTTGCTGCCGGGGCGTCCGCGCATCAGGAACTCCCGTTCGGCGCGGCTGAATTCACGCACCGGTTTGTGCGGGTCCAGCTCGTCGCTGTTGGTGTACGTCTGCCCCTGCCAGGTGCCCGCCGCGAACGGCGGGAAGCGGACCGCCCCCTCGGCGAGGGAGCGGTCCGCGTCGAGGATGCGGTCCCAGTCCGGCCGTACGGCCCGGCCCAGCCCGTCGCACTCGCGGCACATGCCCGACGGGTCGTTGAACGAGTACGCCGTCGCCGGCCCGGCACCGGGTGTGCCGTGCCGGGAGAACAGCACCCGCAGCACCGGGTGGACGTCCGTCATCGTGCCGACCGTCGACCGGGAGTGGCCGCCGACGGGCCGCTGGTCGACGACGATCGCGGGCGTCAGGTCCTCCAGGGCCTCCGCGCGTGGCCGTTCGTACTTGGGCAGCCGGCTGCGGACGAACCAGGTGAACGTCTCGCCCAGCTGCCGCTGCGACTCGACCGCGATCGTGTCGAAGACGACCGACGACTTCCCCGACCCCGAAACGCCGGTGAACACGGTCAGCCGGCCCTTCGGGATGCGGAGTGTGACGTCCTTGAGGTTGTTCTCCCCGGCTCCGGTGATGGTGATGAACTCGCTGGCGTGGCTCATGCCCCCGACGCTAGGCGGGATACCCGACAGCTTCCGGCGTGATTTCGCTCAGTTCTCCCTCCTCCATCAGCAGCCACCGGGTGATGCCGATCGACTCCAGGAACGGCAGATCGTGACTGGCCACGATCAGGGCTCCCTGGTACGAACCCAGCGCCGTGGTCAGCTGCCGGACGCTGGCCATGTCGAGGTTGTTGGTCGGCTCGTCCAGCATCAGCAGCTGCGGCGCGGGCTCCGCCAGCATCAGTGCGGCCAGCGCCGCCCGGAACCGCTCGCCGCCGGAGAGCGTCGCCGCCCTCTGATCGGCCCGGGCGCCCCGGAACAGGAAGCGGGCGAGCCGGGCCCGGATCCGGTTGTCGGTGGCGCCCGGCGCGAACCGGGCCACGTTCTCGGCGACGGTCAGCTCCGCGTCGAGGACGTCGAGCCGCTGCGGCAGGAAGCGCAGCGGAACGTGCGCCGTGGCCTCGCCCGACACCGGCTGGAGCTCCCCGGCGACGGTGCGCAGCAGCGTCGTCTTGCCCGCGCCGTTGCGTCCGATCAGCGCGATCCGCTCCGGGCCCCGCAGATCGAGGCCGCCGTTCACCCGGGCGCCGTACGCCAGCTCCAGGTCCACGAGCGTGAGGACGCCGCGACCCGGCGGTACGGCCGTGTACGGCAGGTCGACGCGGATCTCGTCGTCGTCCCGTACGGCCTCCACCGCCTCGTCGAGGCGTTCCCTGGCCTCGGTGAGCTTCTCCTCGTGCATGACGCGGTGCTTGCCCGCGGACTCCTGCGCCGCGCGCCTGCGCGCCCCCATGACGATCTTCGGTTCGCGTTTCTGCTCGAACATTTTCTGCCCGTACCGCTTGCGCCGGGCCAGTTTCACCTGGGCGTCGGCCAGTTCGCGCTTCTGCTTGCGCAGGTCCGCCTCGGCGACCCGCACCATGCGCTCGGCCGCCTCCTGTTCCACGGCCAGGGCCTCCTCGTAGGCCGAGAAGTTGCCGCCGTACCAGGTGACCTCCCCGGCGCGCAGATCCGCGATCCGGTCGACCAGGTCCAGCAGTTCACGGTCGTGGCTGACCACGACCATGACCCCCGGCCAGCCCTCGACGGCCGCGTACAGCCGCCTGCGGGCGTACAGGTCGAGGTTGTTGGTGGGCTCGTCGAGCAGCAGCACGTCCGGGCGGCGCAGCAGCAGCGCGGCCAGCCGCAGCAGCACCGACTCGCCGCCGGACACCTCGCCGACGGTGCGGTCGAGACCGATGTGCCCGAGGCCGAGTCCGCCGAGCGCGGCCAGGGCACGCTCCTCGACGTCCCAGTCGTCGCCGACCGTCTCGAAGTGCTCCTCGGCCACGTCGCCCGCCTCGATGGCGTGCAGCGCGGCCCGCCGTGCGGCGATGCCGAGCGCCTCGTCGACCCGGAGCGCGGTGTCCGGCGTCACGTTCTGCGGCAGGTACCCCACCTCGCCGGACACCTTCAGGGTGCCGTCGGCCGGGGTGAGTTCACCGGCGATCAGCTTCAACAGGGTCGACTTGCCTGATCCGTTGACGCCGACGAGGCCGGTGCGGCCGGAGCCGAAGGCGACGTCGAGGCCCTCGAAGACGGGGCGGCCGTCGGGCCAGGTGAAGGAGAGGGACGTACCGGTGATGGATGCGGTCATGCGGGCCTCCGCGGTTGCTCGGGACGGTGAGGGGCACACGCGTATCGAGACACCGCGAGACGACGACCGGCAGCCGGGAGGGAGGTCCTGGGCAGGGGAGGAGCCCTGCTCCGCAGGAACCACGAGGACGGCTCGAACGCCGAGGTCGCACGCGACGTACACACCTGAAAGGCGTGACGCGGTGTCTCAGAACCTCAGACGAGCAACGTCCTTCTCCCATCGACGGCAACAGAACCGCTGCAAACCGTACGAGAGGCCGGATCGGCCGTCAACGCCTTTACCGGATCACGATGTCACTGCCCCGAGGAGGCCTCGTGCCCAACGGCCCGCTCCCGCTGCCCGCCCGCCTCTACCTGCTGGCCTGGGACACCGCGCGACGGGAGGTCCTCGAACCCGCCCGGCTGCCCCTTCTGGTGCGTGCCGGTGCCCTCGCCGAGCTGGCCCGGCGCGGTCTGCTGACCGACGACGAGGGCATCGCCACACCGCTCGACCTGGACTCCCGTACCGGCGACGCGGTCCTCGACGGGCTGCTGGAGCTGGTCAGCGAGTCCTTGCCGCACGACTGGCACACCTGGGTGAGGCTGCGGGCGCGCCACACCCTCGACGCGGTGCGCGAACAACTGGTGGCCGAGGGGGTGCTGCGCGCCGAGCGGCGGCGGGTCCTGTGGGTGTTCCCGTCCGTGGAGCACGTCCTGGCCGACACCGTCCGCGTGGACGCCCTGCACAGGGAGGCCCGGCTGATCCTCGACGGGCCCGCGCCGCCCGAGACCTTTCCCCGGCCGGCCGCCACCGCCGTCGCCCTCGCGGCCGCGGCGGGCCTGCTGCCGGGCGCGGACGGGCGGCGCGTCGAACAGCTCCTCCGGCGCGCCGGGTCGCCCGCCCCCGCCCTCGACGGGATCACCAGTGCCCTGCGGACCACGCCGGCGGAGTCCGCACCGGTGCCCTCCGCCCGGCGGACGGGGGTGCCGCCGGGGGGCACCCGCGCCCCGAAGAGCGCATGAGGAGAACCGTGCCCCCGGGGGGTGCATGAAGGCGGTGACAGAGGTCACTCGCCTCCCGGATACACGGATTGGCTCATTCCGTCGTCTTTTCCGGTAGTCCGCCGGTCCACCCGATCGTCAGGGAAGCCCGTCCAGCCGTCACGAGGGAGCAAGGCGTTGTCCACCGTCATCGAGCAGCCCGTAGAGGCCCGCCTCGTCGCCGCCGCGCCGCGGATGGCGAGCATTCCCGCCACGCTGCGCTACGACCGCGACGACCCGTTCGCCGTCCGCATGACCTTCCCCGCGCCGGCCACCCTGGAGGGTGTCGAGGTCTGCTGGACCTTCGCCCGCGAACTGCTCGCCACGGGTCTGCTGGGCCCCGAGGGCCACGGCGACGTGCGGGTGCGGCCGTACGGTTACGACCGCACCGTGCTGGAGTTCCACGCCCCCGAGGGAACCGCCGTCGTGCATGTCCGCTCGGGCGAGCTGCGCCGGTTCCTGGAGGCCACCGGCGAACTGGTGCCGGCCGGTCTGGAACACCTCCGGCTCGACCTCGACCACGATCTCGCGGAGCTGATGCGGGACGCCTGAACGGCCGGACCGGCGCCGCCCTCCGGCAGCCACCGGACGGGCCCGGCCACCGCCCGTCCGCCCGCCCGGATCACCGACGCGTGCGGTGTGCCCTGTCCGCTGCCGGCGCGGGTACCCGTTCGCTGTACGCGAGAGGAAGTGAGCGGACATGCCACGCGGTTCCAGCCCCGAACGGGAGCGTCAGTACGAGCACATCAAGGAGAGCGCGGAGGACCGGGGCGAGAGCACCGGACGCGCCGAGGAGATCGCCGCCCGCACGGTGAACAAGGAGCGCGCCCGGGCCGGCGAGTCCAGGACGGCGAGCCGCACCTCGACCCGGGACATGTCGTCCGGCAGGCGCGGCGGCCTGCGGTCCGGCAAGGGATCCCAGGGGCCCACGTACGACCAGCTGTACGAGGAGGCCAGGAAGCGCGGTGTCGAGGGCCGTTCGAGCATGAACAAGAGCCAGCTGCAGCGGGCGCTCGGCAAGTGAACCGGCTCCGTGCGGAGGGGACCGTACGCGCCCCCTCCGCGCGGAACACGCGCACCCCGTAGGCTCGGGGCACCATGACGACCGTGAGCACACCCGCCGACTGGCCCGTGACCGAGGAAGAGGCCCGCGCCGTCCAGGACGTGCTGCGCACGCGCGTGGTGCTGGACGAGGCGGGCCCCCGGCCGGGCACCGGCCGTGTCACCGGAGTCGACGTGGCGTACGACGACGAGCGGGACGTCGTAGCCGCCGCGGCCGTCGTCCTGGACGCGGCGACCCTCGACGTCGTCGCCGAGGCCACCGCCGTCGGCCGGATCTCCTTCCCGTACGTGCCCGGACTGCTTGCCTTCCGCGAGATCCCCACCGTCCGCGCCGCCCTGGACGCCCTGCCGTGCCCGCCCGGCCTGGTGGTCTGCGACGGCTACGGCCTCGCCCACCCCCGCCGGTTCGGCCTGGCCAGCCACCTCGGCGTGCTCACCGGCCTGCCCACGATCGGCGTCGCCAAGAACCCCTTCACCTTCACCCACGAGGAACCGGACACCCCGCGCGGCAGCACGGCACCCCTGCTCTCCGGGAGCGAGGAGGTCGGCCGGGCCCTGCGCACCAGGGACGCCGTCAAGCCGGTGTTCGTCTCGGTCGGCCACCGCGTGAGCCTGGACAACGCCTGCGCCCACGTCCTCGCGCTGGCCCCCGCGTACCGCCTCCCGGAGACCACCCGCAGGGCGGACGCCCTGTGCCGCCGGGCCCTCGGCGAGGCCGCGGCCCGCTAGGTCCGCCTAGGACGCGTCCTCGACGCTCCACCGGCCCACCTCGCGGTACTCCGAGTCGTGGACGGCCGACCCGTCCCCGGGCACCAGCGCGTAGTGACGCAGGTTCCCGCCCCAGTACCGCAGGATCCGGCCCAGCTCTCCCGCGGGATCCTTCGCCAACGCTTCGCCGTCCATGGTGACTTCGAGAAGAAATCGCATGCCTTCAAGTGTTTCATTGAACTCCCCTTTGGCACTTGGAAGCCCTTCCTCGCAGCCCGGCCTCGCCAAGGGGAGACCGAAGTCTCAACTGGGGGCGAGTGCGCGGCGGGGCGCGCCGGTGCCGGGCTCGTCCTTCGACCTCTGGGGAACCTCCGGGGCCGTCGCGCCCGAGGAGGCTCTCGGGCCGCCCGGTCGTCTTCCCGACGCCGAAGCGGGCCGCGGGACGGCGACGTCCGGAGCCGGGGGGCCGTCCCGTCCCGGGTGCCGAGGACCCGGGGGCGGCAGCGGGCGAATCGCCTCGCTTCCGGGATCACGGCCGAGGCGGCGGAGGCATCGGGCCGCGGCGCGGTTCACGCCGACGGAACAGCCGACGCCCTGGCGTCCGCACGCTGGTCCAGGTCCAGCCGGGACTGCCCGGCCAGGAGGATGAGGACGCTCGAGGCGAGCCCCAGGACGCCGCACGCCGCCGCCCAGGTGAGACCTCGGTGCTCCAGGACCAGTCCGACGACGGCGGACCCCAGCGCCGAGCCCGAGGCCACCAGCGTCACCAGCCAGGCGAAGGCCTCGGTGACGGTACCGGTCGGGGCGAGCTCTCCGACCAGGACGAAGGAGACGGTCAGCAGCGGTGCGAGGAACAGCCCGGTCAGCAGCATCAGACAGGCCATGAACGGTGGCGCGGGCAACAGGCACAGGAGCGCGTAGCCCAGCGCCAGGCCGACGGCCAGCAGCAGAGTCCGCCGCGCGGGTGGCACGGGCCAGCGGCGCACGGCACCGTAGAGGAGTCCTCCGGCCAGAGCGCCGAGGGCGTTCAGGGACAGGAGCGTCGGGGCGCCCCCGGGCAGCGGGTGCTCCTCCGCGTAGGACACGACGACGACATTGAGCGTGCCGATGGCCACGCCCACCCCGGTGAGGCTGGTCAGCAGCACGACGAGACTGCGGCTGCGCATCGGGCCGAGCCAGTCGGCCCGGCGGGCAGGGGCCCGCCAGGCCCGGGCGGGAGCCGCGGTGGCGACGACGAGGACCCCCGCGAGTCCCAGCAGTGAGGCGGCCCACAGGGCTCCTGCGGGTGAGGCGACGGAGACGCAACCGGCGACGATCAACGGTCCGCCCACGAAGATCAGTTGCTGGGAGGCGGAGTCCAGTGCGTAGGCCGACTCCAGCTTCCCGGCGTCGACGACATCCGGCCACAGCGCCCGCAGGCAGGGCTCCAGCGGCGGGGTCGCCGCCCCCGCCAGGGCTGCACCGGCCACGACGCCGGCCCGGTGATCGAGGGCCACCGCGACCACCAGGAACCCGCAGCCCGCCAGCACGGCTGTCCCCAGCAGTACCAGGGGCTGGCCGACACGGTCCACGAGGCGGCCGAGCAAGGGCCCTGCCACAGCCGCCGCGACGGCGAACGCCCCGACGGCAAGCCCGATGAACCCGTACGGCGCGCCTGCGTCGCGCAGGGCCAGGGGGATCGCGACGGCGGCCATCGCGCTCGGCAGCCGCCCGACGAGGGTGCCCGCCAGCAACCGGGCCGCGTAGGGATTGCGCAGCAGGCTCACATAACTCATGGGGCGCCCTCGCCGCCGACGGAAACCGGAGGATCATCGGTCGAACGCACATGCAGCGAGGCCGGGCTGAGCATGTTCGGCACGAAACGCTCCTGTCGGTGCAAGGCGGCGGGTGAGGCGATGGCCGTGTACGAGCGGTTGGCACGAAAGGTTATACGTAACACTGTCCTCCGCAAGCCGTTTCGAGCCAACCTGCGCGCCCCGCGCACGCCACGCGGATGAGCGGGACGACGGCAGGGGTGCTCTCCGCCAGCCGGTCCGACGCCCTGGCGGCGATGCCGCGCGGGGCAACCGTGGAGCCGTCGGAGCAGGTGCGGACGGACCTGGTGATACGGCGGTCCGCCCGCCCCGCCGGATGACGGTCGACGCCGGACTCTCCCCGACGTCCTGCTGGAGGAGTCACCGAAGTCACCGTGATGGACCCGCCGAAGTCACCGCGGAGGACCCACCGAAGTCACCGCGAGGGATCCGCCGGTGTCCCTGAGTACCCCGCCGAGGGCCGAGGAACGAACTGAGTACCCGCGCGGATGCCGGGCCGCGTCCGCCCCGGCAGGCTGACGGGCATGACAACGCGCCGCGCACCCCGATCCGTTGCCGCCGACGGCCGGCCCGTCGGGCGGGCCGTGACCGTCGGGCTCGCCCTCGCCGTACTGGCCGGGCTGGGCTGGATCGCCGGGATGGTCTGCACGCTGGCCGCGTGGCCGCTGTAGGGCGGCCTCCGGCCGGCCCCCGCCGTCAGCGGGTCGCGGCGACGCGGAAGCGGAGCCCCGCCGCGCGCAGCCGTTCGATCAGCGCGTCGCCCATCGCCACCGCTGTCGTGACCTGCCCCGCCGTCGGCGGGAGGTCGTCGAAGGCGAGGCAGAGGGCCCCCTCGGCCAGCATCTTCGCCGTCTCGTCGTAGCCGGGGTCGCCGCCCGCGACCTCCGCGTACACCCGCCGTCCGCCGCCCTCGCCGACGAAGCGGACGCTGAACCAGCTCCGGGCGCGCTTCTCGGGGCTCGGCCCGTCGCCGGGCACGAGCCGGCCGGCGAGCCGGCGCCGCAGCGGTGGGAGCTGGGCGGCCGCGACCAGGGCGCCCACGGCCGCGACCCCGCCCACCGCCACCGGGAGACGGCGGACGGCCGCGTAGTGCCGGTAGCGGAAGTCGGGGCCGTACCGGTCGAGTGCCCTGGCCGAGCGGCGCACGATCTGCGCGTCGACGGTCGGCAGGGGCAGGGCCCAGGCGCCGACCTCCGGCGCGTAGCGCGGCGCGCCCGCCGGGGCCGACACCCGGCGGCCCACCAGCCTCGGTTCGTGGCGCCGGCGGTCCAGGGCCGCCGCGCGGAGCTGCCGGTGCCGGGCGAACTGGTTCAGTGCCGAGGCGAAGGTGCCGCCCGAGAAGGCGGCGTCGGCGGTCACGAAACCGTCCACGGTCAGCGGCACCCCCTCCGGCAGCCGCCGCACGGTGAAGTACGCGCCCAGGTCGTGCGGCACCGAGTCGAAACCGCAGGCGTGCACCAGCCGGGCCCCGGTCTCCCGCGCGCGTGCGTCATGACGGACGTACATCAGGTCCACGAACTCGGGCTCACCCGTCAGGTCGACGTAGTCGGTGCCGGTGTCCGCGCAGGCGGCGACGAGTCCCTCGCCGTACTCCATGTAGGGGCCCACGGTGGTGGCCACCACGCGCGCGTGCTCGGCGAGGGCGCGCAGCGAGGCCGGGTCGGACACGTCCGCCCGCAGCAGCCCGACCTCCGCGCCGCCGGGCAGCCGTTCCCGCAGCCGCTCCAGCTTCTCCGTGCTGCGGCCGGCGATCGCCCAGCGCAGCCCGTCGGGGCCATGGGCGGCGAGATACTCCGCGGTCAGCGTCCCGGCGAAGCCGGTCGCCCCGAAGAGCACGATGTCGTACGGACGGTCCGTCCTGTTCAGCCTGCTCATGACACCCCTTGGTCGTGCAGCCGCGCCGCTGTCGGAGGCCGAGGCTAGCGTGCGGGACGCGGGACCCGGCGGCGAGCCCGGGCGACGCCGGATACGGCAAGCGCGGCGGATGCGGGCGCAACCGGACACCGCCCCGTACAGTGGCTAAGCGCTTGCTCGCCCGCCCCTTGTGCGGGGTGGAACGCGTTCTTAGCATCGCGGGTGTTACATCAGTGGTGTCACAGCCGTTGGGGGCTCGATGACGGAGGCGAAGGCGCCGGGACACGGTCCGCTCACCGGTGTGCGCGTGATCGAGCTGGCCGGGATCGGACCGGGCCCGTTCGCCGCGATGCTCCTGGCCGACCTGGGCGCCGACGTCGTCCGCGTGGACCGCCCGGGCGGCCCCGGCCTCGGGATCGACCCCGCCCGCGACGTCACCAACCGCAACAAGCGCTCGGTGATCGTCGACCTGAAGGCCCCCGGCGGGGCAGCGCGCGTCCTCGACCTCGCCGGACGCGCCGACGTCCTGATCGAGGGCTACCGCCCCGGTGTCGCCGAGCGCCTCGGCGTCGGCCCGGGGGAGTGCCACGCCCGCAACCCGCGCCTGGTCTACGGCCGGATGACCGGCTGGGGCCAGGACGGCCCCCTCGCCGACCGCGCGGGCCACGACATCGCCTACATCGCCCTCACCGGCACCCTCGGCATGATCGGCGACCCGGACCGGCCCCCGGCCGTCCCCGCCAACCTCCTCGGCGACTACGCGGGCGGCTCCCTCTACCTCGTCGTCGGCGTCCTCGCCGCCCTGCACCACGCGCGCGCGACCGGCGCCGGGCAGGTCGTCGACGCCGCCGTCGTGGACGGCACCGCCCACCTCTCGGCGATGATCCACGGCATGCTCGCCGCCGGCGGCTGGCAGGACCGGCGCGGCGCCAACCTCCTCGACGGCGGCTGCCCGTACTACGGCACCTACGAGACCGCCGACGGCCGGCACATGGCGGTCGGCGCGCTGGAACCGCGGTTCTACGCCGAGTTCCTGCGCCTGCTCGGCATCGAGGACCAGGCAGCCGCCCACGCGGACGTCACCCGGTGGCCGGAACTGCGCGAACAGGTCGCCGCCCGCTTCAGGTCCCGCACCCGCGACGCGTGGACGGCCGTCTTCGAGGACTCCGACGCCTGCGTGGCGCCCGTACTGACCCTGCGCGAGGCCCCGCACCACCCGCACCTCGCCGCCCGCTCCACCTTCACCGACCACGGCGGCATCACCCAGCCCGCACCGGCACCCCGGTTCTCCGCCACCCCCACCACCGTCCGCACCGGGCCCGCCCGGCCGGGCGCCGGCACCGAGGACGTGGCCCGCGACTGGGACGTGCCCCGACTGCTGCCACCACCCCCGCACCCTCAGTGAAAGGCCCCCTCGTGAGCACCGAAGCGTATGTGTACGACGCGATCCGCACCCCGCGCGGGCGCGGCAAGGCCGGCGGCGCCCTGCACGGGACCAAGCCCATCGACCTGGTCGTCGGGCTCATCCACGAGATCCGCGACCGGTTCCCGGACCTGGACCCGGCCGCCGTCGACGACATCGTGCTCGGCGTCGTCGGACCCGTCGGCGACCAGGGCTCCGACATCGCCCGCATCGCCGCCATCGCCGCCGGACTGCCCGACACGGTGGCGGGCGTGCAGGAGAACCGCTTCTGTGCCTCCGGTCTGGAGGCCGTCAACCTGGCCGCCGCCAAGGTCCGTTCCGGCTGGGAGGACCTGGTGCTCGCGGGCGGCGTGGAGTCGATGTCCCGGGTGCCGATGGCCTCGGACGGCGGCGCCTGGTTCAACGACCCGATGACCAACCTCGCCGTCGGCTTCGTGCCGCAGGGCATCGGCGCCGACCTGATCGCGACCGTCGAGGGCTTCTCCCGGCGCGACGTCGACGAGTACGCGGCGCTGTCCCAGGAGCGCGCCGCCACCGCCTGGAAGGAGAACCGCTTCGAGCGGTCCGTCGTCCCGGTGAGGGACCGCAGCGGCCTCACCGTCCTCGACCACGACGAGCACATGCGCCCGGGCACCACCGCCGACTCGCTGGCCGGGCTGAAGCCGTCCTTCGCGGACATCGGCGAGCTGGGCGGCTTCGACGCGGTGGCGCTGCAGAAGTACCACTGGGTCGAGAGGATCGACCACGTCCACCACGCGGGCAACTCCTCCGGCATCGTGGACGGCGCGGCCCTCGTCGCCATCGGCTCCAAGGAGGTCGGCGAGCGCCACGGGCTCACCCCGCGCGCCCGGATCGTCTCCGCCGCCGTGTCCGGCTCCGAGCCCACCATCATGCTCACCGGGCCCGCCCCCGCCACCCGCAAGGCCCTCGCCCGGGCCGGTCTGACCATCGACGACATCGACCTCGTCGAGATCAACGAGGCGTTCGCGGCGGTCGTGCTGCGCTTCGTGAAGGACATGGGCCTGTCCCTGGACAAGGTCAACGTCAACGGCGGCGCCATCGCGCTCGGCCACCCGCTCGGCGCCACCGGCGCGATGATCCTGGGCACCCTCGTCGACGAACTGGAGCGCCGGGACAAGCGCTACGGCCTCGCCACGCTGTGCGTGGGCGGCGGCATGGGCATCGCCACCATCGTCGAACGCCTCTGAATCCCGGCGCCCGCAAGCACTTCCACGAAGACCCGGAGACCTCCTCATGACCGAGAGCACCACGATCCGCTGGGAACAGGACGACACCGGCGTCGTCACCCTCGTCCTCGACGACCCGAACCAGTCCGCGAACACCATGAACCAGGCGTTCCGCGACTCCCTCGCCGTGATCACCGACCGCCTGGAGGCCGAGAAGGACTCCATCAGGGGGGTCATCCTGACGTCCGCGAAGAAGACCTTCTTCGCCGGCGGCGACCTGCGCGACCTGATCCGGGTCACCCCCGGGACGGCGCAGGACCTGTTCGACGGCGGCATGGCGATCAAGCGGCAGCTGCGCCGCGTCGAGACCCTCGGCAAGCCGGTCGTCGCGGCGATCAACGGCGCGGCGCTCGGCGGCGGTTACGAACTCGCCCTGGCCTGCCACCACCGGATCGCCCTCGACGCCCCCGGCTCCAGGATCGGCTGCCCCGAGGTCACCCTCGGCCTGCTCCCCGGAGGCGGCGGTGTCGTCCGCACCGTCCGCCTGCTCGGCATCGCCGACGCCCTGCTGAAGGTCCTCCTCCAGGGCACCCGGTACAGCCCCCGGCGGGCCCTGGACAACGGCCTCGTCGACGAGGTGGCCGACACGCCGGAGGAACTCCTCGCCAGGGCCCGCGCGTTCATCGACGCCCACCCCGAGTCCGCCCAGCCCTGGGACAGGCCGGGCTACCGCATCCCGGGCGGCACCCCCTCCCACCCCAAGTTCGCGGCCAACCTGCCGGCCTTCCCGGCCACCCTGCGCAAGCAGACCAACGGCGCCCCCTACCCGGCTCCGCGGAACATCCTCGCCGCCGCCGTCGAGGGCGCCCAGGTCGACTTCGACACCGCCCAGGCCATCGAAGCCCGGTACTTCGTCGAACTGGCCGCCGGACAGACGTCGAAGAACATGATCCAGGCCTTCTTCTTCGACCTCCAGGCCGTCAACTCCGGCGCCAACCGCCCCCGGGGGACCGAGCAGCGCACGGTCCGCAGGGTCGCCGTCCTCGGCGCCGGGATGATGGGCGCCGGCATCGCCTACGCGTGCGCCCGCGCGGGGATCGACGTCGTCCTCAAGGACGTCTCCCCGGAGGCGGCCGCCCAGGGCAAGGGCCACTCCGAGAAGCTGTGCGCCAAGGCCGTCTCCAGGGGCCGCACCACCCGGGAGAAGGCCGACGCGCTGCTCGCCCGGATCACACCCACCGCCGAGGCGGCCGACCTCGCCGGCTGCGACGCGGTCATCGAGGCCGTCTTCGAGGACACCTCGCTGAAGCACAAGGTCTTCCAGGAGATCCAGGACGTTGTCGCCCCCGACGCGCTGCTGTGCTCCAACACCTCCACGCTGCCCATCACCGCCCTCGCCGAAGGAGTCCGGCGGCAGGGCGACTTCATCGGCCTGCACTTCTTCTCGCCCGTCGACAGGATGCCGCTCGTCGAGATCATCAGGGGCGAGCGCACCGGGGACGAGGCACTGGCCCGCGCCTTCGACCTGGTCCGGCAGATCGGCAAGACCCCGATCGTCGTCAACGACTCGCGGGGCTTCTTCACCTCCCGGGTCATCGGCCACTTCATCAACGAGGGCGTCGCGATGGTCGGCGAGGGCATCGAGCCCGCGTCGGTGGAGCAGGCCGCCGCCCAGGCCGGCTACCCGGCCAAGGTGCTCTCCCTGATGGACGAGCTGACGCTCACCCTGCCCCGCAGGATCCGGAGCGAGTCCAAGCGGGCGGTGGAGGAGGCGGGCGGCACCTGGACCGCGCACCCGGCCGAGGCCGTCATCGACCGCATGGTCGACGAGTTCGGCCGTACCGGCCGCAGCGGCGGCGCCGGCTTCTACGAGTACGGCGAGGACGGCGGGCGCGGCGCCCTGTGGCCGGGGCTGCGCGAGCACTTCACCCGGCCCGGGTACCGGATCCCGTTCCGCGACATGCAGGAACGCATGCTGTTCGCCGAGGCGCTGGACACCGTGCGGCTGCTGGAGGAGGGCGTGCTGACGTCCGTGGCCGACGCCAACATCGGCTCGATCCTCGGCATCGGCTTCCCCGGCTGGACCGGGGGCGTGCTGCAGTACGCCAACGGCTACGAGGGCGGCCTGCCCGGGTTCGTCGCGCGCGCGCGTGAACTCGCCGAGCGCTACGGCGAGCGCTTCGCCCCGCCGGCACTGCTGGTGGAGAAGGCGGAGAAGGGCGAGGTCTTCACGGACGCGCGCTGACGCGGCGGGGGAGGCTCACTCCTCGTGGCCGGGCCACTCCCGCAGCTCCTCCTTCAGGGACCGCTGGAAGGTGGTGGGCAGCGCCTGCACCACGAGCGGATGCACAGGGGCGGACAGGGACCGCACGTCCCGCGCGTGCCGCTCCGCCACCGCGTCGCGCAGCAGCCGTGACAGCTCGTGGGCGGCGGCGCGGGAGTGCTCGATGAGCGCGGTGCGGGCGGCGAGGACCGTCTCGTGCGACGGCGGGACGTCCAGCAGTTCGACGCCGAGCCCCAGCAGCCCGGCGTCCGGGCGGTAGCGGTCGCCGTCGCGCCGGACGACGTCCATCGCCGCCGGCCGCTCGACCTCCTCGTCGGCCAGCGGCCGGCCCGCCCGGCGGTCCGGTTCCGCACGCGTCACCGTCTCGGTCCTCTCCGGTGCCCAGGAGGCCACCACGGCCCGCTGGATCGCCGGCTCCCGCACGCTCGGGCCGGCGGGCAGCCGCCCCGGGTACCGCTCGACGGCGGCCGGCGTCATGCCCTGGCGCTGCAGCTCCTCGATCAGCGCCGGCCGGGCCAGATGCTCCCGCCCGTAGTGACCGACCCGCCGCGGTCCGGTCGCCGGGGGCGGGAGCAGGCCCTTGGTGCCGTAGAAGCGGACCGTGCGCACCGTGACGCCGGCCCGGGCCGCCGGCTCGTCGATCGTGAGCGCCGGCTCCTCGCCCTCCCGCCGCCCCCGGGGCCCCTCGGTCTCGGTCGTCATGTGCAGCAGTACCGCTGTACCACCGGTGCTGTTACACCATCGTCCGCCACCGGCGGGGCCGTGTGACATGTCGCGCGGTGTGATCTTTGCCATCGCATGGGGGGCGTGGGTTTGGAAAGGTGCCCCCTTGGTCTGTGCCCCGATCCGCCTGATCCGAGCGCGCCGGCCGAGGCAATCCGGACACCCGGGCGCGAGCCGCCCGTGCGCACCAGAGAGTGGAACCACGCGTGAGCAAGGACGCCGTCACCACGGCAACGGCCGCAGAACCCACCGCGGCGGCCCCGACGCCCGCGGACGCGGGCGACGCCGGCTACAGCAAGGACCTCAAGGCCCGCCACGTCAACATGATCGCCATCGGCGGCGCGATCGGCACCGGACTCTTCCTGGGCGCCGGAGGACGTCTGCGCGACGCCGGCCCGGCGCTCGCGCTGGCCTACCTGGTCTGCGGCGTCTTCGCGTTCTTCGTCGTGCGGGCCCTGGGCGAACTGGTCCTCTACCGGCCGTCGTCCGGCTCCTTCGTGTCGTACGCGCGTGAGTTCCTCGGCGAGAAGGGCGCCTACGTCGCCGGCTGGATGTACTTCCTGAACTGGTCGACGACCGGCATCGCCGACATCACGGCGATCGCGCTCTACACGCACTACTGGAGCATGTTCACCGACATCCCGCAGTGGGTGCTCGCGCTGATCGCCCTCGCCGTCGTCCTGGCGGTGAACCTGATCTCGGTGAAGATCTTCGGCGAGATGGAGTTCTGGTTCGCGATCGTCAAGGTCGCCACCCTGGTCGCCTTCATGCTCGTCGGCATCTTCCTGCTGGCCACCCAGCACGAGGTGGGCGGCGGCACCCCCGGCCTGAACATGATCACCGACAACGGCGGCGTCCTCCCGCACGGCGTGATGCCCGTCGTCCTCGTCATGCAGGGCGTGATCTTCGCGTACGCGGCGCTGGAACTGGTCGGGGTGGCCGCGGGCGAGACCGCCGAACCGCAGAAGGTCGTCCCCCGCGCGGTGAACTCCATCATGTGGCGCGTCGGCCTCTTCTACGTCGGCTCCGTCGTCCTGCTCGCCCTCCTGCTGCCCGGCTCGATGTACTCGGCGGGCGAGAGCCCCTTCGTCACCGTCCTGTCGAAGATCGGCGTCCCGGCGGCCGGCGACGTGATGAACCTCGTCGTCCTCACCGCCGCGATGTCGTCCCTCAACTCCGGCCTGTACTCCACCGGCCGCATCCTGCGCTCCATGGCCATGGCGGGCTCCGCCCCGGCGTTCACCGCCCGCATGAACCGCAGCCAGGTGCCCTACGGCGGCATCCTGCTGACCTGCGGGGTGTGCGTGCTCGGCGTCGGCCTGAACTTCCTCGTCCCGAGCCAGGCCTTCGAGATCGTGCTGAACGTCGCCTCGCTCGGCATCATCAGCACCTGGGTCATCATCATGATCTGCCATCTGGTCTTCGTCCGCCGCGCCCGCGCCGGCCTGGTCACCCGCCCGTCCTTCCGCCTCCCCGGCAGCCCGGTCACCGAGATCGTCACCATCGCCTTCCTGGTGTCCGTCCTCGGCCTCATGTGGAACGACCCCGAGGTGGGACGCAGGACCCTGCTGCTCGTCCCGGTGATCGCGGCGATGCTGGTCGCGGGCTGGTACGGCGTCCGCCGCCGGGTCGAGCGGACCGCCGGCCGCGCCGCGGGCGGACCGGCCGGCTCCGCGAAGTAGCGGCCCGGAGCACCGGCGCCGCCGCCTGCGGCGGCGCCGTGCCGGGGAACGCACACGTCCCGGACGACGCCACCGTTTTGCCGGTGAGGGGCGTCAGGACCACCGCCCCCGTCCCCGCGGGCGGCCGGTGGTCCGTACCGAGCCCCTCGCCACCGGCCGCCCGCCCCGGCGGGGCATACCGGTGACGGTGCACGACCACGGGAACCGAACCGCGGGGCGGGACTTCGTCCCGGCCGCCACGCGATCGCGACCCGCGCACCCCGGGCCGCGCCGGCACCTACGGCCCGTCAGATGCGCCCTTCTGCACACCAGTTCACCGGTGTACCGTCCGCGCATGCCGAAACGCACGCGCTTCACGCCCTGGCGGCCGCTCGCGACGGCGGCCGCCGCCGCCCTGACGGCCACCCTCCTCGCTCCCGCCGCGGCACACGCCGCGCCGCGCGAGAGCCGGCCCGTCCACTCCTACGACGACGCCGTCCGCGAGGCGGTCTGGGTGGACACCGGACTCGACGAGGACCGGGACGGAACGAGCGACCGGGTCGCCGTCGACATCGTCCGGCCCCGCGAACCCGCCCGGCAGGGCCGCGAGGTCCCCGTCATCATGGACGCCAGCCCGTACTACTCCTGCTGCGGGCGCGGCAACGAGAGCCAGAAGAAGACCTACGACGCCGACGGCGACATCGTGGGGATGCCGCTGTTCTACGACAACTACTTCGTGCCGCGCGGTTACGCCGTCGTCGGCGTCGACCTGGCCGGCACCAACCGCTCCGACGGCTGCGTGGACGTGGGCGGCCGCTCCGACGTCCAGTCCGCCAAGGCCGTCGTCGACTGGCTCAACGGCCGCGGCCGGGCCTACACCACCCGCACCGGCGGCGAACGCGCCGAGGCCGACTGGACCAACGGCCGCACCGGCATGATCGGCAAGAGCTGGGACGGCACCATAGCCAACGGCGTCGCCGCGACCGGCGTCGAGGGCCTGGAGACCATCGTCCCGATCGCCGCCATCTCCTCCTGGTACGACTACTACTTCAGCCAGGGCGCCCCGCTGTACGACTCAGGCCCCGACTGGCTGTCGGACTACGTCGAGAGCCCCGACGCCCGCGCCCGGTGCGCCACCGTCCAGCGTGAGCTGGCCGAAGGCGCCCCGCGCACCGGCGACCTGACACCGCTGTGGACCGAACGCGACTACGTGCGCGCCGCGAAGAAGGTGAAGGCCAGCGTCTTCCTGGTACACGGCATGCAGGACCTCAACGTGCGCATGCGGCATGTCGGGCCCTGGTGGGACGCCCTGGCGAAGAACGGCGTCCAGCGCAAGATCTGGCTCTCCCAGACCGGCCACGTCGACCCCTTCGACTTCCGCCGCGCCGACTGGGTCGACACCCTGCACCGCTGGTTCGACCACGAACTCCTCGGCCTCGACAACGGCATCGACCGCGAGCCCATGGCCGACATCGAACGCGCTCCCGACCAGTGGGTCACCGCACCGGCCTGGCCGCCGCGCGGCACCGGCACCGCGACCCTGCGCCCCGCCCGGGGCACCGAGCCCGGCGTCGGCACCCTCGGCCTGCGCCAGGGCGGCGGCACCGAGACCTTCACCGACGACCCGCGGCTGAGCGAGACCGACTGGGCCGCCCGGGCCGACACCCCGACCCCGGACAAGGCGGGCTTCGTCACCGGGCCGCTCACCCGCGACCTGCGGTTGTCCGGCGCCTCCCGGGTCACCGTCACCGCGTCCGCCGGCACCCCGACGGCCCACCTCTCCGCCGTCCTGGTGGACCTCGGCCCCGACACCATCCGTGACTACGCCGACGACGGCGAGGGCATCACCACCCTCACCGACCGCACCTGCTGGGGCCCCAGCACGGCCGGGGACAGCTCCTGCTACAAGGAGACCGCCGCCAGGACCACCGACGTCGACCACACGATCGTCAGCCGCGGCTGGGCCGACCTCGGCCACCACGCCGGCGACGGCCGGGGCGAACCGCTCACCCCGGGCGAGCGGTACACCATCACCCTCGACCTGGCGGCCACCGACCACGTCGTCCCCGAGGGGCACCGCCTGGCACTGATCGTCGCCGGCACCGACCGGGGACTGATCGACCCCCCCGCCGACACCCCGGCCCTCACCCTCGACCTGGCCCGCACCTTCGCGCAGGTCCCCTTCGTCGGCGGCACGGCGGCGTTCGCCCGCGCCACCGCGGGCTCGCGCACCACGGCCCCGGCCACCGTCCTGGACGGCGTACGCCGTCCCGACCCCACCGCCCACCGCGTACCGGGGGAGACCCGGTGAAACGGCCCCGGACGGTTCGTGCGGTCGTCGCCCACGCGACGGGCGGGCCGCACACCACCTGGTAGGGGGAACCCCAGACGTCGCGCCGACGAGGTGAGTTTTGCGCCAAAGGTGGTAGGGGCCTGACGGGAGGAGTGCTCTCCCTTACGGCTCTGACGAAAGGTGCCGCCTGTGGCGCAGGAACAGCACAGCGACAAGGACCATACGGCAGGCCCGTTGCCGGGCTCGGAAGCGGGCCTGCCCGGCCGGGACCGCCCCCGGACCGACCGGGTGGTGTTCGGCGTCACGGCCGTGCTCACTCTGGCGTTCGTGCTGTGGGGTGCCGTCGGGACCGACTCGCTGCAGGACGTCTCCACCAGCATGCTCGGCGGGCTGATGCACAACGGCGGCTGGGCGTTCATGCTGGCCGCCTCCGGCTTCGTCGTCTTCGCCCTCTGGCTCGCGGCCAGCCGCTACGGCCGGATCCACCTCGGCGCCGAGGGCGAGGAACCGGAGTTCCGCACCGTCTCGTGGGTCGCGATGATGTTCAGCGCGGGCATGGGCATCGGCCTGATGTTCTACGGCGTGAGCGAGCCGCTGGGGCACTACACCACGCCTCCGCCGGGGACGGATCCGGCCGACTCCGGGGACCGCATGGAAACGGCCATGGCGACCACCCTCTTCCACTGGACGCTCCACCCCTGGGCGATCTACGCCGTGGTGGGCCTCGCCATCGCCTACAACACCTTCCGCAAGCGCCGCCGGCAGACCATCAGCGCCGTCTTCACCCCGCTGATCGGGTCGCGGAACGCCAACGGCATCGGGGGCCGGGTCATCGACATGCTCGCCATCGTCGCGACCGTCTTCGGCTCGGCGGCCTCGCTGGGCCTGGGTGCGCTGCAGATCGGCTCCGGTGTGCGGGAGCTGGGCTGGATGGACGAGGTGAGCACGGGGCTGCTGGTCGGCATCATCGCCGTGCTGACGGTCGCGTTCGTCGCCTCCGCGGTCTCGGGCGTGGAGAAGGGCATCCAGTGGCTGTCCAACACCAACATGGTGCTGGCGCTGGTCCTGGCCCTGTTCGTGTTCGTGGCCGGCCCCACGATCGTCGTCCTCGACCTGCTGCCCACCTCCGTCTTCTCCTACCTGGGCGATCTGCCCCAGCTGGCCGGGCGCACGGAGACCAGCGGCGGCGAGGGCGTCGCGGACTGGCTGGGCAGCTGGACCGTCTTCTACTGGGCGTGGTGGATCTCCTGGACGCCGTTCGTCGGCATGTTCATCGCCCGCATCAGCCGGGGCCGCACGATCCGTCAGTTCATCGGCGGCGTCATCCTGGTGCCCAGCACCGTCAGCCTGGTCTGGTTCGCGATCTTCGGCGGTTCCGCGATGAAGCTGCACGAACAGGGACGGCTCGGTGACGAGTCCACGCCGGAGGGCCGGCTCTTCGCCGTGCTGAGGGAGTTCCCCGTCGCCACGGCCGCGAGCCTGCTGGTGATGATCCTCATCGGCATCTTCTTCGTCTCGGGCGCCGACGCCGCCTCGGTCGTCATGGGCACCCTCTCGCAGAAGGGCGCGCTCGAACCGGGCCGCCTGGTCGTGATCTTCTGGGGTGTGGTCACCGGCGCCGTGGCGGCGATCATGCTGCTGGTCGGCAGCGGACAGGGCGACGCGCTGACCGGCCTGCAGAACATCACCATCCTCGCGGCGGCGCCGTTCGTCGTCGTGATGGTCTTCATGTGCGTGGCCCTCATGCGGGACCTGCGCAGCGACCCGGTCATCGTGCGCAACGAGATGGGCACCGAGGCGGTGGAACTCGCCGTCATCGAGGGCCACAAGAAGTACGACGGCGAATTCGAGCTCCGCATCGGTCCCGGCCGCGGCCCGGACGTAGAGGGCGACCCCATCGGCAAGCACTGACGACCGGCCCCGGGCGCGCGCGGCACCCGCGCGCGCCCGGCCGCCGCGCGGTTCAACGGGCGGTGGCCAGCGCCGCCGCCTCCTCCGCGCAGCCCCAGGCGACCGTGACGCCCGCACCGCCGTGGCCGTAGTTGTGGACCAGCAGCCGGCCGCCGGGCAGCGGGACGCGTTGCAGCCGGACCGTGTCACGGGCGGGACGCAGACCCACCCGGTGGTCCAGGACACGCGCGCCGGCGATCTCCGGCCGCAGGGCCGCGCACCTGCGCACGATCGCCTCCGCCACCGCCGGGTCCGGCTCCGTGGACCAGGCGTCCTCCTCCGCCGTGCCGCCCAGGACCAGACGCCCCGGCTGCGGGAAGAAGTACGCCAGGGCGCCGTCGGCACCCGTGGAGACCATCCACGTACGGATCCCGGGGTTCTCCACGACCACCAACTGCCCGCGCACCGGCCGCACCGACGCGTCCGGCACCAGCTCCCGCGCCCCCAGACCCGCGCAGTTGACCACGACCGGCGCACGCAACCCCGCCAGGTCCGTCACCGTACGGCTCTCGACCACCCCGCCCGCCGCCAGCAACCGCTCCCGCAGCCACGGCAGATGGGCCGGCATGTCGATGAGCGGGAGCCGGGCCCACACGCCCGGACCGGCGGGATACTCCCCGGCCGTGGCCCGGCGCAACCCCGGCAGCCGGGCGGCGGCCCACGCGGCGACCTCCTCCGGCGCCGTTTCGCCCAGTACCCCTTCGGCCATCCGTACGCCGGTGGTCTCCGGCCGCGCCGCCAGCTCCTCGTAGACCTCCAGTGACCGCAGCGCCCAGGCGCGCGCCGCCGCCACCGGCTCGATCCGGTACGGCCACCACAGGGCGCCCGCGACCGCCGAGGTGGTCCGCCCGACCGGGTCCCGCGTCCACAGCCGTACCCGTACGCCGCGTTCGGCGAGGACCACGGCCGTCGTCAGCCCGACGACTCCACCGCCGATCACCAGGACATCGCAGTCCAGTTCGGTTTCCATCGGGGGACGGTAGCGGAACGCGTCATGCCGTGCTCGGATCCGTCCCGCGGTGGGAACACTCACGGCATGTCAGCCGAGTACGCGACCTTCGGCCTGGCACACCGACGTCCACGGTGACCTGGAACTCAACGGCTACCACGGGATGGGCCCGTTCCGTTCCCGCGGCCCCGAGTACCGCGCCGCGCTCGCCTCCCTGCCGGACGGCGCCCCCGGGCACCCGCCGCCGGGTCCTGCCGATCGGCGCCCGCGTCGCCCTGCTCGCCCGGCTCGCCGCGGCCCTGCGCACCGTCGGCATCGGCGCCGACATCGCCCAGGACGCCGACGGTGTCCCCGCCGGCGAACTGCGCGCCCACGACGCCGTGGTCTTCGGCCGGCCGGCCGGCGCCGCGTCCTCCTCGACGCGAAGGCGGTGAGGGGTGAGGCGTTCGTCGTGGCGCGCACCGCGGGCACGGTGCTGGTGGCGGCCGTGACCCGGTGAGACACGGGACGCGTGCGAGGAGCCGCGGCCATTAGGATCGGCGGTCTGATGACTGCCACCCTCGTCGCCAAGAACCTCGCCGCCGGTCACGCGGACCGCTCCCTGTTCAGCGCCCTCGACCTGGTCGTCGCCCCGGGCGACGTGATCGGCCTGGTCGGTGCGAACGGCGCGGGCAAGTCCACGCTGCTGCGCCTCCTCGCCGGACTCACCACCCCCGAGCAGGGCGAGCTGCGGCTCTCCCCGCCGACCGCGACCGTCGGACACCTCCCGCAGGAGCCGGAGCGCCGCCCCGGTGAGACCGTGCGGGCGTTCCTGGCCCGCCGCACCGGCGTCGCCGAGGCCCAGCGGGCCATGGACGAGGCGACCTGGGCCCTGGCCGACGGCGCGCCGGGCGCGGACGACGCGTACTCCACCGCCCTGGAGCGGTGGCTGTCCCTCGGCGGCGCCGACCTCGACGAGCGCGCCGAGGAGGCCGCCGACTCGCTCGGACTGGCCGTCGGCCTGGACCAGCCGATGACGGCGCTCTCCGGCGGCCAGGCGGCCCGCGCCGGACTGGCCTCCCTCCTCCTCTCCCGCTACGACGTCTTCCTGCTCGACGAGCCGACCAACGACCTCGACCTGGACGGCCTGGAGCGCCTCGAACGCTTCGTCGGCGGACTGCGCGCCGGGACCGTCGTCGTCAGCCACGACCGCGAGTTCCTCACCCGCACCGTCACCAAGGTCCTCGAACTCGACCTCGCCCAGCGGCAGGTCAACCTCTACGGCGGCGGCTACGCGGCCTACCTGGAGGAGCGGGAGGTGACCCGCAGGCACGCCCGTGACGAGTACGACGAGTACGCCGGCAAGAAGGCCGCGCTCCAGGACCGGGCGCAGACGCAGCGCTCGTGGATGGACAAGGGAGTGAAGAACGCGCGCCGCAAGGCCGGCGACGACAACGACAAGATCGGCCGCAAGTTCCGCAGCGAGGCCAGCGAGAAGCAGGCCGCCAAGGCGCGTCAGACGCAGCGCATGATCGAACGCCTCGAGGTGGTCGAGGAGCCGCGCAAGGAGTGGGAGCTGCGCATGGAGATCGCGGCGGCCCCGCGCTCCGGCGCGGTCGTGGCCACCCTGCGGGACGCCGAGGTCCGGCGCGGCGACTTCGTGCTGGGACCGGTCTCCCTGCAGATCGACTGGGCCGACCGGGTGGCCGTCACGGGCGCGAACGGCGCCGGCAAGTCCACCCTGCTGGGCGCCCTGCTGGGCCGTGTCCCGCTCGACGCGGGGCATGCCGCCCTCGGCTCGGGCGTGCTGCTCGGTGAGGTCGACCAGGCCCGCGCGCTGTTCCACGGCCCCGAGACCCTGCTCGACGCCTTCCGCCCCGCGCTCCCCGGCGCGGAACCGGCCGACATCCGCACCCTGCTGGCCAAGTTCGGCCTCAGGGCCGACCACGTGACGCGTCCCGCGGCCACCCTCTCCCCGGGGGAACGCACCCGCGCCGCCCTCGCCCTGCTGCAGGGCCGCGGCGTCAACCTCCTGGTGCTGGACGAGCCGACCAACCACCTCGACCTGCCCGCCATCGAGCAGCTGGAGGCGGCCCTCGACGCCTACGAGGGCACGCTCCTGCTGGTCACCCACGACCGGCGCATGCTCGACGCGGTCCACGTCACCCGCCGCCTGGAGGTGGCCGACGGCAAGGTGACCGAGCACTGACGGGGCCTCGGCCGCCGGGCGGGCCGCCGGAAGTCCGTCAGCGGGTTGCCGGCCCCGGACCCCGCGTCGCCGCGGAGCCACCGGAGGCGTACCGCACCGTCCCCGTCCGTCCTCGCCCGTCCCCGCAGCGCCCGGTGCTCCGCGGCACCGGTTCGGCGCCACCCCGAGGGCCCCGGCGGGCCCGGGCTCCGCGCACCTCGCGCGGAGCCCGGGCCCGGGGAGAGGGCTCAGCGCCGGCCGTTCCCCGGGTCGGCCAGACCGGCGCGGCGCAGGGCGTCGGCCATCGCGCTGTTGGCCGGCGCGGGCGCCTGGCGCGCGCCGCCGCCGTCACCGCCGCCGCGACCCTGGCGCTGCTGCGGCGGACGCCCGCCGCGCTGCCGGCGCTCACCGCCGCCGGCCGCCCGGCTCTGCGGCGCGGCCTCGTCGTCCAGCCGCAGCGTCAGCGAGATCCGCTTGCGCGGGATGTCCACGTCCAGGACCTTCACCTTGACGATGTCGCCCGGCTTCACCACGTCCCGCGGGTCCTTGACGAACGTCTTCGACATCGCGGAGACGTGCACCAGGCCGTCCTGATGGACACCGACGTCGACGAACGCGCCGAAGGCGGCCACGTTCGTCACCACGCCCTCCAGGACCATCCCGGAGGACAGGTCGGAGATCTTCTCCACGCCCTCCTTGAAGACGGCCGCCCTGAACGCGGGACGCGGATCGCGTCCCGGCTTCTCCAGTTCCCTGAGGATGTCGCCGACGGTCGGCAGACCGAACGACTCGTCCACGAAGTCCTGCGGCCGCAGCGAGCGCAGCACCGCCGTGTTGCCGATCAGGGCGGCGACCTCCTGGCCGGACGTCTTCACCATGCGCCGCACCACCGGGTAGGCCTCCGGGTGCACGCTGGAGGCGTCCAGCGGGTCGTCGCCGCCGCGGATGCGCAGGAAGCCCGCGCACTGCTCGAACGCCTTCGGGCCGAGCCGCGCCACCTTCTTCAGCTCGCCGCGCGAGCGGAAGGGCCCGTTGGAGTCGCGGTGGGACACGATGTTCTCCGCCAGCCCGGAGGTGATGCCGGAGACCCGGGCGAGCAGCGGCGCCGACGCGGTGTTGACGTCCACGCCCACGCCGTTCACACAGTCCTCCACCACCGCGTCCAGCGAACGCGACAGTTTCACCTCGGACAGGTCGTGCTGGTACTGCCCGACACCGATCGACTTCGGGTCGATCTTCACCAGCTCGGCCAGCGGGTCCTGCAGCCGCCGCGCGATCGACACCGCGCCGCGCAGCGACACGTCCATGTCCGGCAGCTCCTGGGAGGCGAAGGCGGAGGCCGAGTACACGGAGGCGCCGGCCTCGGACACCATCACCTTGGTCAGCTGCAGCTCGGGGTGGCCGGCGATGAGCTCACCGGCGAGCTTGTCGGTCTCGCGGGACGCCGTGCCGTTGCCGATGGCGATCAGCTCGACGGCGTGCTCCTTCGCCAGCCGGGCCAGTTTGGCGATCGCCTCGTCCCACCGGTTGGCCGGGACGTGCGGATGGATCACGTCCGTGGCGACGACCTTGCCGGTCGCGTCCACCACGGCGACCTTCACGCCCGTACGGAAGCCGGGGTCGAGGCCGAGCGTCGCGCGCGTGCCCGCCGGGGCGGCGAGCAGCAGATCGCGCAGGTTGGCCGCGAAGACCCGCACCGCCTCGTCCTCGGCCGCGGTGCGCAGCCGCAGGCGCAGATCGATGCCGAGGTGCACCAGGATGCGCGTACGCCACGCCCAGCGGACCGTGTCCAGCAGCCACTTGTCGCCCGGACGTCCCCGGTCGGCGATCCCGTGGCGGTTCGCGACCGTCCGCTCGAACGACGACGGGCCCTCCACCGGCTCCTCCGGCTCCAGGACGAGGTCGAGGACCTCCTCCTTCTCGCCGCGCAGCAGCGCCAGGACGCGGTGCGAGGGCAGCTCGGTGAACGGTTCGGCGAAGTCGAAGTAGTCGGCGAACTTCGCGCCCGCCTCCTCCTTGCCGGCGCGCACCTTCGCGGCCAGCCGCCCGCGCACCCACATCCGCTCGCGCAGCTCGCCGATCAGGTCGGCGTCCTCGGCGAACCGCTCGGTGAGGATGGCCCGCGCGCCGTCCAGGGCGGCCTGCGGATCGGCGACACCCTTGCCGGCGTCCACGAACGCGGCGGCCGCGGCGAGGGGCTCGACGCCCGGATCACCGAGCAGCCCCTCCGCCAGCGGCTCCAGCCCCGCCTCCCGTGCGGTCTGCGCCTTGGTGCGCCGCTTGGGCTTGTACGGCAGATAGATGTCCTCCAGGCGCGCCTTGGTCTCCGCGCCGCGGATCCGCGCCTCGAGCTCGTCGGTGAGTTTGCCCTGCTCGCGCACCGACTCCAGGATCGCCGTACGACGCTCCTCCAGCTCCCGCAGGTAGCGCAGCCGCTCCTCGATCGTGCGCAGCTGCGCGTCGTCGAGCATCTCGGTCGCTTCCTTGCGGTAGCGGGCGATGAAGGGCACCGTCGAGCCGCCGTCGAGCAGCCCGACGGCGGCCTCGACCTGCCGCACCCGTACGCCGAGTTCCTCGGCGATCCTGCCTTCGATGGACCCTGTGAGGGGTGTCGTCACGATCCCGTACCGCCTTCTCCACTGAGGTTGCGCGGCAATTGTGGCAGGTGGCGCCGACAATCGGGGATCAGGGCGACGACTCGCCCGGACATCGCGCGAGCGGCGTCAGGCGCGGTGGCCGCGAGTGGTGGAGGAGGCCCCGCCGAAGAGCCGGGCGAGTGCCCGGAAGGGCAGGGTCACGACGGTGGCGACGGCGCCGCCGATCTGACGCAGGACGTCCGCGATGGCACGGAACACGTGTTTCCCCTTTCGTCCGCCGGCCTCACGGCCGGTCACGGTCTCCAACTCCGTGTACCTCGTCGCCGCTTCACCATGCACGGAGCCGCCCGGCGCTCACCCGCGGGGCGTGGCAGGAAAGGTGGGGAACACGTCGTTGCGGCCGTCACGGGCACCGCCAAGAATCGCTCGCATGGCACAGCGAACCGTTCTGGTCGTCCTCTTCGACGATGTGCAGAGCCTCGACGTCACCGGCCCCGTGGAGGTCTTCGCGGGCGCCGGGAAACACACGCCGGGGACCTACCGGCTGTGCACCGCCTCCGTGGACGGTGCGCCCGTGCGCACCACCAGCGGTCTGACCGTCGTACCGGACGGGGCCCTGGCCGACGCGCCGGAGCCGCACACCCTGCTGGTGCCCGGCGGCCGGGGCACCCGCCGGCCCGATCCGCGGCTGACCGGCTGGCTGCGCCGGCACGGGCCGCGCGCCGAGCGGCTGGTCTCCGTCTGCACGGGTGCCGCCCTGCTCGCCGGCGCCGGGCTGCTGGACGGCCGCCGCGCCACCACGCACTGGGCCTACAGCGACACGCTGGCCCGCGACCACCCGGCCGTCGAGGTCGACCCGGACCCCATCTACGTCCGTGACGGCCACGTCGCCACCTCCGCCGGTGTCACCTCGGGCATCGACCTCGCGCTCGCCCTGGTGGAGGAGGACCTCGGCCGGGACGTCGCCCTCGCCGTCGCCCGGCACCTGGTGGTGTTCCTGCGCCGGCCCGGCAACCAGGCCCAGTTCAGCGCCCAGCTCGCCGCCCAGACCGCCCGCCGCGAACCGCTGCGCGAGGTGCAGCAGTGGATCACCGAGCACCCCGGCGCCGATCTGTGCGTCGAGGCGCTCGCCGCCCGCGCGGCCCTCTCACCGCGCCACTTCGCCCGTGCCTTCCACGCCGAGACCGGCATGCCCCCCGGCCGCTACGTCGACCGGGTACGGCTCGAGCACGCCCGGCGCCTGCTGGAGGACACCGGTGACGGCGTGGAGGAGATCTCCCGCGCCAGCGGCTACGGCACGCCCGAGGCCATGCGGCGCGCCTTCGTCCGGACCCTCGGGACGTCCCCGGCCGAGTACCGCCGCCGTTTCCGGCCCGCCCCCTCACCCGCCCCCGCCTGAAAGGCCCCCGATGCAGATCGCCATCGTCCTCTTCGACCGCTTCACCGCCCTGGACGCGGTGGGCCCCTACGAGACCCTCGGCCGGCTCCCGGACGCGGAGACCGTCTTCGTCGCCGAGCGGACCGGTCCGGTGCGCACCGAGACCGGCGCGCTCGCGATCACCGCCGACCGGACGCTCGAGGAGACCCCGCACCCGGACATCGTCGTCGTCCCCGGCGGCCCCGGACAGACGCCCCAGATGGAGAACGAGGTCCTGCTGGACTGGCTGCGCCGCGCCGACGCGTCCAGCACCTGGACGACGTCCGTGTGCACCGGGTCCCTGCTGCTGGCCGCCGCCGGGCTCCTCGAGGGCCGCCGGGCCACCTCGCACTGGCTGGCGCTGGACCACCTCGGGCGCTTCGGCGCCGAGCCCACCGGGGAGCGGGTGGTCACCGACGGCAAGTACGTCACCGCGGCCGGTGTCTCCTCCGGCATCGACATGGGCCTCACCCTGCTCGGCCGGATCGCCGGCGACGAACACGCCCAAGCGGTCCAGCTGCTCACCGAGTACGACCCGCAGCCGCCCTACGACGCGGGGTCCCCGCAGAAGGCGCCCGCGCACCTCGTCGAGGAGTTCCGGTCGAAGAGCCGCTTCACCCTGACGTAGGCACGCTCCAGGTGAAGCGCGGCGACCGGCGCTCCAGGAACGCGGCGACCCCCTCCGCGGTGTCGCCGCTCTCCCGCGCCCGTTCGCTCCAGTGCGCGTCCCGGTCGGTGCGGCCGTTCGCGAACTCCTTCGCCGCCATCTGCGTCAGCTGCGAGCGGGAGGCCAGGATCCGGGTGAATTCCGCGACCCGCCCGTCCAGTTCGCCCTCCGGCAGCACCTCGTCCAGCAGACCGGTGCGCAGGGCCCGCTCGGCTCCGATCAACTCACCGGAGAACAGCAGGTACTTGGCGGTGGCTGGACCCACCAGCGACACCAGTCGCCGGGTGGCGGAGGCCGGGTAGACGATGCCGAGCTTCGCCGGGGTCACCCCGAACCGTGCCCCCTCGGCCGCGAACCGCAGATCGCAGGCCGCCGCCAGTTGGGCCCCGCCGCCCACGCAGTGTCCGCGGATCACCGCCAGGGTCGGCTTGGGGAAGGCGGCCAGTGCCTCCTCCGCCGCCCCGGCCAGGCCCTGCGCCCGAAGCGGCGACCCCTGGAGCGTGGAGATGTCGGCCCCGGCGCAGAACGTCCCGCCCGCACCGGTCAGCACCAGCACCCGCACGTCCGGGTCGGCCGCCAGGGTTTCCAGCAGGGGCGGCAGGGAACTCCACATGGCGGCCGTCATGGCGTTGCGCTTCGCCGGATTCCGGATGACGACCGTGGCGACCGAGTCGGTGACGCCGTGCAGCAGCTGGGGCTCCATGCGCCGGATGCTATCCGGCCCGGTCGAAGGGCCGGACGGCGGTGGTCCACCCGGCCGGGACCGGCGGACGGGACCGGCGGGGAAACGGGAGCGAGGAGGCACTCATGGCCGCATCCGCCAAGCCCCGGGGCGAGGCCGCGAAACTGAGCCGCGGCTTCGGCTGGCTCGCCGTGCTCGGGGTCGTCCTGGTCCTCGCCGGCCTGGTCGGCCTCGTCTACACCGGCGTCGCCACCCTGACGTCGATGCTGCTGTTCGGCTGGCTGCTGCTGACCGGCGGCGTGGTCGGGCTCCTGCACGCGGTGCAGGCCCGGCACACCAACTTCTTCTGGCTCGGCGTGGTCGTCGCGGCCCTGAACATCGCGGCCGGTGCGGTGGTCCTGAGGACGCCGGAGGCGGCGGCCGAGGCACTGGCCATGTTCGCCGCGCTGCTGTTCCTCACCGGCGGGCTGTTCCGTCTGGTCGGCAGCCTGGTGGTGCGCGGACCGCAGTTCGGCTGGACGCTGGTGCAGGGCGCCTTCGGCCTGCTGCTCGGCATCCTGGTACTGGCCGCCTGGCCGAGCGGCAGCCAGTACGTCATCGGTACGTTCTTCTCGCTCTCCCTCCTCTTCGACGGGCTCGGACTGATCGCCACCGGCTACGGCGGCCGCCGGATCGTGGGCATGGTCTCCGAGCGGCTGGCCGACGAGGAGACCGGCCGGGCGGCGGGGGAGCGGCCGGACGGTGCGGACCACCGCGCCACCAAACCCGTACCACCCGAATAGTTCGCCGCGGCGGGCACACAGCGGGCCGGAACGGTCCGGTGAACGACCGGGAGAAGCACCAACGGTCGGAAACGCTCGGTATCCGCTGACTTGTGGTCAGCGTCGAAGTGCGGGCCGCTCGGTACCAACACTTGAGGTGTGGTGACAATCGAGCGTGAGAGCGGCGGTCCGCTGCCGTACGAGGGTGTCTGGCGGTTCACCGCCCCGGCCGTCGACGCCTCGGTCCCGCGGGCCCGCCACGCCGTGCGCGACCTGCTGGCGCGGCAGGGCGTGCCGGCCGCGGACGACGTGGTCCAGGGACTGCTGCTGATCGTCTCGGAACTGGTCACCAACGTCGTACGGCACGCGGCGCTGCTGTCCCCGACGCTCGCCGTCGAGGTCGCCGTCGGCGCCGAGTGGATCCGGGTGGCCGTGGAGGACAGCCATCCCTACCGGCCCGCCGCCCCGGAGACCGACCACGGCCGCACCGGCGGCCGCGGACTGCTCCTGGTGCGCGAGATCACCCGCGAGGCGGGCGGAGCGTGCGAGACCGAGCGCACCGCGAACGGCGGCAAGGTGATCCGGGCCGCCCTGCCGCTCGAACCCCGGCTGACGCGGCACCAGGTGCCGCGTCAGCCGGGGTTCGCCGTCACCAGCCCGCCGACGGCCCCGTCAGCTCGCGGACCGCGGGCCGGGCCGCGTCCAGGACGGTCATGAACCAGGCCGAGAAGGTGTCCCGCGCGTGCCGCTCCGCCAGCTCGGCCGGGGTCACGTACGCGGTGGACGCCACCTCCCGCGCGTCGGGCCGCAACGGCGCCTGCGCCATGCCGACGAAGAGATGGTTGTACTCCTGCTCGACCAGGCCCGAGGCCGGGTCCGGGTGGTTGTAGCGGACCGTGCCGGCCTCGGCGAGCAGGGAGGGGGACACGCCCAGCTCCTCGAAGGTCCGCCGGGCCGCCGCGGCGAACGGGGCCTCACCGGGGTAGGGGTGACCGCAGCAGGTGTTGGACCACACGCCGGGGGAGTGGTACTTGCCCAGCGCCCGCTGCTGGAGCAGCAGCCGCCCGCGCTCGTCGAACAGGAACACCGAGAACGCCCGGTGCAGCCGCCCCGGCGGCTGATGGGCGGCGAGCTTCTCCGCGGTGCCGGTCGTCACGCCGTCCTCGTCGACCAGTTCCAGCAAAATCGGCTCGGCGGTGCCGCTCGACGGACTGTGCGTCGCGGTGGCAGGTGTGATCGGCATACCCATCCTTCACTCGGTCTTCGCGCCCCAAGTCTGCCGCACGAATCCGGCACTCCCGGCACTCCGCCACCGCCCGCATGTCCCGTCGGCGGCCCGGGCGGCGGTCGTCACCGGACGGACGGCGGAAGCGGGTGGGGGGTGAGAGTGCCCGCGGCGGCCGGCCGGAATCCGCACGCCGCGGGACCCGTCCGCGCGGGGACGCCGGCACCGGGTCGGAGGGACGCGTCACGCCGCGCGTGGGCGCGCCGGGGCGCCGCCGGGCCGCCCGTCAGTGGCAGAGACGCGCCTCGTGCTCGGCGTGCCCGCCGGGCTCCAGCTGGAAGGTGCAGTGCTCCACGTCGAAGTGGTCGCCCAGACAGCCCTGCAGCTCGTGCAGCATCTTCTCGTGCCCGATGGCGTTCAGGACCTCGGAGCTGACGACCACGTGCGCGGAGAGCACCGGCATGCCCGAGGTGATCGTCCAGGCGTGCAGATCGTGGACGTCCTCCACGCCGTCCGTGGCCAGGATGTGCGCGCGCACCTGCCCCATGTCGACGCCCTTGGGCGCCGCCTCCAGCAGGACGTCCAGGGTCTCGCCGAGCAGCTTCCAGGTCCGGGGCACGATCATCAGCGCGATCAGCAGGGAGGCGATCGGATCGGCCGCCGTCCAGCCCGTGGTCAGGACCACCAGCGCCGACAGGATCACCGCGACCGAGCCGAGCGCGTCCGCCGCCACCTCGAGGAAGGCGCCGCGCACGTTCAGGCTGTCCTTCTGCCCGCGCATCAGCAGCGTCAGCGACACCATGTTGGCGACCAGCCCGATCGCGCCGAACACCATCGTCAGGCCGCCCGCGGTGCCGGCCGGGGTGACGAACCGGTCGATCGCCTCGTACAGCACGTAGCCGCCCACGCCGAGCAGCAGCAGACAGTTGGCCAGGGCGGCGAGGATCTCCGCGCGGGCGAGCCCGAAGGTGCGCCGCTCGCTCGGCGGGCGGCCCGCCACATGGATGGCCAGCAGGGCCATGCCGAGCCCCAGGGCGTCCGTCGCCATGTGGGCGGCGTCCGCCACGAGCGCGAGCGAGTCGGTCAGCATCCCGCCGACGAGCTCGACCACCATGACGCCGAGGGTGATCGCCAGGGCCACCCGCAGCCTGCCGCGGTACGCCGCGCCCGCGGTACCGCCGGTGGCCGCACCGTGCGCATGCCCGTGATCGTGCCCAGCTCCCATGTGAGCCGCCCGCCTCTCCGTCACCGTCCGGATCACAGTGAACTACGGGTGGGGGGTATCGGGCAACGCGGCACTGAACACCGTTGTCATCTCCTCTGACCTGCGAAAACGAAGCGCAGGTCAGTGCGGTTCAGCGGCTACGGTGCCGTTGCCAGCCCTCCCAGGCCGAGCCGACCATCTCGTGCACCGAGCGGCGGGCGGTCCAGTGGAGGTGTGCGGCCGCGCGGTCGGCCGAGGCCACCGCGCGGGGGGCGTCGCCGGGGCGGCGGGCCTCGACGACCGGGGCCCGGCTGTCGCCGGTGACGTCGCCGATGACCGTGATCAGTTCGCGCACCGAGACGCCCTCGCCGCGGCCGATGTTCACGGTCAGATCGCCGGCGAGGCCGCCGCCCGCCAGCCGGCGGGCCGCCGCCAGGTGGGCCTGGGCCAGATCGGCCACGTGGATGTAGTCACGGACGCACGTACCGTCCGGCGTCGGATAGTCGTCCCCGAAGATGCGCGGGGCCTCGCCGCGGGTGAGCCGGTCGAACACCATCGGCACGATGTTGAAGACGCCGGTGTCGGCCAGTTCCGGCGCCGCCGCCCCCGCCACGTTGAAGTAGCGCAGGCACACCGTGGAGATGCCGTGCGCCCGGCCCGCCGCCCGCACCAGCCACTCCCCGGCGAGTTTGGTCTCGCCGTAGGGGTTCACCGGGGCGCAGGGCGTGTCCTCCGTGATGAGATCCACACCGGGGTCGCCGTACACCGCCGCGGACGAGGAGAAGACGAAGCGGCCGATGCCGGCCCGTGCGACGGCGTCCAGGAGCGTCGCGAGGCCGCCCACGTTCTCGCGGTAGTACCGGGTCGGCTCCGCCACGGACTCGGCCACCTGCTTGCGGGCGGCGAGATGCACCACCCCCGTCACCCCGTGCTCCGCGAACACCCGCTCCAGCAGCACGCCGTCCAGCGACGAGCCCTCGATCAGCGGAACGCCGGCGGGAAGACGCGCCGGCACGCCGGCCGAGAGGTCGTCGAGGGCGACGACGCGTTCCCCGGCATCGGTCATGGCCCGCGCCACGTGTGCCCCGATGTAACCGGCTCCGCCGGTGATCAGCCAAGTCATGGTCGCCCACCCTATGCGGCCCAGGGCCGGCGGATCCCGCCCGAGCCGCCCACGCCCCCCGCCGAGCGCTCCCGGCGGCCGGGAACGCCTGCCCCCGCCGTCCGTTGCCGTCCGTGCCCGCCCCCGCCGAGCGGTTCCGGTGGCCGGAAACGCCTCATACCGGCATCAAAGCCCGCCGAGGCGGCGCGGTTTGTGGGCCGGGCCCCGTATCCCCGATGATGATCGCGGCAGGGGTGCGGGCGAACCCCGTCGATCCAGCCGCCGAACGGGCGGTGAACGGGGGCTTCCGGGAATCCGATAGCCTCTGCCGACATGCCGCCCGGAGGTCCCGGCACGGGCGCCCCACCATGTACACGACCGGCGTGGACGCGTCGGCCCCCAGGGAGTGATTTCGGTTGTCGACCGCCATCCTCACCGGCCAGCCGGTCCCCGGTTCGTCGATCGAGGGCGACCTGCGCTCCCTCGGCTTCGACGTGCGGATCGCGTCCGGTGCCGCCGAGGCCGAAACGCTGCTCGCCGGGGTGCCCGCGGGGCAGCGGGTCGCCGTGGTCGACCCCCGCTTCGTGGGCCATGTGCACGCGCTGCGCCTCGGCCTCACCGACCCCCGCTTCCCGCTCTCCGCGATCCCCGGCGCCGTCACCGCCCAGCAGGCCGGCCGCCAGGCCCTGACCCGCGCGGTGGCCCGCGAGAACTCCGCGGCGGCCGTCGAGGCGGGCGGCGGCACCACCCTCCTCGACAGCCTCGCCGACCGCGTCGGCACCGCCCTCGACGCCGACGGCGCCGCTGTGCACCGCCCGGAGCTCGGCCGCCTCGTCGCCACCGTCCCCGGAGACCCCCAGGCCCGCAACGAGGCCCGGCAGGCCGTCGCCGCCGTGGACGACGAGGCCGTACGCCTGAAGTCCGCCGTCAAGGCCCGCGACGGCTTCTTCACCACCCACTGCGTCAGCCCGTACTCCCGCTACATCGCCCGCTGGTGCGCCCGCCGAGGTCTGACCCCCAACCAGGTCACCACCGCCTCCCTGCTCACCGCGCTCATAGCGGCCGGCTGCGCCGCCACCGGCACCCGCGGCGGCTTCGTCGCCGCCGGCGTGCTGCTCATCGCCTCCTTCGTACTGGACTGCACCGACGGCCAGCTCGCCCGCTACTCCCTGCAGTACTCCACCCTCGGCGCCTGGCTCGACGCCACCTTCGACCGCGCCAAGGAGTACGCCTACTACGCCGGCCTCGCCCTAGGCGCCGCCCGCGGCGGCGACGACGTGTGGGCCCTCGCCCTCGGCGCGATGGTCCTGCAGACCTGCCGGCACGTCGTGGACTTCTCCTTCAACGAGGCGCACGTCGTGGGCACCGACGCCACCGCCAACACCAGTCCCACCGCCGCCCTCTCCGACAGGCTCGACGCCGTCGGCTGGACGGTCTGGGTGCGCCGCATGATCGTCCTGCCGATCGGCGAACGCTGGGCGATGATCGCCGTCCTCACCGCCGTCACGACCCCCCGGATCACCTTCTGCGCGCTGCTCATCGGCTGCGCCTTCGCGGCGACGTACACCACCGCGGGCCGCGTCCTGCGCTCGCTGACCCGCAGGGCCCGCCGCACCGACCGGGCGGCGCGGGCACTCGCGGACCTCGCCGACTCCGGCCCGCTCACCGAGGCGCTCACCGGCCCGCTGACGGAGCCCGCACGACGGCTCCCCGGTCTCACCGCCCCCGCCGTCGCCCTGCTCGGCGGCCTCGCCGTCGTCGCCACGGCCGCGCTCACCGGCTTCGGCGGCCCCTGGACCGTCGCCGCCGCCTGCCTCTACGTCCTGACCTCCGCCCTCGCCGTCGCCCGCCCTCTCAAGGGCGCCCTCGACTGGCTGGTCCCCCCGTTCTTCCGTGCCGCCGAGTACGGCACCGTCCTGGCCCTGGCGGCCGACGCGGACGTGAACGGGGCGTTGCCCGCGGCCTACGGACTGGTGGCCGCCGTCGCCTACCATCACTACGACACGGTCTACCGCATCCGCGGCGACGCGGGCGCGTCCCCGCGCTGGCTGGTGCGGGCGACCGGGGGGCACGAGGGCCGCGTCCTGGCGGTCGCCGTGCTCGCGGCCCTGCTCACCGCCGCGCAGTTCACGGTCGCGCTCACGGTCCTCGCCGTGGCCGTGTCCCTGCTGGTGCTCGTCGAGAGCATCCGCTTCTGGGTGACCGCCCACCAGGGTGGCGCGCCCGCCGTACACGATGAAGGAGAACCCGCATGATCGGCCTCGTGCTGGCGGCCGGCGCCGGACGGCGTCTGCGCCCCTACACCGACAGCCTTCCCAAGGCGCTGGTGCCGGTGGGGCC
The DNA here is from genome assembly GCF_043076215.1 of Streptomyces sp. NPDC016640. Taxonomy (NCBI): domain Bacteria; kingdom Bacillati; phylum Actinomycetota; class Actinomycetes; order Kitasatosporales; family Streptomycetaceae; genus Streptomyces; species Streptomyces sp. NPDC016640. The sequence continues at coordinate 86,013 of NZ_JBIBRG010000022.1, forward strand.
CGCGGGCATAGAGGGCGAACCCACGGTCCTGGACCTGACCCTCGGCAACTTCGCCGAGATCGGCCTGACCGAGGCCGCGGTCATCGTCGGCTACCGCAAGGAGGCCGTGTACGAGCGCAAGGCGGCCCTGGAGCGGAAGTACGGTCTCAAGCTCACCCTCATCGACAACGACAAGGCCGAGGAGTGGAACAACGCCTACTCCCTGTGGTGCGGCCGTGACGCCCTCAAGGACGGCGTGATCCTCGCCAACGGCGACACCGTGCACCCGGTCTCCGTGGAGAGGACCCTGCTCGCCGCGCGCGGCGACGGCAAGCGGATCATCCTCGCCCTCGACACCGTCAAGCAGCTCGCCGACGAGGAGATGAAGGTCGTCGTCGATCCCGGCAAGGGCATGACGCGGATCACCAAGCTGATGGACCCGGCCGAGGCGACCGGCGAGTACATCGGCGTCACCCTCATCGAGGGCGAGGCCGCCCCCGAACTGGCCGACGCGCTGCGGACCGTGTGGGAGAGCGACCCTCAGCAGTTCTACGAGCACGGCTACCAGGAGCTGGTGAACCGAGGCTTCCGGATCGATGTGGCGCCGATCGGCGACGTCGAGTGGGTGGAGATCGACAACCACGACGATCTCGCCCGCGGACGGGAGATCGCGTGCCAGTACTGACCCGGCTCATTCCCTCGCCGGTCGTCGTGGACATCCGCCCGGGTGCCCTCGACGACCTGGCCTGCGTCCTCGCCGACGAGCGCATCTCGCAGTCGGGCCGGCTCGCCATCGCCGTCAGCGGCGGCTCGGGCGCCCGGCTGCGCGAGCGGATCGCCCCCTCGCTGCCGGGTGCCACCTGGTACGAGGTCGGCGGCGGCACCATCGACGACGCGGTCCGGCTGGCCGGCGACATAAAGGCCGGCCACTACGACGCGGTCGTCGGCCTGGGCGGCGGGAAGATCATCGACTGCGCCAAGTTCGCGGCGGCACGGGTCGGCCTGCCCCTGGTCGCCGTCGCCACCAACCTGGCGCACGACGGCCTGTGCTCACCGGTCGCGACCCTCGACAACGACGCCGGCCGCGGCTCCTACGGGGTGCCGAACCCGATCGCCGTCGTCATCGACCTCAACGTCATCCGCGAGGCCCCGGTCCGCTTCGTGCGGTCCGGCATCGGCGACGCCATCTCCAACATCTCCGCCGTCGCGGACTGGGAACTGTCCCACCGCGTCAACGGGGAGAAGATCGACGGCCTCGCCGCCGCCATGGCCCGGCAGGCCGGCGAGGCGGTGCTGCGGCACCCGGGCGGAGCCGGCGACGACGGCTTCCTGCAGGTGCTGGCCGAGGCCCTGGTCCTCACCGGAATCGCCATGTCCGTGTCGGGCGACTCGCGCCCCTCCTCCGGCGCCTGCCACGAGATCAACCACGCCTTCGACCTGCTCTACCCCAAGCGGGCCGCCGCCCACGGCGAGCAGTGCGGACTCGGTGCCGCCTTCGCCATGTACCTGCGCGGGGCGCACGAGGAATCGGCGTACATGGCCGAGGTGCTGCGCCGGCACGGGCTGCCGGTGCTGCCGGAGGAGATCGGATTCACGGCGGACGAGTTCGTCCGCGTCGTCGAGTTCGCCCCGGAGACCCGGCCCGGCCGCTTCACCATCCTCGAGCATCTCGACCTGAAGACCGAACAGATCAAGGACGTCTACGCCGACTATGTCAAGGCCATCGGTAGCTGAACTCCGTCCGGTCGTGCACCCCGCGGGGGTCAAGGACCGGCGCAGCGGTGAGCACTGGATGGGACGCCTCTACATGCGCGAGGTGTCCCTGCGGGTGGACCGCTACCTGGTGAACACCAGGATCACGCCCAACCAGCTCACGTACCTGATGACCGTCTTCGGCGTCCTCGCGGCCCCGGCGCTGCTGGTGCCGGGGATCGCGGGGGCCGTGCTCGGCGTCGTCATGGTCCAGCTGTACCTGCTGCTGGACTGCGTCGACGGCGAGATCGCGCGCTGGAAGAAGCAGTACTCGCTCAGCGGCGTCTACCTGGACCGGGTCGGTGCCTACCTGTGCGACGCCGCCGTCCTGGTCGGCCTGGGGCTGCGCGCCGCCGACCTCTGGGGCCCCGGGCGCGTCGACTGGCTGTGGGCCTTCCTCGGCACCCTGGCCGCGCTCGGCGCGATCCTGGTCAAGGCGGAGACCGACCTGGTCGGGGTGGCCCGCCACCAGGGCGGGCTGCCGCCCGTCAAGGAGGCCGCCGCCGAGCCCCGGTCCTCCGGCATGGCGCTGGCCCGCAGGGCCGCCGCCGCGCTCAGGTTCCACCGGCTGATCCTGGGCATCGAGGCGTCCCTGCTGATCCTGCTCCTCGCGATCCTGGACGCCGGCCGGGGCGACCTGTTCTTCACCCGGCTCGGCACCGCCGTACTCGCCGGCATCGCGCTGCTGCAGACCCTGCTGCACCTGGTGTCCGTCCTCGCCTCCAGCAGGCTGAAGTGAGTGCCGGCATGAAGGTCGGCGCGGTGATCATCACCATGGGCAACCGGCCCGACGAACTGCGCGCCCTGCTCGACTCGGTCGCCAAGCAGGACGGCGACCCGGTCGAGGTCGTCGTGGTCGGCAACGGCTCACCCGTCCCCGACGTCGCGGAGCTCTCCCCGGTCGTACGCACCGTCGAGCTGCCGGAGAACCTCGGCATCCCGGGCGGCCGCAACGTCGGCATCGAGGCCTTCGGCCCCGGCGGCCGGGACGTCGACATCCTGCTCTTCCTCGACGACGACGGTCTGCTCGCCGGCCACGACACGGTCGAGCTGTGCCGCGAGGCCTTCACGGCCGACCCCCGGCTGGGCATCATCAGCTTCCGCATCGCCGATCCGGAGACCGGGGTCACCCAGCGCCGCCATGTGCCCCGGCTGCGCGCCTCCGACCCGATGCGTTCCTCACGCGTGACCACCTTCCTCGGCGGCGCCAACGCCGTACGCACCCGGGTCCTCGCCGAGGTCGGCGGCCTGCCGGACGCGTTCTTCTACGCCCATGAGGAGACCGATCTGGCCTGGCGGGCCCTCGACGCCGGCTGGATGATCGACTACCGGTCCGACATGGTGCTGTACCACCCGACGACCGCCCCCTCGCGGCACGCGGTCTACCACCGCATGGTCGCCCGCAACCGGGTCTGGCTCGCCCGCCGCAACCTCCCCGCGCTCCTCGTCCCGGTCTATCTGGGCGTCTGGATGCTCCTCACCCTCCTGCGCCGCCCCTCGCGCCCGGCACTGAAAGCCTGGTTCGGCGGGTTCCGCGAGGGCCTGACCACCCCCTGCGGGCCCCGCCGGCCCATGAAGTGGCGTACGGTGTGGCGGCTGACCCGACTGGGCCGGCCCCCCGTCATCTGACAAGCTCGTATGCGAGAACATCGGGGCCGTACCCGGGTTCCACGGCTCATGCAGGCCCGCGGGCCGAGCATCTCGAGGACGAAAGTTTTCCACTGGTGAGTGAGACAACGCACGACGGCACGGTCGCGGTCAGCGCGTCCGCGCCGCCCGACGAGGGCCTCACGGCGGAACGGCTCGCCGCCAAGTACGGGCTGTCCGTCAGCGGCGCCCGCCCGTCCCTCGTCGAGTACGTCCGTCAGCTGTGGGGGCGGCGGCACTTCATCGTCGCCTTCGCGCGGGCGAAGCTGACCGC
>NZ_JBIBRG010000023.1:0-52772 GCF_043076215.1 Streptomyces sp. NPDC016640
AGGCCACCACGGCCTGACCTCAGGCCCGAAACACAAGCCCACCACGCCCCGACGACGCCATCAGACACTCACACACCCAACAATGTGACAGCGCCGTTCGCGGTGATCGAGCATGCCAGCCGCCGGATCCGGATCCTCGGCGCCACCACGCACCCCACCGCATCCTGGGTGACGCACGTCGCGAAGAATCCCGTCAGGGACCTCGAAGACGCCGACTGCCGGGTCAGGTTCCTGATCCGGGACCGGGACGGGAAGTTTCCCACCCTGTTCGACACCGTCCTCAACAATGCAGGGATCGAGGCAGTACTCAGCGGAGTACGGATGCCGCGCATGAACTCGATCATGGAACGGTGGGTGCAGACCTGTCGGCGCGAGCTGCAGGACCGCACCCTGATCCGGAACCAGCGACACCTGCTCCACGCGCTACGCGAGTTCGAAGACTTCTACAACTCCCACCGGCCCCATCAAGGCATCGCCAACGCCCGCCCGCTACGCCCCTTGCCGAGGCCGATCAGCGATCCGGAACAGATCATCCACCTCGACATACGACGACCCCAACGACTCGGCGGCATCCTCCACGAGTATCGACATACCGCCTGAACTGGGCGGACGAGCTTTTCGGCAGGCGCAGGTGATCAGGCTGGTTTGTCGAGCACCAGGGCGACGTAGCCCGTGCAGCGTCCTACGGAGCAGTGGGCGTCGACACTGGCGAGGGTGTGCCGCCAGTCCTGTTCGCTGAACTCGCGCAAGTCGGGCCAGCGCAGGCACAGCAGTTCCCGGCCGGCCTGGTTCGTCGCCATGCGTGTCAGGAGAGCGCCGAGACGGGAGAAGCCTTCGATCACCGGACGGGTCCAGTCGACGGTGCGCCGTATGACGAACCCCGTCTCCTCCGCGTGCCTCAGGTAACACCTCAGGGGCTCGAACTCGTCGAACTGCCACGCCTCGCGTACGAGGCCCAGTGGATCGAGCTGCCGGATCACCGACGGATCGTCCGTGTTCCAGACGAAGTCGACCAGGACGAACCTTCCGTCGGGGCGCAGTACCCGGAAGGCTTCGGCTAACAGAGCGCGGCGGTCGGCAGGAGAAAGGTGGAAGGCCGCCTCCAGGCAGAGCACCCGGTCGAACGAGCCGTTCGTGGCACGGATGCCCTCTGCCTGCGGCAGGGCGGTGACATCGGCCACGGCGAAGGTGGCGCGGACGGCGTCGCCGTACCGGGCGCGAGCCTGCGCGATCTGGTCGGCGGTGATGTCGACCCCCACGGCGTCACAGCCCGCGGCAGCCAGCCGGGCGGTGGTGTGGCCGCGTCCGCAGCAGGCGTCCAGCACCCGGTGTCCCGGACTGGCTTGCAGGAGTGCCAGGCTCCTGGTCTCGAGCCGTCGTTGAAACCAAGCCAGCCCACCGACGATCCCGGGGAGGGTCGGAAGGGTGTGGTAACCGAGGTTGACCAGCGCGCCCCAGCCCAGGTGCCGGCACAACCGGAACAGTGGATTGGCATCACCGTAGGACGCTGCAAGACGGTCCTGGCCCATTGAGTTCCTTCCTGTGTGTTCCAGGCGGCTCGCATTCCAGGTGGCTCGCAGTACCCAGGAACGCAGGGGCAAGCAGGCGTGCCGGGCCGTACCCACGCACGGTACAGAACATGTGCTTACCGGCGAAAGCGGCGGTGTGCCAGCGGTTCTGCCTGAATATCAGCACAACGAGTGATGCCGTTCCCGTGGCCTCGTCCCACCGCTTTCCACGTGAGAACGTGGGCCAGCATCAGAGGCGAGAGCGGGGGGTACGGTGCGGGTGGCGTTGACCGGTGCCACGGGTTTCCTTGGCCTTCGACTTCTGCACGAGCTGTTGCGCCGTCACCCGTCGGTCACAGTGCTCGCGCGCGGGGAGCCCGACCGCGTACGGGAGCGGATCACCCGAGGCCTCGGCCGGTTCGCCCCCGGCCTCACCGGCCTCGCCGACCGCGTCCAGGTGGTGTCCGCCCGGATCACCGAACCTGGCCTCGCCCTGCCGAAGAGTGACTACCAGGAACTGGCGGACTCGCTGGACGCGATCTGGCACTGCGCCGGGAACACCACACTCGACGGTGACCTGGCCACGCTGCGCGAGGTGAACGTGGAAGGCACCCGGTACGTCCTCGACCTGGCCGGGGCCGGACGCCGTACCCCCGTGGTGTTCCACGTCTCCACGGCGTTCGTGGCCGGGGCGCGTCGGACCGGGGTGGTGTACGAGGACGAACTGACCGATGCCTACGGCTTCGAAGGCACCTACGAACGGTCCAAGTTCGAGGCGGAACAGGTGGTGCACGCGTGGGCGAGGGCCACCGGCCGGCCGGTGGTGATCTTCCGGCCAAGCGTCCTGACCACCGGTCTGCCGCCCCACCCGGATCTCCCGGAACACCCGTTGCTGAACATCACGCGGAACCTGTCCGGCATCGCACGGAGCCAGCTCGGCCCCGGCTGGACACCGGACGTGCTCCTCCCCTGGACCAACCGCTTCCGGATCCTGGGGCGGCCGGACGGACAACTCAACCTGATACCGGTGGAATCCGCCGCCGCCGTGATGGCCCGGCTCGCCGACCTGCCTCCCCCCGACGAGGTGGAGACCTACCACGTCGTACACGGCCAGGAGACACCGGTCGTCGTGTTCGGCAGACTGCTGGAGCAACTCTCCGGGGTCCGTATCGCAGTTGTGCTGGAGCTCCCCGACCCCTCGCCGTACGAGTCGGTCCTTTCACTGGTCAGGGGGGTGTTCTGCTATCTGCGGCACCACCGTCGGTACGACGACTCCCGGGTGAGGGCCAGACTCGGACCGGCAGGCGTCCCGGAACACATCAGCCTGGAGTACCTGCTGTCCGGGCTCCCACCCCGAACGGAGGCTGCCCCGGTTGACCTGGCACCGCATCGCTGAACTGCTGTGGCCCGCTTTGAGACGGCGGGTCGACTCCTGGGGCCGTTCCCCGGCCGTCCCCGTGTCGCGTCCCCGGGCGTGTTCCTCCGTGCCCGGCAGTGCGGCCACCCGGGAGGTGTGGGACTCAGCGAGCCCGCCCGCTGTCTGTCGTGCCGCCGCGGACGGTCGCCACAGGGCAGTCGGCCCAACCGGGAACGGGTACGGGCCGGCCGGAGGACCTACGCCCACACCGACGCCGCGTCCGAGAGGAGCCGACCGGTGAACACCACTCTGTCCGAGGCGCCCAGACGCACCGCCAGCGTGCCCCAGGTCTGCTGGCGGCCCGGCTCGGAGCCGGCCGCGTTCGACCCGGCCGGGATCTCCGCCTACGCGGCCCGGATCCGTGAGCCTTTGTACGTAGTAGGCGGCGGATCCGGGTACGGGTTGGCCGTGGGCGGGACGCTCGGGCCCGGCGGGGGCCACCCGCTCGTCGGGCTGGCCCCACCGGTGTACCCGGAGTGGCTTGGCGACCGAGGCTTCGCCGAGGCACACGGAACACGGTTTCCCTACGTGGCCGGGGAGATGGCCAACGGGATCGCCACCACCCAGATGGTGATGGAGCTGGCCGGAGCCCGGCTCATGGGCTTCTTCGGCGCCGCCGGACTCGCCCCCGACCGGGTGGAACAGGCGGTGACGGAGCTGACCGCGACGTTGGGCGACGCGCCCAACTGGGGCGTCAACCTGATCCACTCACCCGGCGAGCCCCGACTGGAGTCGCAGGTCGCCGACCTCCTGCTGCGTCACCGTGTACGCCGGATCTCGGCCTCCGCGTTCATGGACCTGACGCCCGCCGTCGTCCGCTGCGCGGCGGCCGGACTGCGGCGGGACGCCGACGGCCGGGTGGTCAGGGACACCTGTCTGTTCGCCAAGGTGTCCCGTCGTGAGGTGGCCGAGAAGTTCATGTCGCCTGCACCGGAGGCGCTGTTGGACGCGCTGGTCCGGGACGGGGCTCTCACCGCTGAGCAGGGCCGGCTGGCCCGCCTGGTCCCGGTCGCCGAGGACGTGACCGTCGAGGCCGACAGCGGCGGTCACACCGACAGCCGTCCGCTGTCCGTGATCCTGCCCGAGCTGCTGGCGCTCCGGGACACCCTGGTGGCCAGGTACGGCTTCCTCCGCCCGATCCGGGTCGGTGCCGCGGGTGGTCTGGGCACCCCCGGCGCGGTGGCCGGTGCCTTCGCACTCGGCGCGGCCTACGTGATGACCGGATCGGTCAATCAACTGGCAGCAGAGTCCGGGGTGTCCGCGGACGCGCGGGAGCTGCTGGCCGGAGCCGGCATCACCGACGTGGCCATGGCCCCGGCCGCGGACATGTTCGAGCAAGGCATTCAAGTCCAGGTGTTGGCGAGAGGCACCCTGTTCGCGGCGCGCGCCAAGCGACTGTACGACGTCTACCGACGTCACCGGTCCCTGGCGGAGATCCCCGCCGACACGCGGCACAGACTGGAGAACGAAGTGTTCGGCGCGGACCTGGACGCGATCTGGGCGGACACCGAACGGTTCTGGCTACGGCGCGACCCCGGACAGCTGGCCAGAGCCGAACGCGACCCCAAGCACCGGATGGCCCTGGTATTCCGGTGGTACGTGGGCAACGCCAGCCGATGGGCGATCGAGGGCCGGCCGGAGCGCCGCACCGACTACCAGTTGTGGGCCGGTCCCTCGCTCGGCGCGTTCAACAACTGGGCTCGGGGCAGCCTGCTTGCCGATCCGTCCCGGCGCACCGTCACGCAGATCGCCTTGAATTTGCTGGAGGGCGCCGCCGTGATCACTCGCGCGCACCAGCTGCGTACCTTCGGGCTTTCCATACCGGACTCCGCCCTGACGTTCCGTCCCCGCAAACTCGCCTGACCCCTGCAGGAGTGTCCGCGCAGATGAGAGCAGAACGTGCCCAGGTTCCCGTCGCGGTGGTCGGTCTCGCCGCGTTCACCCCAGGCTCCCGAGACGTGGCAGGGTTCTGGCGGAACGTCCTCGCCGGCCGGGATCTCATGTCCGACGTACCGGTGGAGCGTTGGTCACCGGCCGACCACTACGACCCTGACCCGTTCGCTCCGGACAAGACCTACGTGCGGAGGGGCGCGTTCCTGCCTGACTTCGAGTTCGATCCGTTGGCGTACGGAATCCCGCCGAGCGACCTTGCGGCCACCGACACCGCCCAGCTGCTGGCCATGATGGCCGCGGGTGACCTGCTGGCCGACTGCGGCCTCGGGCAGATGACCGCACAACAGCGGGAACGGGTCGGGGTGGTGCTGGGCACCAGCGGCCTGGCCATGGGGTTCGAGGTGTCAGCGCGGCTCTCCCGGCCGGTGTGGAGAAGGGAACTCCTTGCCTCCGGTCTCGACCCGGCCGCGGCCGACGAGATCTGCGACCGGATCAGTGCCAACTTCCCGGCCTGGACCGAGGCGACCTTCCCCGGTCTGCTCGGCAACGTGGTGTCCGGCAGGATCGCCAACCGGTACGACCTGCACGGCGTCAACCACGTGACCGACGCCGCGTGTGCCTCGTCGTTGGCCGCGCTCTCCACCGGACTGGGTGAGCTCGCCCTCGGCAGCTGCGACCTGGTGATCTGCGGCGGCGTGGACGTGTTGAACGACATCACCATGTACGTGTGCTTCTCGAAGACTCCGGCGCTCTCTCCGACGGAGGACTGCCGACCGTTCGCGGCCGACGCCGACGGCACCATGCTCGGCGAGGCCGTGGTCATGTTCGCGCTGAAGCGGCTGGCCGACGCCGAACGCGACGGGGATCGGATCTACGCGGTGATCCGGGGCCTCGGCGCAGCGTCGGACGGCCGGAGCAAGGCCATCTACGCGCCGCTGGCCGCCGGCCAGGAACGGGCGCTGCGCCGGGCGTACGACGTGGCCGGGTACGGCCCGGAGAGCGTGGAACTCGTCGAGGCGCACGGCACCGGGACCAAGGCCGGTGATGCCGCCGAGTTCGCCGCGCTGAGAGAGGTGTTCCAGGCTGAAGGACGCCCTGACCGGCAGTGGTGCGCCTTGGGCTCGGCCAAGTCCCAGTTCGGGCACACCAAGTCCTCCGCCGGCGCCGTCGGAATGCTGAAGGCCGTACTCGCCCTGCACCACCGGGTGTTGCCTCCGACCATCAAGGTGGGGCGGCCCAACCCCGAACTTGAGCTTACCGATTCCCCTTTCTACCTGAACACCGCCACCCGGCCCTGGATCAGCGGCGACGGTCGGTCGCGCCGCGCCGGCGTGTCGAGCTTCGGTTTCGGAGGCACCAACTTCCACGTCACGCTGGAGGAATACGTTCCCGCCAGGGGCGGCCGACGAGCCTGGCACCTCCCGGCGGCCCCCGGCGAACTCGTCCTGTTCAGCGCCTCCTCCCCCGGCGCACTGGCCGAACTGATCCGCCGGCCCCGGCCCGACCGGCCGTTGGCGGCAATCGCGCGGGAGTGTCAGGCGGCGTTCAGGACCGAACACCGGGCGAGACTGGCCGTGGTGGCCGACGACGCCAGCGATCTGGCGGGGCGGCTGGACGCGCTGGCGGTCCGGGTGGAGGCCGGGGTGCCGTTCTCCGCGCCCCGGGCGCACTTCGCCACCGGTGATCCCGCCCCCGGCCGGGTCGCTTTCCTTTTCCCCGGCCAGGGCGCGCAGTACGTGGGCATGGGCGCCGAACTCGCCGTTCACCACAGGGCGGCCCGGGATGCCTGGGACGCGGTCGCGGCAGTCCTCCCGGTGCACCGGGAGGTGTTCCCGCCCCCCGTGTTCAGCGAGGAGGACCGTGCCTCGCTGGAGGCGGCACTGACCGCCACCGAGGTCGCTCAGCCGGCGCTGGCCGCGCACAGCCTGGCCCTGCTGGCCGTGCTGTCGGATCTGAAGCTGACGCCTGACTGCGTGGCAGGGCACAGCTTCGGTGAACTGGTCGCCCTGTACGCGGCGGGCTCCTTCGACGCCCCCACCCTGGTCCGGCTGGCCCGGCGGCGGGGGGAGCTGATGCGGGACGCGGCCACCACCGCCGGGGGGATGCTCGCGGTAAACGCGCCGCTGGAGCGCATCGAGGAGCTGACGGAGCAGGTGGACGGGGTGTGGGTCGCCCACCACAACGCGCCCCGGCAGGTCGTCCTGGCCGGCACGGACCAGGCATTGACCGCCGTGGAGGCCCGGTGCGCCGCGACCGGCGTGGTCACCCGTCGGCTGAACGCCGCCGCCGCGTTCCACAGTCCCCTGGTCGCCGACGCCATCGAGCCGTTCACCCGTTTCCTTGCCGACCTCACGGTCCACCGGCCGGCACGGACGGTATACGCGGGAGCCGATGCGGCCCCGTACCGGCGCGAACCGGCGACGGTGCGGCGCGGCATCGCCGCCCAACTGGCCGCGCCGGCGCGGTTCGGCGACATGGTGGAGGCGATGTACGAGGACGGGGTGCGCACCTTCGTCGAGGTCGGGCCCGGCACCACCCTGACCGGGCTGACCGGTGAGGTACTCGGTGACCGTGAGCACGCGGCGATCAGCCTCGACCGGCGCGGAAGCCACGGGTTGGCCGCGTTCTACGACGGGCTGGGGCGGGCCGCGGTGCGCGGGGTCGCCATGGACCTGTCCGCGCTGTGGGAGGGGCACAAGCCCGTGCCCGAGCCGGCTCGTGAGGAGAAACCACGGATGACGGTCCTGATCAACGGCGGCAACCACCGCGATGACCATCGTGGCGGACGTGCCACTCCCGCAGCTCCGGGACCGGTGGCGTCGCCCGACGGGGCGCCGGGGCGGCCGGGGTCGGTGGTGCCGCCCGCGGCGGTGTCAGAGGCGACACCACCGGTCCCGGGCCCCGGCACCGCGCGGCCCGCCCTGGGCCCGATGCCGGCGGCGCAATTGTCGGTCCAGCCGGTGGCCTGGTCGGCGCCGGTGTCCTCTGCCGGCCCGTCCCCGAAACCGGTCCCGGGTCTCGCCGAGCCGGCCGGGCCCGGCACGCAGGCACCGCTGATCCCCGGCCAGGTGGCCACGGACAGGCCCGGAGACATCCGGCCGGGCACGCCAGCTCCCGTGACCACCCCGAGCGTCCGGTCCACCGGCTCGGCCCACCCCGCTCCGCCGACGGAATGGTTACGGCTCCTGGCCGAGGCCCAGCGGCAGAGCGCGGAGGCGCATGCCACGTACCAACGGGTGACCGCTGAGAACCACCAGCTCTACCTGCGGACGGCGCATGCCTCGATGGAGGCCCTGCTCGGCGCCGCCGGTGTCCGTCTCCCCGCCGTCGGCGTGGACGGCCCGCAGCCATGGCCCGTCGCAGAGGTCGCGGTGGGTGCCACCGGCGCGCAGGTCGTGCCCTCCGGTCAACCGGTCCACGCCCCCGTGCCGTCAGGTACGGTCCCCGGCTCTGGCCAGCCCTTCCGTTCCGGTTCGGGCGGCGACAGGGATGAGGCGACATCGGCTGTGCCGGCGCCACCCCCGCAGGCCACCGTCGTGCCGTCGCCCGTGGAGGCCCCGGCGCCCGGGCTGGTGCTGCTCGGGCCGCAACCGGACGCGTTGCGGCCGGACGGGCTGCCGCTGGACGCCGAGTCGATCGGCGCGCTGCTGCTGGAGGTGGTCGCCGAGCGCACCGGCTACCCGGCGGACATCATCAACCTCGACATGGAACTCGAGGCCGACCTGGGCATCGACTCCATCAAGAAGGTCGAAGTGCTCTCCCGGGTCCGCCAACGTGTGGGTGAACTGCCCGCAGCCGACCTGTCCGAGCTGGCGTCCTTGCGCACGCTGCGGGAGATCTCGGTCAAGGTCGCCCAGCTGGCGGGACAGATCGATGACGCCGGCGACCAGGCGTCCGCTGGTCCGTCGCCGGTGTCCCCGGTGTCCCCGAAGCCTCCCGGGACCTCCGCCCCTGGATCCCCCGAGGACGTGGACTCCGAGCCCGCCGCCGGTCCGGAAGCCACCGATGCCCCCGCCGCCGAAGTCCCCACCGCCACCAACCGTCCGGAGCCGGTCCGCCTGGCGGTACGCGCCCTGCCGCTGGCGCCGGCCGGGCTGGCCCTGGCCGGTCTGCGCGACCGGGAGCTCCTCGTGCTCGACGACTCCACCCGGGTGGGTCATCTGCTGGTCGAGGAACTCGCAACCCACGGTGTGCCGGCCCGCCTCGTCATCGGTCTTCCGGCCGAGGCACGGTCGGTGATCCTGCTGGACAAGGGCGACGACCCGCCGGCCGCCTTCGCGGCGGTCCGGGGGCTGGCCGACCGGCTCAGCTCGGCCGGCGGCCTCCTGGTCACCGTGCAGGACACCGGGGGCGACTTCGGGCTGAGCGGAAACGGCGGCTGGCCGGTCCATGGTGGTCTGGACGCACTGGCCAGGACCGCCGCCCGGGAGTGGCCCCTGGCCACGGTGAAGGCCATCGACTGCGCACGCACCGGGCGCAGTGACGAGCAGGTCGCTGCCGCGATCGCCGCCGAGCTCACCGCGGGCGGGCCGTCGATCACGGTCGGTCTCCCCGCCGACGGAAGCCGGACGGTTCCGCTGGCGTGCCCCGTCGCACCCGGCCCCGTCGAACCCCGGGCCGATGCCGACTCGGTGATCGTGGTCACCGGCGGCGCACGCGGCGTCACCGCGTCGGCGATCCGCGAACTCGCGGTCGCCCACCGGCCCAGACTGGTGCTCCTCGGCCGTACCGCACTGGCCGAGGAATCCGCGGGGCTGGCCGGGGCCACCGACGAGGCGGGCCTGATCCGGCTGCTCGCCACCGGCCCCCGCCAGGCCCCACCAGCCGAACTCGCCGCCGAGGCGCGGCGCGTGCTGGCCGTACGTGAGGTTCGGCAGACCCTGCGAGCCCTGGAGGATGCGGGCTCGCCGACGCGCTACCTGTCCGTGGACACCCGGGACGAGGTGGTCCTGCGCGACGCCCTGGCCGAGGTACGCCGGGACTGGGGCCCGATCACCGGGGTGGTGCACGGCGCCGGGGTGATCGCCGACCGGTTGATCGGTGCCAAGACCGACGAGCAGTTCGCCCTGGTGTACTCCACCAAGGTGGACGGGCTGCGCGCCCTGCTGGCCGCCACCGCCGACGACCCGCTCTCCCTGCTCGTGGCGTTCACCTCGGCCTCCGGAGTGTTCGGCAGCCCGGGGCAGGCCGACTACGCGATGGCCAACACCGCCGTCGACCACCTGCTCTCCGCGTACGCCGCCGCCCATCCCGGTTGCCTGACACGCTCTGTGGCCTGGGGTCCTTGGGACGGCGGCATGGTCACCCGGACGATCGCGGAACGGTTCCGCGCCGCCGGGGTCGAGCTGATCGAACCGGCTGCCGGAGCGCGCGCGTTCGTCGCCGAACTCGCCGACCCCGGCGGGCCCACCCGGGTGCTGCGCGCCGCCGGGGACCTGGCTCCCGACGTCCTTGCCGGGCAGGGACCGGTCGCCGAACTGACCCTCGCCCGGCCGCAGTACGCGCTGCTGGACGACCACCGGATCGACGGGGCACCGGTGGTTCCGGTCGCCGTCCTGGTGCACTGGTTCATCGGGCTGGCCCGGTCCTGGCGGCCGGACACCGGCCCGTTGGTCCTCCACGACCTGCGGGTACTCCGCAGGATCGAACTGCAGGAACCGGGCGAGAGGCTCGTGCTGCGCGGCCGGACGAGGACGGACGGGTCCGCACGGCGCGGCGGTCTCACCGTCGAACTGGGCGCCGTGGGGGCCAAGTACGCCGGCACGGTGGTCGCCGACGGCCCGCCGCCGGACCCGCACCGCTGGCGGACGCCGGAAGGCCTCGAAGAGGTCCCCGAACCGTACGACGGACCGGCGCTCTTCCACGGCCCGGTGTTCCAGGTCCTGGACCAGGTCCGGCTCGGCGCCGACGGGGGTGTGGCCGCGCTCCGCCCCCGGGACGTCGAGCCCTGGCTGGCCGTGCCCTGGACGGTGGACGTCGCCGCGCTCGACGGCGCCCTCCAACTCGCCGTCGGCTGGACGTTGCGGGCCGGTGTCGGGGCGGCGCTGCCGATGTCGATCCGGGAGTGCCGGATCCACCGGGCGGGGACCGACTGGGGAGCCGCGCGCGTCGTCGTCTCGGCACGACGGACCGACGGGATGTCCGCCGAGTGCGACGCGGCCGTACTGTCCGAGGACGGCGCCGTGCTGGCCGAGCTGCTCGGGGTGGAGCTGATCCGCCGGCCCGACCCGACCGAGGGCTGACGCGGATGCGTTCTTTGGAGGCGACTCCTCGGCAGGCGCCGTTCTTCGAACCGGTCGCGATCGTCGGGCGCGGCTGTGTACTGCCCGGTGCGCTCGACCCGGACATCTTCTGGGCCCAGATCGCCGCAGGCCGTTCCGCCCTGTCACCGGTGCCCGACGGACGCTGGCGGGTGCCGCTGGCACGGGTGTCGGGTGCACCTGGTGACACCGATCGGATCTGGACCGACATCGGAGGCTACGTCCACGGCTTCGACGAGGCGTTCGACCCGACCGGGTTCGAGCTGCCCCCGGCCGAGATCGCCCCACTGGACCGGGTGTTCCGCTGGGTCCTGCACGCCGGCCGGCAGGCGTTGGACGAGGCGGGCCGGCCCGATCTCGGCCGCGCAGGGCTAGTCCTGGGCAACCTGGCGTACCCGACCACGGCCATGGCCCGTTACGCCGAGCACGTGTGGCTGTCCGGTTGGGGGCGGCCGGGGCCGAGCAACGACTTCCGCCCCGATCCCCTGAACCGGTTCGGGGCCGGTCTCCCCGCCCATCTGGCCGTTCGCGCGCTCGGCCTCGGCGCCGGCGGTCATGCCCTGGACGCCGCCTGCGCCTCCTCCCTGTACGCGGTGAAAGCCGGCTGCGACCGGCTGCGGGACGGGGACGCCGACCTCGTGCTGGCCGGGGCGGTGGCCGCCGCCGACAGCCTCTACATCCATCAGGGGTTCTGCGCGCTGACCGCGTTGAGCCGGTCGGGCCGTAGCCGTCCCTTCCACCGGGAGGCGGACGGACTGGTGCCCGCCGAGGGCGCGGTGCTGTTCGCACTGGCCCGGCTCGATGACGCACTCGCCCAGGGCATGCCGGTCCTGGGCGTGATCCGAGGCATCGGGCTGAGCAACGACGGCGTGGGCGGTGGCCTACTGGCCCCGGACCGGGCCGGTCAGGAGCGCGCCGTGCGCGCCGCCTACGCCTCGGCCGGGATCGCACCGGAGACTGTTTCACTGGTCGAGTGCCACGCGCCGGGCACCCCGAGCGGGGACGTGACCGAGGCACTGGTGATGCGTGAGGTGTTCGCTGATGCGGTGGACCTGCCGATCGGTTCGGTCAAGTCCAACCTGGGACACCCGCTCGCGGCGGCCGGCGGTGCCGGCCTGCTGAAGGTTCTCGGTGCGTTGCGTGCCCGGGTGCGGCCGCCGTCCCTGCACGCGGACGCGCCGTTGGACGTGCTCGCCGGAACGCCGCTGCGACTGCTGCGGGAGGCCGAGGAGTGGCGCGGGCGGCGCAGGGCAGCGGTCAGCGCGTTCGGATTCGGCGGCGCCAACGCGCATGTGGTCGTCGATGCCTGGGAGCCCGGTCGGGCCGCATCCACCGCTGCCCTCTCCCCCCGCCCTGTTTCCAGCCGGCCACGGGTGGACCAGCGGGTGGCGATCGTGGCGATCGGTGCACGGGCCGGGTCGGGGGCCGGCTACCGGGACCTGTGTCACGCGGTCCTGGACGGCGCGCCCAGCCTTGACCCCCGGCGCTCCATCGAGGTCGCGCTGGCCGGGCTGCGGTTCCCTCCGGCCGATCTGGCCGAGGCGTTGCCGCAGCAGGTCCTTGCCTTGGAGGCGGCCCGGGAAGCCGCCTCCGCGACCCGGCTGCCGCCCGACCGGACGATGGTCCTGATCGGCATGGGCACGGACCCCGAGGCGGCGCGTCCCGGTGCCCGCTGGCGTGCGCCGGGCTGGGACACCGCCTCCGGCCTGCCCGCTCCGGTGCCGGACTGGCCGGACGCCTTCCGCGCTCCGCTGCTCCCGGAAACCGTGCCGGGCACCATGCCCAACCTGGTGGCCCACCGGATCAACGCCCAACTGGACCTGCGCGGCCCCAGCCATGTGGTCTGCGCGGAGCAGGCGTCCGGCCTGGTCGCCCTGGATCTGGGGGCGCGGGCGCTGCGGGCGGGGGAGGCGGACGCGGTGCTCGCCGGCGCGGTCGACCTGTCCCATGAGCCCGTGCACCTGGCGGCGCTGGGCGCGCTGGGAGATCACCGGCCCGGTGGTGACGTGGCCGTCGTCCTGGTGTTGAAACGCCTGACCGACGCCGAGCAGGACGGCGACCAGGTCATCGCGTTGCTCGACCACGCGACGGCCCGGACGGCCCCCGCCGACCTGCTGGTCGGCGACGCGGACGCCGGAGGCACGGACGGGACCCACCGGATCCGGGATCACGAGGTCCCGTCCGATCATGACGGCGACAAGATCGACAGGGGCCGGGCGGGGAACCAGGAGGACGGGGACGACCGGGACGTGACCGGAGGGGACGGCGAGCCGTCCGGCCGGCCGCCCACGCCCCGCGTCACCGCCCGGTACGACCACAGCGAACTGTTCGGGACGGCCCATGCCGCGCACGGCGCGCTCGCCGTGGCGGTGGCCGCGATCGCGGTCCACCACCAGGCGGTGCCACGGTCGGGTGCGGCCGCGCTGCCCGCCGACGCGCCCCTGACCGCCTGCGCCCGGGTGACGCCCCTGGGCGCCTCCCTGATGTCGGTCCGCCTGCGCCCGGCCGGCCCGCCGCTGCCGTGGTCCTCGATCGCGCCCCGCTGTCACGTGTTCTCCGGCGCCGATCGGGCCGAGGTGCTGGCCGCACTGGCCGACGGACGGGAGTCCGACACCGGTCCCGCTCGCCTCGTGGTGGTGGTCGACCAGGTCTCCGAGACGCTGCGCGAACGGCTGGCGGTCGCACGCCACTGGTTGACGTCCGGCGGGCCCCGCCCGGACCGGATCGCCTACCAGGACGCCCCCACGAGCGGGGAGATGGCTTTCGTCTTCCCCAGCGGCCAGGCGAGCTATCCCGGGTGCGGGGCGGAACTACGACTCGCCCTGCGCGCCCCCCGCACCGAGGAAGCCGCCCGGCCCGTCCCGGTGCCGGAGCCCCGGCACCCCACCGGCACCGACCCGGTCCCGGTCGTGACGCGGATCCGGAACACCACCGAACTCGCCGCCCTGCACGGCGAGATCACCCAGAGCCTGCTGGGGCTGCGGCCGGACGCGGCGATCGGCTTCTCCTCCGGGGAGTCCACCGCACTGATCGTGCTCGGGGCGTGGCCCGACGCGGCCGGCCTGTACCAGGCGGTCTCCGACAGCGACGTTTTCCGGTTCGACCTGTCCGGGGAGTTCCGCGCGGCGCACCGGTTCTGGCGCGGACACGGCCAGGAACGGGGGCGTTGGGCCGAGTACCTGGTGCACGCGACCCCAGCCGACGTGCGCACCGCCCTGGCAGGCGAACCACTGGCACACCTGCTCGCCGTCGACTCGCCCGACACGTGCGTGATCGGCGGACTGGACGCGGCCTGTCGGCGCGTGCTGGACCGGATCGGCCCCGGGCTCCCGATGGCCGACGGGTACCAGATGGTGGCGCACGCCCCCGAGGCGAACCAGGTCGCGGCCGCATTTCGCGCCCTGCACCGCCGGCCGACCAGTCCCACGCCGGGCATCCGCTATTACAGCGCGGCCACCGGCGAGCCGTACCCGGTCGATCCGGACCACGTCGCGGACGCGCTGCTCACCCAGATGACCAGCACGCTCGACTACCCGAAGGTGGTCGAGCGGGCCTGGACGGACGGGGTGCGCGTGCTGATCGAGCATGGCCCGCAGAGCGGGCGCACCCGGTCGATCCGCCGGATCCTGGCGGACCGGGACCACCTGGCGGTGGCGCTCGATGTGCCGGGACGGGGACTGCGGCAGCTGTGCGACGCGGTCGCCGAACTCGTCGCCGCCGGAGTCTGCCCTGATCCCGCGCCGCTGTTCGACCGGCTCACAGCGGCCGCCAGGCTGCCGGCTGATCCGGGGAGGACGATCACCCTGCCGGCGCACCCGCCCGCGATCCGGCTGCCCGGAACAGATCATCCGGAGCAGCGGATGGAACCTGCGCCGCTATCGCCTCCGGCGACGGTACCGACGAAACCGGTCGGCGCGCCGGCCGGTCCCAGTACGGCGGTCTCCTCTGGTGCCCAGGGCTCGGCCTCGCCGCGTGCCAGGGCTGTACCCGTCGCACGAGCCGCGTCGATCGGCCCGGTGACCGCTGCGGACCACCCGGTGCCGCCCCTTGCCGCTGCGAACCGCCGGGCGCCGGCCGTGGCCGCTGCCGACGATCCGGTGCCGGCACTTGCCGCCGCCCACCACGCCCGTCTCGCCGTCGCCCAGCGGGAGTTCCTGGAACGGCAGGGCCAGGCTCACGCGGCGTTCCTCCGCACCCGGCAGCTGGTGATCGGCTCGGTCACCGCCGTGACGGCTGGCGGTGACCGAGCCCTGTCCCCCGCCCCGGATCCCGCGCACCTGCCGCAGGCCATCGAGCCCGCGCCGGTGACGATCCCGTCACCGGGCTCTCCGCCCCTGCCGTGGCGACCGGCAGTACCGGAGCGGCCCACGCGGGGACTGTCGCTGCCCCTGGACCGTGCCCGGCTGGAGTACCTGGCGCACGGGCGGATCTCCGACGTCTTCGGTCCCGCCTTCCACGCGCAGGACTACAAGCGACGGCAGACCCGGTTGCCGCGCCCCCCGATGCTCCTGGTGGACCGGGTCACCCGGCTCGACGCGGAACCCGGTTCGATGTCCACCGGCACGGTTCACACAGAGACCTACGTCGCCCCGGACGCCTGGTACCTGGATCCGGCCGGCCGGATGCCCGCGGGCCTGTTCATCGAGGCCGGCCAGGCCGACCTGCTGCTGATCAGCTGGCTCGGGGTGGACCTGCTCGACCACGGCGACCGGGTCTACCGGTTGCTGGGCTGCGAGGTGACGTACCACGGACCGCGGCCGGCCGTCGGGGAGACGCTGCGGTACGAGATCCACGTCGAGGGCCATGCCGAGCACGACGGCGTGCGGCTGTTCTTCTTCCGCAGCGACTGCTATGTCGGTGAGGAGCTGCGGCTGTCGGTACGCCAGGGCCAGGCCGGTTACTTCACCGACGCGGAACTCGCCGGTTCGCAAGGAGTGCGCTGGAGCCCAAAACCGTCACCGGCAGGGGCGGTCGATCCGCCCGCTGTTCCTCCGGCCGCCACCGCTTTCGGTCCCGACGCCGTACGGGCCTTCGCCGAGGGCCGACCGGCGGACTGTTTCGGCCCCGGCTGGGATGTGTCGCGCGCCCATGTGCGTACCCCGACTCCCGGGGAGGGTCGGCTGTGGCTGCTGGACGAGGTGAGCGAACTCGACCCCGCCGGGGGCCCCTGGGGTCGTGGCTACCTGCGTGCGGAGAGCGAGGTCCGGCCTGACGACTGGTTCTTCGACGGCCACTTCCACAACGATCCCTGCATGCCTGGCACGCTCATGTTCGAGGGCTGCGTGCAGGCGATGGCGTTCTATCTGGCCGCGCTGGGCTTCACACTTGACCGGGACGGCTGGCGGTTCGAGCCGGTGTCCGACGAGTCCTACCGGATGCGCTGCCGGGGGCAGGTCACCCCCCAGAGCCGTCGGGTCCGCTACGAGGTGTTCGTCAGCGGACTGTCGTCCCATCCCCGGCCCACGCTCCGTGCCGACCTGCTCTGCACGGTGGACGGCCTGCCCGCTTTCCACGCCTCCGGGGTGGGGCTGGCACTGGTCCCGGACTGGCCCCTGGAGTACTGGCGGTGGCTGGGGCCGCCCGCCGTTCAGACCAGTGGGGCACCGGTGCCCCTGCCGGTGCTCGGTGGCCTGCGCGGTCTGTGCCCCGACCCGGCGGCGGCCACTCTCGCCGGACGGAGCGCGGACTTCCCGCTGATGCTGGCCGCAGCCTGGGGCCGGCCCAGCGCGTTCGGCACCCGTGGAAGCCAGTTCGACGGCGGCAAGCGCTGCGCTCGACTGCCGGGCCCGCCCTACCTGTTCGTCACCCGCATCGTCGACGCCGGCCTCGAACCGGACCGGCCGCACCCGGGTTCCTGGCTGGTCGCCGAGTACGACGTACCGGAACAGGCCTGGTACTTCGAGGAGAACGGGACCCGGGTGATGCCGTTCGCGGTGCTCAACGAGGTGCTCCTGCAACCGTGCGGGATGGCCGCGAGCCTGCTCGTGCCGCAGCCACCGGACGCCCCCGAACTGTTCTTCCGCAACCTGCAGGGGAACGGCACCGTCCTGCGGGACATCCCGGCCGGGACCCGCACCCTGCGCACCAGGGTCGAGGTGGGGGACCTCTCTCAGTTCGACGGCGTCACCCTCGTCCCGTTCGAGGTCTCCTGCGAGGCGGTCGACGAGACCGGCGCCCTGCTGCCGGTCATGGAACTGTCCACACAGTTCGGGTACTTCCCGGTGGCCTCGTTCGCCCGGCAGCCCGGATTGCCCCCCACCGCCACCGAACGCGCCCGGCTGGCCGAACCCTGCGACCGGGTGGTGGAGCTGCGGCATCGTCAAGAACGCTACGGCTCCGGTTCCCTGCGGCTGCCCGGACCGATGCTGCTGATGCTGGACCGGGTCACCGGGTACTGGCCCGATGCCGGACGGGCGGGACTTGGCCGGCTGCGCGCCGAGCGCAAGGTCGACGCCGGGGACTGGTACTTCCGCGCCCATTTCTTCACCGACCCGGTGCAACCCGGATCCCTCGGCCTCGAAGGTGTGGTCCAGCTGCTCCAGTGGTACCTCCTCGAACGCGACGCCGGCACCGGGCTGACCGCCCCACGTTTCGAGTCCGTGGCCGTCGGTCACGAGGTGCGCTGGCTCTACCGGGGCCAGGTGGTGCCGAGCGACGGGCTGGTCACGTTCGAGGCCGAGATCACCGAGTACGGGACCGACGCGCGCGGCCGATACGTATGTGCCGAGGCTTGGCTGTGGGTCGACGGACGTCGCATCTACCACCTGCCCCGCATCGGGGTCCGGGTGGTCGACGGCCATCCGGCCGTGCGGGAGCTGGAGCTGGATCCGGCAGTGGACACCTGGCTGGACGACCACCGGCCCAACTTCGTGGTTCCCGCGGTGCCCCTGATGACCACGGTGGATCAACTCGCCACCGCCGCGGCCAGGCTGACCGGTCAGCCGGTCGTCGGCCTGCGCGAGGTTCAGCTGCACCGCTGGCTTCCCCTGCCCGGCCCCGTGCGGATCCGTACCGACGCCGAACCGGCGGCCGGGGAAGGGACCGCGGTTCGTCTCTCCGTCTGGCGGGAGGCCGGTGAACTGTCCGGGTACGAGGTGGTCGGCGAGGCCACCGTACTGACCGGAACCGTGCCGGGGCCTCCCCCGGCCCTGTTTCCCCCGCTCCCCGACGGCCGGCCGCAGCCGGACCCGTACGAGGCCGCGGAGCTGTTCCACGGCCCGGCGCTGCAGTACCTGACCTCACTGACCGTGGGCTCCACCGGCTCCAGCGCGGTGCTCGACGCCGGACGGGGCACCACGCCGTTCGGCCAGCTGGGGCAGGGGCTACTGGATGGTTTCCTGCACGCCATCCCGTCCCAGTCGCTCTGGCGGTGGATTCCTGGCCTGTCCCAGGACCTGGTCGGCTTCCCCCACCGGTTGCCCTGGCTGGACCTGTACGAGCCGCTGCCGACCAGCGGTGAGCTGCGGGTCGAGGCCCGGTTCGCCGGCTTCGACCAGGGGCACCACCTGCTGCCGGTGATCGACGTCCAGGCCCAGATCGGCACCCGGGTCGTGGCGCGCCTGAGGCTGGTGGAGATCCTGGTGCGCCTGCCGGGGATCGAACGGGTGCCGCTGCGGGACCGCAGGGCCTTCGCGACGGGCCTCCGGTATGTCCTCACCGCCAGTCTGTCCAGCACCCGGGACGGGATCACCACACTCTCCGTCGACACGGTCCGCCGGTTCGACACCCTGCCGGGCACCGCCTCACGGATCTACCGGCTTCCGGCCGGTCTTCCGCTACTCGAACGCAGCACGCGCATCGCCGTCAAGGAGCACGTGTCCGGCCTGGCCAGGGCCCATCCCGGACAAATCGAGGTGGCAGCCGACCTGCGCTCGGCCTGGGTGGCCGGTGCCCCCGGCACGGTCTGGCCGGTGCGGGTCGAACACGAAGCGGACGTGGTGGTGGTGCGTTGCCCTCTCCCCGACCAAGATGCCTGGCCCGGGGTCCGGTACGGTGCCGGCTCCCGCCAAGTGGACCGGCCGTAGGTACCTCTGAGGGGCGCTGTCACATCATTGGGTGCGTGGGTCTCTGGCGGTGCGTCGGGGCGTGGGGAGGGGCCGGGTTCCGGGCCGGTGCTCAGCCCTTGGCGGGCTGGCCGGCGGCGCCGGTGACCTGCTCCCGGATGGCGAAGCGGAGGGTCATCTCGGCTCGGTAAGCGGTGGCGGTCATCAGGTGGCGGCGGGGCCGGAAGTGGGGTGAGATGCCGCTGAATGCGGCCAGGAACCGCTGGGCCCCGCCGACCGAGCGGAAACCTTTCATGGCGCGTTCGCGCTGCCGGGTGGGCTGGTGGCTGTTCTCAGCCCGGTTGTTCAGGCCTTTGTGCGAGCGATGCCCGACCGAGGGCATGACCTCGCGGTGGGCCGCGCCGTAGGAACGCAGCTTGTCGGTGATTACCACCCGCGGCACCGCACTGGTCCTCTTCAGCAGCCTGCGGAAGAACCGCCTGGCCGCGGCCTTGTCCCGGCGGTTCTGCATGAGGATGTCCAGTACATTGCCGTCCTGGTCCACGGCCCGCCACAGGTACTTCCGCTCTCCGTTGATCCTGACGAAGACCTCGTCCAGATGCCATTTGCCCCCAGGCCGAGGCCGCCGACAGCGCAGCGCGCCTGCGTAGGCCTGCCCAAACTTGGCGCACCAGCGGCGGACCGTCTCGTGGGAGACGAACACGCCGCGCTCGAGCAGGAGCTCCTCGACCTCCCGGAACGACAGCGGGAAGCGGTGGTAGAACCACACACAGTGGGAGATGATCTCCACCGGGTACCGGTGCCCCTTGTACGACGGTGGCGCGCTGTCCACGGACGATCCCTCCCCGGCATGACCAACCAGAAGATCATCCCACTTGGTCAGTCAACGTGACAGTGCCCTCGTACGAGATCCGGACTTCGCTGCGGTCGACACGGACGTTGATGCTCATGCGGGCCAGCTCGACAAGGGCGTCCCACTCGGCGGCCAGCGAGTGCTCCTCCACCCTGCGGGCCCTCAACACGAAAGCTTCCAGCAAGCGCTGGTGCTTCTCGTCAAGAGTCTCCGTCTGCCCGCGGCTCACGCTTCCCCCCCCTCGCATCGATCGTTTCCAGCATGACGTGCCTTCTCCGTCGTATCCATCCAATTCGCCGGGCTGGTCCTTGCCAGAAGGAGAAGCGCTGCTGGTCGGGAGGCGTGCCCAGCTCAGCGGCGCAGGCGCGAGAGCCAGCCGGTGGCCTTCTGCTCCGGCACGGCCGGCTCCTGCTCCTCGCGCGTCGCGTCCGGCCAGGCTTCCTCCCAATCGGTCCCGTGTCGCTGGTCGCAGTCCCCGCACAGGGTCGGACGGGCCTCCGGAGGGAGGGCGTCCCAGCCGGTGCACTCCACCGCTTGCCACCGCTCGTACATGAACGCTGCCTTGCAGTCGGTGCAGCGAGGTCGGCGGGCGTAGCGCATGAGGGCATGCTGTATGGATCTCCAGGGCCTCAGCTCTTGCCGGCCCCGCTCAAGAACAACTCTTCGAACCGCTGATACTCGCGGCGCAGGCTGCCCTTCCCTGTATAGGCGGCGTGCGTTGCAAGGAAGAGACGCGGTCCCGCCCAAGCACCGTTCGACCACAACTGGATCAACCATGCCGGAGCTGTGCCGATGTCCTGGGACAGTTCAACCCACACCGCCGTGTCGGCAGCATGCTCGCCGTGAGCCATCGACGAGCCGCTCGTCCAGGCGTACCCCTCGATGCCGATACGGCGCTCAAGGTTCTCGCTGAGCCAGTCAATCGAAAGGGGTGTGATCTCGAAGGTGCGACGGCCCCTCTTCACAGGCCAGCCCCGGTCCTTGGCGTAAGCCAAGATGTCGCTGATGTCCTTCGCAGGATCGCGGTTGGTCCCGTGCGCGTCATCCACATCGGCGTCGTTCTCAACGAGCTGGTCGGCATCGGTATCGCCGCCTAGCATTTCCCTGAGACGGATACCTGCCGAGAGTCGTGCGAGGCGACGCGTCAGGGCACGTTGCAGGCGCTCGTCAGTGCTGATGGTCGGGTCGATTACCGCTGTGGCCCACAGACACGCCTCGAAGACGCCACGCGCGACCGATACCGCGCCCATCAGCGATTTCTCTGCACGAAGCAGGACGGCGAAACCCCGAAGCTGATCGGCGGCGCTGAGGATGTTGACCGCTGATTCATACCGGAGAACCGTTGCGGCTGGTTCGGCGCGGTCACCGAGCATGACGTCCGGGACCTTCATGTCCTCTCGCGCCGGGCTCTTACGCTCCGATTTCCAAGGCTTGAGGCCCAGTTGCGTGAAACCGTCGGCTATTTCGTCGACCGCTGCCGCAAGCGCGTCGCGACGCGCATGTGCCTCCTGCCTGCCTTGGCGCAACTGGACGAGGATATCCATCGCCCACGCCTCGCTGTCCTTGCTCGTATCGCCTTCGCTTGTCACACGCCACACCCTGCCAGATGGCTCCGACCAGGAAGTAGCGCTTTCCGTCCCGTGCTCCTTCGCGGCGACCGCTACAGGGTGGTGGACTCCTGGTTCAGCTACGACTACCACGGCGACTTCGACAACGGCCTGCACATCTTCCTCGAACCGGTCACTGAGGAAGGCGACCGGCTCCGGCACCTCGTCCCCGACTACTTCCGGCAAGAGCCCGACGCCTGAGCACCGCAACCCGGGCAGGCTGATCTTGTTCGTTTTTCTTGGTGGCGTGACCGCCTGGCCGGGGTGGTCGCGCCTGAGGCCGGGGCAGCCGTCGTCCAGGAGCACTTCCACGTCGGGGAAGTGCCGGAAGCACACGGCGATGCCTTCGTTGCGTGCAGCGGTCGCGTCGTGCATCCGTCCGGGTCGCATGGCATCAGCCCAGAGCGTGCGTCCCTGGTGGTCGGCGATGACCGTGGCCTTCATCGTGTTCTGCTTCTTCTTGCCGGACACGAACGCCTGCCGCCCCGCCGCGGCCGGCAGGCGGCCTGCGGACCTGAACCTCGGTGGCGTCCAGGCGTAGTTCGATCCCCTCTGCCTGGGCATAGGCGAACACATCGGCCAGGGTCCGAAGCCGCAGGCCGGGCCGGTCGGGAACCGCGCACCCCCGCTCGGCCAGAAGCCCGCGTACTTCTGCGATCGCGCGGGGGATGGTGGAACGGTCGACGCCCAACAGCAGCCCCAGCACTGCGTGCGGCAGGTCGTGCCGCAGATGGATCAGCGTGGCGAGCAGCCGGTCGACGAGCACCAGCTGGTGGCGGGCGCCGGCGCCCGCGGCCCGCTTGCGGGCTCCGCCCCGCGCAGCATGGCGGCGACCTTCGCGGTCAGCCTCCCACGGCACCGCCAATTCCTCGATCAAGCAGGCCAGGTGACTCCGCGAGATGCCCGTGAACAGCCGATGCGTCAGCACCACCCGATTGACCATGATCGCCACAGCCGGATCATGCTACCCGCCTGGCGCGACGCCTCACCCGCTATCACGCACCAGCTCGTTAGCGGGGCTCGGCAGCAGAAGGGCAGCACCGCAGCGCTCGGTGGAAGCCGTCACCGGCGTGGTTTGGTCCCGAAGGCGACCAGTGCGGCGAGTCCTGCAATGAGTGCCAGGAGTCCGAACATGTGTGGGTAGCCGCCCAGTGGTGTGGCCAGTGCGGCGCCAGCGAAGGGGGCGAGGGCGGAGGCTGCTGTGGTGGGCGCGGCAAGCAGGCCGGACA
Source organism: Streptomyces sp. NPDC016640 (assembly GCF_043076215.1). NCBI lineage: Bacteria > Bacillati > Actinomycetota > Actinomycetes > Kitasatosporales > Streptomycetaceae > Streptomyces > Streptomyces sp. NPDC016640. The sequence goes on from NZ_JBIBRG010000023.1 coordinate 22,771, forward strand.
GGCTGCCGTAGTGGGTGGTTCCCCAGCGGTCGGTGATGGCGGTGGCCTGGAGAAGGGTCAGATTCCCGCGGACCATCCCGGCCGCGACGGACAAGGCGACCAGCAGGGCGTACGGGCCGGGTACGAGCGCGAGTGCCGCTGTGGTCAGAGCGCCGAGCGCGATCAGTGCGGTCGTGCGGGCCGTTGCCCCGGTGCGGCGCGCAATGATCGCGTACAGGGTGCGGCCGACGGTCTGGCCGGCGCCGCCAAGGCCCAGTGCCCAGGCGGCCTCGGTGGTGGTGAAGCCACGTTCGAGCAGGAGCGGGACCAGAGCGACGACGACGGCGGAGACAGCGAACGCGGAAAGGGTCAGGGCGGCAGCCAGCATCCAGAACGGGCGGCTGCGGGCGACCACGTCCGCGCCGCCGGTGGCGTGGGCGGGGGCCGGTGGTGCCTTCGGCCATGGTGCCTTGAGTGCGAGAGCGTGGGCGGGAATGGTGATGACAGCGAGGACGGCGTAGGTCGCGCGCCAGGACAGGTGCTTGGCGAGCGCCGCGGTCACCGGGGCGAAGATCGTGGAGGCCAGGCCGCCGGCCAGGGTGACGATGGTGAGGGCGCGGATGTGGTCGGGGGCCCACCAGCGGGTGAGCGCGGCGAAGGCGGGCTGGTAGAAGGTCGCGGCCATCGAGAGTCCGGCGAGCAGCCAGCCGGCCACGAAGACCGGCAGGTTGGGGGCTGCGGCCACAGTGAGGATGCTCAGCACGCCGAGAACCGATCCGATGGTCATCACGGTGCGCGGGCCGCGGTGGTCGATGATGCGGCCGACGCGTATCCCGGCGAGCGCGGAGACGAGTAGCGCGGCGGAGAACGCTGCCGTGGTCGCCCCGGTGGGCCAGCCTGTGTCGGCGGTGATCTGCGGGTTCAGTACGGGGAATGCGTAGTAGACGATGCCCCAGCTGGTGATCTGGGTGGCGCACAGCGCCAGGAGGGCGGCGCGGGGCCGCGACCGGTCCCCGGTTCCGGTCGCGGCCCCGCGCTCAGGGGTGTTGAGGTCGGTCACGAGCCGCAGCAGCCGCCCGCCGGTGCCTCCTCGGTCACCGTGGCGGCGGGCGTGCCGACGCCGATCTGCACGAGCGCGGGCGCCGGAGCGCAGCAGCCGCCTCCGTCGGCCTGCCCGGCGTTCGGGTCGTCGAAGAGGCTGGCGCCGCCGCACACTCCGGTCTCCGGGAGGGTGAGTTCGACGCGGTCGGCGGACTCGAGGTCGCCGGCGATGGCGGCGGCGACGGAGCGGACCTGCTCGTATCCGGTCATGGCGAGGAAGGTGGGGGCGCGGCCGTAGGACTTCATGCCGACCAGGTAGACGCCGGGTTCGGGGTGGGACAGCTCGCGGTGGCCGTGCGGGTAGACGGTGCCGCAGGAGTGCTGGTTGGGGTCGATCAGCGGAGCCAGCTCGGTGGGTGCCTGGAGCCGTTCGTCCAGGCCGAGGCGGATCTCAGAGAGGAAGGACAGGTCCGGGCGGAAGCCGGTCAGCACGATGACCTCGTCGACCGGGTCGAGGCGACGGCCGTCCTCACCGGCCAGCACCAGGCGGCCCTCGCCGTCGCGCTCGATCGCCTCGGTGCGGAAGCCGGTGACCGCGTCCGCGTGGCCCTCGTCGACGGCGGCCTTCGCCGCCAGGCCCAGAGCGCCGCGCGCCGGGAGCTGGTCGGCTTCTCCGCCGCCGAAGGTGGAGCCGGAGATGCCCCGGCGCAGGATCCACACGCCCTTCGTCCCCGCGCCGTCGTCGGACTTCGCGAGGTCGGCGAGGTAGGCGAGGGCGGTGAAGGCGGAGGCGCCGGAGCCGATGACGGCGGTGCGCTTGCCTGCGTACCGGGCTCGGATTGCTGGGTCCTTGAGGTCGGGGACGCGGTAGGTGATGCGGTCGGCGGCCGCGTTCTCTCCGAGGGCGGGCAGTCCGCTGGCTCCGGCCGGGCTGGGGGTGGTCCAGGTGCCGGAGGCGTCGATGACGGCCCGGGCGAAGAGGCGCTCTTCGCCGTCGGTGGTGGTGAAGTGGACGACGAAGGGCTGGGATTCGCGGTCGGCGTCGACGATGCGGTCGCGGCCGGTGCGGGAGACCCCGGTGACGGTGGCGCCCACGCGGACGTGGTCACCGAGGACGTCGGCGAGGGGCTGGAGGTAGAGCTCGGCCCAGTCCCCGCCGGACAGGTAGGTGGTCGCGTCGGGCTTGGTCCAGCCGGTGGGGGCGAGCAGCTTCTCGGCGGCCGGGTCGGTGAGCTCGTCCCAGGTGGAGAACAGGCGCACATGGCTCCACTCGCGCACCGCGGCGCCAGCAGTGGGCCCGGCCTCCAGGACCAGGGGCTCGATGCCCTGGTCGATGAGATGGGCGGCGGCGGCCAGACCGGCGGGTCCGGCCCCGATCACGACGACGGGCAGCTCGGTGGTGGCGGGCGCGTTCACGGCGACTCCTTGCGTGGTTCGGCATCCGTCGATGGCTTGCGCGGCCCAGCATGACACCTGTATTGATAAGCGTCAACATAGACATTCGTCGAAATCAGGGGGATTCGCTGATGGAGCACATCGACGTCGCCGTGATCGGCGGCGGCCAGTCGGGCCTCGCCACCGCCCACGCGCTGCTGCGCCGCGGGTTGCGGCCGGTGGTGGTGGAGGCGTCCGATCGGGCGGCCGGGTCGTGGCCGCACTACTACGACAGCCTCACGCTGTTCTCTCCCGCCCGGTACAGCTCCCTGCCCGGGCTGTCGTTCCCCGGCGCCGACCGCGACCGCTACCCGCACCACGACGAGGTCGTCGCCTACCTCACCGCCTACGCCAACCGCCTGGACGCCGAGATCCGCACGGGCTGCTACGTCAGCGCGGTCCGCCGCACCGGCGGCGCCTTCGAGGTGGAGCTGGAGCGCGGCGGCCGACTGTCCGCGCGGGCCGTCGTCACGGCCTCGGGGACGTTCGGGCGCCCGCACCGACCGGCATTGCCGGGCCTGGAGGAATTCACCGGCCAGGTACTGCACGCCGCCGGCTACCGCAGCCCAGCCCCGTTCACCGGCGGCCGGATGGTCGTGGTCGGGGCCGGCAACTCTGCGGTGCAGATCGCCACCGAACTCGCCCAGACCGCACGTGTCACGCTCGCCACCCGCGGACCGGTGAAGTTCGCGGCCCAGCGCATCCTCGGCCGCGACCTGCACTTCTGGACGGCCCGCACCGGCCTGGACACTGCACCCCTCGGCCGGTTCCTTGCCCGTCCGCCAGCGCAGCCGGTCCTCGACGACGGCCGTTACCGGGCCGCCCTGGCCGCCGGACGCCCCGACCGGCGGCCGCTGTTCACCGGCGCCGACGGGGCCAAGCTCACCTGGCAGGACGGGCAGCGAGAGGAGGTCGACGCGATCGTGCTTGCCACCGGATACCGCCCCGACCTGCCCTACCTCACCGCCCTCGACGGCGCTCTCGACGCCGAAGGGAACCCCCGGCACCGTGAGGGCCTCGCCACCGCCGTGCCGGGCCTGGCGTTCGTCGGGCAGGAATGGCAGCGCAGCCTGTCGTCGAACTCGCTGCACGGCGTCGGCCGGGACGCGGAGCGCATCGCCCAGCGGCTGGCCGCCCATCTCGCGCGCCGGTGACGGACCTCCCCGCACTGGTTCAACGTGTGTCAACATAGACGTATGTCGAATGCGAAGGTGCTGCCGCTGCTCGAGCCCGCCGACGGTCAGGGTGTGGCACCGTGCTGTCCGCCGCTGACCGAGCGCCCGATGACCGCCGCAGAGGCCGAGACGGCCGCGCGGATGTTCAAGGCGCTCGGTGACCCGGTCCGGCTGCGGCTGTTTTCCGCCGTGGCCTCTCACGAGGGCGGGGAGGCGTGCGTGTGTGACATCTCCGACGTCGGCGTCTCCCAGCCCACGGTGTCCCACCACCTGAAGAAGCTGAAGGAGGCGGGGCTGCTGACCTCCGAGCGGCGCGGCACCTGGGTGTATTACCGGGTCGAGCCGTCGGTGCTCGCCGCGATGGGCAAGCTGCTGACCCTGCCAGCCGCGGCCTGACGGTCGAACGGAACAGACAGAGGGGTAAGCGGTGAACGGGGCGCTGGGCGCGGTGGTGGTACCGCTGGCGGTTGAGCATGCCGGGCAGGTGCTGGCGATCTACCAGGCGGGCATCGACGAGGGCAACGCCATCTTCGAGACCAGCCCACCATCGTGGGAGACGTTCGAGGCCGCGAAGCTGGCCGAGCACCGCTTCGCCGCCCTCGACGCGGACGGGTCGGTGCTGGGCTGGGTCGCGGCGAGTAGGGTCTCGGACCGGTGCGCGTACGCGGGGGTGGTCGAGCATTCCGGAGTTGCAGCCACAGGCCCTGAGGCGCCGTGGGCGGAGCATGCCGGAGGCGGAGCGGTCAGGGGTGCACCGGCTCGTGTTCGGGCAGCCGTGCCCGCAGTGTGGCGGCGAAGTCTTCGGCGCGGGCGAGCTGGACGCGCAGCTTCTCCACCTGCTCCGCCGCGCTCTGCTCGTACTCGCGCACGCGCTGAAGGAGCGACTCGCGCTCATCCGGACCGAGTTCGCCGCCGGCGTCGAGGCGGTCGGTGGCGTCCAGCAGGTCGCGCATCTGGTCGAGGGTGAAGCCGAGCGGCTTCATGCGGCGGATGACCATGAGGCGGGCGACGTCGTTCTCTGTGTAGAGGCGGAAGCCGCCCTGGGAGCGGGCAGAGGGGACGACCAGACCGGTCTCCTCGTAGTGCCGGATGGTGCGCAGGGACAGCTCGGTGCGCGCGGCGACCTCGCCGATCTGCATGTGCTTGCCGTCCACGTCCCTGCTCCTGGCCTTTCCCTCACGGCGGTGCCTCCTGCGCGGGCCGCCGATGTCTACTCTAACGTTAGGGTAGAGTTGATGAAGGTGAGGGCGGCCCGGCTGCCCCCCGCTGTTGCCGTTCCGGGGCCGATGCCGCCCCCGGCGAAGATCCGATTCTTGCAAGAGAGAAGCGTGCGCGAGCCCATGACGCCCGGCGCCGCCGCCTGCCCGCCGTGACGCTTCGCCCCTGGACGTGAGCCGGTGGCGCCCTCGCGCCCGCTCCCTTCCGTTCTGGTTCTTCCGGCTCCGCGCTGACGGGGCCGTCCCGCGGGGTGCCGGCCCGGCTCCTCCGCGTCCTCCCGCACATCCCCGGCCTGCCATGAGGGTGTGCCCGAGCACGACAGGTTCCTGAACTCTTGTCCTCCGCTACCGCTGTCCCCCCGGCCGCGCGCCTGCGCGGCCTGAAGCCCGACTGGCTGAACAACCCGAAGGTCTGGCGCACCGAGGTCCTCGCGGGCCTGGTCGTCGCCCTTGCGCTGATCCCCGAGGCGATCTCATTCTCGATCATCGCCGGCGTCGACCCGGCCATCGGCCTGTTCGCCTCCTTCACCATGGCCGTGGTCATCTCGATCGTCGGCGGCCGCCGCGCGATGATCTCCGCCGCCACCGGCGCCATCGCCCTCGTCATCGCCCCGCTCAACCGCGAGCACGGCCTGGGCTACCTGATCGCCGCCGTCATCCTCGCCGGCGTCTTCCAGATCACCCTGAGCGCGCTCGGGGTGGCGAAGCTGATGCGGTTCATCCCGCGCTCAGTGATGGTCGGCTTCGTCAACGCGCTCGCCATCCTGATCTTCATGGCCCAGGTCCCCGAGATGCGCAACGTGCCGTGGGCCGTGTACCCGCTGATCATCGGCGGGCTGGCGCTCATGGTGTTCTTCCCGAAGATCACCACCGTGATTCCCGCCCCACTCGTCTCCATCGCCATCCTGACCGTGATCACGATCGCGGCCGGCATCGCCGTGCCGACCGTGGGCGACAAGGGAGAACTGCCGTCCTCCCTGCCCGTCCCCGGCCTGCCGGACGTGCCGTTCACGATGGACACGCTGACGACGATCGCCCCGTACGCGTTCGCGATGGCGCTGGTCGGCCTGATGGAGTCGCTGATGACCGCCAAGCTGGTCGACGACATCACCGACACCCACTCCAACAAGACCCGCGAGTCCATCGGCCAGGGCATCGCCAACATCGTCACCGGCTTCTTCGGCGGCATGGGCGGCTGCGCCATGATCGGCCAGACGATGATCAACGTGAAGGTCTCCGGCGCCCGCACCCGCCTCTCCACCTTCCTCGCCGGTGTGTTCCTGATGGTGCTGTGCATCGCCTTCGGCCCCGTCGTCTCCGACATCCCTATGGCCGCGCTCGTCGCCGTCATGATCATGGTGTCGTTCACGACCTTCGACTGGCACTCCATCGCTCCCAAGACCCTCAAGCGGATGCCGGCCGGCGAAATCGGCGTCATGGTCATCACCGTCGCGGCCGTCGTCGCCACCCACAACCTCGCCATCGGCGTCGTCGTCGGCTCGATCACCGCCATGGTCATCTTCGCCAAGCGCGTCGCCCACCTCGCCGAAGTCACCGCCGTGGTCGACCCCGATGGCACCACGGTCGTCTACCGGGTCACCGGCGAGCTGTTCTTCGCCTCCTCCAACGATCTCGTCGGCCAGTTCGACTACGCGAACGACCCGGACAAGGTCGTCATCGACCTGTCGTCCGCCCACGTCTGGGACGCGTCCTCCGTCGCCGCCCTCGACGCCATCGAGACCAAGTACGCCCAGCGCGGCAAGACCGTCGAGATTGTGGGCCTGAACAACTCCAGCGCCGACCTCCACGGCAAGCTCACCGGCGAACTCTCCGGTAGCCACTGACACAGTCCCGAACAGCGAGAGGACCCCGGCACCTGGGCGGGGTCTTCTCGCCGTTCGCGCTACATATCCGTACGCCGTAGCTATACGTCACGGACAGCGCGGATGCGGAAGACGGGGAGAAGGGTAGGGCGGGCCGTGTCAGGTGGTCGCCTTGCGCTGTGGCAGGCCCTGGCACAGATCGTCTGCGGCGGGCGGGGTCCCCGACCGGGCGGCGTACCAGGTCGCGGCGGAGCCTGTGGCCACCGCGGCACCGAGGAGGGTCCCGGCGAGAGTGTCGGTGAGCCAGTGCACGCCGAGGAAGACCCGGGTGAAGCAGGCGGCGGCGACGGCGACAGCGGCGGTGACCGCGCCGAGGCGCACCAGGCCGGCGGGCAGGTGGTTGATACGGGCGAGCCATAGCAGCAGCAAGCAGGTGGCGGCCGTGGTCATGGCGTGGCCCGAGGGCATGGCGGCGGAGTCGACGGGGCGTTCCCATGCGGGACGGTCACGGCCGATGGCCCAGCGCAGCACTGTTCGCAGCGCCCATTCCACGGCGGAGGTGCAGGCCACCCACCAGGCGAGGAGCCGCCGGCGCCGGTGCCACAGCCACACCACGGCTGCGGCGAGCAGCAGGCGCATGGTCCACGGGTCGACGACCCAGTCGGTGACGATCCGGCAGGCGTGGGTGAGGCCAGGGTGCTGGAGCGCCGCCGCGTGCAGACGCTGGGCCACGGCCTGGTCCAGACGCAGAACGGGTTGCACGCCGGTGACAACCAGTGCGACGGTCAGCGCCGCGCCGGCGGTGAGCATCAGGGCCGCTTTGCCGGCCAGTGCGGCGAGCCAGGCAGTCGCCGCTCCTCTGGCGGGTCCTGGCCGCCTGCTGGGCCTGTCGGTGTCCGTCATCGCGGTTGCCTCCAAGGGTGGGGTCCTGGTCTTGTGCCCCGCGCCTGGCTCGCCGATCACAGCAGGCACGCGCAGAGAGCCGGAGTGAACGGCGGCCTCGTCGTAGACTCGGCATCCGATATCGGTTTCGTCACTGCCCTGTGGGCGGCGAGGTGGGGTAGAGGTGCGGGAGTTCCAGCGGGGTGCGGTGCGGCTGCACATCCTTCATCACGCGGCCGAGGAGGAAATCCACGGCGCGTGGATGACCGAGGAGCTGGCGTCGCACGGCTACCAGATCAGCCCCGGCACGCTGTATCCGACGCTGCACCGGCTGGAGGCGGACGGACTGCTGACCTCGGAGCAGCGCGTCGTCGACGGCCGCACCCGGCGCGTCTACAAGGCGACCGAGGCCGGGAAGAAGGCTCTCGCCGAAGACCGCAAGGCGCTCAAGGAGCTGGCCCGCGAAGTCCTCGGCGACGACGCCACGTAGATCCGGCGCGTCAGCGGCTCGCGGCCTTGGCTTCCGCAGCCGGGCTGGCGGCTCGGCGGGTGAGGCGGGCGTCGAGTGAGTAGGCGCCGGCGCCGACGAGGAGCAGGAAGAGGCTGCCACACAGCTGGGCGAGGTCGGTGCGGGATTCGTGGGCGAGGTCCCACCAGCCGGACTTGCCGGTGAACAGTGGGGCGTCGCCCCACAGGATCGGCAGCTTGGTGATCAGCAGCGCGCCGAGCATGTTCACGATCATCGGGATCACGGCGAGCCGGGTGGCGAGGCCCCCCAGGATCAGCAGGCCGCAGGCGATCTCGAAGGCGCCGTCGAGTGGAGCGAAAAAGTCGAGGGCCAGAATGCCGGCCTTGTCGAAGCGGCCGGTGCCCTGCGCGTCGGGGCGCAGGAACTTCAAGATGCCCTCGGACAGAAAGACGGCCCCGACGTACAGGCGGATGAGGACCGTCGCGGCGGGTGCCCTGGTGGAGGTGAGCTTCGTCTGCCAGATGCTGAGCTGCGTCATGGGAGTGCCCCTCTGCCATCGAAGACGTATCGGCTGTCGATATCGTCCTGCGAGGTAGAGGGACACCGGCGATTTCGCGCCTCTTCGGGGCGGGCGTGTCGCACGCCTGACCTGGGGATGCCAACCGCGGTGGTGCTGGCGGCGAGGACGATGATGATCGGTCGGGACCAGGTCGTGGGAGATGGCAGGGCCTCGCGATGAAGCTCCGGGGCGGGGCCCGGGGTGGAGCGGGGCGACGCGATCGGGCGGCGCCCCGATTCGGTCCGGAGCACCGCCGATCACATGATCAGGCGGACCGCAGGGGTGGTCAGCCGCGCGCCGCTGCCAGGCGACGGAAACCGTACCAGGCGGCACCGGCTGCCAGGACCGCAGCGCCGGAAATGACCGGCGACAGGGGCAGGGCGAAGGCCAGCACCATGCAACCGGTCAGGCCGACGAGGGGAATCAGCCGGGCGGGGCGGCCCTCCTCGGGCGTGAGGGTCCAGGCGGAGGCGTTGGCGACGGCGTAGTACGCGAGGACACCGAAGGAGGAGAAGCCGATCGCCCCGCGCACGTCGCCGAAAGCGGCGGCCACCGCCACGACCGCGCCGACGGCGACTTCGGCGCGGTGGGGCACCTTGAACTTCGGGTGCACCGCGGCCAGGGCGTGCGGAAGATGCCGGTCGCGGGCCATAGCGAGCGTGGTGCGGGACACGCCGAGGATCAGCGCGAGCAGCGAGCCGAGCGCAGCCACCGCCGCACCCACGCGGACGACCGGGACGAGCCAGCCGGCACCGGCGGCCCGGGCCGCGTCCGACAGCGGCGCCGCCGCCTTCGCCAGCTCGTCCGGGCCAAGGACCGTCAGGACGGCGAGGGCGACGAAGGCATAGACGACCAGGGTAATGCCCAGCGCGATGGGGACGGCCCGCGGGATGGTGCGCTGCGGGTCGCGGACCTCCTCGCCCAGGGTGGCGATGCGGGCGTATCCGGCGAAGGCGAAGAAGAGCAGGCCCGCAGCCTGCAGCACTCCGCCGAAGGTGGCATCGTCCCCGACATCGAGCCGGGCCACCTCCGAGGCGGAGGAGGTGAGGGCGGCGACCACCACGGCGGCGAGCACGGCCAGGACCACGCTCACGATCGCGCGGGTCAGGAGCGCGGACTTCTGTACGCCCGTGTAGTTCACAGCGGTCAAGGCCACCACGGCCGCGACCGCGACCGCGTGGGCCTGGCCGGGCCACACGTATGCGCCGACCGTCAGCGCCATCGCCGCGCAGGAGGCGGTCTTGCCGACCACGAAGCCCCAGCCCGCCAGGTAGCCCCAGAAGTCGCCGAGGCGTTCACGACCGTAGACATAGGTGCCGCCCGAGGCCGGGTAGCGGGCGGCGAGCCGGGCAGAGGAGGTGGCGTTGCAGTACGCCACCACGGCAGCCAGCGCCAGGCCGATCAGCAGCCCCGACCCGGCGGCCTGCGCGGCGGGGGCGAGCGCGGCGAAAACCCCGGCACCGATCATCGACCCGAGACCGATCAGCACGGCGTCGGACACCCCGAGCCGGCGGTGCAGTTCGTCCGGCATTCCGGCGGCGGTCGGTTGCGTGCTCATCGCTCACTCCTCGGCGACACAGACATCTATTACGGAGATCGATATCGGCAGACGATACGTGAGGCCGACCGCCCTCCGTCCCCTGGCCCCGGGTCAGCGGTCGGGTCCCTTTCTCTGAGGGCCGACGGGAGGTCAGCGCAGCAGGGCCGTGAGGGCGCGGGCCGCGTCGCGGGCGGGGCGGCCGACGCCGATGAGCGTGGCGGAGGCCGGACCGGTCCAGTCGCCGTAGCCGAGCAGGTGCAGCCGTGGCTCGCCCAGAGCCCGGGTGCCGTCGGTGGGGATGCGGCCGCGCGGCCCGCGCAGGTTCAGCGGGGCAAGGGGGGACAGTGCCGGCCGGAATCCGGTGCACCAGATGACCGTGTCCACGCCGGCCTCGCCACCGTCGGCCCACCAGGCCCCGTCGCCGGTGAGCTGGGAGAACATCGGCTTCGCGGTCAGGAGACCGGCGTCGCGGGCGGTGCGGACGGGTGGCACGGCGACGATGTCGCCGAGTGAGGCGATGCCACCGGTGTCGCTGCGGCCGGCGTCGAGGGCGCGGCGGCGGGCGGTGGCGACGTCGAACAGGGCGCGGCCGTCGATGTCGTCCGGCAGGAAGCGCGCCGGGCGCTGGGTCACCCACGTCACCTCGATGCGGCCGTCGAGGGCGAGGTCGGCGGCGATCTGGGCGCCGGAGTTCCCGCCGCCGACCACGAGGACGCGCTGGCCGGCGAAGTCGGCCGGGGAGCGGTAGCTGACCGTGTGTAGCTGCCCTCCGGTGAAGACGCTGCGGCCGGGGACGGCGGGGAGGAAGGGCCGCGACCAGGTGCCGGTGGCGCTGATGACCGCGCGGGCCCGCCAGGTGCCGGTGTCCGCCTCAACCAGGAGGTAGTCACCGTCGGGGCGTACGGCGTCCACGCGGGTGCCGTGCTGTACGGGCAGGTCGTAGCGCTTCTCGTAGTCGGCGAGGTAGTCCACCACGTGCCCGGCGTCCGGATAGGTCTCGCCGGGCTGGGCGGGCATGAGCCGTCCGGGCAGTGAGGAGTGCTCCGCCGGGGAGAACAGGTGCAGGGAGTCCCACATGTGTTGCCAGGCCCCGCCCGGCGCCGGATCAGCGTCCAGGACGGTGAAGTCCAGGCCCTGGCGGCGCAGGTGATAGCCGGCGGCGAGCCCAGCTTGGCCGCCGCCGACCACCACCACATCCACAGCGCTCGTCACGGGGCCGTCGTCACCGCGCCCGCAGCGAACTTCCTGCGCCAGGCGAGCGCGACGTAGACCAGGCCGATCAGCACCGGGACCTCGATGAGCGGTCCGACGACACCGGACAGGGCCTGGCCGGAAGTGACGCCGAAGGTGGCGATGGCGACCGCGATGGCCAGCTCGAAGTTGTTGCCCGCCGCCGTGAACGCCAGCGTCGTGGTCCGGTCGTAGGCCAGCCCCAGGCCCTTGCCGAGCAGGAAGGTGCCGAAGAACATGACCGCGAAGTACACCAGCAGCGGCAGCGCGATCCGGGCGACATCCAGCGGCTGCGAGGTGATCGTCTTCCCCTGCAGGGCGAAGAGGATGACGATCGTGAACAGCAGCCCGTACAGCGCCCACGGGCCGATCTTCGGCAGGAACTTCGCCTCATAGTCGGTCCGGCCCATCTTCTGCTCACCGACGCGGCGGGTCAGGAAGCCGGCCAGCAGCGGGATGCCGAGGAAGATGACGACGTTCAGGGCGATGTGCCAGACGGACACGTCCAGGCCCTGGCCATCACCGAGGTTCATCCAGCGCGGCAGCAGGTCGAGGTAGAACCAGCCCAGCAGGCCGAATGCGAGGACCTGGAACACCGAGTTCAGCGCGACGAGCACGGCGGCGGCCTCGCGGTCGCCGCAGGCGAGGTCGTTCCAGATGATGACCATGGCGATGCAGCGGGCGAGCCCGACGATGATGAGGCCGGTGCGGTACTCGGGCAGGTCCGGCAGGAAGATCCACGCCAGCGCGAACATCACCGCCGGGCCGACGATCCAGTTGATGACCAGCGAGGAGATAAGCAGCTTGCGGTCGCTGGTCACGCGGTCGAGCTTGTCGTAGCGGACCTTGGCCAGGACCGGGTACATCATGACCAGCAGGCCAAGCGCGATCGGCAGGGAGATCCCGCCGATCTCGATCTTCGCCAGCGCGTCGTTCATCCCCGGGACGAGCCGGCCCAGGCCCAGGCCGACGGCCATGGCGAGCAGGATCCACACCGCCAGGTAGCGGTCGAGGGTGGAGAGCTTCTTGACGATCGAGTCGTCCCCACCGCCGGCCGGAGCGGAGGCGGTGGTGGGCTCGGTGGAGGTCACGGGCAGGCCCTCTTGTTCTCGGCAGCGGTACGGGCGGAGGCGGCGAGTTCGGCGAACTGCTCGGACAGCCCGGCCAGGACCTCGGGCTTGAGCTTGAAGTAGGTGAACCGGCCGCACGGCTCGGTCTCCACCAGCCCGGCCTCGCGCAGCACCTTCATATGGTTGGACAGGTTGGTCTGCTTGGCTCCGGTCTCCTCAACCAGGTGCGTCATGCAGAGCGTCTCGCGCGCCAGCAGGGTCACGATCTTCAGGCGGAGCGGATCGCCCAACACCCGGATCACATCAGGATCGACTGAAGTCAGCATCCCCTGATACTGTCACATCATCACGCGCTGACACCAGCGCGGGCTGACTTATTGGGCGCGTCGAAGGAGTCCCCATGTCCGCCTCCTCCCTACCCCTCCTGCCCGACCAGCGCCTGGCCGCCGGAGTCGCCCGCCTCGCCACCCGGCACGCCGGCCGCTTCTCCGCCGAGACCGTCCAGGCGCTGCTCACCGACTCCTACAGCCTCCTGGCCTCCACCGCGCAGGTGCGCACGCACCTGGTCGTGCTGGCCGAACGCTTCACCGCGCAGCGCCTTGACGCTCTCGCCCACGTCCAGGGCGGCCCCGGCAGCGAGCTGCCGCGCGTGCTGTTCGTCTGCAGCCACAACGCGGGCCGCTCCCAGCTCGCCGCCGCCCTCCTCGCACACCGCGCCGCCGGCCGTGTCACCGTGTCCTCCGCCGGCACGCACCCCGCGGCCGAGGTGGAGCCGTTCATCGCGCAGGTCCTCACCGAGGCCGGCGTCGACGCCGCCGGGGCGTTCCCCAAGCCGCTGACCGATGAGGTCGTCAGGGCCGCCGACATCGTCATCACCATGGGCTGCGGCGACGCCTGCCCGATCGTGCCCGGCCGCCGCTACCTGGACTGGCCCGTCGCCGACCCCGACGGCGCCCCGCTCGCCGCCGTCCGCGACATCCGCGACGCGATCGACGCCCACATCACCGAACTGCTGTCCTCCCTGCCCGCCTGAACCACCCGCTGGTCCCTTCGTGAAGGAAGAACCCATGTCCACCGCCCCGCTCGCCTCCGTGCTCTTCGTCTGCGTCCACAACGCCGGCCGTTCCCAGATGGCCGCCGGATTCCTCAACCACCTCGCGGGCGACCGGATCGAGGTCCGCTCCGCCGGATCCATCCCCGGCGACCAGGTCAACCCGGCCGCCGTCGAGGCGATGAAGGAAGTCGGCGTGGACATCGCCGACGCCAAGCCGAAGATCCTCACCACCGAGGCCGTCCAGGCATCCGACTACGTCATCACCATGGGCTGCGGCGACGCCTGCCCGATCTTCCCCGGCAAGAAGTACCTCGACTGGGCCCTGGAGGACCCGGCCGGCAAGGGCGTCGAGTCGGTGCGCCCCATCCGCGACGAGATCAAGACCCGCATCGAGGCCCTGATCGCCGAGATCGACGCCAAGCAGGATGCGTGAGCGGCGTGAGCGGTACGACCGCCGATGGGGTGCGCGAGGTCATCGTCATCGGCTCCGGCCCCGCCGGATACACCGCCGCCCTCTACACCGCCCGCGCTTCGCTGAAGCCGCTGGTCTTCGAGGGTGCGGTCACCGCCGGCGGCGCGCTGGTGCAGACGACCGAGGTGGAGAACTTCCCCGGCTTCCCCGGCGGCATCATGGGCCCGGATCTGATGAACAACATGCGGGCCCAGGCCGAGCGGTTCGGCGCCGAGCTCGTCCCCGACGACATCATCTCGGTCGACCTCACCGGTGCCGTCAAGACCGTGACCGACAGCGCGGGCACCGTCCACCGGGCGAGGGCCGTGATCGTGGCGACCGGCTCGCAGCATCGCAAGCTGGGCCTGCCGGGCGAGGACGCGCTCTCCGGCCGGGGGGTGTCGTACTGCGCGACCTGCGACGGCTTCTTCTTCCGAGAGCACGACATCGTGGTCGTCGGCGGCGGCGACACGGCGATGGAGGAGGCCACCTTCCTCTCCCGGTTCGCCAAGACGGTGACGGTCGTCCACCGACGGGACACCCTGCGCGCCTCCAAGGCCATGCAGGAGCGCGCCTTCGCCGACCCGAAGATCTCGTTCGCCTTCAACATCGAGGTCGCAGACATACACGAAGAGGGCGGCAAGCTCGCGGGCCTGACCCTGCATGACACCGTCACCGGCAAGACCTCCGAACTCCCCGCAACCGGACTGTTCGTCGCCATCGGCCACGACCCGCGCACCGAACTGGTCACCGGCCAGCTCGACCTGGACGACGAGGGCTACCTGAAGGTGCAGTCCCCCTCCACACGCACGAACATCCCCGGCGTGTTCGGCGCCGGTGACGTCGTCGACCACACCTACCGCCAGGCCATCACCGCCGCCGCCAGCGGCTGCCAGGCCGCCCTGGACGCCGAACGCCACCTCGCGGCACTGGGCGACGAACACGCCCTCGCCGCAGTCCCCGCGTAAAAGCAAAAGGACAGCACCGGGACATCTGGTGGAAGGGGAAGGCATCCACTGTGACGTGGACGCTGCCAGACCCGATGCTGAGCACCCCCGTGCCCGAGCCCGATCTACGGCCGGGCTGCGCCGCGGAGCCCAAGTAGGACGGGTTCCGAGCGCTTCTCTCCGTCGACGCGGGCCGGGTGGTGCTGCGCTCTCGGCACGGCACCGAGATGGCGGCCTCATTTCCGGAAGTCGTGGCCGGGGCCGCGCAGCTGCCGGACGCGACCGCACTGGACGGCGAGCTGGTCGTATGGGACGCCGCGGGCCGCCTCGCATTCGAGCGGCTGCAGAACCGGCTTGCCCAGCGCGGTGCCGGGGCCGCCCGGGCAGCGGAGGAGTGGCCGGCCCACTTCGTCGCGTTCGATCTGCTCAGGCTGTCCGGGACGGACACGACCGGGTGGACCTACCGGCGGCGCAGGGCCGCGCTGGAGTCCGTGTTCGCCGCCCGCCGGCTCATCGCGCCATGGGCGCTGTGCCCGTCGACCACCGAGGCGGACACCGTGCGCGAGTGGCTGACGTGGGCGTCGGTCGGAATGGAGGGCGTGGTCTTCAAGAGGCTCACCGATCCCTACCAGCCGTCGGTGAGGGGCTGGGAGAAATACAAGGTCCGCGAGACGAGCGAGGCGATCGTCGGCGCGGTCACCGGCTCTCCGGCCGCTCCCCGCACGCTGCTGCTCGGCAGGTACGACACCGACGGCCGCCTTCAGTACGTCGGCCGCACCACCACCCTCGCCCAAGCGGCAGGTGCTGCGGTCGCCGACCTTCTCGCTGCAGGGCGGCCCGGTCATCCGTGGACGGGCTGGTCGTTCTCCGCAGAGTGGGGCAGCCAGGAAAAACTGGTCGTCACGCTGGTGGAACCCGAGCTGGTGGTGGAAGTCGGCGTCGACGTCGCCCGCGACGCCTCCGGCCGGTGGCGACATCCCGCCCGCTGGCATCGTGCCCGCCCCGACCTCTCCCCCGCCGACGTCCCCCGCCTGATGTCATCGCCGCGCTGACGGTGGCGCGGGCGCGGCGGCCCCGCCGACACGCAACCGTGAGCGCGCCCCGATCCCCGGCAGCGTCCGCGCCGCCCATCCCTCCCTCCCCCATCCTCAACTCCAGCCAAGGCATGGGCGAAGGGGGTCGCAACGGGGATGTCAGCGGCCCGACCACGCTGTCCGCCCGTGGTGACCTGGGCGAACTCCAGAACGCTGCCAAGGCTCGCGCAACACCTACCGCAACACCCAGTGCAACCTCATGGCGCAACACCTGCTGCAATCTGACGCGGTCCTGTGCTCCTGGGCAGCCGAGGGTCCCCGGGCGTTTCTCATGCGGCCCGCGCTTCTCCCCGGGCGCGAGCCAGCTGCCGCTTATTCGTCATGCGGGACACGCTCCGGGCGCGCTGACCAGCCGTGGTCGGGGATGAGCGCAGCACGGCCGGACCCATGGTCGGGGTTGTGGTCGGCCCGATGTGGTCGGGTAGCCGCTAGTGGGCCACTGAGCGTTAAAGTTGGCCAGCCTCATAGGGTCAGTGGCTGCGGGGTGCGTACATGATCACGGCCATTCCGGCGAGGCAGATCAGGGCGCCGATGACGTCGTAGCGGTCGGGGCGGTAGCCGTCGGCGACCATGCCCCAGGCGATCGACCCAGCGACGAAGATCCCGCCGTACGCAGCAAGAATGCGCCCGAAGTTGCCGTCCGACTGGAAGGTGGCCACCACGCCATAGATGCCGAGGGCGATGACGCCGGCACCGATCCAGATCCAGCCCTTGTGCTCGCGGATGCCCTGCCAGACCAGCCAGGCGCCGCCGATTTCGAAGAGGGCGGCGACGACGAACAGGGCAACGGAACGAGCGACAGTCATGATCGGTGAGCCTAGCGGCGGCCCGTGCTGCTGATCTTCAGCGGGTCGGCGGACGCCTTGCAGCCGCATCCGCTCTCGCCTGCGGCCTTCGGTGTGCAGGAGCAGGAGCGGCGGCGCTGTCCGAGCCACCAGATTCCGGCGGCAGCGGCGGCCAGAAAAACGGCGAGGGCGGGCAGCCAGCCCACCACCGCCCCGGCGCCGGCACCGACGACGCCCGCCGTGATCAGGACGGGCAGCGCGCAGCACGCCACGCAGGCCAGGGCGGCTAGGCCCCCGAGCGTCTTCGGGGCGCGAGCGGGGCCGGGGTCAGCAGCAGGGTCCGGCATGGCGGTTCTCCTCGGCGAGGTCGGTGAAGGGGATGGGGCAGCAGGCGCTGGACGCGCAGACGGTCAGGTTGTCGCAGCCCGCGTCGACGGCGGCGGCCAGGGCGGTGCGGATGGTGGTCAGGTCCGCGATCTTTGCGTCGACCTCGGCGAGCTTGGCCGCAGCTCGGTCCTGGAGCCCCGCCACGGGACGGCCGTGGCGGTGGCGGCCGGCCTCCAGGAGTTCCGCGACCTCGTCGAGGGTGAACCCGAGCCGCTGGGCAGCCTTGATCACTCTCAGCGCAGTGACCGCGTCCTCGCCATAGAGGCGGTGGCCGCCGTTGCTACGTTCCGGCTCGGCGAGCAGGCCGCGCCGCTCGTAGTAGCGCAGGGTCTGGATGTTCACCCCGGCCGCTTCGGCGACCTGCCCGCTGCGCAGGCCCGTACTCACCGCTGCTCCCCGGCGGCGGCCGTCCGGGCTGCCAGGGCGTCCAGGACCGCCTCGTGCGCCTGGTCCACCGCAATGTCCAGACGGACCAGGTCCTGGCCGGGGGTGGTGGTGAAGGTGAAGAACGAGCAGCAGCCGCTCTCGCGCTCCACCAGGTCCCGCACCCGGTCTTCCACACCCTCTCCGCCGGCCAAGCCAAGGCACAGACGGAGCGGCTGGGGCTGGGACAGGGAGGTCAGCCGCTCGGAGAACAGCGCATCCCACTCCGCGACCCGCAGGGGCCGCTCCTTCGTGGGCAACGTGCAGGACTGCGGCACCCACGCCAGGTCGTTCATCGCACTCACTCCCGTCATCACGCCCCCTGGGCGGGGACACCACCGACGGTAAACCTGTACCTGAGTACCGGATGCAACTCGTGAGCACGCGACCGGGCATTCGTGCCGGGCGAGCTTGGCCGCGGCAACGAGCAGGATCACGGCAAGCGCGGGGATGAGCACCAGGTCCGAGAACACACCGAGAAGCAGCCCGCCCAGCACGGCACTGGCGATCGAGCCTGCGGCCATGACCAGGGTGAAGCGGCGGTTGGCACCGAGCACCGCGAAGCTGCCGTCACGGCTGTAGCAGGCGAAGGCCACCAGCATGGTCGGCAGTGGCACCAGCAGGGAGAGACCCCCGCGGTCTTGATGTCCACCGCGAACAGCAGCACGATCGTCGGGATCAGCAGCTCTCCCTCGGCCACGCCCATGATCGCAGCGACCACGCCGATACCGAAGCTGGCTGACAACGACCGCTTCCACAACGGGGACCCGACAGCCAGATGGGCTGGGCGGGTGAATGACGGGCCTGTGGCGCACCCGCCCTGCCGGGCAGCCGGTTGTGGGGTCAGCGGACCGATCGGCCCGTGCACGGGGCCACGTCTGCGAGGCCACATCATGGGACGTCACAAGCAGCACAAGCCACGCCGCCCACGGGGCGAGAGCGGCCAGCCGACCACGGAATGGTTCGGCACCGCGTTCCACTCCACCGAGGGGATGCAGCACCTGGATGTCCGCCGGTCCGGCAACGGCATCCTGATCACCTCCTCCCCTGCCGAGATCGACGGCGTTCCGGCCTCCTGGCCGCTGCGCCTGCGCAACGACGTCGACGGCGGGCTGAACAAGGTGGGCGCGGCCCTCGCAGCCGGGCGCGGCCACGTCTTCGGCGGGACCGAGGGGCCCGGACACAGGACCGCTCTGGCGTTCATACCCGACCACCCCGAGGAAGGCGTCGGCACGCTGGCCCGGGTCCGCACCTCCGTGGACCCGGACGGCGACGTCGTCTTCGAGCGGAGCGCGGAACGGCCAATGGGGCTGTGGGCCGAAGCCGGGGAGAACCTCCTGCGGATCGTTCCGCTGCTCGGTCCGGACGCGCCGCCGGCGGACGAACTTGAGGACTGCCTGCTGTGCCCCGGCTGCTACCGGCCCGTCTACGAGAGCTCTTCCTCCCACACCCTGATCGGTGCCGGTCCGATGCCAATGGTCGGGCTGTGCAGGCTGTGCGCCGAAGGCACCACGCTTCGCTCGCTGCGCCAGGCCAACGTTCCCGTCGACCCGCAGCAGCGTGCCGTCCTGGAGACAGTGGCCGCCGCCATGGCGTAGCCGGGCCACGGGCAAGCCACCGTTGCGGGGCGGCTTGCCCGACCCTGTCAGCGGCCTGCCGGTTCGGGGTATCGCTCACGGCGCCGGTCCGGGTCATCGACGCCGATCTCGTACCAGGGCTCGCCGCGCTGGAGCCGGGGCAGGGTATTCACCCAGACCGCGACGGCGATGCCCTTCACGTCGTCGGCGAGCGCCTGGAAGCGGTTGTCGAGCAGGTGCTCCTCCTTGCCTGCCAGGACGACGTGCAGCCGCGGGAAGGTCTGGGAGCGGGTGTAGCGGTGGCGCTGCCAGAACGGGAACGTGCCGCCGATCGTGCCGCGGGCTCTTTCCCAGACGCGGTGCCCGGCGTAGCGCTCGTAGTCCCAGACCTCACATGCGAGGCGGGCCTGGGACATGGTGCCGTTGTCGAGCTCGAGGAGGCGCACCTCGCTGGTCTTGGTCGGCAGCGCGAGGACGGCGTCAGTGTTGAAGCTGAGGCCGGTCTCCTTGATGGCGTGGTGGACCTCTACCTGCCAGTCGGTCAGGTGCTTGCGGCCTCCGTAGGCGAGGATCATGTCCGTCACCGCGACGCCGTGCGGACCGAACCCGGCTCGAACGGCCTTCGCTCCGGTGCCGGCCTGCGGGCGGGCAGGCAGCTCGTTGCCGTCGGCCAGAGCCTTCTGCCCTGCCGGGGTCAGGTTCCAGATCGGGTGCCGTCCGTCTTTGCCGTTCGTCTCCGCCAGCCCGAGCTCCGCCAGCTTGTTCATCGCCCTGCGCACGTACGACCGGCCGTCGGCATCCTCCGCCGTGATCACCTGAGCCATCTGCCGCACCGTGGCTATCCGCACGCACCCCAACATCCGCAGCGCATAGGCACGCACCTTCGCCGCGGGTGTGGACTTCTTCCCCTTCGTCGAAGTCTCAGGGGAAGGGAGAGAGGTGTCAGCGTGCCGGGAGACCCCTTGTCGGGCGGTGTGAGCTGCGGTGATGGGCACGACGTTGGAATCGTTCGCGGCACCGTTCACGGTACTGGATTCCTGGCCGCCCGGCGGGCGTTCAGCACCCCTTGTCCAGGTCGGGCGCGGCTCCGGTTCGGGCTGCCGGGCGCTGGTGGTGTACGTCATGACAAGGCTCCTCACGCAGGTGACGCGGGGGTCCGGATGGAAGTCCCCCGTCACCTGGTAGAGGTGTGGCGAAAGTCGACGGTGTGACACTCCACTGAGTGCCGTTACCGAGCCGTGATCATCCGGCGGACGCCGCTGTCGTCTGACGCTGAACCTGGACCGATTGCCAGTGAAGTTGGACAACCACTCATTCCTGCCATTGATCTTGGACCGAGAGGGCTGGGGGCAGGATGGGGGTACCGGCTCGTGCGTACGGCGACGCCGCGTTATCGGCAAGCGGCAGAACTCACCCAGGGCTGACCCAGTTCCACCGGTCCAACTTCGGTGACAAACGGTCTGCGATGTCCCGTCTCTACCGATCTGACCCTAGCCTCAGCCGACCTGGCCCCATCTTTCCGCAGCGGACCAGATCGATTGAGATGCACAGATCAATACCACGGGGAACGTCAAGTGTGACGGTTGCGGGTGAATATGACCAGGGGCCACCCCCAACTGCGCGACTGGCTGATAGAAAGACGGACATGCATGTGACTGAGCACGCATCCTCGCGTGAACTGAGGTTATGGGCATCTGGCTCGGCCAGCGACGACGACCTGCGTGCGCTGCATGCGTGGCTTGCCCACGAGGATGAACTGCGCGGGCGGGTGGAACTGCGTGCTCACTCCCCGGCCGAAGGCGACATGGGCGGCGCTGTGGAGCTCCTTGCCGTGGCACTTGGCTCCGGTGGGGCGTGTGCGGTCCTCGCACAGTCCGTGTGCACCTGGCTGAGCCAACGCCAGCCCGACATCACCGTCACCGTCAAGGCAGCCGACGGCCGGGAGGTCACCATCGATGTTCGCCGGGCCGAGGACCCGATGGCCGTGGTACGCGAAGTGGAACGCCTCATTGGCTCCACACGGGCCGATGATCGGTGAGCGACGCATGGTTTCCGGACGGCGCCCGGAGCAGGATCCTCCTCATCGGCACAGCCGGTTATCGCCACCGTAAGAACTTGCGCCCGATCCCCGCTGTCCACAACAACCTTCTTGATCTGCGGAAGACCTTCACGGACCCGGACCACGGGATTCTGGCCGGACAGCCAGAGCATTGCACTGTCCTGGGAGCTGACGGCACGGCCGTCGACCAGGAGACCATCGGCAAGGCACTGTCCACAGCGAGCGACCAGGCCGAGGACCTGCTGCTGGTCTACTACGCCGGCCATGGCCTCCTCGACGACGACGGCCTTCTCTACCTGACGCTCAAGCACACAGACCCGAAGCAGCTCGAGTTCACCGCCGTAGACCTGAATCTCCTCAAGCGTCGGCTCGCCAGAGCAAAGGCACGAGCCCGGGTACTGATCCTCGATTGCTGCTTCTCCGGGCGGGCGATCGAAGCCATGGGACCCTTGCCCAGCCTGGTCTCCGGCCAACTTCCCGCCAGCGGCACCTACACCCTCACGTCAACGAGCGCGACCAGACCCTCGCACGCGCCGCCGAAGGATCGCAACACGGCTTTCACCGGGGCCCTGCTGGGGGCGCTTGGTGAGCCGGAGCCGATGCGTCTGGACGAGATCTACCAGCACGTGAAGCACCAGCTGGACGATCGCGGCCTCACGGCTCCGCAATGCCGGGCCGTCGGCGACACCGGACGAATAGCCCTGGCACGAGGCGCCATCCCCGTGCCGCCACCCCAGATACGCCCGCCTCGGCATCGGCGGCCAGCAACGCTGCTGTGGGTGTCGGGAGCTGTAGGCACCGCCGTGACAGCGGCAGCCATCGGGATACCGATCGCTCAACAAGCGGCGGGCGAAGCGCACGAGAAGAAGTCGACCCCGACCGCCAAACCGACACAAAGCACTACCGCACCAACCTCCACGGTGCCCAGTACGAGCACGCCCACTTTCCGCCAAAGTTCTCCCGGCGGTCCATCGGCCTCCGACTCCCAGCAGCTCGAAGTCGCCGTACGCAAGACGAAGCACACCGCCGACGGCACCGTCACGATCGGCGTGACCAGCGCGGTCGGCCAAATCAACGACGCCAGCGGCACCACCATCTTCGGCAACGGGGGTGAGACGGGTGGCGGTGGCTCCGTGACCGCCGACGGGGCTCCCGGGAGCAGCACCGTCGGATTCGCCGACTTCTACATCGAAACCCCCGTGCGGACCTGCAAGGCTCGGGGAGTGGCCATCGGCGAGTCCACGGTTGTGGCCGAGTCCTCGGCCGCGTCTGGCAAGTGGGCCAGGATCACGGTCGTTGCGGTGGAGGATGCCATCTCCGACCCCGGCAACACGGCCGTGACCTTCCAGGTGACCCGAGGGAAAGGCGCTGTTCCCAAAGACACCGCCACTTGCGCGTGAATGTCAACGGCTTTCTTCGGCAGCGAGAGTTGACGTCTGGCATAGGGCGGCGCAGCACCATGATCGCCCCCACTACCCGCAGCTCCACCGGCTCCTGCTGCGGTATCGCAGGCTCGGCCGACTCCTGCCCGGACAACTCCGCGGCGGCGCGCCCTCTGATGGACAAGGGGCAACGCAGGCGCCGGCCGGGCGAGTCCGCTCACCGTCGGTGCGCGGAATCTATCCACAGGCATCCGCTCTGAAGATCGCTTATGAGGCCGCCGCGATCGGCGCGGCGCCCCGTACGTGAGGAGCCATCATGCCCGCCACCAACATGCCGCTCGCCCCGATGACCCCGGACGCGGCCATCAGCGCTTTCAGCTACCTCCGGGCCGTCCAGGCCGACGACGTCGAAGCCGCCCGCGAGTTCGCCAGCGGCGAGCCGCAGATGCCCTAGCTGCTCGTCGACGTCGTCGAACGGATCGTCGTCCCCGTCACCGCGCTGCCCGGCCCGGAGGCGGGCGAGCCGTGCGCGGACACCTTCGCCCTGGAGGCCCTCGGACGCGTCTTCGTCACCTCGCTGCGGACCTGGGCACAGGCCGGGCCGGACACGGCGGAAGGCATCGCCCGCTCCGTCATCGACTTCGCCGCGCAGTTCCTCAGCGAGGACCACGAGGACGTCGCCGACACCCTGCGCCAGCTGGAGGCCGTCGGCGTGGGCCAGGCCCTCGATGCGCACCCCACACCGGCCGGTGCGCACCCGGCACGCCTCACTGTCGTGTAGTGCGCGCGCCGCGCGGTAGCGGTGCGCACCACTGAGCCTCCGCCAACTTGAAGTCGCAGGTCAAAGGGCTGGTGTGAACGGTTCTCGGAGTGCTCGTGCTGGTCGCAGGCGTGAGTCCGCGCGGTAGATCGTCCGTCTGGTTTCGGCGGAGGCGGCTGCGGGGCAATCAGCGCGTTTCAGTACGGTTCCTCCATGGAGGATCAGCGTTTTCAGGATGGGGTCAGTGTCCAACTGGGCAGCGGGCAGGCTGTCGTGCCTGACGCCACCATGGTCGAGCGGACCGCGCCGAAGGTGACCGTGTTTGCGTGTGCTGCCTGCGGCGCTGTGCTGACGGAGCCGCTGGAGCGTCTGCCAGCGGTGCCCGAGGCTCCCGATTACGCGTGGTGGGAGGCGGAGGAAATGGGGCCACCGCCGGCCACTGTGCCGTCGGGCTTCTACGCGATCGAGACGGAGCCGTACGGCCCGCCTCTCGTCGTTGCCGAGGTGCCCGACCCGGTGATGCCACGGCACGGGACTCGCTACGCCATCGACGGGCAGCCGCTGGTCTCGAAGGGGCCACGAGGCAATATCGTCATGAACCCGGATGACTGCCGCGGGCTGACGACAAGGCACGCCTCCGCTGCATGCTGCGGGGCGACTCCCGATGGGGGACTAAACCAGGTCTGCGCCTGCGGGACGCTGGTCGCGACCCTCTGCTCTGACTGCTGCCTGCCATATGAGCTGCACCTCTCACCCGACCACGTGCGGGCCGTGTCATCCCCGCGACCCGGCTCCAACCTGACTGAGTGAGCCTACGCGCGGCGACTTGGGTCAGAACCACACCTCGCCAACGAGGCATCCGTCAGCGGCTGGGTTGCCGATTCTCGCTCCCGTGGGCGGATGGCCCTCTACGATCCGGTCCATGCTGGATCCCGAGCTACTGGAACGGATCACCGCGCGGCGCGCGGAACTGGACGAACTCGAAGAACTGCTGGCCAAGCAGCTGGCGGAGGTGCGAACCGAGCGGGACGAACTCGCCGTCGCCGAGCGAGTCCTGGAACGGGTGAGCGAACAGCTCGCCGGCGAACGTGCCTCGGCTGCGCCGATGCCCGGGAAAGTGGGTGGGCAGGCGGTAATGCTGATCCCGCACCGCACGTCGGGCGTGGAGGAGGCGACGCTCCCGCCGGACTATCAGCGCATCCTCGCCGCGGTGCGACAGGCCGCCGGGCCGGTCATGGCCCGCGAGGTCGGCGAGGTAGTGGGGGTGGACATCAGCGTGAAGGCCAAGCTGGAACCGCTACGCAGCAAGCTGGTCAGACTCGTCGATCGCGGCTGGCTGCGGAAACTGCCCGACGGCCGGTTCACCACCCGTCTGTGACCAGCAAACCGCCACTCGGAGCGGCTTGGAACGGGCGTAACCGGGGTGCCCTCGACGGGCGTTGGAATTGTGTGATGAATTCCAGAAGGCGCGCCGAGGACACCTGCCCGCTTGTCTACCAGTGCCGTCTGCCGCTGTCCACGCGCACCGTCAACCACCTCGCCGACCTGCTGCGACGCCATCTGAAGGCGATCCGGTCACGGTGGCGGATCCTGCCGCCGGGGAAGATCGCGGTAATCGTCCTGGCCGTACTGCGCCACGACCAGCGCCTGGCCGACATGGCTGGCGGCAGCGGCGTGTCCGAGACCACCGTCCGCCGCTGGCGCGACGAGCTGATCGGACTACTCGCCGCCCATGCGCCGCGCCTTGACCGAGCCCTGAAGAAGGTCGCCAAGAAGGGCGGGGAGGTGGTCCTGATCGACGGCACCCTCATTCGCACCCAGCGCCGTACCGGAAGAGCCGATCGCCGGAATTACTCCGGCAAGCACCGTAGCTATGGCCTGCACTTCCTCGCCCTGACCGACGAGAAGGGCTGCCTGATCTGGATATCCGCCGCCCGGCCCGGCCGCACCCACGACAACACCGCCGCCCGCCACGACCACATCCTGGCCCACCTGCGCGCCGCCGGCCTCGGGGCGCTGGCCGACCTCGGCTTCCGCGGACTGGACAACGACATCCTCGACCCCGTGATCGTCACCGGCTACATCGCCACTCGTACCCACAAGCTCACTCGCGGCGAGAAGGAGGCCAACCGAGTCCTCGCCGTCGGACGTGCACCGGTCGAGTACGGCTTCGCCCACCTCAAGAACTGGCGGATCCTCACCAAGCTCCGCACCGACCCCGCCCGCGTCACCCGCCTCCTGCGCGCTCTGCTCGTCCTGACGAACCTCGAGATCAACCGCTGACGGACGATCTACTGATCAGACAGTCGCCCGTGACCAGCGTGGGCACCCCAAGAACCGTTCACACCAGCCCTTTGACCTGCGACTTCAAGTTGGCGAAGGCTCAATCGATGGCACTCATGTCACCAACCCGGCCAAGAGGATGCGTGCCCGCCCGGCCGTTTGAGTACAACCTGAGCTGGCCGAGCTCACCCGGTACAGCGCCCCCAGCTCACCGTCGGCTGACCCGTGGCGAAGACGTACTGTCTTCCGGCAGGTCAGCGCCTCCAACTCGCATCGCTCACCGCTCTGTCGGCCCAGTCCGAAATGGAGTCGTCCAAGTCGCGCTGGTGGTGCTTGCCGAGCTTCGCGTACAGCGCGTCGAACACGTCGCTGTCCATGCCTTCCTGGTGCTCGGCCAGCCAGTTGCCCAGCGCGTACTGCTCACCGTCGTCCAGGTCCCCGCTCATCAGCGCCATCTCTGGAGTCCACAGCCCTGAGCACCGCGCCACCTGTACGACGTCCATGGCCAGCTGGAGTGGCGACGGCTTCCACCCGGACGCCTCCTGGACGAAGCCGCCGACGTCCTCCCGGTCCTCGCGCCACGCCCGGTCCAGCACGGGCAGCCGCAGCCAGTTCAAGCGCTCCCCGGAAACGGCATGCATCGGGAACGAGTAGTGGGTCAGGAAGTCGTCCTGTTCTTCGTCCACCTGGGACTGGCGCGGCAGATGACGCGGGTCGCGGGTGTAGGGCGCCCCCTCGAACACCCCGCTGCCGGGCGTCGGCGAGACCACCCGCCAGGAGATGTGCACCTCGCCCGGCCGGAACGCCTCCGGCCACCGCTCGTGATAGTGGTTGGCGTCCTTTGCCCAGTAGCGCCATAGGACGTCCGCCAGCTGCCCCTCCGCCGAGGGGTCTTCACAGATCGGCTCGGCGCCCCCAACGAGCCAGGACAGCGCCAGCTCCTCGGTGTGGACGTACCCGTTCTTGGACCGGAAGATCCACCGCGTGCCCGGAGGGTACGGCTGCACGCCCGCAGTAGTCGTGTTGCTCATATCCAAGAGTCTTCCAACCGCGGCCCGTCCGCGTAGGAGTTCAGCCAAGCTCACCCGGCGGGCACCAGTTCCTCGGGCGCGCCCTGCATGGAGGCCCACATGCGATGCGCGGCTCGACGTCCGCGAGGTCGTCGCCCCCTCTCTTTCCTGGCCGGGACGTCCGGCGCCGGTCCTGGGCCGTGCCGTCGGGCCGACGTTTGCACCGCGTGCCCCCGACGGGAGTATGGGTACGCAGCCGCCCGTCGGCCGTGTCCGGAACGGATCCGCCCAGGCATCCCCCGGCAGCGTCCCGACCTGCACTTCCTCACCGGCGTCAGCCGAGCTGGACGGTGCGGGCGCAGAGGCGGCGGAACAGCGCGGTAGGGGGTGCGTTGTCAGACAGTGCCGGCCAGGGTCTGCTGGACCAGCAGCGCAAGGTGCTGGGGATGAGGGCATGTCTGTGTCATGGACAGTTCCCTCCCGGTGAGAGGGTGGCCGCTGGGTGTGGTGTCGGCCAGGGGCATGACGTACCAGGTGCCGTCCGAGCGGTGGAAGTCCCACACGATGCCGTCGTGGTCGGTCAGTTCGATGTGGCAGCCACAGCCGTCTTCGTAGTCCTGGGCTGCACAGACATCTTCGGCGGGCGGCCGACATGCGGGGATGAGTTTGGCGTCGTCCAGCAGGGCTGCCAGCTGGCTGTACGTCTCGTGGGTGCTGCCGGGCAACGGCCCGGTGTAAGCAGTCGTGGCCAGGATGTCCACGGCCTCGTCGCAGTCGCGCGCGTCGATGGCGCCGAAGGCTTCCTGTCCTGCCCCGCCGAGGACGCGCTGGGCGGTGCAAAGGCGCTTGGCTTCCCCTGTCCCGTCGTAGTCGGGGACGGTGGCCTCCCCACGCTCGGCCATGACGTCCAGGTGGTCGCTCAGCTTCTCCAGCGCCGCGCCCGCCGCAGCGATCTGGGCGAAGAGAGCGGAGGCCGTCACGGCGGCCTGCTGCGGCGTGTACAGGGCCCATTCGTCGTCTAGGGCGGCAGCAAGCCCTTCAGCCGCTTCGGCTCCCACGATTGCCAGAGCGATGGTCTGCCCCGGATCATCGGGCCCGGGCTCGGTGATCAGGCGTAGTCCGTCGCACACGTCGTTGATCAAGCCCCGGTCGTCCGGCTCCTGGTAGCGCCGCCACAACGGTTCCTGTTCCTGTTGCGGTGCTGGCTGTGTCACGTCGCGACCCGCCCTTCTGTCTTCGGCCCTTGCTGGCACCCTCTTCAACGAGTCGGGGCGAGGTGGGTAACCCCGAGCAGTTCCCGACCGCCGAGCGCAAGGCCCGCCTGGGCACCGACATGGCGCGCGCCTGGTGGGGCCTAGCCCCGGCCCGAACAAACCGCCCACGCCCTGCTGCTCTGGAGACGACAGGACGGCCCGCCCTGCCCCGACCTCATCCGGCTCCTGACCGACAGGCCCTGCGGACTGGGCTGGGAGGGT
This sequence comes from Streptomyces sp. NPDC016640, assembly GCF_043076215.1. Taxonomy (NCBI): domain Bacteria; kingdom Bacillati; phylum Actinomycetota; class Actinomycetes; order Kitasatosporales; family Streptomycetaceae; genus Streptomyces; species Streptomyces sp. NPDC016640. The sequence goes on from NZ_JBIBRG010000023.1 coordinate 50,877, forward strand.
CGAGAACAAGGTGTGCACCTGCCTGTGCGATGACAGCCACGCCTCGCTCGGATGCACCGTCGACTTCCGCGACCCGGCCACCGGACGGCCGGTGTGGTACTCCAACCTGAAATGGGGCCGAACCCTCGACAACCGCACGCGGGACCCGGTTGAGCGGCGCCGCGTAGCGGGAGGACGGCAGCCCAGGGCTAGGACGCGGGGTCTCCTCATACGCCGCACCCCGAGCATATATATCGCGTACCAGTTGCGCACAGGAGGCGTGCCTATCGTCCGCCATAGGGCGTGCGCGGGCCGGGCGGCGTGCGCCTGACCGGCGCGCGCTCAGCGTGCCTGGCCCGGGCGTGGTAGCGCTCCTGCAGCTGGCGCAGCATGGTGCGGCAGTGCTCGGCCAGGGGCCGGTGCTGGTCCTCGTCGATGACCAGAGCGACGGTGTGGATGCCGTCGGCTCCCGGTATCGCGGCGCGGGGCTGGGAGGCGCGCAGGTTGGGCCAGTAGCGGCCGTGCGCGAACCCGGAGGCCGCCGCCCGCCAGGCGGCGCCACCTCGACCGCGGCGAGGCCTGCGACGGGGGCGGCGGCGAGGAGGATCTGGTGGGTCCTGGGCGCGGTGAGCGGGGCCAGAGCGAGGTGGTCGGCGATGGCGCGGATCTCTGCCCGGCGCTGCGCTCCGCTCAGGCCGCCGCCGGTGGGGAGGTGGCCGGTGTCCTGTTCGTGCTGGTGACGGTTGCGCATGTCCTCGTCCCACAGCGACAGTGCGCGGCGCCGTCGTTCGGCCCGTCCGGTGCCGTCCAGGAGCCACAGGCCGGTGGCGAAGTTCTCCAGGGCCCCGCGCAGCAGGGTCCAGGGGCTGGTGGGGTCGATCTCGCCGGCCGCTGTCAGACGGCGTAGCGCGTCGGCGTGGGCCAGGCCTGCGGTGTAGGAGGCGCGGATCAGGTGAGCGGCCGCGTAGGCGCCAAGTGGTGCGTCGTCGGTGGCCAGGCTGCTGGCCGGGGCGGGAGCGGGCAGCTGCCGGTAGGCGCCGTCTGTGCGGGCTTGCTCGACCTCGCCGGAGAGGGGCAGGAGGTAGGCGCCGTTGAAGTCGCGCGTGCTCATGACCGGCCACGGTAGAAGCCTGAGGGCAGGAGGGGTAGCGGATTTGTGTGCTGCCCCCGTCGGGAAGTATCGGCATCTGGGTCTGGGCTGGCTCCCGGTGTCTCCCGGTGGGCTGGGTCGTCCACGCCGGTCCGTCGGCACGGCCACCAGCCCGCCCCCGCTGCGGGCCTGTCCCTCTCCGCACGGGGCCGCTCTGCCCTGGGCCTGCGTTGCTCCGGGGCAGAGCGGGTGCGGGAGGGGCTATGGGGTGGTGTCCTTGGCGGTGACGCGATCGTCGAGGTGGATGACGGCCGCCGGCCCGTCCGCGCCATTGGAGGGGATGACGTTGTCCAGGGCCTGGGAGATCGCGGCGCCGACCCGGCGTCCGATCGAGCGGTCCAGTTCGGTCCAAGGGCTGCGCAGAGTGTTCGGCTGAATGTTGCGGCACCAGCTGAGCACGGCGGCAAGGGTGGTACCGGACAGCGGCACCGTGACCATCGCGTCGTCCTCGGCGGTGACCTCGTCCTGCGCCGGGGGCCGGAACGCGCTGCCCTGCCCTCGTTCGTGCCCGGCGATGACCGTCTCGCTGTCCTTGGGGACGTTTTCCAGCAGGTAGGCCCAGGTGTTGCGGTGGCAGCGGATGCGTGCCACCCCCAGGCCTGCGGCCTTGGCCATGTCACCGCGGAAACTGTCGTAGCTCGCGGGCCAGTCGCTGTAAGGCACTTCCTTGCCTACTGAGGTTGAACTCGTGGAGTCGTAGGGGCTGACGGCTGGTCGCCCGTGCGGTATCACCGGGACATGCGGTATCCACAAGGGGGCGGGCTGAC
>NZ_JBIBRG010000024.1:0-46611 GCF_043076215.1 Streptomyces sp. NPDC016640
AACGGGAGATCGGCACGGACTACCCGCCGCCCGGCGACCGGGTCGACCTGCTGAGGTCGGCGGACCTGGTGGTGCACCTGCACGAGATCCGGCCGAGTCTGAGACTCGCCCGTGAAGCGGCCGGACAGCGGCCCCCCGCATCGGCGACGTCCACCGGCCTGCTGCCCGCCCTGGAGAAGGCAGCCCATCCGCTGCGCGCCGTGGAGCCCACCGGCCCCTTCGACGACCTGCGCCCCCTGGGCGAGGCGGTGGGCGACGCCCGGCTGGTCGGCGTCGGGCAGGCCGTCCACGGCTCCAGCGACTTCCTCGCCCTCCAGCACCGGGTGTTCCGGTACCTGGTCGGGGAGAAGGGCTTCCGGACCCTCGTCCTCGAAGCCCCCTACAGCGCGGGCCTCCGTCTGGACGACTACCTGCTCACCGGGCGCGGCGACCCCGCCCGGATCATGGCCGAGGAGTTCCAGAACGCCTACCTCTTCATGCGGACCGGCGAGGTACTCGACCTGATCCACTGGATGCGCGCGTACAACGTCGCCCACCCCGACGACCCGGTCAGGTTCGCCGGCAACGACCACGGCTACGCCGGCCCGGAGCTGTACGACCGGGTCGTCGACCACGTCCGGCGCGCCCACCCCGGCCTGCTGCCCGCCGTCACCGAGCTGTACCGGGGGCTGCGCCCCACCCTGCCCGCTGGCGAACACATGGTGGCCTCCTTCGAGCTACCCGTGGCCGTGCGGCGGGAGAAGGCCGAACGCACCGGACGCGTCCTGCAACTGCTGCGCGCCCGGGACTCAGCCGGGCGCACCGTGGCCGGGGACGACCACGTCCGGGCGGTGCAGAACGCGGAGATCGTCCACCAGGTCACACGCCAGGACGCCTTCGACTACGACGACCCGGCCGACGAACGCGAGGGCCTGGCCTACCGCGACACCGTGATGGCGGAGAACACCCTGTGGTGGCTCCGGCAGACCGGCGCCCGGACGATGCTGGCCGCCCACAACGGCCACGTGTACCTGCAGGGCTACGACCCGGACTACCCGGTCATCCAGGGCGGTTTGCTCCGCCGCGCGCTCGGGGACGCTTACCGGGTCGTGGGCCTGGCCTTCGACCACGGCTCCTTCAAGGCCGTCGACGCGGGTGTCTCCAACCCCCGTGACGAGGACGTGAAGGTGTTCCGCTCGGGGCCCTCCGTGGCCGGTTCGGTCGAGCACACCCTGGACCGTGTGAGCCACCGGGACTGGTACCTCGATCTGCGCACCGCACCACCCGCGGTCCGCACCTGGCTGGACGTCACCCGTCCCAAACGGGAGATCGGCACGCACTGGCCCCGGAACCCGGACCAGGTCAACCTGCTGAGGTCCGCGGACGTGGTGGTGCACCTGCACGAGATCCGGCCGTTCCGTCCGCTCCCGCAGGGCTGAGCTCCGCCGGCCGGGCGGACGGGGCCGGGCCCACCTTTGAGCCGGGTTCTTACTGATCATTTCAGAATGAGGTTCGGAGTCGTCGCAAGCAGATGATGCTGCAGGCGAGTTGGAGCAGTCCGAGGTGGAGGTCGGCGCGTATCTCGTAGCGGGTCCGCCGGCGTTTGAACTGGTGGAGCCGGGCGAAGGTGCGTTCGACGACCCACCTGGTCTTGCCCAGGCCGGATCCGTGGGCGGTGCCCTTGCGTGCGGTCTTCGGTGTGATGCCACGAGCGCGCAGGAGGCGACGGTACTTGTCGTAGTCGTAGCCGCGGTCGGCGAACAGCCGCCGTGGTCGGTGACGGGGTCGGCCTACCAGGCCGCGGATGTGGGGTATCGCGTCCGGCAGGGGCATGAGCTGGGTGACGTCGTGACGGTTTCCGCCGGTCAGGGACACCGCAAGAGGTATTCCGTGCCGGTCGGTGATCACATGGTGCTTGCTTCCTGGGCGGCCGCGGTCGACCGGCGAAGGTCCGGTGTGAGCCCCCTTTCAGGGCCCGGACGTGCGAGCCGTCGACCGCGGCGTCCTTCATCTCCAGCAGACCCGACCCGTTCTGCGGAGTTCCGCGAGGAGGATGGCGTGCAGGCGGGGCCGGACGCCGGCCTCGGTCCAGTCCCGCAGTCGCCGCCAGCACGTCACCCCGCTGCAGCCGATCGTCTCGGCCGGCACGTCCGCCCAGGTCACGCCCGTGCGCAGGACATAGACGATCCCGCGCAGGGCGGCCCGGTCATCCGCCGGCAGCCGGCCCGGATACCGCCGACGCCGCGGCGGGCGAGGAGGAAGCAACGGGGCGACACGATCCCACAGATCATCAGGCACAAGATCATCCGACACTCGCAGAAGTCTGCCGTCGGCCCCGCCCACAGCCAAGCCCTACACCAAGCTCATTCTGAAATGATCAGTAAACCCCGCTGTCACCCAACCCTGCAGCAGTCCCTTCCGCTGCTGCCCTCCTCGAGGAGGGCAGCCGGTTCGAACCCCTTGGTGATGAGCCAGACGGCAAGACTCACTTCCCACGCGAACACGGGGAGCGCCGCTACCGACCCCGCCACGGAGATCTGCTCGTACAGCCCGAACATCACTCCGGTCGCCGAAGCGCAGATCAGTGCGCCCCCGACAAGACCCAGTACGGCAATGAGCCGTGGGACGAGCCCGGCGCGGTACATCAACCACGCGAGCACCAGCGAGTTCGCTCCCAAGATGAAGTTGGGCCCCATGAGGAACGTCCAGTCATGGATGGCCACCAGGGCCTTGCCAGCCGTGACGAGTGATGTGGCATCGCTGTCCGCCGCTCCTTCGAGCTCCGTCCGCAGCGTCACGATCGACAGAACGCTGATGATGCCGACGATGATGACAGCGGCTTCGAGAAGCCGGGCGCACACATAGCCCAGCGCGGCCCCCTCGTTGTGCTTTTTGAGGACTGGGTACAGGACGACCCCAGTGCCTACGACGGCCGCCGCCAGGACAATTTCGAACAGTGCGCCGAGGAACACCCGTGTGTCGGCACCGGGACCGGCAACGTAGTCCGCGTCCTGTAGGACAGGGCCGTACAGTGCCAGCCCGCCGATCGCTGCCACCTCGGTGACAAGGAAGAACACGCCTGCGACGACGGCAGTTCTTTTGGCTGATACCACTAGGAACCACACCCCCCAGAAGATGGTGTACGGCGTACACCTAGGACTCACGGTAGGTGTACGCCGTACACTCGTCAAGCCGAGACGCTGATACGGACATCCCAAGGGAGCTGGTGGCGATATGGCTCAACAGGCGGAGGCGGAGCGCCGCCCCCCTCTGAGCAGGGACCGGGTGCTGCGGGCGGCTGTTGCGCTCGCCGATGACATCGGGATCGAAGCGCTGAGCATGCGCAGCCTCGCGAAGGACCTGGGCGTGGTGCCGATGGCGCTCTACAAGCACGTCTCGAACAAGGAGCAACTCCTGGACGGCATGGTCGATGTCGTCATGGGCGAGATCGATCCGCCGGCACCGGGATCCAACTGGAAGAGCGCGGTACGCCACAGGATTCTCTCGGCGCGACGCGCTTTCCTCGGACATCCTTGGGCGGCCCGAGTACTCCAGTCACGAAGCAGCCCGACACCGGTCGTGCTTACGTACATGGACTCTGTGATCGGCATGTTCCGGAACGGTGGCTTTTCCATCGACCTGACGCACCATGTGATGCACGCTCTGGGCAGCCGCATGATGGGCATAACGCAGGAACTGTTCGACGCTCCACCCGGCCCCGGTCCGCGAGCGCAGACGGCCCCCTCCCAGAGGGACGCCGGGGAGTACCCGTACGTGATGGAGCTCGCTGGCGCGGTGGTTCATGACACGGAGTCCGTGGCGGGTCAGGGCTGTGACGATCAGTTCGAGTTCGAGTTCGCGCTGGATCTCCTCCTGGACGGGTTCGAGAGACTGCAGCAGCAGGGGTGGTCTTCCGTCGGCCATCGGAGAAGCAAGACCCATGACTTCGGGAACGCCGACTACTGAGTTTTTCGTTGGTTCTGTGGTGGTGGGGGCTTCGGCAGTGTGAGCATGATGGTGTGTCTTCCAAGCCGCAGGCGGCTGTTGCCGATGTCTCCGTTCTACCGCTGACGCGGCCGCAGTTGGCCGAGGCCCGAACGTTTTGCAGTCCCCCGCGCCTCATGCCGGAGTCCGGATGAGGCGCGGAGGCCGACCTTTGTAGTTGAAGGACGCGGTGTCTGGTTTTGTCGACGGGATCCAACACCACTTGTCGCTCGGGGCCGGGAACGCCTGGTTCCACCGGAGAGCGGTGTCTCCGAGTTCCGGCAACGTTCGAGGGCTTGCAGTGACGGTGTCGAAGTGCTTTGCGTTGGGCTGCGGGACGCCTTGTACGCGGCGATCGGACAGGCTTGCGCAGCCCGACTCCGGTGACCAGGTGGCACCCTGCCGTCATTCTGTGGTCCACCGTTCCATCGGTCCTCGGCCGGAGACGAGTTCAATCCACGGAGCGATCCTCGGTGGCCCCATGACTGGGATCTTCATTACTGAACGGGTTGGCCACCGATCCACCGAAACCGAGGACCGCATATGCATCCGCTCCTGCACGTCGAAGATCCGGCCGCCGTCCGGCCCGGACGGCTTCGCGCTGTGTGGCGGGCGGCCCACGCGCCCGTTGCCGGAGTGTCCCGACAGATTCAACTTGTGGCCTATGCGGTGCCCTTAACCGTCCTGCCATCGAGCATCTGGCGGCTCCCGGCCGCGTTCGACGACGGGGTCGGGGCCGGTGAGCGGGCGTACGTCGTTTTCCTGTCGATCACGTCTGAGATTCTTGCGTTCACCGCGATAGGCCTGATCGCCCGCTGGGGCGAGGTGTTCCCACGCCGGGTCCCAGTCCTGCGCGGCTGCCGGGTCCCGCCGAAGGCAGCGGTCACCCCAGCCGCCGTCGGGGCCACGATCCTCACCCTCCTGTTCACTCTGCTGTTCACCGCATCCGAGATCAAGGGCACCACGATCCGAGGCGACGACCTGCCGGACGGCTACCCGAGCCAGGCCAGCGGCTGGGAGGCTGCCTGGTTCTATCTCTGCTACGCGCCACTGATCCTCTGGGGGCCGCTGCTGGCCGTGCTGACTGTCGCGTACTGGAAGCGCCGTCACGCCGCCGAGAAGGCCATCGCACCGGCGTGATTCCAGGGAAACAGCGTCTGCCGACGACCGGTGCGGAGTGCACCAGAAGCACGAACCGGCAGTGGAGAAGGGCCTACCCCTCCGACAGCGTTGCGAGTTCTCATCGACATCTTTGAACCCTGCTGCCCGAAACCGTCGACAAACGTTGCTCACTCTCGAATACAGGGCCACGGTGTCACTCGGAGGGGGGCATGGCCGCTTCATGCGGCAGGTCGCAACACGCTCGACTTGACAGAGAATTGGACGGCAACCCGATCCCCGGACTGGTCATGACCGCCGCCAGCCAGGAACACGGCACCCTCACCGCCCGCGATGGTGCCCACCTGCCCGACCTGCCCACTGGCACCCGCCTGCGCATCCTGTCCAACCACGCCTGCGCCACCGCCGCCCAGCACCACGGCTACCACGTCATCGACAGCACCCGGAGCACAGGCGGCGCGCCCGTGATCGAGGCTTTCCGGCAACGCGTCACCGGCTGGTGACCGGCCTCGGCGTGCTCGGGAAGTGTTCCGGGTACGCCTCGGGATCGTCCGCCGGAGGACTGGGGACGCGGCGAGGTCCGGCCGGCCTCCGAGGCCCGGGCATCGCAGGCGCTGCCCGCGAGGCACGCCGGTGCGATCACCTGGTCACGGGCCGGTCTGGCCGAGGACCCCTGCCACGAGTCGGCGCGCGTACGTGGCGTCGAGTCCGTCCGGACGGAAGAGGATGCGGTACATCATGGGCGCGACGACGCGGTCGATGACCGTCTCGACCTCGGGCGTCTTCTCCCCGCGTTCGGCTGCTCGGGTGAGGACGAGGTTGATCTGGTCGGCGGCGTAGGCCGAGCACTGGCCGGCGTTGCTGCCGTCCGGGTCGCCGAGCAGGGCGTCGCGGATGTAGGCGCGGCCGGTGGGGGAGGCCATTTCGTCGAGGAACTGCTCGGCCCAGGCCGTCAGGTCGGACGACAGGGCACCGTGGTCGTTGGGTGCGGTGTCGGGCCGCAGGCGCTCGACCGCTACGTCCGACAGCAGTTCCTGCAGATCCCCCCAGCGGCGGTAGATCGTCGACGGTGTCACGCCCGCACGCTGGGCGATCAGCGGTACGGTCAGGGCGTCCCGGCCCGCTTCCGACGCGAGTTCGCGTACGGCGGTGTGGACCGATGCCTGGACCCGGGCGCTGCGCCCGCCGGGGCGCACCATCTGCCTGCTCATAAAACCCACCTTAAAGCAAAATCATTGCGTCTAGCGAGCCGCCCACCTCCGTGCGACGGTCTTCTTCTTGCGGCACCTGGCCGATCGGAGCCGAACGGCGCTTTCGGGCCCGGCCGAGTGGTGAGGCCGGGCTCAAGCGCGCGTTCACGCTGCGCGCGCGAGCTCGCGGGCGGGTTGGGTCTGCTCGTAGGCGTGGCCGACTCGCAGGAGCACACTCTCGCCGAGCGGTCGCCCGAGGAGCTGCATGCCGATCGGCATGCCTGCCGCATCGTGGCCGACGGGGACGGACAGGGACGGCACCCCGGTGATGTTGGCGGGGGACGAGAGGCGTACGTAGGCGTCGGAGACGCCCTCGACGGTGCCGTCGGCCCAGGTGATCGTCTCCTGGCCGGCCTTGACCGCGGTCGCCGGGACGGTGGGGGCGACGATCAGGTCGACCTCCTGCAGCATGCGCGCCCATTCCTGCCGCATGAGGGTGCGGGAGCGCTGGGCGCGCAGGTAGTCGCCGGCGGGCATCAGTTCGCCGGCCTCGAGGAGGATACGGACGTCGCCCTGGTAGAGCTCGGGGACCGTGCGCAGGGTGCTCTCGTGGTAGGCGGTTGCCTCGGGCACCATCAGGCCCCACTGGGTGGCCTGGATGTAGCGGGTCATGGGGATCTCGACCTCGACGAGGCGCGCACCGAGGGCCCGAAGCTGGTCGATGGCGCGCCGTACGGCGGCTTCCACCTCCTCGTCGACGTGGTCGAAGTAGTGGTTGCGCGGCACGCCCACGCGCAGCCCCGTCAGGCCCGCATCCGAGGCCGGCCGGTAGTCCGTGTCGGGTGTGGTCAGGGAGGCGGGGTCTCGGGGGTCGTGTCCGGCCAGGGCGGTCAGGACCAGGGCCGCGTCCTCGACGGTGCGGGTGATCGGGCCGACGTGGTCCAGTGACCAGGACAGGGACGTGACGCCGTGGCGGGGGACGAGGCCGTACGTCGGCTTGAGGCCGACGACCCCGTTCAGCGCGGCGGGCACCCGGATCGATCCGCCGGTGTCGGTGCCCAGGGTGAAGGTCGCGGTGCCCGCGGCGACGGCGACGGAGGATCCGCCGCTGGAGCCGCCGGCGACCCGGCCGGTGTCCCAGGCGTTGCTGGTCTGCGGGGTGGTCAGCCCGTAGGCGAACTCGTGGGTGTGGGTCTTGCCGACCAGGATGGCTCCGGCCGCGGCCAGGCGGGCGGCGACGGCGCTGTCGGCCTGGGCGCGGTGGTCGGCTCGGACGCGGGAGCTGGCCGACGTCGCCGCGCCGGCGACGTCGATCAGGTCCTTGAGGCCCATCGGGATGCCGTGCAGCGGACCACGGTAGCGGCCGGCCGCGATGTCGTTCTCGGCTTCGCGCGCGGCCCGGCGGGTGTGCTCGGCGGTGACGGTGACGTAGGCCTGAAGATGCGGGTCCACCTGTTCGATGCGCTCCAGGACGGAGTCAGCCAGCTCGACGGGGGACAGCTGCCGAGCCCGGATCGCGTCGGCGGCTGCGTTCAGGGACAGTTCATACGGCTGCATCGTGCATCTCCTGTTCCGCGCGGTAGGCGGGGGCGGGCGGGGTGTCCCCGAAGTTCAGCTCCCGCAGGACCGCGACGACGGAGTGGATGTGGTTGGCGGTGGCTGCGACCGCGGCGTGGCGGTCGGCAGGCAGCGGGAGCCCGGCGCGGGCGGCCCAGCGGGCCGCTTCCGGCGGGGTGAGTTCAGCGGAGGACATGGACGTTCTCTCCTCAGGGCTGGAGGGGCGGAGCAACCCCCGGCGCCAAAAGCTAAAGGTTTGCGTTAGTCGACCGTAGAGCCTACGGTGACTTAAAGCAAACTCGTTGCATTTAGCGCCACGGAGTCCCATGTCCACCGTCACGCCCCGCGCATCTGCGCAGTCCAGCCACCCGGGAGCCCGCACCCAGACCGCCCACCGCGCGGCGTCCTTCGTCCTGGACGCCTCGATCCTGGCCGCGCTCCTCGCGGCATCCAGTGCGCCGACGCCCCTCTACCCCCACTACCAGGACGCCTGGGACCTGTCCGCGCTCACCATCACCGTGGTCTTCAGCGCCTACTCCCTGACGCTGCTGCTGACCCTGCTCACCACCGGAGCGCTCTCCGACCACCTCGGGCGACGCCCCGTCCTGGTGGGTGCCCTGCTGCTGGAGGCCGCCTCCATGGTGCTGCTGGCCACGGCGGACGGCACCGAAGCGCTGATCACCGCCCGGATCCTGCAGGGAGCGGCCACCGGCGCGGCCACCAGCGGCGCGGGCGCGGCCCTCCTCGACCTTCACGACCCCCTGCGTCCGGGCCGGTCCGCCCTGACCAACAGCATCGCCCCGGTGGCGGGTATGGCCGCCGGCGTCCTGGCCTCCACCCTCCTCGTCCGCTTCGCCCCCGCCCCCACGGTCACCGTGTACGTCCTGCTGGCGGTCCTCTTCGCCGCCCAGGCGATCACGGTCGCATTCACCGCGGAGACGGCCCACCCGCACGCCGGCGCCCTGCGGTCGCTGCGCCCTCACCTCGCCGTGCCGCCCTCGGCGCGCAGCGCCCTGCTGGCGGTCGGCACCGCTGTCGCCGCCATCTGGGCCCTGGGCGGCTTCTACTCCTCCCTTGGACCGGCGCTCGTGCACCTCGTGGCCCCCGGTGCCTCACAGGCGGCCGGCGGCATGGTCTTCTTCGTGCTCACCGCCGCGGCCACGGTCACCGTGTGGGCACTGCGGCGCACGGCGCCGCGCGCCGCCGCCACCGGCGGCAGCCTGGCCGTCATACCGTCCGCGGCCCTGAGCCTGCTCGGTCTGCACGGCGCCGGCCTGCCCGCCGTCTACGGCGGCGCGGCCCTGGCCGGAGTCGCCTTCGGCGCCGTCTCCCAAGGGGCGCTGCGCATGACGCTCGCCTCGCTCGACGAGCAGGACCGCGCCGCGACCCTGGCCGCCTACTACGTCCTCAGTTACCTGTCCATGAGCCTGCCCGCCATCGCCGCGGGCGCCGCCACCCAGCACTACGGGCTGCGCACCACCGCCCACGCCCATGCCATCGTCGCCGCCCTGCTCACCGTCGCGGCCCTGGCAGCACTCGCCGTGTCGAGACGCAGGGCAGCCCACAGCGCACACAACGGCCTTCCGTAACGAGACACAAGGAAACGACCGATCATGAGCACCGCACCGGCCACCGACCCGACCGCCATCCCTTCCTGGACCGTGGGCGACGTCACCGTCCACCGCATCGACGAGGTCCTCCTGCCGCCCGCCACCGGACCGTGGCTGCTGCCCGACGCCACCCCGGAGGTCGTCGCCGGGCAGGACTGGCTGCGCCCCCACTTCGCCGACGACGAGGGCATCCTGCACATCGACAGCCACAGCTTCGCGTTCACCGCCGGCGGGCTGCGCATCCTGGTGGACACCGGCATCGGCAACGGCAAGGAGCGGGCCAACCCCGCCTGGCACAACCTGAACACCGGCTACCTTCAGCGCCTCACCGCCGCCGGGTTCCCCCCGGACTCCGTCGACCTGGTGGTCCTCACCCACCTGCACGCCGACCACGTCGGCTGGAACACCCACGAGGTGAACGGCGAGTGGGTTCCCACCTTCCCCAACGCCCGCTACATCACCTCACGCGTCGAGCGGGAGTTCTGGGCCGGGTACGACATGGAGGAGGCGCGCAAGCAGATGTTCCGCGACTCCGTGATCCCGGTGGAGGAGGCGGGGCTGCTCAACCTCGTCGATGTCCCCGCCGACGGCGTCGAGGTCGTCCCGGGCCTGCGCCTGATCCCCACCCCCGGGCACACCCCCGGCCACGTCGCCCTCGAGCTGACCAGCCGCGGAAAGACGGCTTTGATGACCGGCGACTGCATCCACCACCCCGTCCAGCTCGCTCACCCCACCATCGGGGCCTGCGTCGACATCGAACCCGAGCGGTCCGAGGCCTCGCGCCGCACGCTGCTCGGCTCACTCGCCGGCACGGACACCCTCCTCCTGGGCACCCACTTCGCGCCGCCCACCGCCGGCCGCGTCGTCACTCACGAGGGCGCCTACCGGCTCTCGCCCGTCCCCGCCGACTCGCACTGATCCGGCGGCGGCGCAGCCCGTGTCCGGCCGGCACTCCGCACGGCCGGACACGGCCCGCGCAGCGCTCACGTGGCGAGCCGATCTTCTCGGTCGATCAGCGGCTGGTGGACGAGAACACCCTGGTCAGCGATGACCAGATCCACGACACGACGTGGATCTGCGTCGTCGTCTCCGTCGACGACATCGGCGCCGAGCGCTTCGCGGGGTGCTGTCACGTTGGCTGACCGGGTGGGGTGATCTTCGGGTTGGTCATGGTGGAGGGGGACCGCCCGTGGACAGCGCGCCGTCGTACGGGGGCCACCGGTATCCGGTCGAGGTGATCTCGCACTGCGTGTGGCTGTGCTTCCGCTTCCCGCTCAGTTTCCGGGAGGTCGAGGAACTGATGCTGGAGCGCGGCATGATCGTCTCGTACGAGACCGTCCGGCGCTGGTGCCTGAAGTTCGGTCAGCAGTACGCCAACGGCCTGCGCCGCCGACAGCCTCAGCTCGGCGACAAGTGGCATCTGGACGAGGTCTTCATCAAGATCAACGGTGAGCGGAAATACCTGTGGCGGGCTGTGGACCAGGACGGGATGGTGCTGGACATCCTGGGGCAGAGCTGCCGGGACACGGCTGCGGCCAGGCGCTTCTTCCGCACGCTGCTGACGAAGACGGGAGGGGTGCCGCGGGTGATCGTCACGGACAAGCTCCGCTCCCACGGCGCGGCCCACCGCGAGGTCGTGCCCTTCGTCGAGCACCGTTCCCGCAAGGGCCTGAACAACCGGGCCGAGAACAGCCACCAGCCCACCCGGCAACGAGAACGGGCGATGAAAGGCTTCCGCAGCGTGGGCGCCGCGCAGCGGTTCCTGGCCGCGTTCAGCGGCATCACACCCCACTTCCGGCCCCGCCGCCACCTGATGACCGGCACCCAACACCGCGCCGGGATGACCGCCCGCTTCGCTGTCTGGGAGCAGGTCACCGGCGTCACCAGCCGGCCTGCCGCGGCCTGAGCCCAGGGCCGGCACCCGGCCCCACCACACCCCGACACGCCGTCAGACACCCGCACACCCAACAACGTGACAACGCCCCTACGAAGGCAGGCGGTGCAGCAACGTCGCCAGGAACGCGCGAGCATCCGGGAGAACCGAACCTTCTTGCCATCGAGTTGGCGCTTCAGCACCGTGATCTGACGCCGGAGGACGAGGGCCTCCGTGTCCTTGCCCCGGTCGCCCATGGGCAGCAGGCACAGCACGGCGAACGTGTTCGTCACGGTCAGGTAAGCCAGTCGCAGCAGCACGGCCAGCCGTCATGCCGGGGTGATCGCCAGTCCCGCGAGAGCACCGATCCCAGCGTCCGTGCTCGAGAACCCGCGCATCTCGCACACCGGCTCCCACCTCGGCGGATGAGGTTTTCGGCAAGGACAGCGGCCTGGTGGAGAAGGGAGTAATGCCTTGGGTCGGGCCATGCTGCGCAACTTCACGCCCATGGGCCTGAAAGCCGCCTCCTATGAACTGAGGCGTCCGGTGGGGTCTTCCCCACGGCGCGCGCTTCACGGACCGTCACCTGGTCGGTGGCCAGCTCGAAGGAGCTCACTGGTCCGTGATGTCGAGGGTGACCTCGGACAGTGGGCAGCCCACGCACGTCAGCACATAGCCGTCGGCTCTCTGCCGTGACGTGAGGCAGTTCGGCTCGTTCTGCGTGACGTCTCCGCTGCGGAGCCGCACCATGCAGTCGCCGCAGTTCCCGACCGTGCAGGAGTAGGGCATCGGTAGCCCTGCGGTCAGTCCCGCGTCGAGCAGTGTCTGGCCGGGCTCGATCACCACCGTGCCGATGGGGTGCCCGTACTGCTCGACAGTCATCTTCTGCGGCACGGTCGCCGCGGTCCCGGTGTCCGCTCCGCTGGTGTAGTGCTCCTGGTGCACCAGCTCGTCCGGGACTCCAAGCTCGTGCAGGACGTCCTGGACGGCGTCCATGAGCGGTCCGGGACCGCACACGTAGTAGTGGGCGTCCTGGGCCGGGGACAGACTGGTGACCCAGCGACGTATGCCGTCTGCGTCGAGCCGTCCGTCCCTCCGGGTCAGGACATGGGTGACTGAGAGCCGGTCGGGATGGTCTTTCGCCAGCCGGGCCAGTTCGTCACCGAAGATGATCTCTTCAGCGCTGCGGCTGCTGTAGAGCAGCGCGATCCGGTCGCGGCCCGGCTGGACGGCGAGCCGTGTGCGGATCATGCTCATCATCGGTGTCACGCCGCTGCCCGCTGCGACGAGCACGATCTGATCCGAGGGCTGCGGCTCGGCGTGGAAGGACCCGGACGGGCCGCGCACCGCGAGGCGGTCCCCGACGCGGAGATCCCGGTGCACGTGGGTGGAGAACCGGCCGCCCTCGATGTGCTTGACGGTAACTTCGAGCCGGGACGACCCGGGTGCGGACGAGGCCGAGTAGGCTCGCCGCACCGTGCGTCCGTCGATGTCAGCGACGAGCGTGAAGAACTGGCCGGGCCGGAAGCCGAACGTTCCCGGGCCTTTGCCGATGTCCTCCAGCGCCAGGGTGATCGTGCTCGGTGTCTCCCTGCGCATCTCGGCGACGCGCACCTCCCGCAGAGGGCTCCGTGTCCTCTCCGTCCCGCCGCCGTCGGCGGAACGGCGGCGCACGAGGCCACGGCGCCGGCCGCCCGCACCGGGCTCGATGTCCGCATAGCCCTCCTTGCGTAGTCCGGAACGGTAGACACGGTTCGTCACCAGCCGCAGCAACCGGTTCACCCCCGGGATCGCCCCGACGCGCTTGAGCAGGAACGCGGATGGACCGCCGTTGGTCCTGGCCAAACCGGCCGCGAGGTGTTCTCCCGCCAGCGCCAGCAGGTCCGGCATCGTGCCGCGGTCGATGTGTGCGCCGGGAGTCCACAGCCGCGAGCGCGCCATGGCGTCGCTGCCGGTCACCTCGGCGTGCTCGACGTCGATGAGCAGTGCCAGGTGCGGGGTTGTTCCGCGCAGCGCCATCGTTTCCAGCAGCGCGGGATCGTCGGTGATCGCGCCGCGTCCGCGGACCCGCAGTACATCGCTGCGCCCCGGAACGAGCGCGGCGAACGACAGCCGGTCGTCCTGCAGCAGATTGTGCAACGTGTCGGCCCGTTTGTTGCCCTTGCGGTCCGGGATGGCGAGCGTGCGGCTGTCGAGGATCCGCGCTACCGCCTGCCGGTCCCCGCGCGGACTCGTGTCGCTCCCGCCGCACGCGTCCCAGGTGGACAGTGCGAGGAACGGGGCCGTGGCCAGAAACTCGGTGACGCCGGGGCGGGACAGGGGCCCGTCGTCTGCGAAGACGGCAGCCGGCCCGGCCGGGGCGGGCGACTGCCACAGACGGGATCGAAGGACGGCCTGCGCGCAGTGCACGTACGCCTCCTCGATGTCGACATGGACGGCCCTCCCCGCGCCCTTGCGCACGGCCACCGTGCCATTGACGCGCAGGATCTCGCCGACGCCCGGCAGGAGAAAGAAGAAGGAGACCGGACCCTGTGGATCGCCGGACTCGGGCAGGGAAAACGAGATCCGCGTGGGCGAGTGGACGCGTGCGAACCCCGGCGTGCCGCCGATGAAGGTCGTCCTGCTGATGCCATCCATGTCCCGGTAGCCGAAAGCCGCGACCGGAGATCGGGCGAGTACGGACCGGCAGCCCTCGTCGAGGGCGCTGATCTGCTTGAGCATGACCGCCGACGCCGGGCGGCCGACGACCGTTTCGACCTCGTCCACCGCCGTCAGTCGGCGTGGGGCACCCAACCGGTTTGCTTGCACAGGAATTCCTCTCAGCCGGGGCTGGACCGGCCCAGGCGCCAGTAACCGAAGAATGAAATGTCACGCTTGGGCACGCCACGGTCGTTGACCAGATGCCGCCGCACCGTTGTGGCCAGCCGGGACTCGCCCGCGACCCACGTGTAGAAGCGGCCGGGCGGGAGCGGTGCGCGGCGCACCGCGTCCAGTACCAAGGCGCCGGGCCGCAGATCTTCGTCGTCGTGGCCGTCGCGGCTGAACCAGTGGACGCGGACGCCGGCGGGAGCCTCGACGGACCGGATGTCGGCTGCGGTCGCCACCTCCAGGTAGACCTCCGTGGTCAGGGAGGGCGGTCTTCCGTCGAGGATCGACAAGAGGGCGGGGAGCGCGGTCTCGTCCCCGACCAGCAGTTGCGCCTCCGCGTGCTCCGGCAGCCGGTACGTGGTGCCGATGTCGAAGATTCCGGCTGGGTCGCCCGGTTCGGCCCGGCGGGCCCAGGACGACATGGGGGAGTCACCGTGCAGGGCGAACTCGATGTCGATTTCGTCGTCTGCGGGCCGCGCGCGCCGGATCGTCAGGTTGCGCACCCACGGACGGACCGACTTCGGCATCAGCATCAGCTGGGCCATCCATGCCTCGTTCGAAACGGTCGGCATCCGCAATGCGGTCTGTCCCTCGCGTGGGAAGAACAGGCGGACCGCCTGGTCGTTGCCCGAGACGGCGAGGTTCCGCACCGCCGACCCGCCGAGCGTGACGCTCACGAAGCCCGGTGTGAGGAACTCGCGACGCCGCACCTCAAGAGTGATCATCGTGCGCGACTCAGGTAGGTGCACCTTGGGGATCACAGCTCGTCACATAGTTCAGACGGGGTCTTGTTTTTGCAGCTCATGGCACTATTCTGAGCAATAGCTCAGCTCTTTGGCTACTCGCTTTCGATGCCTTGTGGAGGCCTCACAGATGCCGTCGGCCGACCGCCGTCTTCAGCCACGTCGCAAGCCCAGCCAGGTGCGCGCCGAACTTACCCGCGAGCGCATCCTTACCGCCGCTGCTCACGTTTTCGCCGAGCACGGCTACGCCGCCGGCACCACCAACCGCATCGCCGAACGCGCCCGCATCTCCATCGGCTCGCTGTACCAGTACTTCCCGAATAAGGACGCCATCCTCGTCGAGCTGCTGGTACGGCACCTCGACCGTGGCACGTGGACCCAGGCCGACCAACTCGAGCTGTCCGCCGGGAGCCTGGAGACCACGGTGCGGGCACTGGTCGGCGATGCGATCGACAACCACCGCGACGACCCGCAGCTGCTCCGGATCATGATCGAGGAGGCGCCGCGCTCACAGGAATTGCTCGACACGATCGACCGGCACAGAAGGAACCGCGTCGGCCAGGTGCGCGACATCCTCGCCCGGCACCCGGATGTCCGCGTGCGAGACCTCGACACCGCGGCCGAGCTGATCATGTTCACCGTAGAGATCAACACGCACAGGCTCATGGCTCACCCGCGGATCGTCCCGGTCGAGGTGCTCGAGAACGAACTGGTGGACATGGTCACTCGCTATCTGCGCGGCGATCAGCATCCGCTCACCAGCGCGGACTGACGGCTCCTCCCTCCTTGTCCCAGGGACAAGGAGGGAGGAGCGGCGCGGGCCGTAACCCGTCCGCCGGCCGATGCTGGCCGTTCAGATACGCCAGGAGCGGAGTGTGTCCGCGATGTCGTAGATCTTCAGCCGGGTTTCGCGGGCCTTTCTGATCAGGTCGGACAGCGCTCCGTAGGGCGGGTCGATGCCTTCACCGGACTGGTCGAGGTACTGGGTGGTGACGAAGGCGGCGAAGAGGCTGTTGCGGTGGGGGAGCGGTTCGAGCCGCACGATGGTGTGCAGGAGCGCGGCAGCACGCCACGCGGCGTCGGGGTTGGACTCGGCGAGCGTCGGCGTGCGGGTCTTGTGGCGGGCGACGGCCGCGACGAGGGCCGAGTAGTCGGTGACGGACACGTCGTCGTGGCCGAGGGCGATGTCCTGAACGTCCAGGAGCCAGGAGACATCTACGTGCAGGGTCTCGCTCATCAGGCGGCAGTGGCTCCCCGGTCGCGCTCGGAGGAAGGAATCTCCTCCGGGAACGCCGCGTCGAACTCCTCGCGCAGTCTGTCCGCCCAGGACGCAGCGCCCGCCACGAACCGCTTACGGTGCATCTCGCGCACGCCCAGGTCGTGCAGGTACTGCTTGAGGCTCTTGCCCTCAGCGGCGGCGGCAGCACGCACGCCTTCCATCTCGTCATCGGTGAAGGACACATTCAGTGACGGCATACCCGCATGGTACCTACTTGGTGCCTGCCGAGGAAGCAGAGTAGACGGTGACGCCCCCGTCCCCGGTCCAGGACTGGCCAGGGACGAAGGCGCCGCCCGCCCGCTTACCTCCCGGCCGGTGCCCGCAGCCGGGAGGCCACCAGTGCCGCCCGCGGGCACCTGACCCGGACGCCGCTCCACGCCCGCCGGACGGCCGTCCACACGTCGAACAGCTGCGCCCACCGGGACCGCAGTACCGCGGCCGCCAACTCCTGGCCCTTGCGCTGCACGTCCCCGTCGGCGGCCATCGCATCGCACGCCCCGCTGACCGACGTCACCTCGCGCGCTGCGGGCGCCGCCCGCCAGCCAGCTCACCAGCGCAGCCTCGGAACGCTCCAGTACTCCCGACCACGCCTCAAGCACCTGCCGCGCGCCCGCACCGACCAAAAGGTCAGCCGTCCATGGCTCGAGCCCGCGGCGAACCTCCGCATCGCGGTGCCGGGCTGCCTCCCACAGTGCCCGCGCATGACCCTCCCAGGACCGCGGGCCCGCCCCCTGCTCCTCCAGCCTGCGCACCCGCCCATCAGACACCACGACATCGACCGCTGTGCCCGCCACAGCGCCTCCTCGCCCGGTTCCACCCCCACCACAGGGGCACAGTGACGGCACACCTGCTCACAGACATCCAGCAAAGCGAGCGGACTACCCGTCAGGTGCTCCGCACACCGGCAATGGCTCCGCCACTTCGCCTCCTTGGCAGGAGCGTGCCATTTCCCGCCGCCCGCACGCCCCAGCACCACGGTGATCCGCCGCAGCGGCCCGACGTCCACCCCGGCCGCCAACAGTCCCTTCTCCCGCAGCACCGGAAGCCCTCGGCCACGCCGCACGACAGCCCGCCTGGCTTTGTCCACGAGAATGGACAGCAGATGTACAGCACTTCGGGAGACACCCCGCCGCACACAGCAATCGAACTGTCCAGCAGACTCGACAGCAGCCAGCATCATCCCGACTTCTTGTGTGGTGGGGGCCGGCGGTGAGGGCGTCGCTGAGTTACTCGCGGATCTGGGCGTTCACTGGGGGATGTGCATTGCCGTCGTCAGCGCCCAGGCCGGCGAGCAGGCGCAGTCCGTCCTCGGCGGGGCTGCCGGGGGACGCGGACAGCACCAGTAGCTCGATGCCTGATTCGTTCGGCAGCGCGAAGTTCTCATGGTGCAGTTCCAGCAGGCCGACCAGGGGGTGCCGGTACGCCTTACGTCCATGTGTGCGGGCGCGCACGTCCGCGCGGGCCCAGAGGCGGCGGAAGCGTTCACTGCCCATCGCCAGCTCGCCGATGAGTGAGGCCAGGCGGGGATCCTCGGGGTATTTGCCGGCGGCCAGGCGCAGGTGCCCGACCACGTCGAGGGTGCAGTTCTCCCAGTCCGCGTACAGGCCGCGCTCGGCTTCCTCGAGGAAGATGTGCCGGGCGGTGTTCAGCCCCGGCATCGGGCGGCCGTAGAGGAGTCCGGCGAGGCGGTTCCCGGCGAGTACGTCCATGCGGTGGTTCATGATCAGCGCGGGTGCGTCGGTTACCAGGTCCAGGACGCGCAGCAACTCCGGCCGGACCCGCCCGCCTGGTGCCTTCGCGCGGTGGCGACGCTGCCGGGCGAGCCGGTAGAGGTGCCCGCGTTCGGTCTCGTCGAGGCCCAGGACGCGGGCGAGGGCGTCGAGGACCTGCTCGGAGGGCTGGGTCGCGCGGCCCTGCTCCAGGCGGACGTAGTAGTCGACGCTGACTCCGGACAGGTGCGCGACCTCTTCGCGGCGCAGTCCTTCGACCCGGCGGCGGCTGTCGGTGGGGATGCCGGCGGTCGCCGGGTCGACCCGGGAACGCCGGGTCCGCAGGAAGCCCGCGAGATCGTCCATGTGCCCAGTATGGCCCCGGCGGGTGCCCGTGAAGGTGGTCCTGCCGTTACCAGGAAGTCCCGTCCGACGGAACATGAGCCCCTGAACGCCGGGCGCCGTGGCGTCCAGGATCGGAGGCATCCGATCCGAAGGAGTTTCCATGAAGACGCTGATCGTCTACGCCCACCCGGAGCCGAAGTCGCTCAACGGCTCCCTGAAGGACCTCGCGGTGTCCACGCTGTCGAACGCCGGGCACGAGGTACGGGTGAGCGATCTGTACGCAATGAACTGGAAGGCGGT
The DNA here is from genome assembly GCF_043076215.1 of Streptomyces sp. NPDC016640. Lineage (NCBI taxonomy): Bacteria > Bacillati > Actinomycetota > Actinomycetes > Kitasatosporales > Streptomycetaceae > Streptomyces > Streptomyces sp. NPDC016640. Next base: position 18,557 of record NZ_JBIBRG010000024.1, read on the forward strand.
CGTGGACGCTGCGGACTACGGCCCCAACGCCTCCCGTCCGCTGAAGGTCGCCCTGGACTCGGGCCGGGCCTTCGACTCCGGGACGCTCACCGCGGACGTCCTCGCCGAGCAGGAGAAGCTGCTGTGGGCCGACACGGTCATCTTCCAGTTCCCGCTGTGGTGGTACTCGATGCCCGCAATCCTCAAGGGCTGGGTCGACCGGGTCTTCACGTACCACTTCGCATACGGCGTCGGCGAGCACAGCGACACCAAGTACGGCGAGCGATTCGGTGAAGGCACCCTCGCGGGCAGGAGGGCTCTGCTGTCGGTGACCGCCGGCGGCCCGGAGTCGCATTACGCCGCTCGCGGGATCAACGGCCCCATCGACGATCTGCTGTTCCCGATCCAGCACGGCATCCTCTACTACCCGGGCATCGAGGTGCTGCCGCCGTTCGTGCTGTACGGCGCCGACCGGATGACCGGCGAAGACTATTCGGACGTCGCCAAGACCTGGGAACAGCGCCTGCTCACCCTGGAGTCGACCGAGCCGATCGCATTCCGGCGGCAGAACTCCGGCGACTACGAGATCCCCTCGCTGCACCTGAAGGAGGGACTGGAACCGGCGGGACGCACGGGTTTCGGGCTGCACGTGCGCGGCTGACCACCAGCGATGGAACAGGACGAGCTGAGGCGCGGACCCGAGAGCAGTCCGAAGGCCGTGGTGACAGTGGTGGCCAGCTACCTGCTCTCGGCCATGGGCCACCCCCGCTCCGCAGCTGAATCGGAGCCGGCCTCGAGCCGCGCCTGACAGGCAGTCACGTCCGTCACTGCAATCGGACTGCGCCGGCCCTCCTCGGGGCGGTCACCCCTGCGCCTTCAGTTCGGAGACCCGCATGACGGCTCCCCGCCCGGACACAAGCACGCTTACGGGCGGTCGTCACGTGCGGACGGCGTGCTGCTCATTCCCGTGAACATCGAACAGTCGCCGATCGAGGTGCCTCCGGGAGCGGCGTATATCGGCTGTCCATTCTCGTGGACAAAGCCACCGGCGGGCCGCTCACGCTGTGTCGGCGGTGTAGTTGAGGAAGTCCGCGACGACGGGTACGCCGCGGCGGCGTCCGAGTTTTTGCCTCAGGTCGTGCAGGGTGCTGGTGCCGCGTGCGGAGGTGACGCCTCCCATGCGGGTGACGGCGGTGTGGGCGGTGTCGACGGCGGCGTCGATGTCTCCCAGGGCGAGATGAGCCTGCGCGAGACGTGCGAGGTAAATGGCGTGCCCCGCGGGAAGGCGTCGCCGTTGTACGCCTCGCCTTCGCTGTGGTGGGCGGTGGAGGCGTCCTGGAAGTGCTTGAGGGCTTGGCGGGGGTTGCCGAGGCTGAGGGCGGAGCTGCCCAGGAGCTGGTGAGTTTCGCCGAGGTTGAACCAGTAGACGCAAGCCGGGTCCGCTTCCATGGGGCCGGCCTGCGCGTAGGTGTCCAGGGCGGCGTTCGCGGCCCGGTCGGCGGCGCGGGCGTCGCCGACCGGGCGCGTGGGCCCGACAGGCGCGGGCGTGGAGCATGCCGGTCATGCGCGCGGAGCCGATGCGCGGGGCCTGGGCCAGTGCTGCGTCGATGAGGTCGATCGGCAGCACGGTGCCGTCGAGGATCACGTACGCCCTCTTCCGCACGGGTCTCCATGGCTCGTTCCAGCGTGGGCGCGAGGTCGGCCAGGAGGTCGACGGCCTCGCGTATGTAGCGGTAGGCCGTGGCGATCCCGATGCGGAAACCTGCTGCGAGGCGGGCGTAGGTGTCGCCGCAGCGCAGGTGGGCCAGGACGAGCAGGGCCTGTCGGCCGCAGGTCAGGCGACGCCACCGGGAGCCGATGCGGCGGCGGTGACCTGCGAGAAGACCAGAGAGGTGGCGCAGGGTGCGGCTGGACAGATCGATGGCGGACGGGCAGACAAGCACACGAAAGCTCCTGGCGGACTGGTGATCTCGGTCGTGAACCCGTCTACCAGGAGCTTCCTTCATGTCCGCGGCCAGGGACGCCCGTCCAACCTCCCGTCAGGTGGGAAACGGCTCACTGACTCTCACTACCACCGACACCAAACCGAGAGATCGCATCTTGATTCCTCACGCCTCGTCAAAGGTCTCGAGCAGGCGCTCGTACGCCGGCTTCGGCCGCAGGGCCGCGTCCCACGGCAGGGAATCGGCCGTGCGCGGAGGATAGATCTTGGTGTCGGCGGTGGAACCGTACCGGTCGGTGAATCCCCATGTGGAGAACGATGTGCAGTTCGGCTCCTCCAGGCAGACCCGCAGCTTGCCCGCCATCTCATCAGCCTGGGTCTGCCGCCCGTCCTCCTCGTCCTCACTTATGAGGACGTCCATCTCCGACACCCGCGCCTGAACCCCGAGCTCCGCCAGGTCCCGCACATGGCTGCGGAAGGTCTCCGGGTCGATGCGGTCGCCGGGTGCGTACTCATGGTTCTGGAAACCCACGCCGTCGATCGGTACGCCGCGTTCCTTGAGCCGCTTGACCAGATCGTAAAGGGCGTCCCACCGCTCGCCTTCCTCCTCGACCCCGTACTCGTTGAGGAACAGCCGTGCCTTCGGATCGGCCCGGTGGGCGGCCCTGAACGCCTCGTCGATGTACTCCTCGCCCATGGCCTCGAACCACGGGCTCTGTTCGGAGCGCAGACCGAGATCCCCGTTGGTGTAGCTCTCCTCGTCGTCGGACATGGGCTCGTTGACCACATCCCATTCCGCGACCTTTCCCTTGAAGTGCCCGGCGACCATGGCGATGTGCCGGAGCATGGTCCGGCGCACCTCCTCGGGGTCGTCGTTCTCCCGCATCCAGTTGGGCAGAGCCTCGTGCCAGACGAGGGTGTGCGCGTGCACCTTCATGTCGTTTGCGCGGGCGAAGCGTACGAGTAGGTCCGCGTCGCGGAAGTCGTAGACGCCCCGGCGTGGGTGGAGGAACTGTGGCTTGAACGCGTTCTCCGGAGTGAGCATGGAGAACTGGCTCCCCGCGAGCGCCCGGTAGCGTGAGTCGGTGAACAGCGGGTTCTCGGCCAGGGCGGCGCCGACGTCGAACGGCCGCCCCACGTCTGCGGCCCGCGCACGCAGCGAGTCGTCGGACTGCTCCTGGCGTAGCTGCGGCGCCTTGATCACGCGGAGCGAGTCACCGCTCTCCGCCCGCGCGATCAGCTGCGTCAGACGCCATCCCTCGCGGCGCTCGTCTTCGCCCGCGTCCGCCTCCAGACCGAACCAGACAGTGCCCTCGGCGAACACCCCCGGGTCCTGCACGGTTCCCAGCCGCCGCCCGTCGGCTTTCACGCGGAAGGTGTCACCGATGCTCGACACGGCGAGCGTCACCGTCCCGGAGCAACCGCAGTCGAAATCCTTGGAGGTGGCCGGCTCATCGCCCTCGCCGTCCCATATCTGTACCCTCACTTGTCCGTCGGCGGTCACGCCGACGCGGAGTGAGGGCCGCTCCTGCCGCCACTCGTCGTAGATGACCGGTACCCGTCCGTACAGCCGCAGCCATGAGCCGCCGTCATCGTCACCCACACCGGACATGCGCGCGGTGACGGTGAAGTCGCCCTCGGACCTAAGATGCGGGCCGGCCAGGTTCAGCGGGGGGTTGGGCTGGCCGCCGGAGGAGTCCTGCTCCACGATGTGCCGATCCGATGCGCTGACCCGCAGGATGCCGTTCCGCGCGGTGGTGCCCGGCATCTGCGTCCAGTCGTGGTTCCGCAGCAGGTCTTCGTCGTTTCCGCCGCCCGCGCCTTCGCCCTGCCCCGTACACCCGGCCGCCACCGCCATGACGAGCACCACGGCGGTCAGTCGCTGCCACGTCCCCCCACCAAGGTCCACGGTCCCTCCCACTCTCTTGTTCGAGACGAGATCAACGTCTCGAAACCGGGCCACAGTTCATCACACATGAGGTACGGCGGCCTTGTGTGGCACGTCCCAGCTCGTGTGGCGGAGCGGGCCCGGATCGTTGCGGCCTGCGCGGAAGGCGCATCAAACACGCGTCTGCCGGCGGACTTCAGGGTATCCACGGAGACGGTACGCAAGTAGCGCTCACGGTTCGCTGACCGGCGGATGGTGGGACTGGCGGACGAGCCGCGGCCGGGCCGCCACAAGTCAGAACTGGTACTCAGCAAGGCTGAGCGTACGGAGTTGACGCGCTGGTCGTGACAGGCGATGACGACCGGGCCGGGCGGCGGATATCCAGATCAGGCGCCCGTTCTCGTCGGTGAGGGCGAGGAAGCGCAGGCCGTGGCTGCGGTGCTTGCCGGAGTAGTTCCGCCGGTCGGCTTTGCCGGTGCGACGTTGGGTACGGATGAGGGTGCCGTCGATCAGGACGACCTCCCCGCCCTGCTTGGCGACCTTCTTCAAGGCACGGTCCAGGCGTGGGGCCTGCGCGGCGAGCAGGCCGATGAGCTCGTCCCGCCGGCGGCGGACGGTGGACTCGGACACGTCGTTGCCGCCGGCCATGTCGGCCAGGCGTTGGTCGTGCCGCAGCACGGCCAGGACGATCACCGCGATCTTTCCAGTCGGCAGGATCCGCCACCTGGAGCGGATCACCTTCAGATGCCGTCGCAGCAGACCGGCGAGGTGGCTGATGGTGCGCGTGGACAGCGACAAACGGCACTGGTAAGTAAGTGCGCAGGAATTCTCGGCAGGCTCTTCAGTTCTCGTCACATAGCCCCAACGGCACTTGGAACACCTCCAGTTACGTCACATCTCACCGGCTCCAACGGGGGAAGGTGGTCTTTGCCCCTGTCCCGGTGTCTGCTGGAGCCGTTAAACAAGAAGTGGGGCACGGTAGGAGGCGTGAGTGAAGGGTCCTGACCTGTCTCTCAGTGCTCGTCTGGCCGCCCATGGCGCAGTTTCCACATCGCTGGCGCTGCGCAGTGACCGGAGTCTGCGCGAGTTCGTGGACGCCGGAGCACCGCTGGGGTCGGGCATCGGCGGGAGAACGGTCCTGCTGGAAGTTGAGGGAACCCGGGTCTTCGTCAAGCAGGTGCGGCTGACCGATCTGGAGCGACGGCCGGAGCATGTTCACTCCACCGCGAATCTGTTCGGGCTTCCGGCCTTCTGTCATTACGGCATCGGTACCATCGGCGGCCCGGGGTTCGGGGCCTGGCGGGAGCTGGCCGCGCACACCATGACGACGAACTGGGTGGCCGCGGGAGACTACGAGGGTTTCCCCCTGATGTACCACTGGCGGATGATCCCAGACTCTGGCCAGCCGCTGCCCGAGGAACTGGCCGATGTGGACCGAGCTGTCGCCTACTGGCGAGGCGGATCAGCGGTACGCCGGCGGATCGAAGCTCTCCAGCATTCCACGGCAAGCCTTGTGCTGTTCCTGGAGTACATCCCGCAAAATCTGCACGACTGGCTGGGCGTCCAGATCGGGGCCGGCGACGAGGCGGCCGAGCGGGCCTGCGCCATGGTCGACAACGAGCTGAAAGACGGCATCGCGTTCATGAACGCCCGCGGGCTTCTGCACTTCGACGCCCACTTCGAGAACATCCTCACCGACGGCCAGCGGCTCTTCTTCACCGACTACGGCCTCGCGATCTCCTCACGCTTCGACCTCACACGGGACGAGGCCGACTTCTTCGACCAGCACCGCACCTACGACCAGTACTACGCCGTCACCCACCTGGTGAACTGGCTGGCCGTCGCTCTCTACGGACACACACCGGAAGAACGCAAGACGTTTGTGGACGCGTGCGCCCAAGGGGTGCCCCCAGAGAGGGTTCCCGCGTCGGTCGCGGCGCTCCTCGTCCGTTACGCACCCGTCGCCGCGGTGATGGGCAACTTCTATCGCGAGTTTCAGCAGGAGAGCCGAGCAGCTCCCCATCCGCTGGCAACGATCTGTCGGATGGGGCGAAGTACGTGATCAGCAGCCGCCGGTCACAGGCGTGCGGTGAACCGGCCATCGGATAGCTTCCGCAGCCAGTCCCGGTCGACCAGTCGGACCAGCTTTCCGCGCAGCGGTTCCAGCTCGGATCGGATGTTGACGTCCACGCCCAGCACCTCGCCGACCTGCCGAGCCATGACCGGTCCAGCGGCCTGTCGCACGGCGGCACCCGAGCTGGAACGACTGCACGGTTTCGAAGTAGCGAGAACACCCTTGATCTATGAGAGGCCGCAGCCCGTTTTCGGTGGCTCGGTCATGCAGTCTGCCCAGATGCCGGGCCCGCTGTGAGCGGAGGGACTCAGCGCAGCCGTCGCGCACGCAGCACCAGGTCGTCGGTGTGGTGCGCGCCGGCGCCGCCGTCGGGTGCCACGCGTGGTCGCTGCTCGTTCACCTCCACCTTCCAGTCGTCGGTGAGCAGGGCGGCGACCATCGAGGGCCAGACGTAGTCAGCCGGGTCGAAGCCGCTGTCGTGCGCCTGCTGGGTGTCCATCCCCGCGTGGTGTACGAGCAGCAGCACGCCGCCGGGCGCGACGGCCGCGAGCAGCGCTCGCTCGGCTGCGGCGTCGGGGGTGCGCAGCAGGGCTGGATACTGCGCGGAGACCAGGTCGAAGGAGGCCGGCGGGAGCGCCGCTTCCGTCAGCGCGGCGTGTACCCAGCGAACGGCGACGCCTGCGTCCCGCGCGTGCCCGGCCGCCCGCTCCAGCGCCACGCCCGAGACCTCGAGCGCGGTCACGTCCCAGCCGCCGCGCGCGAGCCAGACGGCGTCCGCGCCCTCGCCGCAGCCGACGTCGAGCACCCGCCCGGGCGTGAGCCCGGCGACCTCGGCCACGAGCGCACCGTTGGGCCGGCCGCTCCACAGCTGTTGCCGGTCGGCGTACCGGTTGTCCCACTCCGCCCGCACCGCGGGGTCTCCTGCGTATCCGTCGCCAGGCAAGAATGTGTCAGACGCGGGCGATCCTGCTGTGATGTTGTCGGTCATGGGCCCAACGTCACCCATCGTGGCCCGGTCACGCCACTCCTGTTGCCGCTCCGGCAAAACAGCGTCCAAGGGGCGAGGAACAGCCGGGCGTAGTCGCACTGGACGTCATCGAAGCAGGCCGGCCGCGGCATCCTTGACCTGCGCAGTCAATCTTCGATGGCACAAACCGTCGTCAATCAATCCGCGGTGTGAGGTTCCCCCGGGATGCGGGGAGAGGTGGCAGCAGATCAGGTGGGGCTCATGAGAGGAGCCCAGACGATGCCTGCCCCGAGGAAGTACCCGCTGGAGTTGCGTGAGCGTGCGGTGCGGATGTACCGCGCTTCCGAGCCGAAGCCTGTGATCCGCCGCATGGCCGAGGAACTCGGCGTGCACCACGAGGCCCTGCGCGGCTGGATTCGCCAGGCCGAGGCCGATGCCGGCGAGCGAGGCGACATGCTCACCACCGCGGAGCGTGAGGGGCTTGCCGCCCTGCGCAAGGAGAATGCCCAGCTCAAGCGGGCGAAGGGGCGTTGTCACGTTGTTGGGTGTGTGGGTGTCTGACGGTGTGTCCGAGGTGTGGTGGGGTCGGGTTGCGGGCCGGTGCTCAGGTCGTGGCAGGTCGGTCCGTGACGCCGGTGATCTGTTCCCGGATGGTGAGGCGGACGGTCATTTCGGCTCGGTAGTGAGGTGCGGGCATCAGGTGGCGACGAGGCCGGAAGTGGGGTGAGATGCCACTGAACGCGGACAGGAACCTCTGCGCCCCGCCCACGGAGCGGAAGCCCTTCATGACCCGTTCGCGTTGCCTCGTCGGCTGGTGGCTGTTCTCGGCCCGGTTGTTCAGTCTCTTGTGCGAGCGGTGCTCGACGGAGGGCATGGCCTCGCGGTGGGCGGCGCCGTAGGAGCGGAGCTTGTCGGTGACGATCACCTTCGGCACTGCCCGGGTCTTCGTCATCAGCCTGCGGAGGAACCGTCTGCTGGGGGCGGCGGCGTCCCCGTCCCGCCGCACGGCAGCCCACACAGTCCGGGTGGCCCTGCGCGGCCGCCCGGTCTCGTGTGCGCCAGTGCTGTTCGACGGGCGGGCGCGGTCCGGTCGGCTTCCCCCAGCCGCTCAGATGGAGCGCCCAGGTGACGACGGCGGCGAGCGCGACCGCACCGAGACCGAGCCAGAAGCCCAACGGCCAGGCGGCGACCATCGCGGCGCCGGAGAACGTGAATCCGACGAGGGCGAGGCACGCGCCCGTCCATCCGGCGACGGTGTGACCGAGGTCGTGGTCACCGTGTATGCCGCTCATGCGTCTCCTCAGGCGAGTTCCGTCTTGTATCTTCACAACGGAAGCTGAATCTTTTATCTCACGAGCTAAGTAACTTAGACGCTAAGGGGAAAATCGGTGAAGGGCAAGCCCCGTCCCGAGGCGACGCCGAAGCAGGCGCTGGACGCGATGGACCAGATGATCGCGTTCGCCCTCGTCTCGCAGCACGACATCGCCCAGCGGCTGGGCCTGAACGTCACCGACCTGACCTGCCTCGGCCACATCATCGGCGCAGGGGAACAGCACCTGAGCGCGGGTGACCTGGCCGGGCGCGCCAACATCACCACCGGTGCCGTCACCGGCGTACTCAACCGCCTCGAACGCGCCGGATACGTCCACAGGAAGCCCGATCCCAACGACCGCCGACGCGTCCGAGTCGTCCTCGGCGAATCGGCGGCCACCCGCGTCCTCGCCGTGTACGGCCCGCACTACGAACGGCTCGGCGCCCTCTTCGCCGACTACACCCCCGACGAGACGGCCGTCCTCGCCGACTGGTTCGCCCGTGCCCGGGAGGCGATGCAGCTCTCGCTCGACGAGATCAGAGGGGCGTGACCGAGGAGGCCGGAGCGCGACGGGACCCGGTGCCGCGGAAGGGCGAGGGCCCCTTGCGGCGGCTGCCTCGTCGGCGAGCCCCGGCTCCGCCGGCCGGCGGCCCACCACCTCGGTGACCACGGGCAGGGGAGGGGCGGGCGCACGGCGGGCCTCTTGGGTCGAAAGTGGGCCTCGCGGGAGGTGTCCAGCAGTCCTTGACCAGCGCGTCCGTGGATCCGCTGCGCCGTGCCCGGCAACCGGCCAACCCGGCATGCGCCCTGGAGACGACCGGACGTCGGGATCGGGCTCTCACCCTGCTCGACCAGGCGGAAGCCCTCGCACGCGCCCGCACCGACAGCCCCGACGGGGAGCGGGCAGGGCACTGGCTGGGCGGAGCACTACTCAGGGCGGGGGCGCCGGAACGGGCCGAGGCCGTGCCCGTTCCCTGCCCGATTCACTGTGGCGCGTCCGAATACTCACAAAGGCAGGGCGGGCGGCGGCCACCGGCGCGGACCGGCCACGCGCCATCCGAGTTTGGAAGAGGCGGCGGAACCCGCTGCCTCGCTCGCCGGTACGACCTCCCGCGCGTACGGGCCCGGCGACACCGCCGTCGCCCTGGTGACTGCGGGCGCGGAGGAGCGGGGCGAAGCGCCGGCGCGTTCAGTCGAGTCCCCCGGAGACCACGGGAACCCGGCGCTCGATCGGGTGGGCAAGGAGCTCGGCGCCCGAGGGCGGCACACCGAAGGCGCGTCCATGCCCACCCAGTGCGGGACGGAGGCTCGGGAACTGGGGGCCACCGGCCGTCGCGCCGGCGTCTGGCGCTCGCTGCCGAGGGTCTCGCCGCCTGCGAGCACCGGGAGGGCCGCTCGCCTGCTCGCCGGCCCGAGGGCCGAAAGGGCTCCGGCTCGAGGACCGTGCCGCGCACCTCACCGGCGTCGGCGTGGCTCTCACGGCTTGCGGGGACCACACGAGGGCGCGCTCCCTTCTCACGGAGGGCACGGAGATCGGCCGTGCCCTGCCGGACCCGCACGACCGCGACCGCGCCCTCGTCGATGCCGAAACGGCCCTGGTCTCCACCGGTACGCACCGGGAGGCCCCGGACCAGGACCAAACGCGTCCCGCGGAATCCCACCCGGACAGGTTCACCGGGAAACGCTCCGGGACGGCCCTGAACGTCACGCTCGACCCGGCGGTTTTCCGCTCTGCGGGTCAGGACCTGACCACTGTCGGGCACCTCCATCGAGATGGTCTCCCGCATGACCGAGCCCGTCCTGCCGGGCCCGGCCGTCCGCAACCACGTCGAACGCTGACACGAGCTGGGCCGCAGCGCCGTCTACCGAAGTCATCCGTGCCCCACGGTTCCTGGCGCAGCAGCTTGGATCGCGCCCGCGCCGAGGCGCGCGGGTCCGCGGAATCCCGGATTGGGCACATGGCGAACCCGCGCGTCGGCCGCCGGTCAGGAGGGCGGCGCGGGCGGGTTCGCTCAGGAGCCGACCGCGGGCGCAGCCGTCCGAAGCCTTCGCGTGCCGTCGGCGCCGATGCGACTGCACCCCGGTGGCGTGTGATCCGTGTCCTCGGCGACTCGTGGTCGTTAGGCCATTCGGGTTACGGCCGGTCCAGGTCTACGAGGGGGGAGACAGGCGTGGATGTCAGGGATGTGCATCATGCCTACCGTCGGCGTGTGGTTTTACGGGGCGTGGACCTGCGGCTCCGGGCAGGCACACTGTGCGGGATCGTCGGGGAGAACGGCGCCGGCAAGTCAACGCTGCTGAAGGTCATCTCCGGCGAACTACGGCCCACGCGCGGCACGGTCCGCCACAGCGGTCGGTTCGGCTATTGCCCGCAGCACGTAGTCCTCAACGAGGCTCTGACCGTCCGGCAGCACCTGACGTTCTTCCAGACGGCTTACCGCCTGGCCGATGTGCGGTATGCCGAGGAGGTCATGGAGGTACTGGGCTTCACCGGATACGCGGATGAGCGGGCCGGGGTGCTCAGCGGCGGCACGCGGCAGAAGCTGAACGTGACGCTGGCGCTCATGCACGATCCGCAGGTGCTGTTGCTGGACGAGCCGTATCAGGGGTTCGACTGGGACACCTACCAGCGTTTCTGGGATCTGGCCGTGCGGCTGCGGGATGCCGGGCGTTCGGTCCTGGTCGTCTCCCACCTGGCGTATGACACCGAACGCCTGGACGAGCTGTGGCGCCTGGACGGCGGGCTGCTCCGCCCGGACGAGGCGGGGGCCGCCGCGTGAGGTTCCACCTGACCCGCTTCGCCGTCGCCACCCGGTTCACGCTCATCGAACACGGCCGCAACCGGTTCGCCATGATCCTGGTGGGCCTGTTCGTCCCGGTGTGGACGACTCTGGCGTACCTGGCGATGCCCGATACCCCAGCCCGGATGCGTCTTCGCGCCACCGGGGAGACGCTGGCGCCGCACGGCAACGAACTGACCGAGATCAGCGGCGCGCTCAACGCCGTCACGCTGATCACCGGTTTCATGATGTTCGCCGCCACGTTCTCCGGCAGCGGCTTCGACCGCAGGCTGGCCATGGCCGGCTACCCCCGAGCCCACCTCGTCCTGGCCAAGGTCACCGCCCTGGCCCTGGTCTCGGCGGCGGTCGCCGCCTACGCCACCGCGGTCACCTGCCTGGCCTGGACACCCCGCCAGCCTCTCCTGCTCGCCGCCGCACTGTTCTGCGCCGGGCTCACCTACGGTGCGCTCGGTGTCGGTTTCGGCTCCCTGCTGCGCCGGGAGGTCGAGGGCATGTTCGCCATCGTGATGACCAGCATCATCGACCTCGCGCTGCAGAACCCCATCACCAGTTCCGGGGCCGACAACCCGGTCATGCGCTACCTGCCCTCCTACGGGGCCATGCAGGCCAGCACAGCGGCCGGGTTCTCCACCGCCCCGGTGCCCGGTTACCTGGTCATCCAGCTCGCCTGGTTCGCGGTGGCCTCCCTGATCGCGCTGGTGGGCTTCCGCCGCAGCACCCGCAGTTCCCTGCCGTCGACCGCCCGGACCACGCTGCCCGGAGCAGGAAGCGACAAGGGCGGCCCTTCCGCGCCGCATCAAGCTGCCACGCCGTCGGCTGCGGCGTCCGACACGGAAGCACACTGAGGTCCCGGTCCCCCATGCGCGTCATATCCCAGTCCACGACGGCAGACCTCGATGCGGCCCCGCGAGCACGGCGGAGGCGACCCGCCGCCCGGTCGCTCACCGGCGAAGACCTGACCCTACGGGCGGCGTACCGGCTGTGCCGACGCACCACGCGACAGCACGATCCCGCGATCCACGCCCTCATCCAGCTGATGCCCGCCGTGCTGCGTCCGGCCGGGTGGGCCCTGTGGGCGGCAGCGAGCGTCCTGGACGACCTGGCCGACCAGCGGGATGCGGAACCGGCCGAGCGTGCGGCCCGCGTCGAAGCCTGGACGGAAGCCCTGCAACACGACCTGGCGGCCGGCACCAGCACGGATCCGGTCCGGCACGCCCTGGTGCACACCGCCCTGCGGTGGCGTCTGGACTTGTCCGGCCTGCAAGGCGCCATGATCAGCACACGCGACGATGTCCACGGCCGGCGCTTCGCCGATTGGACCGAGTGGCGGGCCTGGTGCAACGAGGGAATCACGCCCTGGGTCGACCAGGTACGGCACCTGTTCGAACAGGCCGGAGCGCCGATGACGCTGAGGCTGGACCGGCGGGTGGACTACGAGCGGTTCATCGACGGTGCGCAACTCACCGACATTCTCACCGACCTGGGCCCCGACCTCGGCCAGGGCCTCCTGCTCCTGCCGCAGGAGGCCCTGGACGCCTGCCCCGGTGCGGAAGGCGATCTGCGGCAGGGACGCTGGAGCCCGGCCACAGCGGCTTTGATCGGCGCGATGACCGACCTGGCCCGCCAATGGGTGACCAGGCCCGCGATGACCACAGGCATGCACCCGGGCGCCGCCACCGTGCTCGACACGTCCGCCTGCCTGCTGCGCGCCCAACTGGAGGCCGTCGACGCGGCCGGCCCCGCCCTGCTCAAACGCGCCCCGCGCCCCTCCCTCGTGGCCCGCGCGCGCATCCTCACTCCCGCCCGCATCCGCTCGCGCCTGGCCTGGAGCCTGACGCCCCTGACCGTGCCCGGACCCCGACGACCCGCGGTGAACGCGAGCGGTCCGAGCCCGGCAGCCGAAGACACCGCCCTGCGGCCCCCGCCACCGCGCCCTGACGGTGCCCGGCCCCCGCAGATCGACGCCGACCGGATGCCCTCCCACGTGGCGATCATCATGGACGGCAACGGACGCTGGGCCGAGCAGCGTGGTCTGCCCCGCTCCGAAGGCCACCGCGCCGGCACCGCCGCCGCGCACGAGATGGTCTACGGCGCCCTGGAGATCGGTCTGTGCCACCTGACCCTCTACGCGTTCTCCACCGAGAATTGGAAACGCGGCACCGAGGAAATCACCACGATCCTGGAAGCGATCCGACGCGACCTCGATGAAGGCCCCATCCGTGATCTCGACGTACGCCAGCGCTGGTCCGGCCGTCCCGGCAAACTGCCCGAGGAACTCGTCCGAGCCCTCATGCGCGAGGAGCGCCGCACCCACGCTCGCACCGGACTGACCCTCACCGTGTGCATCAACTACGGCGGCCGCGACGAGATCACCAGGACCGCCGCAGCCCTCGCCCAGGCAGCCCAAGCAGGCGATGTGGCCCCCCACCTCATCAGTGAGGACGACTTCGCCCGCCACTTGCCCCACCCCGACATGCCGGATGTCGACCTGCTGTGGCGGACCGGTAACGAACAGCGCACCTCCAACTTCCTCCCCTGGCACGCCACCTACGCCGAGCTGCACTTCACCCCCGACCACTGGCCCGACGTCGACCGGCGTGATCTGTGGCGGGCCATCACCGAATACAGCCGGCGCCAACGCCGACACGGCGCCGCCCTCCCATCTCCCCCTCTGCGCCGGTCCCCACGAAACTGACGTGGGAGTTCGTCACGCATGCCACCACCGATCGCTGCGGATGGTCAGCAGTGGTGGGCACGCGGGGCTTTGCGCCGTATCTCGCGCGCCTTGGGCAGGAAGTCGTTCCTGATGCCCCGGGCCGTCGTCTCGGCGCTGCTGTAGCGGGTGCAGCCTCGGGACTGGTGGGCTCGCATGTTGAGGTGTCGCGTACTCCTCGTTGAGGCCGTGCCTGGTGTCACCGTGTGTGGTCGCCGGAGGCGTATCGGCTCCAGGTTCCATTGGCTTCAGTGACCAGGTGGGTGGGACGAGTCGGCGGATCGCGGAGGTTCCGTCGCTGCTGGAGGCGCTGGCCGAACGCGCGGCTGCCCGCGCGGAGCGGCACCTTCATCTCGATGCTCCTGGCCCGCTCCTGCCACATCTCCGTCCTCTCCCTGGAGCGGAACGCCCGCCCCGGCGTCGACGCGGTCGCCCGGCAAGTCGCCCAGCCCGGCCCCACCGCCCGACGGAAGCGCTGACGCCTCAAGATCATTACATTGCCGGGCGTGTCTGTGCCCGTCACAGCGTCATCCACCTGACGGGTGCAGGGCTCGACGCGCCGCGAGTCGCACTGACACAGATCGTCAACTGATTGATTCTCACGGGTCTGGTCGCTGTCCCGGTCCTGCGTAGGGTTTCAAGAAGACGGCAGTGCGGCATTTGCGCACTCGATCTGCTGCAGCGCCGAGTGTTCAGGCGTACCCACGAGAGAAGGAAACACATCCCTTATGCGCGCCCTTGTGGTCGATCACAGTGGGGCCGGACCCGTCCGGTTCGCCGATGTCGATGAGCCCGTACCGTCCGCCGGTGAGGCACTGGTGGAGATACGGCACATCGGTCTCAACTTCGGAGAGCTGAATTACGTGGACCAGTGGCCAGCCGGCGCTGTGCACGGTCACGACGCGGCCGGCATCGTGGTGCGCGCCGCATCCGACGGCTCGGGGCCGCCCGAAGGTACGCGCGTCGCGGTGGGAATGGCTCCCCACGCATGGGCGGAGCGGGTGGCAGTCAGTCCCGCCTCGCTCGGCACCGTCCCAAAGAGCGTGGATCTGGCCGACGCCGCCGCGCTGGGGATCGCCGGCGTCACCCCATTCCGGGTGCTGCGCACGCGTTCCCTGCTGGCGCGCAACGTGCTGATCACCGGCGCCAGCGGGGGCGTGGGGCACTTCGCCGTCCAACTGGCAGCGCTGGCGGGCGCCCGGGTGACGGCACTCGTCGGTTCGCCGGAGCGGGCCGCCGGACTCCGCGAACTCGGCGCCGACAAAGTCCTGACCGACCTGGCCGAGACCGGGGACCGGTTCGACCTCGTCCTGGACACGGTCGGCGGACCACTGGTGGCCCAGGCGTGGAGTTCCCTCGCCGAGGGCGGCACCCTCCACCTGGTCGGTTACTCCTCGGGACAGGAGACCACGTTCCCGTCAGGTGCCTTGTTCGGGTTCGGCGAACCCCGCAGCATCGCCACCTACGGCGACATGACACCGACCGGCGGGGAGCTGACGGACCTGCTGGGCCTTATGGCCGCCGGGAGGCTCTCGGCGCCGGTCGGACTGCGAGGCCACTGGCACGAGGTGGGCGACGCCGTCCAGGCGCTGTTCGCGCGGAAGGTGCACGGAAAGGTCATTCTTGACGTGGCCTGACGCTGTGGACCAGGACACATGCGCCGTCGCCCGCCGGGGGCGGCTCGCGGCGGTGGACGAGAATGGACCCATGGATGTACTGGCGGAGGTCTTGCGTGTTTCGGGTGCGCGTGGGGCGCTCGGGGTCATGCTGAAGGCTGGAGGAACCTGGGGCCTGTGGCTGGACTCCTATCCAGGAGCGGCACTGCACGTGGTGTCCCGCGGCACTATGTGGCTCCACGTCACGGGCGAGAAACCTCTTCAGGTGCAGGCCGGGGACGCCGTCCTGGTGCCGCCGGGCACCGCACACGGGATAGCCGGCGGCGCCGACGTGACGATGGGCTCCTGCGACCGTGAGGAGGCGGCCCGGGCTTTTGGCGACGGCCGAGCCCTGAGGCTGGGCTCGGCGCCGGTGCAGACGGAAGTGATCATCCTGCACTACGAGCAGGACCCGGAGGTGCGCACACCGGTGCTTACCTCCTTCGCTCGGCCGATGCACGTCACAGCCCGGGAGAACGCGCAGCTCAGAAGGACCGTCGAACTTCTCGCTGCTGAGCTCGCGCAGCCGCAGTTCGGCACCACCGCCGCCATCAACAGCATCGTCGACCTTCTGCTCGTCCAGTTCGTACGCGCCTGGCTTGCCCGCCATCCGCAGGAGCAGTCCGGCTCATGGCTGGGAGCGATGCGTGATCCGGTCGTGCGCGACGCTCTCGCGTGTGTCCACGCCCAACCGGGACACCCCTGGACCACGGAGACCCTGGCCGCCGCGACGAGCGTCTCCCGGGCGACGCTGTCCAGGCGTTTCCGGTCCGCCCTCGGACAGACGCCGGGCGCGTACGTGACGCAGTGGCGCATCGACCTGGCGTCCGTCCGGCTCCGAGATACCGATGAGCCGGTCGAGTCGATCTCCGGCGCGGTCGGATACGGCTCTCCGCACGCTTTCAGCCGTGCCTTCAGACGTGTCCGAGGCACGGCCCCGGGCGAGTACCGTTCTCGACTTCGCAAGTGACCGGCCTCGGGACTGGTGGGCCCGCTTGTTGAGATGTCGCGTATTCCTCGTTGAGGCCGTGCCTGGTGTCACCGTGTGTGGTCGCCGGAGGCGTATCGGGCCCAGGTTCCTCCGGCTTCAGTGACCAGGCGGGTGGTGGTCTTGTCGTGGTAACCGAGGGCCTTCGCGATGACGGCGGCCGGGGCCTGGAGGACGAGTTGTCGGATCGCGGAGGTCCTGCCGCGCTGCGGCGGGACGCCGATCTCCCGCAGGTGGACTTGGAGGCTGACCGGGTTCATTGGCTGTCCGGGTTGGCGGCCGGGGAAGAGCCACTGTGAGCTTCTGCTGCTGGCGTAGGGCAGGAGCTGGCGGGACCGGATATAGGCCCGCACGAGGTCAGTGACAGGCTCCGGCAGCGGGGACGGCGGATCTCCCAGCCGGACGGCGACGGTGGCCCCGTCGTCGAGGACGTCGTCGACTGTGAGGCGGACGACGCGGGTGACGGGTTGCGCGTAGAGGAGAACGAGCGCGGCGGCGACCCGGGCCCGCAGGGGCAGAGAGTCGTCGTTGAGGGCCCGCCGGAGAATGGCGAGTCGGCGATGCTGGTGCAGCGGCGCTTGGTCCTGGTTGACGACCTGGGGTGGCAGGAGGAGGCGGGACATCCGGCTCGTCCTCATGCACCAGCGCAGGAACGTCTGCGCCCGGCGCCGGGTGGCCAGCTTCTCCGTGTGCCAGGCGTCGAGGTCGGCCTGCTGGCAGTGTTCGATGGTGCGACCTCGGTCGGCAAGCCAGGTGAGGAAGGCGCCGGCCTGGGTGATCTCCTGTTTCGTCTGGCTGGTCTGGGAGCGTCCAGCGGTCCCTTCTCCGCCGACGCTGTCACATTATTGGGTGCGTGGGTCTCTGACCGCGTATCGGGGCGTGGGGAGGGCCGGGTTTCGGGCCGGTGCTCAAGCCTTGGCGGGCTGGCCGGCGGCGCCGGTGATCTGATCCCAGATCGCGAAGCGGATGGCCATTTCGGCTCGGTAGCCGGGAGCGCTCATCAGGTGGCGGCGGGGTCGGAAGTGGGGTGAGATGCCGCTGAACGCGGCCAGGAACCGCTGGGTTCCGCCGACGCTGCGGAAGCCTTTCATGGCGCGTTCACGCTGCCGGGTGGGCTGATGACTGTTCTCGGCCCGGTTGTTCAAGCCCTTGTGCGAGCGGTGCTCGACGGAGGGCATGACCTCGCGGTGGGCCGCGCCGTAGGAACGGAGCTTGTCGGTGACCACCACCCGCGGCACCGAGCAAGTCTTCTTGAGTAGTTTACGGAAGAAGCGCCTGGCCGCAGCGGTGTCCCGCCGGTTCTGGACCAAGATGCCGAGCACGTTGCCGTCCTGGCCGACGGCCCGCCACAGCTACCGCTGCTCGCCGTTGACCCTGACGAAGACCTCGTCCAGGTGCCACTTGCCCCCGGGCCGGGGCCGGCGGCGCAGGCCGTCGGCGTAGGACTGCCCGAACTTCGCGCACCAGCGGCGGATCGTCTCGTGGGTCACCATCACGCCGCGCTCGAGCATCAGCTCCCCGACCTCGCGGAAGCCGAGCGGGAAGCGGAAGTACAGCCACACGCAGTGCGCGATCACCTCGACCGGGTACCGGTGCCCCGTGTACGACGGCGGTGCGCTGCCCACGGACGACCCCTCCCAGCACGACCAACCAGAAGATCATCCCACCCGGTCAGCCAACGTGACAGCGCCCTCTGCGGTCAAAGGTGTTGCGACGATCAGTTGAATTTGCCCTGCGACCCGCGATCGGAATGAACCAAGCATCCGGCGACCTGGCCGCGGCGGGCGACCGCGGATTCAAGGGCTCTCACCGCGAGGCGGGACTTCATCCTCGAGTCGATGGAGTAGCCAACGATCCGGCCCGGGTACACGTCCTTGACGGCGCACAGGTAGAGCTTGCCCTCGCCGGTGGCGTGCTCGGTGATGTCGGTCAGCCACAGCCGGTTCGGCGCCGGGGCGGTGAAGTCGCGCCGGACCCGGTCGTCGTGGACCGGCGGGCCCGCCTTGGCGTTCTTGCCACGGCCTTTGCGTTTGCCGAACACGCTCCACCAGCCGTTGTCGCGGCAGATTCGCCATCCGCTCCGCTCGGCCATCGCCTGACCGGCGGCCCTTGCTTCGTCGAGGAGGAAGCGGTGGCCGAACTCGGGATCGTCGCGGTGGGCGTCGAACAGGGCGTTGGCCCGGTGGGCCTCGGTCAGTTCCGCGTCGGTGACCGGACGGGCCAGCCACCGGTAGTAGGGCTGGCGGGCCAGACCCAATACCCGGCACGTCACCGCCACCGGCACCCTTGCAGGGGCATCGGCGGCGACCAGCTCGCGGACGAGCGGGTACATCATTTTGCCGACAGGTTCGCCTGCGACAGACAGGCCGCGGCCTTCCGGAGCACCTCGTTCTCCTGCTCGAGCATCCGGATCCGCTTGCGGGCCTCGCGCAGTTCGGCCGACTCGGCCGGCGCCGTCGCGGACCTGGTGGCGGTGCTGTCCTCGGTCCCCGCGCGGCGCAGCCACTTCGTCAGCGAGACCGGGTGGACCCCAAAGTCAGCGGCCACCTGCTCCAGCGTCACGCCAGGCTCACGGCTGCGCACGACACGCACGACGTCCTCGCGGAACTCCTTGGGATACGGCTTGGGCATTGCTCCATCCTTCCAACCCGCCTGACGGCGAGCCAGGTCAGATGTCACCCAACCCTGCAGCAGTCCCAACAATCACGCACCCGACAACGTGACAACGCCCGCGATCGGCCAGCACGTGGGCGTGGACCTGTGGGGCTACGAGGGCCCGGACGGACAGAGCCTGTTCCAGGCCGTCGACTACCTGCTCCCCGCCGCCACCGGGGCCGCCGCCTGGCCGCACCCGGAACTGGAGTTCCACCGCTACGCCGCGACCGACGTCGTCCACGCAGCCGCCGACGCGGGAGACAGCCGGGCCCTTAAGGCCCTCGCTTCCTTGGAAGCGCCGCCGGGAGGCGACCTGCGGCTGCTGCGCCCGGCGCCGGAGCAGCTGGACTCGATCGCCGGATGAGCGTCGGAGCCCGCCGTCCGGGCCCCGAACCTCGTCACTGGCTGCGCATCACCACACCGTCCAGCAACGCCCGCAGGTCGCGGGCCGGCCGGGCGGGAGCCCGGATCCGGTCGAGCTCCGACAGGGCCGAGACCCTGCACCGCCGCGCCACTGCGAGCGCCGCCGCGCGTCCCCCCGCTTCCTCGGCCAGCTCCGCCGCCCTGGCCACGTCCCCGTCCGCTTCGAGCAGAGCGGCGAGACGACGGGCGGCGGGGCGGCCGCTCTCCAGGGCGGACACCACCGGCAGGGTCTTCTTCCGCTCGCGCAGGTCCCCGTGCACCGGCTTGCCGGTGACGGCGGGATCGCCCCACGTGCCCAGCACGTCGTCCGCGATCTGGAAGGCGACCCCCGCCTGCCGGCCAGCCCGGTCGAGGCCGGCCACCACGGCGGGGGACGCGCCGGCGATCAGCGCCCCCAGGGCCAGCGAACAGCCCAGCAGCGAACCGGTCTTGCCCTCGGCCATGTGCCGGTACTCCGTGCTCCGCACGCGGCGTGGCCCGGTCCACGGGCGCCCCGCGAACAGCAGGTCGTCGGCCTGTCCGCGCACCAGGTCGCCCAGCGCCGCCGACAGCAGCCGTACGCCCTCGATCCCGCCGACGGATGTGGCGAGGGTGTCGACGGCGAGCGCGAAGAGGGCGTCGCCGGCGAGGACGGCGGGGCCGGTCCCGTACGCCCGCCAGACGGCGGGACGGCCCCGCCGCACCGGGTCGCCGTCCATGATGTCGTCGTGCAGGAGCGAGAAGGTGTGCACCAGTTCCACCGCGACGGCGGCGGGCACCCCTGTCTCCGGGGGCGCTCCGGCGATCTCCGCACCGAGCACGGCCAGTGCCTGCCGTAGGCCCTTGCCACCGGGGGCGGTGACCGGCGCGCCGCCCACGTCGCACCAGCCGAGGGAGTAGGCGGCCACCTCACCGACCCAGGGGTGCAGTCGGCCGACGGCCTCCCGCAACGCCGGCCGGGTCAACCGCGCGCACCGGTCGACGATCTGGGCCGGTGCCGCCGGTACGGCCGTCACCGTCACGCGGAGACCTCCCCGTCCGGGACGAACTCCGCCTGGGCCTGGGCGACCATCTCCCGGGCGTGCCGCAGTCCGATCCGCTCGGTCAGACGGGCGAGTTCGGCGAGTTCGGCCGCCGTCGCGGCGCGGTCACAGCCAAGTCGGGCCAGTGCCTTGGCCAGCCCGAGCCGGGCCAGCGTCTCACCGCGCGGCTCGGTCATCTCACGGAACTCCGCCAGCGCGTCCCGGTACAGGTCACGCGCCTCGGCGTAGCGCCCGGCGCGGTAGAGGACGTTGCCCCGCATCTTGAGGTTGTAGGCGAGAGCGCTCTTCAGTTTCATCTCCCTGCACGTGGCCTCGGCCTGCGACAGCAGGGACAGGGCCCGCTCGGTGTCGCCGTCGCGCACGGAGACGACGTCGGCGAGGCCGCGCAGGGCCCAGGCGTGCCCGCGCCGGTCGTCGGCGCGGGCGGATATCTCGGCCGCCTCGGCGAACAGTGCGTGGGCGCTGTCGTACTGGCCGGTGTTGCGCCGCATCTGGGCGATGCCCTCCAACGCCCAGACGGTGTGGCGGGCCTCCCCGCGCTTGCGGGCCTCGTCGAGCAGTTGCTCGTGCAGCCGGCCCACGGCCTCGTAGTCCCCCTGGATGCGGCCGGTCTCGGCGAGACCCGCCAGCGAGTACCCGCGGACGACGACGTCCCCCGCCTGCTCGCCGAGCTCGGCGGCGAGTGCGAGCAGGCGGCGGGCCAGCGGGAACGCGCCTCGTTGGCGGGCCAGGGTGCCGCCGCTCCAGAGAGCCCAGGCCATGCCCGCGAGGTCTCCGGCCTCCCGGGCCGTGCGGTAACTCGCCTTCCAGGCCCGCTCGGCCTCGCGTACCTGCCCGAGGCGCCGGTGCGCTTCGGCGACCGCCAGGCCCGTGCGCGCCGCCTCGGCGGTCCGTCCGGCCCGTAGGGCCTCCTGCATCTGCTCGGTGCCGGCCGCGAGCACGTCCGCCAGCGGTGCGTTGACGGACAGGGTGGTGAGGGTGCCCTGGTACTCCGGGGCGAATGCCTTGCCGTACATCGAAGCCTTTCCGTTCGGTGGCCCGGACCCCCCTGTATACACATCGCGTATACGTTGGGTGTATAGTCCGGCGGCCGTCAGCCCCTCTGCTGAGGGAGGGGAGAGAGGGCTGCGGCCCGTTCGTCGTCCGTCAAGACGGAGGATCTCGGTCCGGAGTTGCCTCCGCTGATCGACGAAAGGCGCGACGACACCGAGCGCACACACCAGCCGGGCGGTGGGCCTCCTCCGCGAGCAAGGAGGCCCACCGCCCGCCGTCCTGCGTCAGCGGCTGCTCGTCGTCTCGATGTCGATGATGCGGTTGTACCGCTCCAGCAGCACGAAGAGCTTGGTCGTCCAGGTCGTCCCATCGCTGCCGAACGTCAGGGTGACCACGACCTCGTGGCCGTTGCCCACGGCGCCGTTGTCGCTCACGGTCCACCGCGTCGGGACGTTCTGGGCGCGCAGGACGCCGTCGGCACCGTTGCCGTTCTCCCAGGCCGCGAGCCGTGCGGCGAAGTCGGGCGTCAGGCAGTGCGCGCGCAGCGCCGTGGCCGGCGTCGCGTCCGGGTCGGTGTAGTCGCCCTTGGCGTCGATGGACGCGCTGAAGTTCCCCCCATTACCTTCTTGATGGCCCCGCAATGGGGCGCCCGGCCTTCGGAGTTGGCATGACTTTCTCCCCCTGTCGAACGCATGGCCTGGGGGTGGTGTCACCGGCTCCGGAGGCATCGACAGACCGCTGATTAGGGGCATGACCACCGGCCTTTCCGCAGGTCGGGAGGCTCTTCGTAATGTGGATGTGGCGATCGGTGCCGTGGGACGGCCGGGCGGGGACAACCGGAGGAAGCACGTGATCGACGTCAGCGACATCGGCGTCTTCCTCGGCCTGGACGTCGGCAAGGGCGAACACCACGCCACCGCCGTCACCCCGGCCGGGAAGAAAGCCTTCGACAAACGGCTGCCCAACAGCGAACCGAAGCTCCGCGAGGTCTTCGGAAAGCTGCAGGCCAAGCACGGGAGCGTGCTCGTCGTGGTCGACCAGCCGGCATCGATCGGCGCCCTGCCGCCGGCGGTCGCGAGGGACATGGGCTGTCCCGTCGCCTATCTGCCCGGACTCACGATGCGGCGGATCGCCGATCTCTCTGCCGGTGAGGCCAAGACCGACGCCCGCGACGCGTTCGTCATCGCCGACGCGGCCCGCGTCATGCCTCACACCCTCCGCTCGGTCGAGCTCGAAGACGAGACCATCGCCGAGCTGGAGATGATCGTCGGCTTCGACGACGACCTGGCCGGGAAGGCCACCCGCATCAGCAACCGCCTGCGGGGGCGCGACCTCGTCACCCATGCACTGAACTGGTCGGCCTGGAGAAGACGCCGCCAGGCCGTCGCCCGCCACTGCCACTACCGAAAACGCAGCTCAGGACACGAACCGCTGCTGGAGTACTAAAGCGCTCCGCAGCGAACGCGCGCTTGCCGGCCGCGGTCCTCATCGTGGCCGATGGGGCGCCGGTGGAGTGGGGACCTGCGTCGGTGCGGCGTGTCGCGGTTTACCACGAAATCCGGTGGAGTCTCAGCGGCCGGAAGTGGTTGGGTCCTGCTCAATGCTTCGCTGACACGGCCCGGCACAGTGCTGGGCGCAAGGTCCGAATCGCAGGCGCAGTCTAGCCCGCGTGTCGTCGAGTGATGGAGGTTATCGCGGTGGCTGGTTATGGGGCGCTTTCCGACGTATACGAGTGGCTGATCGGGGACGACAGGTTGACCCCCGCCAAGGCAGCCGCGGTTTACTACAGCGATGTCGTGGGCTCTCTTCCGCCCAACGCGCGCGTCCTCGACTGCGCGTGTGGAACCGGCCAGCTCGCCGTCGGTCTCGCGAGTCTTGGCCTTGACGTGGTCGCCGCAGACGCCAGCAAGGGGATGGTTCGCCGGACCGAGAAGGCCGCCGACGAGCAGGGTGTCTCGCTTCGAACCCTCCGCGCGAGCTGGGACGAGCTGCCCGACCACCTGGAGGACTCTACGTTCGATCTGGTGTTCTGCGTCGGCAACTCGCTCGGGCACGCCGAGGGCGCAGCCGGGCGCCTGACCGCACTGGAAGCGATGTCACGGCTGCTGAATCCGCGCGGACGCCTCGTGCTCACGTCCCGCAACTGGGAGCTCGTGCGCTCCGCCGGCTCACGGGTAGACGTCCGCGATCGACTCATCCGCCGCAACGACCGCGATGCGGTCGTCAGCTACTACTGGCAGATCGAGCAGCGCTGGGAGCAGGAACACTTCCTCGAGATCGTGGTCGCCCAGATCGAGCCGGATGGGGCAGTGCGAGCCTGCTCGGAGCGGTTGTCCATCTGGCCCTACCGGTACGAGGACCTCGTGGCGCAGTTGCAGAGCGTTGGGCTCACGGTGCAGTCCACCACCTTCGACCCCGAGAGCGATGGATACCTGGTGGTCGCCAGCCGCGACCAGGCGCGAGGCACGTCTGATCCGACGCGCTGATCCGCCTTTCGTCGTTGTCGACCTGCCAGCTCGCGACCGCCTGCAGCGGGTTCTTCGCGAAGTGTTCAGCGCTTGAAGCGGTTGCTGCGGGTGCGGTCCTCGCCGCGTCGGCTCCCAACCTGCGGACCGCGGCCTGCACCGCCTCCACCGAGGCATTCGTGATCCTGGACGGCACGCTGCTGCCGATCGACCGAATCGCGGCCGACCGGCCCTTCTACTCTGGAAAACATAAGACGCACGGCATGAACGTGCAGATCATCACCGATCCCGCCCGGGCGACTGGTGTGGGTATCGCCTGCACTGCCCGCCGCGGTCCACGACATCAAGGTCGCGCGAATCCACGGCATCATCGACGCCCTGGAGGAAGCCGGCGTGGAGTGCTGGGCCGACAAGGGTTACCGGGGCCTCCGGCGGCACCATACGGCTGCCTTATTGGGGTCGCTGGGAGACACTTTCCGCAGGTTCAGCAGGCTGTCAACCGCTCGCATGCGAGGATCCGTGCGCTCGTCGAGCAGGCCATGGCCACCCTCAAAACCTGGCGGCTCCTGCGCGAAGCTGCGATGTTCCACGACTCGCATCACCAGCCTGGTTCAGGCCGCCCTCACCTTGCATCTGACCTGCTCAAGCTGAGGTTGGAAACAGCTCACGGACTATCTTACCGTCAGCGCACGTCAGTAGCTGGGGAATTACGCGAACTTCCGTCTGGGGAATTTCGCGATCGTCCACAGAAATGACGACGCGCACGGTGTCCGCCACTCCGGGTCCATCGGCAGCTGATCGACGGCATACGGTGGCGGATCCGGACCGGTGCGCCGTGGCGTGATCTCCCTGAACGCTACGGGCCTTGGGAGCGGGCCTACGACCTGTTCCGTCGATGGCAGCGTGACGGCACCTGGAAACAGATCTTCGAGCAGCTGCAGGCCGAGGCTGACTCAAAAGGGCTGATCACGTGGGATGTGAGCGTGGACTCCACGATCACCCGCGCTCACCAGCACGCCGCTGGCGCGCGTAAAAAGGGGCTTCCCAGAAAGAGCCTCCGGGCGGCGTCTTCACCGAGCCGGAGGATCACGGTCTCGGGCGGTCGCGCGGCGGGCTGACCACCAAGCTGCACCTGGCCGTGGAGCAGGGGCAAAAGCCACTGTCGCTGTTTGTCACCGCTGGCCAGCGCCACGACAGCCCGCAGTTCCAGCCGGTCTTGGAGGGCATCCGGGTGCCCCGCACGGGTCCAGGGCGGCCGCGCACCAAGCCGGACAGGGTCCGTGCGGACAAGGCGTACGGCTCCCGCGCGAACCGTGCTTACCTGCGCAGACGCGGGATCGGCTGCACGATTCCGGAGAAGGCGGACCAGGTCCGCAACCGCAAGAGGCTCGGCTCTCGTGGCGGGCGCCCGCCTAAGTTCGACATGGACGACCACAAGGAGCGCTACGCGGTGGAGTGCGGGATCAAGCGCCACCGAGCCGTCGCCACGCGGTACGACAAGCTCGCCGTCCGCTATGAGGCGACCGTGCTGGTCGCGGCCATCAACGAGTGGCTGTGACCAGCGCAGTCGGAACACTCTCGGTGATCAGCACCTTGGGAGCGGTTCTTATGTCCGCTGGCTCCGTGTGCTCAACTGGTCGATCTCGGCGAGCACGCGGTCCACATGCGGACGGACCTGTGCCTGCAACGTCTCGCTCCAGATTTCCTCGGAGTAGCGGCAGTTGAGATAGAGCTGCCTGGCGTGTTCGAGAACGGGGCGGTGTTCGGGAGGAAGCTGGGCGAGGGCCCAGCCGGCGGCAGCGTCCTTCGGTCTGATCTGGCCGGTGGTGAGCGTGGTCCAGATGCGTGCGAAGGTCAGCAGGACGTTGCGGGTGTCGCCGTCCAGGTTGTCGAGCAGGTCGGGGATGCCCGCCACGCTTGCCCGGACCAGGTCGGAGTGCGGGACAGGAGCAAGGACCAGTGCCGGCCGCGGGCCGGCGAGGGGGTAGTCGCCGGTCCGCGCCATCGTGATCAGCAGGGCGAGATCGGGCATCGGCTCCGGACGGGGGACCTTCCCGGCCTCGTACTCGGCGCGCAGCCACTCGCCGTACAGGAAGTCGCAGGCCGGAGGGTGTCGCCATGGCTTGACCTCGGACTGGACGACCACGGTGAGCTCGACCGGGCGGGCCTTGTTCCGGGAGCCGGAGATCCCGAGCAAGCCACCGAGAAGCGCCTGTCGTTCCCGCTCACCCATCGGCCTCCGGGAGACGAGCAGTACGTCCACGTCGCTGGCTGGTCTGAGGCCTCCGAGCACGGAAGATTCGTGTAGGTAGGCGCCGATGAGATCCCCGCCCAGCACACCACCGGCCAATCCCACGATCTCCTGAACCTGATTCACCGCGCCAGTGTCTCCCGTCGCCCGGCCCGACTGCACGGCACTATGGGGAGGCTCACGGTCCGCCGGCACGCGAGCGTGCTGGTCGCAACCGTCAATGAGTGGCTGTGACCTGTGACCAGTACTTTCACAGCAGGCCCTAGTAGTGCTTCGTTAGGTTCTGGCTTTGGTTCTGCGTGTGGTGCAGGTGCCGGTCCAGCACCTCAGCAGGTCCTGGAGTGCGTCCAGGACTTGGTAGAGGGTCAGGCCGGCGTGGGTGCTTTTGGGTCGAGCCGCCGCAGGGTGAGGAAGGCCTGGGCGGCGGTGACGAGTGTCGGCGTACTCCTGTGAGTGCTCCACCAAGTACGGAGATACGTGCGCCAGCAGGGAGGCTGTGAGCCAGTCACGTCATCCCACGGGCATGGCGGTGGCAGGGCGATGAACCTCCAGGATGACTGCGGTGCCGGCCACGGTTCGGTCCTCGTGCATGGCGATCTGCCGGCCGGGCTGGAGGTGCGTCCAATGGGAGGGAGTGAGGGGCACGAGCCGAACCGTGGCTCGCCCGCCGGGCTCCAGATAGGGCATATCCTCAACCCAAAGCGAGGCGATGCTGACCGCACGTCCACCGGTGGGAGACAGATGTCCGATGTCCCACATGGGTCGCAGAACACCGGCGCCGGAGATTGCCGTGGTGCGTCGCGCCTCAGCGGCAGGACGGAGCGTCAGATCCGCCCGGATTACGCCGTGACGAATCTCGGAGCACCGCCAATGGCACCAGGCCGCGCTCCGCTCAAGCCGGAGCTGCTCAGCCGCGTCGGCGAGCTTCTCCCAAAACGCCAGCGGAAGCGAACGACCGTCCCCAAGTTCCTCTAGCAGGCCCAGGGCGATCTCCCACTCGTCGTGAACGAGGTAGTCCCAGATGTCTCGCACCGTGATGTCGTTCTCGGTGGCGGTCTCTTCTGGAACAAGCAAAGAAGCGGATTCGAGCAGCTCAGGGACGTCCATGCGCTCATTGTCGACCACATGAACTATTAGGCTGCGCTTTCCTGGTCTCGCTCGATGGCAGCGAGCCGGTTCTTGAGCCGGTAGCTTGGGCCGTTGATGGAGATCACGTCGCAGTGGTGCAGGAGGCGGTTGAGGATGGCGGTGGCCAGGACCTCGTCGCCGAACACCTGTCCCCACTTGCTGAAGGTCTTGTTCGAAGTCAGGATGATCGAGCCCTTTTCGTAGCGCTTGAGATGACTTGGAAGGCCAGGTTGGCCTCCGCGCGCTCGAGGGGCTGGTAGCCGACCTCGTCGACCACGAGAACAGCAGGCCGCAGGTAGCTGCCGAGCTTGCTGGTCAGCCGCCCTGTGGCCTCGGCGGCCTTGAGGTTGCGGACCATGTCGTCGAGGCTGGTGAAGTAGATCGAGTAGCCGGCCCGGCAGGCCGCGACCGCGAGAGCGACGGCGATATGCGTCTTGCCCACTCCCGGCGGCCCGAGCAAGGCAGCGTTGGTCTTGGCCTCGACGAACGACAATGTGGCGAGGTCCTTGACCTTGCGAGGGTTGAGCTCAGGCTGGAACGAGAAGTTGTAGTCGTCCAGTGTCTTGTGGTGCGGCAGCTTCGAGATCCGCAGCCCGGTGCGGAAGCGGCGGTCCTCACGGACAGCGAGTTCTTCGGAGAGGACCAGGTCGATGAAGTCGAGGTAACCCATCTTGGCCTCGTCAGCCCGCTGAGCGTACTGAATAACGAGTTGGTGCGTGATAGTGGGTGAGGCGTGTTTGGCCTGATCGTGGCCTGTAGTCAGGCGGTGATGGTGCGGTCGGAGACGAGGCTGGCGATG
>NZ_JBIBRG010000025.1:0-35641 GCF_043076215.1 Streptomyces sp. NPDC016640
CCCGCGGAGCGGGTCTCCCATCGCTGCGCGATGGGCAAGCGAACACCCGCGCTGCGCGCGGGTGTTGCGCTCCCGCTCCGCGCTCGCGCTGCTGCTCGCTGCGCGAGCAGCTCACCGGCCCGGCTGCGCCGGGCCGGTGACGCTCCGTCCGCTGCGCTCCCGGAGCAGCGGGGACTACGTTCCCCGCAAGGGCGGCCTCCGCTGCGCTCCAGCCACCCCGTGGCGCTACGCACCACAACAGCCGGCCCTGCTGCGCGGGACGGTCAACGGGCCTGCGGCCCGGGCAGCTACGGGGAGAAGGCTGGCCGGGTCTGGTGACTTTGCATCAGGTGATGCACCATGTAGCTTTGGCAGAATCGAGCCACCCCCTGCTTCAAACTGAGAGGATGGATTCATTCTGGAACCAGGCCCTACCCCCATACGGGGTTCTGGCGCGGGGTGTATTCCACTTCTCTTCGAGCCAGACTGTCTAAGATTTGATGCTCCAATGTATCCGGTTTACCGATTTTCTCCCTATGTCGACGCATGGTAGTTGTCACACCCGGTTCGTTCCGACCTGCGAGTTCCCGCGAACGAGGCACCGTAATTGTCACTGGTGAAGCGGGCTACTTGTCACCAGCCCGCGCGAAGCTGGGCAGTTGTCACCACCCACACTCGTGGAGCACCCCGCTGACTTCTGTAGACGGCGTCCTGGGTTCCGAGGGCGGTATGGATCCAGGTGAATCGTCCGCTTGGTCACCGCGTCAGCGTTTCCGTCGGCGTCGGCCTTTGCCCTTGGGAGGAGAAAACGCGGCCACCCCGACCGCCATCGAGCCGGACGCCATGTACGCCTCGATCTTAATGTGTGAGAGAGGCTGATAAACGTCGACGTGAGTGGTGACTCCGACGACAATCGAGCCGCGCGAACGCACGAGTCTCGCCGTCTCCGGGGAGAGCGGTATATCCGGCCAGTGATGCTGGACCTTGCCAGCCCGAACCGTGATAGAGATCCACTGATACGGCACGCTGACGGACTCGGAGATCGAGGCGGCAAGTGCCCGCGTCGGGACGTCCGACTGCAGCGCCTCCAGCCCACGATCAAGCCCCAGCTCCTTGAAGAGGTTCACCGTCCACACCCGCCATCCCTCACCGTCACAGTCCTGGAGGAGAGCGGACTCGTAGGACGGATTCACCAGGAAGAATGGGATGTCCTCGGAGGACAGGCCGAGCGTCATGACGGCCGGCATGACGAACGTCCCCGCGCGCCAAGTGAGATGCTGGCCCTTGGACATTGGCTCGATGCGCCCCTCGTGCCAGCCGGGCTGGTGGCAGCCGACGTGATGCAGCGACGCATGTGCGCGCTTGTCCTCGGCGTACACGGCGAGGGCAGGCTTCTGCCACCATCGGAACCGGCCGCCGCAGGTCTGGCAGTCAACTGCCCGTAACTGCGTGCGAAGGTGGAAGAGTACGCGATCGCCCAGTTTCGCCCGGATTTCCGGATCGATTCGCATCTTGAGGCCAGCCATCGGCTTCTCCTCCCCTTCTATCCCCGCCGCGCATGCTCGCCGCTCAGTGCAGTTTAGTGGCAACCGGTGCGGCTACATGCGGAAATCCAGGCATCGCAGCGTAGCCTCAGCCGTTGGTCTGTTCATCCCTATGCGGAACCTAGCCGTGAATCGCCAGGACCAGTCCCGATCACTTGTGCTGCGGCTGACCGTCAACTGCCGTGACACCTTTGTGCACGGCAATGAGAATCCGCCAGCACGAATGAGAAGCGGTGAGAATTCGACAGGCTCAGTGCGACAGGACACCCACTCCAGCGATCTTGGCGACAACAAGCCTGCCCATGTGTCAACTATCGCGCTTCGGCTCACTCCCTTCCTTGCTTAAGAGGCAAGCGAGGTATTTCTAAATTCCAAAATCGATATAGTCGATACCCGTAAATTCGACCGCCAGCCCTGCGGAGCGGCGTCCCCCGTCTTTGAAATACACCTCTTGCAGGTGCGATGTGCCGCCTTCGTGGCAGTGATCCAATTGGGGAAGTACCGACCCATGACAGCCATGAGGTCGCGAAGTACCACCGCTGTGTCAGTGACAAGCTCCAGTCACGGGCCGACGAGCAGCAGGAGCACCCTTTCCCACTCAACCGTGGCTGACACAACCCCACTGACACGACGCCGACACATCACAGGCGGAGGTCTCGCCGTAGCGGTCGATGTGGTCGAACACCAGTTGGTGGTCGCGGTCGGCGCGGGCACGACCACCGGTGCCACCGGCTCGGCTGCCACCGGCTCGGCCGGGACGACGGCGAGCTGCGCGGACGCGGCTTCGGCACGAGCCTGAGCTGCGACGGCCTTCCGGGCGCGGACCTGCACGACGCGCCTATGAGCAGAGAGGGACAGGGCCCTCGGTAGGGTCCGCCGTTGTACTGGACAGGCGTGCCCAGTCCAGTACCAAGCTCACCGGATTCTGTGTCATCCGGTGGTTTTCCTCACTGCTGTCCGTCAGGTACATGCCTTCGTGCCGCGGGGTGGGTCGCCGTCTCCGCGGGTGATGTGAAAGGCCACCGGGAGATTTTGCAGGCCGGGGCCGGGTGGATCGATGGCAGTGACAATCATCCGGATCCAGCCGCCGTCTTCTCCTGTGATGACGGCGGATTCCCCGATCGCCACCCCTGTGGCCGTGCAGCTGCGCGTCGGGGTGATGACGAAGTAGCTCACGCCTTTCTCATCCAGGGCGGTGACATTGATGCCGATGTCTTTCTCCGGCGTCCACTCGGTCGGTGAGGAGCCGATCGGGTGCATCTTGACGATCAGCTGTCTATGGGCTGGCAGGGCGGTGCTGGGAGTTTGCACCGCCCTGGTGGGGGCCGCTTTCGTCGACCGGGTGGTGGGTGCGCTGTCGGAGGGTTCTGGACCAGGGGTGCCCGAGGTGACTGGGGGGCGGGCATCGGTGGTGTCGGTGAGGATCGCGATGCCGGCCCAGCCCAGCAGGGGTAGGGCGACAGTCGCAGTGGCTAGTGCCCAGGGCCAGGTGCGTCTTGGGCTGGCCGGAACCTGTCGGGCATGGTCGTGTGATCCGTCCGCCGCTTGAGGCGGGAGGGAGGGTAGTTGGTCGTTTCGCTCCGTGGGCGGGGCGGGTGTGGTGGAGCGGGCGGCGTCGGCGTGTTTCCAGCGTTCGAGGCACGCGGCCACCGCGGGCTCGCCACCCAGCGCCCAGGCGATGGGCTCCGCAGTCTCCCAGCGAGGGAGTCGTTTGCCGCTGAGGATGTCGGAGATGGTGCTCTCCCGCACGGTGGCATCCGGGTACCGCGTTCGGCTCCGCCGCACGATGGCGGTGTAGCTGGGCTTTGCCGCTTCCCGGTGGAGTTCGCGCATCCAGGCGGCGAACTCCGCGACCGGTCCTGTGGCCCTTCTGGTTTCTTCGGAGTCGTTCGCTGTCATTCGATTCCCCCCTGAGCCCAGGTCATGGGTGGCTCACTGGTGCCTGTCCGCACTCGTCGCTATCCCATCGAGGCTCATCGTGTACGTGCTCGCCGTTCTCGCCCTGCTCATCCTTGCCGGTATCGCAATCGGGCGGATCGCCTACCAGAACCCCGCCCTGGGCACCGCCATGGTCACCGCTACCACCGTCCTCGCCCTCATCTACACCGTCCTGCAGAACTGACCCGGCGCCCGCGCCCCGGTCGGAGCGGCGTGAGCACGCCCCAGCCGCACAGGCTCGGGACACCGGACATGAGCACCACGAAGGCCGCCATGCCCGAGTCAGCCTGAGCGGCCCCTTGGCCGGACCCCGCACCCCTCAACCCCACCACCGTCGGCAAGGGCACACCGAGGAGAGGAGGATGAAACCGGCCCACGGACCGAGCCGAGGAGCCGGGATTCCGAAACACGACCGGAGACGGCCGGGCATGGCCGGCCGCACACCGGCCGGCAGGCGGTCGGCACCCCCCCTTGCATCGCTGGGTCATCGCTCCCCCTTGCGGGGCTAACCCGGCGGCCCTTCACAGTGCCGCCAC
The DNA here is from genome assembly GCF_043076215.1 of Streptomyces sp. NPDC016640. Taxonomy (NCBI): domain Bacteria; kingdom Bacillati; phylum Actinomycetota; class Actinomycetes; order Kitasatosporales; family Streptomycetaceae; genus Streptomyces; species Streptomyces sp. NPDC016640. The sequence continues at coordinate 3,998 of NZ_JBIBRG010000025.1, forward strand.
CGGCCACGGCAGGTCCGTGAACCGATCACCAGACGCTGCCCACGGCCGGTCCCTTCCCCAGCCTTCCCGACCGGGACGGCGGAACCTTTTTCACTGACCGGAGGCCACCCACCATGCTCGACACCCTGCTCACCCTCGTGCTGCCCCTGGCACTGTGCCTCGCCCTGATCTGCGCGGCCGTTGTCTGCGTCGTCGCGCTCAGCCGGGCCCGCCGTACCGCCACCCTCGAGGTGGTACGGGCACTGCCGGAACTCGCAGCCGTCTTCCGGGGCGCTGATCCGCGTGGGCCGCGAGGCCGGCCTCGACCTGGCCGACATCGCCAAAGATCTCGCCGAACTCCCGCACGACACCACCCCGGGTGGCGTGGACTGGCAGGCCCTGCTGTGGGACTGGCGGCGCCACGCCCACACCCGCCAACTCGCCCTGACCACCGTCATCAGCGACCTCGACCACTGTCTGACCTGCCGCTGCGTCAGCGCCGACGACGAGGACGAGGACGGCGGCGGGCAGGGCCCGGCCGACACCGGCAGCACCACCGCGCGCTGCTCCCCGGGTCTCCCTCTACACCCCGCTCACCGCCCTCGCCCCCGCCCTGAGGTGACGCCCCTGCAACCGATCGCCCGCCCGGCAAGTCCTCACAGCCATGAGCCCTCGTTTACCCCGGCGCCGGGCCGAACCGCACAGCCTGCGCCTGTGGCCGGTCGGTCGACAACGTCGCGGACCTGTCCGGCAGTGACCGCGGCCACGTCGGCGCCAGGCTCCAACCGAATCGCGTCCAGCAGCGCGGTCCACGAAGTCCGGCCCGTCTCCAAAGCGGCAACGACCGAGTAGGGCCAGCCGGGCACCATCTGGTGCTTGCCCAGGCCCCGGCCGAAGGTGTGGCAGAAGGAGCGGTCCGACGATGTGCCGGCGTCCGGCCGCAGCCATGGGGAGACATCCACCGCCAACACCAGCCGGCCATCGGCGGCCCGGGGCAACGGCACACCGGCCAAAGCCCGGCGCAGCCGGGCGACATCGATCTGGCCCTGGTTGATCCCGGAGTACAGGGCACCGTGGCCCCTGCGGTGCTCAGGCGCGAGGGCCAGGTCCACGAGCGTTCGGACCGGCCCGTCGGTGCACAGCAGTGCGTCGCACAGCTCGAACAGGGCGTCGCTCCTGGAGAGCAGGCATGCGTACGGTTCCGACCGAAACTCCGCCATCACCATCAACGCGTCTTGTTCGCTGTGCTCGACCAGTCCCACGATCCCGGCCTCCGTGCTGCGTTGTCGCTCAGCACAGGATCGGCCCCCTGTCCCTCACGCATCTGGTGAACTGGGAGAACTCCGAGCAAGTTCGAGCCGCGTTCGACGGCGAACCATAAACGGCAAGCTGAGCCGCCCAATGCACGTGCCGACCAGTCCTTCGCCGCCACGTCCGGGGTCTGCCGCTAGCGTGACCGGGACAGCGGCCGGGCTTTCCCGGTGGTGCAGGGATGGCGGTGAAGGGGCGAGCGGTATGACGTTCACATGCTGGGAGGACCGGTCCGTGATCGTGACCGGAGGGACGCGGGGAATCGGGTTCGGTATCGCCGAACTTTTTGCCCGGCAGGGTGCCGCCGTGTTGCTCACCGGCCGGCACGAGGAGACGGCCCGCAAAGTGGCGGACGGTCTCGCCCGGGTCACGGGCGGGCGGGTCGCGGGCCTGGGCGTGGACGTGCGGCGGCCCGGAGAGATCGAGAGGATGGCGGCCGAGGCCGAACGGCTGTACGGCGGGGTCGATGTGCTGTGTGCCAATGCCGGGATCTTCCCGGAGTGTCCGCTGCGCGAGCTGACCGTCGAGGACGTGGACGAGGTCTTGGACGTCAACCTCCGGGGTTCCATCCTGTCGGTGCGGGCGTGTCTGCCCGCGATGGAACGGGCTGGCCGCGGCCGGATCGTTTTGACCTCCTCGATCACCGGCCCAGCCACGGGCTACGCGGGGTGGTCCCATTACGGGGCCAGTAAGGCAGGACAACTGGGTTTCCTGCGCGGGGCGGCTGTGGAGCTGGCCCCGTACGGCGTCACGGTCAATGCCGTCCTACCCGGGAACGTTCGCACCGAAGGGCTGACCGGCCTCGGGCCGGACTACCTGCGTCGGATGGCCGGCTCCATCCCGCTGGGGCGGCTGGGTGAGACCGCCGACGTCGCACACGCCGTGCTCTTCCTCGCCTCCGACGAAGCCTCTTTCGTCACCGGACAGTCCCTCATCGTCGACGGCGGCCAAACTCTCCCCGAATCCCTGGACGCCTTCGCTGACACCGCCACATCCTGACCTCGGCGGAGACCCGCCCGGTCCTCGGATCGCCCTCGGCCTGCCTCCCGTCTCCCCGGTCGGCGCAGGACGCCGACGTCATCCGGGCCGCGATGCCCTTCCCCCCGCCGGTCTGCGGGGCGTCGCGCGGCTCACCGACTCACCTGTCGCCGATGTCGAGGGCTCCTCAGTAGGTGTTTTTCTTCCCGGCGCTTGGGATACCTACGGCCCGGCCGTTGCCGCCGCCGCGCGGTCCGCGAGACCGAGGGAGCTCCCGCGTGGGCCCACCAGACGCTGATGTACTCCGCCGAAGAGTCACAACTGCCGTGCAACCAGGGGTCGGTTTCGCGTATCTGAATCAGTGACCGCTTGAAGCGGCACCGGATTCCGACGATCAGGAGTAGATGTGATGCGTAAAGCCGTACTCGGTTTGTTCGTGGCACTGGCGGCGGTGCTTGCGGTGGTGCCGCTCGCCAGTGCCGACCAGACCCAGACTGTCGCCTGCTGCGGCGGCGGGCCCGGCTTCCCGTAGAGGGCACTCGCCAGCAGTGCAAAATCTGGACCAGGTTCCCCTTCGACAAGGAGATGTGATGCGCAAAGCCGCAATCGGCCTGTTCGTGGCACTGGCGGCGGTGCTTGCGGTGGTGCCGCTCGCCAGTGCCGACCAGACCCAGACCGTCGCCTGCTGCGGCGGCGGGCCCGGCTTCCCGTAGAGGGCGCTCGCTAGTAGCTCGACTGTATGAGGGCCCGTCAGCTGGCTGGCGGGCCCTCCCGTCGTGCAGAAGGGTGCCGAGACGGAAGCTCATCTTCCGCGACATGTTCGGAGTCCGCCAGCATGCGACAGCAAGCAGACCGGGCTGTCAGCCGACGGCTGGCGTCTTGCGTGTCCACTGGCTGGCACGAGGGCTTTTACGGGTCAGGCGCCGGGTCATCATGGTGATGAGTGCCCAGTTCAGGTGTGCTTCGGAGTGCTGCGGGAGGCGTTCGTAGTCGCGTGCGTTGCGGCGGGCGTTCATGCACCAGCCGATCGTGCGCTCGACTTTCCAACGGCGGGACAGGACGACGAAGTCCTTGGTGCCTTTGGGCCGGGAGACGATGCGCAGGGTGAGCCAGAGGCGTGCGCGGGCCCAGTCCACGAGGTCGCCGGCGTAGCCGCGGTCGGCCCAGACCTGGGTGATCTGCGGCTGGGTGAGACGCAGCCGCCAGAACACGTCGCGGGCGGCGTCGCGGTCCTGGATGTCGGTGGGTGTCACCGTGATCATCACGGGCAGGCCGAGCGTGTCCACGGTGATATGTCGTTTGCGGCCGTTGATTTTCTTCGCGGCGTCGTAGCCCCGGCTGTTGCGGCCGACGGTGGATGCGCCCTTGTGAGGTTGATCCCCGGGAGTGGACACCGGGTTTCATGCGATGAGTGACAGCGTACGTGTCGTGATCAGTTGTTGTTCGAACTCGGCTGGTGTGAGGTAGCCGAGGGCGGAGTGGCGACGGCGCCGGTTGTAGTACGACAGCCGGCGGAACAGCTCGAGCCGGGTCTGGGCCTTGGAGGTCCAGCGGCGCCCGTGGAGCAACTCGCGCTTGAGGCCTTGGAAGAACGACTCGGCGAGGGCGTTGTCGTAGCTCGAGCCGATCCGGCCCATGCTGCGCCGGATACCGTGCCGGCGGCAGACGTCGGCGAAGGCAGCCGCGCTGTATTGGACGCCCCTGTCGGTGTGGAAAACGACGCCGTTCACCCGGCTGCCGCGGGCGGCCACGGCCATCTCGATCGCGTCGGTGACCAGCGAGGTGCGCATACGGTCGGCGATCGACCAGCCCACCACCCGCCGCGAACAGATGTCGATCACCGTGGCGAGGTAGAGCCACGTCGTGCCGACAGGTATGTAGGTGATGTCGCCGCACCACCTGGTATTCAGCCTGTCGGCGGTGAAGTCGCGCATCACCAGGTCCGGCACCGGCGGCGCGGTCCTGTCGGTGATCGTCGTCCGCTTCTTCTTCCGCAGGTGCCGGCCGATGATGTGGTTGACCCGCATCAGCCGGGTCACGCGCTTGCGGTTGATCCGGTGTCCACGGGCACGAAGCCCGGCATGGACGCGCGGAGCACCGTAGGCGCCATGGTGCTCGGCGTGGATGGCCTGGATGGCGCGGATCTCGGCCACGGTCCGCTTCTCCTCGGCCTGGCGCCCGGCGCGGGCCTGCCCGGTGGCCAGGTGGCGGTAGTAGCCGGCGCGCGATGCCCCGAGCACCCGGCAGATCCGCTTGACGCCGAAGTCGGCACGGTTGTCGGAGATGAAGTCCCAGCGGCAGGGTGTCACCTCACCTCCCGAGCGAAACAGGCGGCTGCCCGGCGCAGGATCTCGCGCTCCAGGTGCCACTCCTTCTCGGCCTTCAGCAACCAGGCGTTCTCCGCCCGCAGCCAGGCCAGCTCCTCCGCCTCGCCGCCCGCGCCACGGCGTCCGGGCACAGCCTGAACCTCATCCTTACGGACCCACGTCCGCAACGACTCGGCAGTGATGCCGAGATCCGCAGCCACCGCCGCGTACGTCCGCTTGCCCGCCGCAGCACGGTAGAGCGCGACGGCGTCTTCCCGGAACTCCTCCGGGTACGGAGACTTGCGTCCTACTTGGACATCCCTCCCTGGACCATCAAGATCCATTGTCAGGGTGTCCACTCCAAAGGATCAGCCTCAACCGCACCCTGATCCGGAACCAGCGACGCCTGCTCCACGCGCTACGCGAGTTCGAAGATTTCTACAACTCCCACCGGCCCCATCAAGGCATCGCCAACGCCCGCCCGCTACGCCCCTTGCCGAGGCCGATCAGCGATCCGGAGCAGATCATCCACCTCGACATACGACGACGCCAACGACTCGGCGGCATCCTCCACGAGTATCGACATACCGCCTGAACTGGACGGATGAGCTTTTCGGCAGGCGCAGGGTGACGTTCGGGAAGGTCTACGCAGGCACACTACGGCGCAGGCGATCCCGGCCGGGTGACAAGGTGGCATTCCGGCCGATCCGCGACAGCGGCTGCCCCTCGGTGAGAACGACGGACGAGCCGTACCAGTACCCCAGGCTGTCGGTGGAACGGCGTTATGCCGGGGCCGGCGCGGGTTCCTCCAGCGCGACCACGACCATCACTGGGAGATCGGTGTCCTGCTGTACCACGCCGGCGGTCAGGGCCCGTCCGCCGAGGGTCCACTTGCGGGCCGCGATGAACTCGTCCTTGTCCGTGGCCGTGAGTTCGGCCTCGACAAGGTGGCCGGCGAGCGGGGAGTTTTCGATCTCGGGGAGGAACGCGGCCAGTGCCTGCTCGCCTTGCTCGTAGACGGCGTCCAGGTCGTCGAAGTAACCGGACTCGTCGACATCGCGGATCCAGACGGCGAACGAGACACGGACCGCCCCGCTGCGGAACTTCTGGCTCCATCCCCGGATGCCGTCCTTGCGCCAGGACGTCTCCACACCGTCGCGGGGCTTGCCGCCGGGCGTCCACTCCTGGGCCGCGAACCTTTCCGCCGCGCCCTCGACGGTCAGCGGGACCAGGCCCCGGAGCTCTTCCAGCATTGCGGTCACTGCAGCCATGAACTCATTCCACTCATGCCGTTGCCGGGCACGTGATACGCCTTCAGCTGTCCGCTGGCGTAAGCCTCGGGGAAGGCCTTGGACAGTACCTCGTTCACATGCGCGGCGCCCCATTCATTGGACACCATATAGCGAACCCCCTTGCCCCTGAGGTCTTCGTTGAGGGCGAGCAGCTTCTCGGTCTGCGTGGTGAGCCGGCTCTCGTCGTAGAACTCGGAAGCAGGGTTTTAGGGGGATTTTTCCCACTCGCCGTAGTTGTCGCCGCCGGTCCACTTGGCTTCGGTGACCCAGCCGTCCCGTGGACCGCCGTCGATATGGACCTCTCGGCCGTCCGGCAGGATCCATTGCTGCTCGTAGCTCTGGTCGGTGACGAGTCGCTGGTATCGGAACGACGGCCGGCTGAGCTGCTTCTCGGTCAGCCAGCCCAGTCCCTTGAATCGCGAGTAGGGCGACAGGCCGAGGGGGTCGCAGGCGGTGAACGGATTGTGCACATAGGCGACCGGGTTCGGCGCGGGGCCAAGACCAAGAGGGTCTGGGGAGGTGTAGCGGCCGGTCTCGGGGTCGTAGTGGCGGAAGAGGTTGTAGTGGAGGCCGGTCTCGGGGTCGTAGTACTGGCCGGGGAAGCGCAGGGGGGTGTAGGCGGTACTGGAGCGAGTCCAGGCGGTGGTTCCCCAGAGGGTACTCCTGGCGCGCCAGGCGATTTCGCCCGATTCGTCGATTAGCTCGGTGGGCGTGCCCACGAGGTCGGTGGCGATGGCGAAGAATCGCCGGTCGATCTCCTCCTGGCGGATGTCCGGGGTGAGGAGGCGTTCCGTCTGAGACAGCGGGATCAGGCCACGGTGATCCCAGGTGAAGGCGACGGCATGCGGCAGGTCCGGCGTGTGGACCGTCTGTTCGCACAGGGTCCTGCCGTCCCAGGTGAAAAGGATTTCCTCGGCTACTTTCTCGCCGTCGTCGGCGAGGCGCTGCTTGGCGGTGCGGCGGCCCAGGGGGTCGTAGCGGTAGCGCCAGCGGGTTCCGTCCGGGGTGATCACCGAGGTGAGGCGGTTCTCGGCGTCCCATTCGTAGTGCCAGGTGTCGGGTTTGCGGGACAGGCGGGTCTTCTGCCGCAGGGTGATGCGGCCGAGGGCGTCGTGCTCGAAACGGACGGCTCCGGCGCGGGTGATCGCCGTGCCGGCGTAGGTCCGCGCTCCGGTTGCTTCGCTGCCGGGGTGGGAAGCGGGCCAGGACGCCTCGACCTGGTTGCCGCTCGCGTCGTAGGCGTACCGCTCGGTCCAGCCCTGCGCGTGGACGGCGGTGACTCGGCCGGCCGCGTCCAGGCCGAAGGTGCGAGTACCCGACAGTTCGTCGGCCAGAGAGGCGAGATGGCCGTCGGCGCGGTAGGAGTAGCGGCGGCGGTTGAGGGAGCGGTCGCTGGTCGTCAGGTGCTGGGCGGAGAGCCTTCCGGCCTCGTCCCAGGCTGAGGTCAGGGTGAGTGCGCCGCCGAAGACGCGCTCGAGTTCCCGGCCGGCCGCGTCATGGGTGAAGGCGACCTCGTGGCCGCCGACGGTCATCCGAGCGGGGCGCCCAGCGGTGTCGTAGCCGTATTCGGTGACCGCGCCGGTGGGGGTGATACGGCGGATGCGACGGCCCAGGGCGTCGTAGGCGTAGCTTATGGCGCGGCCATCGACGAGTTCGGTCTTGATCCTCCCCCGCCGGTCGTACGCATAGGCGACCTCGCTGTCCGGCCCGACTGCCTGCAGCAGGCGACCGGCCCGGTCGTATGTATAGGTGGTCACCTTGCCCGCGGCGTCTTTGCGGACTGCTTGGCCGAGCTGGTCATAGGCGTAGGAGACGACACCGCCGAGCGCATCGGTCCTGGCGGTGAGCTGCCCGGCGGCGTCGTAACGGTAGGTGAGGGTGCGGCCGTCGAAGTCGGTCTCGGAGATGAGCCGACCGGTTTTGCCGTACTTGTACGACCAGGTGAACCCTTGGGGGGCGGTGACCTGGGCGAGCCGCAGGTCGGCGTCGTAGTCGAACTCGTAGCGGGTGCCATCGGGGTGAGTGCGGGCGACGAGAAGGTCGAAGTGGGTGTACTCGTAGTAGGAGACGCCCCCGGCCGGGTCGGTGTGGGTGAGGCAGTTTCCCTCGCCGTCGTAGATCCACGACTCGGTGGAGCCGTCCGGGGTGACACGGTGAGCGAGATTGCCGTCCGCATCCCATTCGAGACACGTGACACCTCCCGCCGGGTCGACGATGCGGACCGTCCGGCCCAGAGCGTCGCGTTCCAATCGAGTGGTACCGCCGGCTGGGTCGGTCACCTCCACCGGCAGGCCAGCAGCGTCGCAGTGCACGGTGGTGGCGGCGCCGAGGGCGTCGGTGACAGTGATGAGCCTGCCCCGGTCGTCGTAGGCGTATCGGGTGGTAGAACCTGACGGATCAGTGACGGCGATGCGGTTGCCGCGCTCGTCGAACTCTTGGAGCCACCGGGTGCCGTCCGGCCCGTAGAACTCTGTGGGCCATCCGAGCAAGCCCCGGATAGTGCGCAGTTTGCTTCCGTCAGGCCGGGTGACCGCGACGAGCCGGTCGTCCTCGTCGTAGGTGAAGGCGGTGGTGCGGCCGAGCGGGTCGGTGCGGGTGAGGAGGTTGCCGCGGGTGTCGTAGGCGTAGCGGGTGGTGTGGCCCAGCGGATCGGTAGTGGCGATCACCCGGCAGCGGCGGTCGATGAGGTGGCGGGTGGTGCGGCCGTCGGCGGTGGTGAGGGTGGTGGTGCGGTGGCCGGTGTCGGGGTCGGGTTCGGTGTAGGTAAGGGTGATCTGGACGTGGCCGGCTTCGCCGCCTTCGGCGACGACGCGGTCGCGGTCGTCGTAGGTGTAGTCGTAGCGGCTGTGGTTGGAGTCGATCCAGGCGGTGACGCGGCGGCGGTCGTCGTAGACGAAGGTGGTGGTGGCGCCGGAGGGTTTGGTGACGGTGGTGAGGTTGCCGCCTTGGTAGCCGTAGCGCATCAAGGGCAGGTCGGCGCCGTTCTCGCCCGCGCCGGCCAAGGACAGAGCGGTGATATGGCCGTCGCTCACGGCGATAGTCACCTGCTGGCCCGCCGAACAGGTCAGGGCGAGCGGGATGCCGCTCTCGGTGCGGTGCACGGCCCACCAATTGCCGTGAGGATCCTCGATCCGCTCTAGCCAGGCGGTGCCGTCGCCGCCGGGCGGGGCGGTGAAGTGGCGTATCAGGCCGGTGTCAGGGTCGGTGAGGGCGTAGTCGCCGTCGGTGTCGCGGGCCAGCAGGGTGCGGGCGGTGCCGGATTCGGGGCGGGTGGGGGCGCCGGGAACGGGGTGCGAGTAGGGGATGAGCAGGCCGTCGGCGGTGACGTGGACGACGCCGACCGGGTCGATCTCCAGGCGCTCGTCGACCGTGGAAGCCCAGGAGGGCCCGAAGAAGCGGCCGACCGTGTAACCGGACTCGGTACGGCGGGTGAGCACCAACGGCAAAGTACCGGGCAGCGCAAAATCAATCTGGGGCAGGAACATCCGGCCCGAAGCGAGGTCGACGGGGTCGGTGCCAGCAACGGTACGAGTTGCGTCGGGCCGGTTGTGGGCGCCGTCGGGGGCGTCGTCGAGCAGCTTGCGCGCACGGGCGGCGTCCGCGGCGATGCGCACGCCCTTGACCGCGGCGCCGCCCCCGCCGGTGGCCGCGGTCAGCGCGAGGTCGGGGATCAGCCGGCCGAAGCCCTCGTAGGGGTCCTTCATGAAGTCGCTGACCATCTGCTTGCCGGTGCCGACCGGGTCGTTGACGGCGACCACCAGCCCGGCGGCCAGGCTGTTGAGGCTGGTGGCGTACTCGGCGGGGTGGGTGATGTTGTAGGGGTCCAGCGGGTTGATGCCGCGCACGAAGTTCACCAGTCCCGCGGTGCCCTTGACGATCCCGCCGCCGACGTGGTCGCCCATGATCTGCAGTTCCTGCAGACCCTGCCCCGCCTGCTGCGCGTACGAAGGCTTCTCCGGGGCCAGGTCCCGCGCCGCGCGGACCGCACCGCGGGCGGTCTCCGCGGCCGTGTTGCGCTGCTCGCGGGCCTCGGCGAGGATCTCCTGCGCCTCCTGCATCAGCTTCTTACCCGGGTCGTCGAACGTCGGCGCCGGACAGGGCGGGAGCGTGGACGGGTCGCGCCGGTCGGCGGGCTGGGCGTTGTAGCGCTCGACGGCCTTGTTGTAGGCGTCGACCTTCTTGCGGTGGGCGTCGGCGGCGTCCTCGGAGGCCTTCACACCCTCCTTCCATTTGTCGATCGCCGTCTGCGCCTGCCCCTGCGCCCACGTCACCGTTCCGGCGAACGCCTCCAGCGCGGCGGCCGCCTTCTCACAGGCGTCGGCGCCCGTGAACCACTTCGGCGGCTGGGTGCTCACCGCCTTCCGCAGTGCCTCGGCGGCCTCACCCTTGAGCTGCGAGGAGTCCAGGCCCTTCAGGCCCTCGCCGGCGTCGTCGAACGCCTTCCGGAAGGCGCGGAGTTTCCCGGCGGTGGAACGGATCTTCTCCGCACTGCCGTACACCAGCTTGGTCTTGTCCTCGGTCTGCCCCAGGTCCATCTCGTCGACCTCGGCGCCCATCCGGTTCGCGACCGAACGCGACTGCTCGCGCACCCAGTCCGCGCCGGACTCCCAGCCGACGTCGTCCAGCCGGTCCGCGGTCCAGTTCCCCGCGCCCTCGACCCGGTCGCCGAGCCACTCGACACCGTCCTCGACCGCCTCCTCCACCGAGTCCGGCGTGATGTCCTTGATGAAGTCGCCGATACCCAAGCTCAGTTACCCCCGTCGCCGCCCTGACCGCCCTGCTGCTGCGCCTGCCGGGCGCGTTCCTCGGGCGACGGGCCGAAGGTGTCGTCCAGCGCCCGGTTCCACTCGTTGTCGTGGATGCCCAGCCTCTCGTTGAGCATCTCCGACTGCCGGCCGCCCTGCCCCTCCGTGAGCAGCGTCCGGCCGGTGTCCTTCCAGTTCTGCTCGATCTCCTGGCCGGCCCGCTCGAACGACTCGGCGCTCCAGTCCGGGTCCAGGTAGTCCGGCGTGAACACCTCGCCCCAGCCCTGCCGGGTGATCTCCTCCTCGGAGGCGTGCGGATTGCCGCCCATCAGGGCGTTGCCCCCCCTTCAGCGCCCCCTCGACGTACTGGTCGTGCTCCCACAGGGTGCCCGCCGCCAGACCGAGACGGTTCGCAATCTGACTGGCGTCGTGCACCAGGGCGCGCACACCCCACTCCCAGCGCTCGCAGAAGTCCTCGAAGTCGACCGACAGACCGTGGTGCCCGGCCTCCATCCCGGTCATCGACAACTGGGAGAACCCCTTGCCCATCACCGAACCGGTCGCGCCGCCCAACTCGCCCAGCCCGTCGATGGTGGCACCCACCCCCTTGGTGAACTTCGCGACCGACGCCTTGTCGAAGTTCAGGTCCGTCCCGTCACCGCCCACGGCCGCGCCCCTCCTCCTCCGCCGCGTCGGTGTCGACGGCGACACCGTCGGGAACGATGCCCGTGACCGGTGGGAAGAACATCGACCCGCCCTCACTAGCGATGTCCACCGCGAGCCCGGCGGGTTCGCCCAGGCCCGGCACGATCTCGTCCACGATGCGGGCGCCCAGCAGCGCGGCGTAGTCCATCGGCCGATCACCCGGCCCGTGGTGGAGGGCGAAACGGGCCAGCGCCGTCTCGTCCGTGAAGGCGCACCCCCACCGCACCCCGCCCGAGTGCGCGCGCCACAGGCGGCCGTCGACGGACGGGATTAGAAGCACCGACCGCCGCATCTCACCGACCAGTGCCCGAGGATCCCCGATCCCCGCCCGCTGCTCGGCTATGCGCTCGGCGAGCGCCGTCCTGGGCTGCTCCACGGGCCCTCCCTCGTCCTAGGCGACCGACGGCACCTTAGTACTCCAGCAGCGGTCCTTGCCCTGAGCTGGTGTTTGCCGTTGCCTTGGCATGGAGGGATGGCTGAATTCGGCACCTAGTGCTGTGACCTCATAGGTTCACCGGGTTGCTCGTTGTGCTGGTTGGAAGCGATGTCGCTTCCAACCAGCAGGGGAGGCGGGATGGCACCACCGGTTAAGGTCCGGAGGCTGACGGAGCAGGAGGGGCAGAAGCTCCAGCAGATCGTTCGGCGGGGCAGTACGAGCTCGGTACGGTTTCGGCGGGCGATGATGCTACTGGCCTCGGCCGGCGGCAGTACGGTTCCGGTGATCGCGCGGCTGGTCCAGGCGGACGAGGACACCGTCCCAGACGTGATCCACCGCTTCAACGAGATCGGGCTTGGGGGAAGTTGCGACTGTTCGGGCCGAGCGGGCTAGGTGTGCCGTCTCATGACATTGGTTCTTCGCCTGTCAGACTTGGCGGGCATAGGACGTGAAGCGATCGGCGAGCGCGATGACGAGGGGGCGGAGTTCATCGGGGTGCTCGATGGCGAACGGCCGGTCGAGTGAGGCGAGTACCGGAGGCAACCAGTCGAGCCGCTCCGCCCGTAGCTCGACGCGCAGCCAGTGCTCGGCCGCCGGGTCCTGGCCGGCCGCGGGCTCGTGCTCCTCCAGGCTCGCGACGCTGGCGGGGAGGTGGGCGCGGATCTGCTCAACTGTCCCGTGGATCCGCAAGGTGACCTGATGCCTGTACTCGGCCGTGGCGAATCCTGACAACACGCGTTGTGCCGGACCGGGACCCACGGGCGCTTCGAATGAGCCGGGCAGGGCCCTCGCGGCTGCGATGCGATCGAGCCGGAAGGTTCGGTCCTCGCCGACCTGGGCGTCCTTGCCCGTCACGTACCACCGGCCCGCATGGGCGACGATCCCGTACGCGTGCAGTGTGCGTTCGCTGCGCCGTCCGTCGCGGTCGGTGTAGCGGATCGAGACCGGTCGGCGGTGGCGCACCGCATCGGCGATGGTGAGCAGGAGCCCGGCGTCCGGGTGGTCCAACTCGCCGGGCTGATCCGTGAAGGCGAGAGCTTCCAGGAGTGTGTCGAGCCGGCGGGCGATGTGCTTGGGCAGCACCCGCCGGATCTTCGCTGACGCCGTCTCGTTTGCCGTGCGCTCCGTCGTCGTCAGCTCTGCCCGGCGGCCGGCGACCAGGCCGAGCAGCACGGCCAGCGCCTCGTCGTCGCTGAGCATGAGCGGAGGCAAGCGGTACCCGGGAGCCAACCGGTACCCGCCGTAGCGGCCGCGCACCGACTCCACGGGCACGTCCAGGTCGATCAGTTGGTCCACATACCGCCGCACAGTGCGCCCTTCGACGCCGAGACGGTCGGCGAGCTCGGCCACAGTCCGGGTGCCGCCCGACTGCAGTAGCTCCAGGAGTCTCAGCACGCGGCCGGTGGGTCGTGACATGTTCGCAGCCTAACGCGAATATAGGACCGATTCTGTCCGCTATTTCTCCTAGCCTGAGACTGCACGCCTCCAGCACAGCCAAGGAGATACCCATGGACTTCGTCTCGATCCGCATCATCACCAGCGACGTCGCACGCCTCGTCGAGTTCTACGAGCGAGCTACAGGGATGCAGGCGATACGGGCCACCGAGGACTTCGCCGAACTCAAGACCGCGGGCGCAACCCTCGCGATCGCCGGCACCCGCACCGTCCCGCTGTTCGCCCCGGGCTCTGCCCGCCCGGCGGACAACCACAGCGTGATCATCGAATTCCTCGTCGACGACGTGGACCGCGTTCACCAGAACCTGACCGGCTTCGTCACCGACTTCGTCAACGAGCCCACCACGATGCCCTGGGGCAACCGGTCGCTGTTGTTCCGCGACCCCGACGGCAACCTCGTCAACTTCTTCACCCCCGTCACCCCGGAGGCCATCGAAAAGTTCGCACGCTGACGCCACGCACAGCCGCTCACGCGGGAGCCCCGAAATCTCAGGGGCTCCCGGTGAACGCGGCCGCCGAGTCCAGGAGCGCCACCAGCAGGGGACATCGGAACGCACCGCTAACCCCTGAAGGACGTCTGCGCTTGTGCCTGCGGGTCGATGCCGGACGTCCGATCGCACACGTCGCTGCGGAAGCAGGAATCTCCCGCCGCTGCCTGGCCAAGTGGTACGCCCGCTGGCTCGCCCACGGCGGGGACGGTCTGACGGATCGCTCCTCCCGGCCCATCGCCAGCCCCAACCGCACGAGCGAGGACATCGCCGATCTGGTAGAGGCGCTGCGGCGCCAGGCCAAGTACGGGCCCGCCCGGCTCGCCGCCGAACTGCAGAAGCTGTACGGCATCACCGTGGCACCGGCCACCGTGCACCGAGTCCTCGTCCGGCGAGGGCTCAGCCGCCTGCGCGACCTCGATCCGCCCACCGGCGAGCAACTGCGCGAAGTCGTCCGCTACGAGCACGACCGGGTTGGCGACCTGGTCCACGTCGACGTCAAGAAGCTTGGTGGCATCCCCACCGATGGTGGCTGGCGAATGCACGACCGCGGCACCGAAGCCGCACGGGCCGCCAAGCGCACCGGTCCCGGTACCGGAAAGGTCGGCTACACGTACCTGCACACAGCGATCGACGACCACTCCCAGCTCGCCTACACCGAGGCTCTGGACGACGAGAAGGCCGTGACCGCAGCCGCGTTCTGACATCGTTCCGTCGCGTTCTTCGCCGCCCACGACATCACGCCGATCCGCCGCGTCCTCACCGACAACGGCTCCTGCTACCGCTCTCGCGCCTGGGCCGCTGCCCTGGTCGTGACGGGAACGAAGCACAAGCGCACCAGGCCGTACACGCCACGGACAAACGGGAAGGTGGAGAGGTTCAACGGAACGCTGGCCCGCGAGTGGGCCTACGTGCGCGCCTATACCTCCGAGCAGGAATGCAGGGCCGCGCTCGCGAACTTCCTCAACTACTACAACCACGAGCGCCCGCACTCCGCGCTCGGAGGCCGGCCACCCATCAGCCGGACCTCCGGCAGCGACTACCGCATCGTGTTCGACCAGCCGCCGAAGCCACTCGACACGATCCCGCAGCAGCTCACCTTCGAGGACGCCGTGGAACCAACGTCCTGAGACACCACAGCTAGTGCTGTGACCGGGAAGGTTCACCGGGTTCGAGAGCTGTGAGGGACCGGGCGAACGGTTCGCGTGCTGGGTGAGACGATCGCGCCGTGACCATCCACCTCCATGACTTCGATGGCGAGCACTCGCTGACATTGGATGCCGGCGGCCTGGCTGCCGATGCCGCAGTAGTTGCCGCCGGGCACGAGCCGAACGGGTACTTCTGGGAGGGTCTCGTGCGGTTTGCCTGGCCGGATATTGCAGAGCACGTCGATTTCGACAGCGAGGCTGGCATGTTCTGCGCGGTCGGCAGTTCGAGCGACCTCGCGCGACTCAAGACGGCCGTCGAATCCGTCATCACGAGCCCCGAGGCAGTCCGCGACATCATTGCCCGTGCGGAGGCTTCGGGCTTCGAGTTCGACGACTAATGCTGTGACCTCGCCGGGTTGAGCGGGGTCAGGCTGCGGCCGGCAGTGTCCTGCCGCCCCAGCGGAGATCTCGTTCGCTGCGGACGCGTGCGCGTTCGCGGCGTTGGGCGGCCAGGACGTCGGGGTGGCGGGCGTTCTGGTTGCGCCAGCTCAGGTAGGCGTGCAGGGCCCGGGTCTGGACGGTGTGGTTCGGATGGTGGGAGTTGGCGAGGGTGAACTGCCGCAGGGGCCCGAAGTGGGCCTCGATGGGCTTGGCCCAGGACGCGTAGGTGGGTGTGAAGCACAGCTCGACCTTGTTCCTGGCCGCCCACCTGCGGATCTTCCAGTTCAGGTGGGCGGAGAGGTTGTCCAGGATCACGTAGATCGGGCCGCCGTCCGGGCGAGCTGCTCGGATCGACCGCAGGGCGGCCCAGGTGTGGTCGATGCCCTTGCGGCGCCGGTTGACACCCCACAGCTTGTCGTCGCCGACGGAGTAGCAGCCGTGGAAGTAGGTGATGCCGTGGGTGCGGCGGTAGGTGGCAGGCAGCCTGTCGGGGCAGCTCTGTTCGGCCCAGCAGGAGCCGGCGGTGGGGCGGATGCCCAGTGGCCCGAACTCGTCGAAGGCGAACGTGCGGTCTGGACGCTCGTTGACCGCGTACTCGATTCGCTCCAGCTTGGCGTCGAAGGCCGGGTCCGGGGACTCCTTCCAGGTCTTCGTCCGCTGGAAGGTGATCCCGCGGCGGGCCAGTAAGCACCGCAGGGCCTCGCGGCCGATCCGGACGGGCCTGGCTATGTCCCGGCGCAGGTGGTCGGAAAGCTTGCGGACCGACCAGCGGGTGAAGGGCTTGCCCAGCACGGTCGGGCGGGTGGTGGCCGTCTGGATGACGAAGTCCTCGTCGTCACTGCTCAGCAGGCGGGAACGGCCTCCCGCCCACTGAGGGTTGAGGCATGCAAGCCCGATCTCGTTGAAGCGGTGGATCACGTCTGGGACGGTGTCCTCGTCCGCCTGGACCAGCCGCGCGATCACCGGAACCGTACTGCCGCCGGCCGAGGCCAGTAGCATCATCGCCCGCCGAAACCGTACCGAGCTCGTACTGCCCCGCCGAACGATCTGCTGGAGCTTCTGCCCCTCCTGCTCCGTCAGCCTCCGGACCTTAACCGGTGGTGCCATCCCGCCTCCCCTGCTGGTTGGAAGCGACATCGCTTCCAACCAGCACAACGAGCAACCCGGTGAACCTATGCGGTCACAGCACTAGGCCGTGCTTACCCACCACTGGAGGCTTTGACCCTGTTCGCTCACACGCCAGCGGTCCTGCAGTTCATCGATCCTTGAGGGCCTTAACGATTGGCCCTCAAGGATCGAGGACGGCGATCGGGCAGGACCACCGTCCCCCGGCTACCACCGACGGTTCAGAGAATCCTGATTCCGGTTACGCTGACCCCACCCGGGTGATTCGGCCAGGTGAAGACGGTCCACTTGTTGATCGGGGTATCGGGCTGCCACCTTCCGTCCCCGTGCCACTGAACCCGGTTGTTGCCGGTCGAGATCTTCGTGATCCACCACCCGCGGGCGAATTCTAAGGTTCCGGCGTTGGCGTAGCACAAGGGTTGGGTGGGCCCATGGGTCGGGTGGATGTCGATCTGCAGGAACTCGCCTGAACTACACGCTACCTGGCCGATCGCGGACGCCTGCGTCGTGGTGGCGAGGGTGAGTGAGGCCGACGCCACGACGGTCGTCAGCGCGGACAGGACCACCCGTTTGGCTCTTTGGTTCATGGAACTTCTCCTTTTCGTGTCGTGCGGGAGGGCCGGACGGTGGTGCGGTCTGGCACAGTGCCGTCCGGAGTCGAGGGGTGAGGCTTTGGTTCAGGTCGTGTCAGACGCGGCCAGGAGGTGTGCGGCCCGGTCGACCTGCGCCTGAACCTGTTTTTTGTAGCCGGTTAGGACTTTGGCGTTGGCGGATATGAGCTGCTGCTGATATCCGGTGAGGACGGCGAAGTAGACGGCGGCCAGATTCGATGACCGCGTGCAGGACTCGTCGGCCGTGGCCGCGGCGATCTCCTTCGCGGTCGCCTTCTTGACGTTCAGGAAGCCGTTGGCCAGCTCCTCGGGATCGTCGGCCGGATGTCCCGCCGTGCTCATGCAGGCCGACCAGCGTTCACGCGCGGCGCCGACCCGGCTGTCTGCGGCCGCCTGGTGGAACGACTGGCCGAACAAGTCCTGGGTGAGCTTCCATCCCCGGGTGCCGGCGAGAGACGGCACTTGCTTGTCCGCCTTGTCCCAGCAGGCGTTGTAGTCCTTCAGTTCCTGGCCGGTCGGGCCTTGGGTGGCTGGAAGGGGTACTGCGACGTGGAAACCGAGGCGCTTGGCGGTCGCACTGCCGATGTAGCCCCAGGCGCCGGCCGGGTGGATCGCTTCTTTTTCTTCTTTCGTCTTCGCGGCAGTCTGGGTCTTCTTCTGGCCTGAATAGCTTGTGTATCCCCGGTTTTGCATGCAGCGGGCGACCAGCGCCTCGTTTGTCCGGTGCAGCAGGACGTCGTCCTGCTCGGAGGTGCCGTAGGCGGACAGCGGGAGGCCCGTCAGACCGTCGTATCCGGTGGCGGGCGTTGTCGACGTGGCCGCGATGACCGGCGGGGTCGGCGTCACATGCGCCGTGCTGTCGGCGAGGCCCGCGGAGCAGCCGGCGGTCAGCACAGCGGCAGCGATCGCCGTGATGGAGGTCATGTTCACGGCGGGCCGTACGGCTCGCCGCGTGCCGGGGGCAACTCGAACGGTTCTCATGCTGGACTTGCCCTTTCCGGGAGCAGGAGCGCGGTGCCGGCCGCAGGGAGGCCAATCGGTTCTCGTCGGATCGGCCGGTCCGCCGACCCTGAGATCTGCGGCCCGGGGCGCGGAGCCAGGTACGCGGACGGCGAGCAGGGGGTGCTTTATGGACAGATGCATTCACCACCCGATCGGGGCGGATGTGACAAGTAGACTGCTCGTCACGATCGATGCCCAGGCAGAACAGCAGGCACAAGTACCGCCGGTACAAGATGCCTGCGCGCATACTCGGCGGGGAAGCGGACGTTGGACAGCTCGTTAGGGGCGCTCTTACGGCGCCTGCGGCATGCCGCCCATATGACCATTGAGGAGTTGTCGAACGCTTCCGGGGTGAGCGTGCGAGCGATCGGCAACCTGGAGCGCGGTGAGAGCCTCGGGCCGCAGCGCGCCACCGTGATCGCACTCGCGGACGCGCTACAACTGACCGGTGATTGTCGCGACGAGCTACTGCGGGCCGCCCGCGCCGGTCAGCGCCGCAACCCGGCACCGGCCCCGGGGCTGATGGCGATGCCTCGCGCGGTGCCCGACTTCACCGGCCGCGGCCAGGAGGTGGGCTGGCTGGCCTCGCTCACGGACGGTTCGCCGGACGAGCCGGCGCCCATCGTCGTGATCTCGGGCCAGCCGGGGGTCGGCAAGACCAGCTTGGCCGTGCACGCCGTCAGTAAGCTGTCGCACCGCTTCCCCGACGGGTACTTCTTCGTCGACCTGCGCGGCCTGGAGGCACGGCCGCTGGACCCCGGCGTCGTTCTGGAACGGCTGATCCGCACCCTGGCGCCGACCCATAATCGGCTGCCGCTCGATTTGGGTGACCGGGCGGCCCTATACCGGTCCGTGGCCGCCGAGCGCCGGATCGCCGTGGTATTGGACAACGCGGCGGACGAGGCCCAGGTACGTCCCCTGCTGCCGGCGACCGGCGCGGTCCTGACAGTGATCACCAGTCGTCGGCTGCTCACCGGCTTAGAAGGGGTGGCCCGGCTCCCACTGCCGCCACTGCCTGACGCGGAAGCCCGCGACCTGCTGGAGCACCTGATCCCCGGCCTACCCGCTGCCGACTATGCCACCGACGCAATATCGCGACTGGCGCACTCCTGCGGCAACCTCCCGCTGGCCCTGCGGATCGTCGGCAACCGCATGGCCAGCCGCCCCGACTGGTCACCCGACCGGCTCGCCACCCGTCTCGAGGACGAAGAACGCCGTCTGGACGCACTGACCGCTGGCGACCTGGAAGTCACTGCGGCTTTCGAATTGTCCTACACACAGCTGTCCGGCGCCGCGCAACAACTCTTCCGACGACTGTCCCTGATGCCGGGACCGCACTGTGGCCCCCAACTGGCCTCAGTGCTGGGAGGGCTGCCGGACGCCGACACGGAGGACGCCCTGGACGAGCTGGTCGAGCTCGGTCTGCTTCAGTCAGGTTTCACTGCGCGCTACCGGCTGCACGACCTCATCCGGATCTTCGCCCGACGGCAACTGGAGCAAGAGGAGCCCGAAGACGAGCGCGCCGCCGTCGAGACACGAGCGGTGGACTGGCTGTTGGACACGGCGATCGCGGCCGGCCGCTGGTTCGACCCGGACTACTACAAGACCCTCCCCGAGCACCGGGACGACCGCGCGCAGCTGGACTCCCCTGAGGCCGCACAACAATGGTTAATGACCGAGGCTGACGGCTGGCTCGCCGCGCTGGAACTGGTTGCCGCCACCGGAAGGTGGCAACGGGTGGTCGACGTGGCCGAAGCCATGCACTGGTTCTCCGACCGCTGGGTCCACTGGGGCTACTGGCCCCGGGTATTCACCCTGTCCGGCAACGCCGCCGCCGAGCTGGCCGACCACACCGCCGCCGCAACGCATCTGAACTACCTCTCCTGGGCGCACAACACTTGCCTCGGCGACACCGCGGGAGCGAGCGACTGCGCCCGTCGAGCCCACGCGGAAGCGGTCATCGCCGGGGACCTGCGACAGCAGGCGTGGGCCGACTCGTACCTGGCGGTAGCGCTGTTGAAGGCCGGGGATGCCCACGGCGCGCTGCCGATGGCCGCCCGGGCGATGCGAGGGTTCCGCACCGTGAACGACCGAGAAGGCATGGTGATGCACGCGCTGTCCACCCTGGGCAGAGCGCTCGAGCGCACCGGGAAGCCCGACGAGGCGCTGCGAGCCTACAGGCACAGACTCACACTGGCGTCCGACCCGGCCACCGCGCCGTCGCCCGTGATCGCGGGAATGACACGGGTATCGGCGGCACGCGACATCGGCCTGCTACACATCACGCAAGGAAGGTGGCGGGAAGCGATTGAAACACTCGAGCCAGCCGTCGCCTGGGAACCGGCCTCGAACATTCCCCAATGGCAGGCGCAGATGTACGCCGCGCTCGGCCGGGCACGCCGGGAACTGGGGCAGACCGGAGGCGCGTTGGCCGACGTGGACCGCGCCATCGCGATCTACCAGCAGATCGGTGACGACAACGCCATAAAGGCCATCCAAACCCTGCGCAACGGTTTGGGCCCAGACACGAGCACTCGATCGACAACGGAAACGACATCATGAGGTAGTCGACGGGCCACCTTCCATCCATGCCGGCCTCGCTGGTCAACGCATGCTCCAAGCCGTCGCCGGACTACTCTCCTACCAACAGGCTGCGGTCCTGTCCGATAGCCCACGCACATGAACCCCGACAGCGTGCTCGCGGTCCTCGACCTGACGCTTCCGGATGGCCCACGGATCGGTGTCCACTGCACTCCGGCATCACCTCATCAGCGGCGTCATCGCTGCGTTCGATTCCACATGCTTGTGCCCGCCGTGCGAGAGTGGTCTGCTGCGGGGACTGTCAATCGTTCGGTGTAACTCCCGATCATGGAGGATGCATCGATTACCAGTGAGAACGTGGCCGAGCAGGAGGCTGCCGAGTCTGCAGCGGCTGTGTCGGCGAAGGCCGTGAACGACGAGCTGGTGAGCCGGGCTCAGGCCGAGTGGCGTTGACGGTCTGATCTGGCCCCACTTATCCAGCCTCAGGTGGCTCCATGTCGTCGAGGCTGGGGGTCTGCCTTCCGGCTTGCCGCGGCCTCAGCTTCCGGCCTCGCGTGGCCCCAGCCGGCGATGGGTCGGCGACCTCCTTCACCGCGCGTCACAAGTCAGACCGGGTCAGGTCATGACTGACCGTGGTAGTACTCCTCGGAAGGCATCGAGTCCCATTCGGTATTGGCGCCGTCGCGCGTCACCATGAACAACGGGCGCGATCGCAGAACCTGCCCGACGCGTTGCCCGCGTATGACGACCCCAGGATCATCCGGCCCTGCATAGCCCTCGGGCGTGTAGCGAAAATGACCATCCACTGCCTCGGCATGCGCGATTTCGTCGCTCTCCAGTTCCGACAGGTCCCTTCCGACCAGCGGGATTCCATCGTGCCCGACCTGGGGACCGTGGACGGCATCGGCTGCGATGCAGAACAGCCCCGCGGCTTGGCTCACGTAGGCCGTGACGGCAGGCAGTGAAGAGGGCACCCCGCGGTGGCTTTGTAGGTGAGTTTCAGGAACGTCTGATGCTCAGCGGCGGGAACGCTCGGTTCCACGGGAGAGTGATGTCGCTGAGTTTCGAGAACGCCCCGCTGCTTGCTTCGGGACCCTGGTTGTGCTCTGCACGACGAGGGGGCCCGGGTGCTGCCGAAGTCCAAGGTCGATCTGTACGCGGCGATCCGCCGTGATGCCAGGATGGGCATGTCGACGCGCGCGCTCATGCGGAAGTACGGCGTCGGTTTCAACACTGTGCAGAGGGCTCTGAACTCGGCCCTGCCGGAGCCGCGCAAGAAAATGAGGCCACGGGCAACGCGCCTGGACCCCTACAAGCCGGTGATCGACGCCATCCTGAAGACGGACCTGACCGCGCCGCGAAAGCAGCGCCACACGGTCAAGCGGATCTACGACCGGCTCCTGGACGAGCATGAAGCCGCCGACGTCACCTACCAGATGGTCCGCGCCTATGTCGCCGCCCGCCGTGAGGAGATCCGTCTCCAGGCCGGCAAGGGGGTGGTGGAGGCGTTCGTCCCGCAGACCCACAGGCCAGGGGCGGAGGCCGAGGTCGACTTCGGCGATGTCACGGTGAAGCTGGCCGGCGAGCTGGTGACCTGCTACCTGTTTGCGTTCCGGCTGTCGTACTCGGGCAAGGCCGTGCACCGCATCTTCGCCTCGGCCGGGCAGGAAGCGTTCTTCGAGGGCCACGTCCACGCTCTCAACGTCCTGGGTGGAGTGCCGACCGGGAAGGTCCGCTACGACAACCTTAGAGCCGCTGTCGCCCAGGTGCTGGGCCTCTCCCGCCGCAGGATCGAAGCCGAACGGTGGACCGCCTTCCGCCCCCACTACGGCATCAACGCCCTTTACTGCCCGCCCGGCATCCGCGGCGCTCACGAGAAGGGCGGCGTCGAGGGCCAGATCGGCTGGTTCCGCCGCAACCACCTCGTCCCCGTCCCCGAAGTGGACACGCTGGCCGAACTCAACGAGATGATCGACCGTTGGGACCAAGAGGACGATGCCCGCCGCATCCGCTCCCGTCCCCGCACGATCGGCGAGTACTTCGCGGCCGAGCAGCCGTTGCTGGCGCCACTACCGGAGGAGCCGTTCGAGACCGGCCGGCTGTCCACACCACGGGTCGACCGCTACAGCCAGATCTGTGTCCGGATGAATCGCTACTCGGTGCCGGTGCGGCTGATCGGCCGCACCGTCCGCGTCATGCTCCACGCCTCCGAGCTCGTGGTCTACGACGGCCGCGAGGAAGTCGCCCGCCACGAGCGGCTCATCGCCCGCAATGGATCCCGCCTCGAACTCGACCACTACCTGGAGGCGCTGATCCGCAAGCCCGGTGCCCTGCCCGGCGCCACCGCTCTCGACCAGGCCCGGGCCGCCAGCCGGTTCACTCCCATGCACGACGCCTGGTGGGAAGCCGCCGTCAAAGCGCACGGTGAACGCGACGGCACCCGGGCCCTGATCGAGGTCCTCCTGCTCAGCCGCCACCTGCCCCACGAACACCTCGTCACCGGCCTCGCCGCGGCCCTGAAGACCGGTGCTCTCACCGCCGATGCCGTCGCTCTCGAAGCCCGAAAGGCAGCCGACGCCGACACCGGACGCGAAGAACCCCCGAAGCCGCCCTCCACCACCAGCCAGAGCGCCATCGCCCCGCTGCCCGCGGCCGTGAGGGCCAACCTGCCGCCCGACAAGCGGCCCATGCCCTCCGTCGTCCCCTACGACCAGCTCCTGCGGCTCCGCCGACCCGACCACCCCCACTCCGTGAAAGAGGAGAATGCCGTGACCCTTCCCCGCCAGCAAGGACTCACCGAGCAGGCCGTCACCACCGCCGTCGACCAGGCATGCCGGATGCTCCGGCTGCCCACCATCCGCTCTCAGTTTCCCGACCTCGCCGAGACCGCGAGCCGTGAGCAGATGTCCTACCTCGGCTTCCTCGCCGAACTCTTGCTGGCCGAGTGCGACGATCGGGCCCGCCGCCGCTCCGAGCGCCGCATTAAGGCGGCAAGCTTCCCCAGTGACAAGTCCTTGCGGAAGTTCGACTTCGAAGCCAACCCCAACATCGACGCGGCCATGATCCATACCCTCGCCAAGTGCGAGTGGATCAAGAAGGGCCTGCCTCTCTACCTCATCGGAGACTCCGGCACGGGCAAGTCTCACCTGCTGATCGCCCTGGGCACCGAGGCCGCGATGGCCGGCTACCGAGTCAAGTACGTCCTAGCGACCAAGCTGGTCAACGAGCTGGTCGAAGCCGCCGACGAGAAGCAGCTGACCAAAACCATCGCCGCTACGGCCGAGTCGACCTGCTCTGCATCGACGAGCTCGGCTACATGGAACTCGACCGCCGCGGCGCCGAACTCCTCTTCCAGGTCCTGACCGAACGCGAGGAGAAGAACAGCGTCGCCATCGCCTCCAACGAGTCCTTCAGCGGTTGGACCAAGACCTTCACCGACCCCCGCCTCTGCGCGGCCATCGTCGACCGCCTCACCTTCGGCGGCAACATCATCGAGACCGGCACCGACTCCTACCGTCTCGCCACCACCCGCGCCCGCGCCGCGCAGCAGGCCGTCGGCTGAACCGGACGCGGGAGTACCTGCCGGGCGACGTGGGCGACCTACCCCTGGCGCAGAAATTCCCGCAGGTCCGCAGCTACAGCCGTCATCCCTTCACCGGCTTCGATCACGGTCGTCACCGTGCACTTCCAGTCACCGGGAAAAAAGCCGGACCGAAGCGTCCAGTCCAGATACACATGACCACCCGAGCCGAAGGTCGCCGTCACGACCAGATGGTTGTTGATCCAAACCCGCTCCCCCTCCCAACCACGAAAGTCGCGCGCGAGGCCGTCGAAGAACTCGCTCATGTCATCCCAGACGGTGACGGTCACATTCTCGAGCCGTGCACGCACACCATCAGCAACGGCTTCCACCGCGAAGACGGACTCGTACTCATCCGCACGCAACCAGTCGAACAACCGGACAGAGGTCGCCAGCGCCCCCGGCCCCCGCACGACGAGCTCAGCTTGCCCTGGCCCCACCTCGATCAGACTCACCCGCCGAAGGATACGGACGTCGACACGTTGACGACATCACGATTCCGTGGCTCAGGACCGTTGCTGATTCTCATCAACATTCGACGGCCCAGCAGCAGCCATCTGTTCCCAGCTCCCACCGACAAGTGCTCTTCGTTCTGACCTACGTAGCCACGTCCTGCTCGTCGGTCAGTTCGAGAACGCCTATCAGGGCTGGCCTTTTGAGGCTGAGCACCACGGAACCTGTCAGGACGACGACGATGACCGCGAGGCTGATCGGTGAGGGGATTTCCGGGATGCTCGGGCTGATCAGCTTGTGGGATGCCTGGAGGATGAGCTTGACCCCGATGAAGGCGAGGATGATCGCCAGTCCCTTGTTCAGGTAGTGGAAGCGGTCCAGCAGGCCGGCGAGCATGAAGTAGAGGGCCCGCAGGCCGAGGATGGCGAAGGCGTTGCTGGTGTAGACGATGAAGGCGTCGTCGCTGACCGCGAGGACGGCGGGCACGCTGTCGACGGCGAAGATCAGGTCGGCGGCCTCGATCGCGGCGACCACCGCGAGCAGCGGGGTCGCCATCCGTATGCCGGCTTCCTTGACGAAGAACTTCGTCCCGGCGTACTCGTCGCGCACCGGGATGAGCTTGCGAAGCATTCGTACGGCGAAGCTCTTGCCCGGGTCGAAGCTCTCCTCCTCGTCCTTGAGGAGCTTGTAGGTGCTGTAGAAGAGGACCGCTGCGAAGGCGAACAGCACCGCGGTGAAGCGGCTGACCACGGCCACGCCGAGGGAGAGGAAGATCCCGCGGAAGACGAGCGCGCCGATGACGCCGAAGAACAGCACGCGGTGCTGGTAGGCGCGGGGCACCTTGAAGTATGCGAAGATCACGGCGAAGACGAACAGGTTGTCGACCGACAGGCTCTTCTCCAGCAGCCACGCCGTCGTGTACTCGGTGCCCGCCGTTGTGCCGAGGACGAGGAAGACCACCGCGCCGAAGATCAGGGCGAGGCTCACCCACAGGCCGCTCCAAGCGGATGCCTCCTTGAAACCGATGACGTGCGCGGTGCAGTGGGACAGCAGGTCCACCGCCAGCGACACGACCACCGTCGCGGCGAACGCCCCCCACAGCCAGAGCGGGACCTCAAGCATGCCGAACACTCTCACAATGGCCCGCGCGATTACGCCGACCCTATACAGGAGTGTCCGGCATTGCGCCCCCGGGGGCATGCGGAACGGGTGACGCCGGCCGGAGGCATGATCCTCAGGAGGCAGGTGATGACGCGCGTGCGCTACGGGTCGCGGCGGCCGCCTTCACGGCCACCGCGACCTGCGCGGCGCATCCGGGCGATGTCGCCACCGGCGCGGCGATCGGCCTGGTCAGTGCCTGGCTCACCCGGCACGCCCTGCACCTCATCCTGCGCCGCTGGACCAGCTACGCGGGACGTCGGTTCGGTGCCGGGTACGGAGGCCGGTCACCAGTAGTGTCGGCGGCCGGCAACTGCGTGGCCCAGGGATCCCATGATCCACAGGATGGCGCCGATGACCGCGAGGATTATCCCGATCGTCCACAGGATCGATATGCCGGTAACGAAGCCGACAACCAGCAGAATGATGCCGAGCAGGAGCATGACCGCCTCCATTCCGCAGTAGTGCTGCTTTCACTGTGGACCTCACCACGGCACTAGGGAAGCCCTGGTGTCCTCTGAGCTCGCTGCGTGGTGCGACACGGCCAGCGCGGGCCCGGCCCCGGGCGAAGGCCGCCCAGGTGGCGTGGCTCGGTCCGGGCTTCCGGGGCATGCGCACGGACCGCCGAGAGGTCGTTTTCTCCCATTGTTTCATCCCGGAATGCGGACTTCATCATGTGATGTCGGGTCGCACCAGGAGATGGTGGTCTCACCGGTGAGGTGGCGGGCCATCAGGTCAGTCATGGCGAGGCGGACCATGGCTTCGGAACGGGCGGGAACGGAATTCGCTGACTTCGTCGCCGGTCTGGGTGGCCCGGGCCGTCCCCAGATCACGATCAACCCCACTCCGCTTGCCCGAGATCGTGTGGGTACTCAGGGTGGGACTGGCGGGCTGGTGAGAGGAGCGACCATGGCAGCCCTCTTCGCACGGCGTGTCCGGTGCGCCCTTGCCGCTGCAGCCTTTGCCGTGGCCTTGACCACGAGCGGATGTGGCGGGGATGACGACTTCTCCCTGCCGGACTGGGACGCGCCGGGTCAGAACGCCCGCATCGGTGACATCATGATCCGGTACGCGCACGTGCCGGAACCGCGCGGCAAGCCGTGGCAGCCAGGCAGTGACGTCCCCGCGTACGTGTGGCTCTACAACAAGGGCAGCGAGGCCGACAAACTCCTGGGCGCCAGCACGCCGAATGCGACTTCGGTGGACATCGTCGACTCCGACGGCAAGCCGCTCCCCGACGGGGTGGACCTACCCATGACTGCCGTCGCGGCGCTCGCCGCCGCCGTGTGCCTACTGGCCGCCCCGCTACTCCGCCTGAGTGGATTCACCGGGCAAGGGCCCCTGCCGCCAGCACGCGAACGGCATCGAATGTCACTGACATTGATCATGATGAGCGCCGCGAAACGACTCCCAAAGTCACGTCGAAACGACTTCCCCGGGGACTGACACAGCCAATCAATCGAAGCTGGGGGCCAGGGGCGGCGGTGCGGGCTGATGATCGACATGAGCTGCCAGCACCGGAGAGCGGTTGGCTCCGACGACGGCGGTCCGTTTTTTTCCGGGGCGCGGGGGACGGGCGCCTGGTGCGTGGTTGCCGATCTTCGCCAGGGTCCATTCGTAGGATGGCCACATGCCCGGCCTGCGGGAGCTCGCGGAGCGCATACCGGCACGGCGTGAACGCTATGTCGACCTGCTGCGGGCGCTCGCCATCCTCATCGTGGTGCTCGGCCACTGGATGGTCATCGTGGTCACCGGCGGGGCACGCGGCCTGGACGGCTTCAGCGCCCTGGAGGTGCTGCCGTGGGGCCGCCCGATCACCTGGCTGCTCCAGGTGATGCCGGTGTTCTTCATGGTGGGTGGGTTCGCCAACGCCGCCTCGCTAACCTCGCACACTCGCGGGGACGGTGACGTCGGTGACTGGCTGCTCGACCGCAGCGCGCGGCTGGTACGGCCGACGACCGTGCTGCTGGTGACGCTCGTCGCCGCCGCACTGATGGCCCGGCTGGCGGGTGCCGATCCAGGTCAGGTGGGCCGGGCGGTGTGGCTGGCCGCGATCCCGCTGTGGTTCCTGCTCGTCTACCTCGTGGTGGTCTTCCTGACGCCGCCCATGCACCGCCTGCACCGGAGGGTGGGGCTGGTCGTGCCGCTGGTACTGGTGGGGCTGGTCGCCGCGGGTGACGTGGCGCGGCTGGCGTTCGACGCGGCGACGCTGCAGTTGGGCAACTACTTGTTCGCCTGGCTGGCGGTGCACCAGATCGGCTTCGCCTGGCAGGACGGGACGCTACCGGTCCGGCCCAAGGTGGCCGTGCCGTTGCTGGTGGGCGGTGCCCCGGTGGCGGTGCTGCTCACGGTGGCCGGCCCGTACCCGGTCAGCATGGTCGACGTTCCCGGTGCGTCGTTTCGCAACCTCTCGCCTCCGACGCTCGCGCTGCTCGCGTTGGCCGCGGCTCAGCTCGGGCTGGTGCTGCTGCTGCGAGACGCGGCGAGGCGGTGGCTGCAACGGCTCGGGCCGTGGATGGCCGTGATCGCCGTGAACTCGGTGATCCTGACCGTGCTGCTGTGGCACATGAGCGCCTTCGTGCTCATCGCCGTGGCCGTGTACGCCTGGGGTCTGTTCCCACTGCCCCAACCTCCAGGGGACACAGGAGCGTGGCTGCTGTGGAAGCTGCCGTGGCTGGTCATGCTCTTCACCGTGCTCGGCGTGTTGGTGGCGGTCTTCGGCCGGGTCGAGAGGCGCCGTCTACGGCGCGGAGCCGAGACCTCCTGCAGTCGGTGGACGCCGAGGGCGCTCCACCGGCCCCGGCTGCGGGCCACCGCGACTACCCTCGGCTACGCCGCCTGCGTGCTCGGTCTGCTCGGTGTGGCCCTCACCGGTCCGGCCGACCACGGCCCGCTCGGATTGCCGACCACATCCCTGGCCGTTTTCCTGGCCGGCGCGGCCCTGCTCCGCGCGGCCCGCGCGGCAACCGGTCGACAGACCGACTGACGGGGCGGGCTGAGGCGCCTGCCACAGGATTGTGGCGCCGCTGTCCGGACCGTGCCGCGCATCTTCGGGGCGCAGCCAGTGCGGTATGTCAGTGGCGGAGGGGCTGCTCTCGTCTCATGGCCTCGGCCAGTTGTCGACGGGCGACAAACAGTGCTGTGTCCAGCTGGCGGGTGCCGGTGATCACACACAGTGTGTAGGTGGCGTCCTCAAGCTGGCGGGCGGTCTCGGTGCTGTTGTCGTCGGCCAGGCGGTGTCTGAGTGTTTCGCATCGTTCGACCAGCTCCCGCAGGAGCGAAGGGTGCGCCGTGATCATGGCTGGCTTCCTTCCGGTGTAGCTCGGGCGGACCAGCCCCTTCACCCATACGGTGGCAGTCGTCGGCGTCTGCCGCATCCGGAGGCCGTGGCTTGGCGGGGCACCCCGGCTGCCGGCCGCGGTGGCCGGCGGAAATTCCCGGAGCGCCGATGCCCTGAGGGGTGGAATGTTGACGCGGCCGTGACGTTGCCCGGGCTTTGCCCCGTTGGACTTCTGACACGTCGTGCAGCGTGTCGGCGGTCCGACGCATGCCTCCCCGGCGTGCCGCAGCTCGGCCCGCACCCCTGGTGCGGTTGTACCGGCTGGTGACCGACGCCCCCGCGGGAATATCATGACTCGATAGGACCCGGGGCCGCCGAGCAGTGTGTGGCGCGCGGGCCCGGGGGGGGAGCCTCTCAGGGACTTCGGGGACTCGACCCCAGGGGAAGGGGCGCTCATACGACCTGGCGGGCCTTCCCGGAAGAGCCTGACCCGCCTGCCGATCACGCCGCAGCCCCGCTCGCACCAAGCCGGTGTGCGCCATGGCGTCATCTCATCCGTCAGGCTGCGAGCCAGGTGATGACTCGCCCTCCGGCCCGGCGGCACCGGCTCCACTCACACGGCCGGGGGCCAGCGACAGCATCACCGCTGTCTGCAAGCGAAGGCAGGCGATCGCCTCGGCCAGCTGGTCACGCAGGCACACACCCGCCGCGTACCCGGCTGCCCGAAGAACATCTGGCCTGTCCTGACCAGGCATCTCTGAATCTCTCAAGCGAGCCGGTCCGCAACGGCAAGCACAACAGCGGCGGCAACGAGCACCGCTGAGTAAGCGACCATCACGGCCCGGCTCCACCCGCCGTCACGCCTGACGCCGACGCCCAGATCATCCCGCTCGGGCCGGGAGCCAGTAAGTCCGAGCGGTGCCACATACGGCACGTCGTCAACGCGAGGATTCACGCCCGGAACAACGCGTGATGAGGGTATTTCGACACAGCACAACCGCCGTCATTACCCGTTCAGCCCACACGCTGCCCACACACCGGCGCCGCACCCACCCCGGTCCGCATGCGAGGTCAGGGCCACTTCGAAACTCCCCCGCCCGTTGCCTTGGGCCCAACAGAACAACAGGCGTCCGGGGGTGGTGCGTCCCAGCCGGTCATAGAGGTACGGACGCGAACGGGCCCAGCCTCCGCGCAATCTTGCTCGGGGTCCCACAGGATGGTCCCCGATTGCCCGGCCGCGGGAATGGCCGGCGGACAGCCGTTTCCAGATGCGCGGCGGGCCGGACCGGCCGCCTGACCCCCAGGAGCACACGCTATGACAGTGATGACTGATGCGCTCGTACCGGCGTTGGAGGATGCCCGCGAGGCGCATGAGGCGGTCGTCGACCGACTGCGGGCCGATGCCACGGTCACGCCGCCTGGCCCCTACCGGCAGATGCTCGAGCGCCAGGTGGACGACGTCCAGGACAGCCTTCAGCGCATCGAGCACCACGTGCGCGAGCTGCGGCCCCGCGGCGGGCTTGTCGGGGGAAGCGTCGATATCGCGCGGTTCATCTCGCGCAGCGTCGTGCGCACCGCCATGCTGCCGCTGACCATCGGATCCACGCTCGTGACGAACATGCTGCGCGGCCGGCGGCCGAACGACGAGCGGCGGCTGCTGGAAAACGCCGAAGACGAGTACGCGATCACAGCCCGGGCGCTGGCGGCCTGCCGGGCCGGCCAGAGCATCGCCGAAGCGGTCCATGACCAGGCCACCGCCGACCTGCTCGCCGCACTGCGGCGCCAGGACGAGGAACTGCTCGAAAGGCTGGAGAACAGCGTCACCCAGAACGCACGGGCCGTCGCGGCCGCGGCCAACAGCTCCGTCCAGGACAATGGCGGCGACCTGACCGACGCGGCCGCCCGCACCGTGCGGACCGCCGCCGACCGGGTGCAAGATGCCGCCCAGACCGGTGGCCGACGGGCCAGGGGTGCGGCCGAGGGCGCGGTGCGCGAGATGCCCGAGCCGACCCGGATGGCCGAGGAGGTCCAGGGGGCGGTGACCCGGGAGGAGGAATTGCCCATCCCCCGCTTCAGCCAGCGCAGCGCCGACGAAATCAAGCAGCAGCTGCGCACGCTCTCCCAGTCAGACCTAACAGTCATCGAGGGATATGAACGCACCCACGCCAAGCGGCCCGGAGTCCTGGACGCCATCGAGCAGCTACGCGGCAGTGAGCCCTGGGACGGCTACGACACCATGAACCCCGACCGGATCACCGCCCGGCTGCACGACGCTCCCTCCAGCGTGGCCCGTCAGGTGCTGGAGTACGAGCGGCGCCACCGCCAGCGCGACACCGTCATCTCCGCCGCCGAAGCACGCACCGCCCAATAAGCTAGGCGGCTGAGCGTGCTGCCGCCGGCGGATGAATGCAGGCAGCCCTCGCCCGGCAGCCCGCACGGGGCATCATGAGCTGGCTCTGGAACCTAACCCTCAATCAGGCTCCACGGCGCTGTCACGTTGGCTGACCGGGTGGGAGGATCTTCGGGTTGGTCATGCGAGGAGGAGCCGTCCGTGGGCAGCGCGCCACCGTCGTACAGAGGGCATCGGTACCCGGTGGAGGTCATCTCCCA
>NZ_JBIBRG010000026.1:0-35212 GCF_043076215.1 Streptomyces sp. NPDC016640
GTGCGCCAGTACCGCCCGTTTGACCATGATCACCACAGTCGAATCATGCCACCAGCCAGGCACGACGCCTCACCCACTATCACGCACCAACTCGTTATTAGGGTCCCGCGCACCCATCCTGGGCGCAGCAGATCCCGGCCTGACCGGTCGCCGCTGTCCCCGGCTTTCGAGCCACGTCGGTGCTCGCCACCATGCTCACCCAGCCCCGGCTTGGCGACGGCGTCCCGGGCACCGCCCGCGTTGTCCGCGTCGACGTAGGTGACCTGCTCCTCGCCCGAGCGGCGGCCGAGCAGCACCGTGGGCAGCCCGGCGTCGGCGAGCATGTCGGGCAGCGGGTCCTCGGCGTGCACGGACATCAGCAGCACCCCGTCGACCCGGCCGCCGCGCGCGTACTCGACGAACCTGGTCCGCTCGGTGTCCGAGCGGACCAGGGTGAGCAGCAGCTGTACCGAGGTGTCCGCCAGCGCGTCGCCGACCGCGCGCACCACCTCCGAGAAGAACGGCTCCCCGAACTTGCGCCAGTCCTTCTCGGTGATCGCCAGCGCCACGGCGTCCGCGCGCCGCCCCGCCAGTGAACGGGCCGCCAGGTTGGGCACGTAGCCCAGCTCGGCGATGGCCTGCTGCACGGCACGCCGGGTCGACTCCTTTGGCGCGGTTCCACCTTGCGCACCCCGTGTCCCATTCTCCTTGACCGACCCGGCCCAGGCCGCGACGGTGCGGGAGGCGGTGAGGGCGGCAGGGTCAGGGCGGGGGTCAGCGGCGCAGGGTGAGGGGCAGCGCCTCCAAGCCGCGCAGCATCATCGTGTTGCGCCAGCGCAGGTCGCGCTCCTGGCAGGCCAGGGTCGTTCCGGGGAAGCGGGCGAGGAGCGCGGTGAGCGCGATCTCGGTCTCCAGCTTGCCGAGCAGGGCCCCGAGGCAGCGGTGGATGCCACCGCCGAAGGCGAGATGGCCGGCGTCCCGGCGGTCGAGGATGAGGCGGTCGGGGTCCTGGAAGCGCGCCGGGTCGCGGTTGGCCGCGCCGAGGGACAGCAGCACGAACTCGTCCTGCGGGATCTCCACCCCGCCGACGTCCACCGGCTCGGTGGTGAAGCGGGTGGTAGCCATACAGATGGGGGAGTCGTAGCGCAGGAACTCCTCGACGGCCCTGGGCATCCGGGTGAGATCGGCGCGCAGCCAGGCGGCCTGGCCGGGATCGCGCAGCAGCGCGAGGCAGGAGGTGCCCAGCAGGTTCACGGTGGTCTCATGCCCGCCGATCAGCAGCAGGGCGACCATGCCCACGATCTCGTCGTCCGTCAGCTCCCCGCGCTCGCGGGCCGCCAGCAGCTCGGTGAGCAGATCGGCGGGACGGTCATTGCGGCGGATACGCCGGTCGGCGATAGCCAGGACGTACGAGCCCATCTCCTGGACGGCTCGCCGGAACGCCGCGTGGTCGCCCTCCTGGGTGACGATGGCGGTCGACCACTTCCGGTAAAGGTCGCGGTCCTCGGGCGGGAAGCCGAGCAGTTCGCAGACGACGAGGATCGGCAGCGGGAAGGCGAAATCACGTACCAGGTCCACCGTGGCGGTGGTGGTGCGGGTCGTGGGGCGCGCGGCTGCCGCGTCCAGCCCGTCGAGGAGTTCGAGGGTGATGCGCTCGACCATCGGCCGCATCGCCTCGACCCGCTTGCGGCTGAACGCCGCCTGGACCACGCGGCGGAGGCGGGTGTGGTCGGGCGGATCGCTGCTGAGCATATGGCTGATCTCGGTGCCCAGGTTGACGCCCTCGACCCGGCTGTCGGCCAGGGCCTGGGCGCGCCGCACATCCTGCGCGAAGCGGCGGTCGAAGAGCGCGGCCCGGACATCGACGTAGCGCGGGATGATCCACAGCCGCAGGCCGCCGTCGCTGTGCAGCACGGAGACCGGGGCCGATTGCCGCATCCTGGCCAGGGTCGGGTACGGGTCGCTGAGGAACGTCGGCGGGTTTTGGCGCGGTTCCGTCGTCTCGGGCTTGTCCGGCCGGTGCTTCTCCGGCCGGGGACTGTTCGTCCGGGGTGCTGCCGTCGCTGCCGTAGCTGTGGTCATGATGCTTTCCTGTCCTCACCGGCACGGCCGGCGCCGCGGCGGGGTGCCGGGCGTGGCACCCCGCTACGGCGCTGCTTGGGCTCACTGCAGAGGCGACTTCTTCTCCGTGTTCTTCTTCGTGCGGGTGGTGCAGGCCCGCGCCGGGCCGTTCGGCCGGACCGGGACCGCCTTGTCCAGGGCGGCCTGGGTGTCCGGCGGAATGATGATCCCGCGCTCCCGCTCGGTGGCGCTGATGGGGTCGACGCGCAGTCCGTGACGCTTCATGGGGTTGACCTTTCTTCGGTGTGGTGGACGGGGTGGTGCGAGCCGGTCCGCCCGCTGTTGCGGCGGTCGGCGGTTCTGGGGGAGGCGCGCAGCGTGTCGTCGGCGTAGCGCACCATGGCGGCCCAAGCGGCGGTGTGTCCGGCTGGGTCACGGCCCACGTCGTGTCCGCCGCCGAGCCACCGGACGCGATGCGGGACGTCGCGGCGCCGCAGCGCGGCGAGATAGCGCTTGATCTGTTCCGGAGGGCACTTCTCGTCGTCCGCCGAGGCGGCGAGGAAGAGCGGGCCGCGTACGCGGCCCACATAGGTCATCGGGCAGGCCGCGCGATAGCGGTGTGGCACCTGCTCGGGGGTGCCGCCGAAGAGGCGGTCGTCGACCTCCCGCAGCGCTGGCGTCGTCGCCCGGTACGCCGCCGTGTAGTCGGCCACCGGGGCGACGGCCAGCCCCACGTCCCACAGCCGGGGCTGGACGCCCATCGCCAGCAACGTCAGATAGCCGCCCCAGGAGTAGCCGCACAGGCCGGTACGGCCCGGCTCCGAGACTCCCGCGTCGATGAGGTGGCCGCGCACCGCGGCGAGGTCTTCGAGCTGGGCGAGGCCGACCCGGTGGCCGAAGTCGTCCCGCCAGCGGGGGCCGTAGCCCGTCGAGCCGCGGTAGTTGGTGCGCACCACGGCGAATCCGGCCCGGACCAGGGCCTCGGTCCGGGCGTCATAGGCGTCCCGGTCGTGGGTGTGGGGCCCGCCGTGGACGAGGAAGACCGTCGGCCAGGGGCGGTGGCCCGCCCTGCGGCTGGGCGGGGTGGCCACAAAGCTGTGGATCTGCCCGTACGGCCGACGTGTCCACAACTCGCGGCGCCTGGATCCGGTCGTTCCGCCGGGCGCCGTGCCGCGTGACGCCGTCGTGGAGTGGCCGGAGTGGCCGGAGCGGTCGGGACGTTCCGGGGGTTCCGGGTGCTCCGCACTTTCCGAGCTTTCCGGGCTTTCCGGGTGGCAGATCAGTGGCCGGGGCGGTTCGCCGTCGCGGCTCCACAGGCAGTGGACCGTGCGGTCGGGTGCGCAGGAGAAGTCGATGATCGTGCCCTCGGGCGTGGGAAGCACCGTCGTCGTACCGCGGTCGAGGTCGGCGCGGAGCAGGCGGCTGCGTCCCGCCCGGTCCTGCTGGACCAGCGCCGTGCGGCCGGGCCCGTACCAGCAGGCGGTGATCTCCGTATCGAAGTCGAGGGCGGAGCCGGGACCGTGCGTACGGATCCCCTCGCCCTGCCGCCAGAAGGCCAGGGTGTAGCGGCCCGCGCGTTCGAGGACGAGCAGCAGTTCCGGCCGTGCGGTGGTGAGGTCCGGGCGGAAGCCCAGCGCCCACACCGCGCCGCCGTCGCCGTCCCCCGCTGCGCCGGGGATGGCGTCCACGAGGACGCCGGAGGCCGGTGACCACAGCCGGACCGCGGCCGGTCCGGCCGGGCACCCCGCGGTGGCCAGCAGTCGGCCGCCGGGGGCCAGGCCCACCACTGCCGCATAGCCGGGCTCCTCGGCCACCAGGCGGGCGCGCTCGCCAGGTCGGCCGAGGTAGTACCGCGAGCGGTCCGCGACCCCGACGCCGACGGCGGCGAGGCCGCTGCGGGGGTCGAAGGCCAGGCCGTGCATCCGCCCGGCGGGTACGCCGTCGAGCGCCGGGCGCGGGTGCCCACCCTCGAACGGCCCGCGCAGCCAGTGGCCTTGACCGCCGGGAGCGGCGTCGAACCACCACAGGCCGTGGCCGTCCGGCTCGATGGCGGCGGTCTCCACACCCAGCGGTGCGGTGGTCGCCTGGCGGCGCTGACCCGTCGTCAGATCCCAGGCCACGATCTGCGGGAGAGCGCCCACATACCGGGTCTCGACCGCTCGCCGTCCGTCGCGGGCGGCGAAGGACGGGACGTGCACCGCCGTGCCGATACCCCCGCTCATCGCCGTCCCTCCCTTCGTTGGTGTCCGCTTCCGCCGCCGGTGGCCTTGGCTGTGGTGGGCTCCGACGGCCATCACACTGCCGGACGGGCGGGCTGCGTGGCAGGGAAGAAAGCGCAGCGGCACCGGCAGTGAGCTACTGCCGGGCCTTCCCTGGCACCGGACGGTGGGCGGGCGACAGGGTGCGGGGGCGACCACATGGCCCGGACCCACCGAGGAGAAAGGGGCGACCCGATGACGATCGCGGCGACCCGGCCCGGCGCAGCCCCCGTCCCACCCGGCGGAGCGCCGAACGGCACACCGGGTGGCAGGCCGAGCCGTGCGCTGACGGCGGTCTATGTCGCGGGCGCGGTGACGGCGTTGGGCACCCAGATGACCATGCTCGCGCTGCCCTGGCTGGTGCTGGAGACCACCGGCTCGGCCACCCGGGCGGGCCTGGTCTTCGCGGCCCAGGTGCTGCCCATGGCGCTGCTCGGCTTCGCGGGCGGAGAGGTCATCCAGCGCCTGGGCGCCCGCCGGACCATGGTCGTCTCCGATCTCGCCCGCGCTCCGGTGGTGGCGCTGATCCCGCTGCTGCAGACCCTGGGTGCGCTCAATCTGGCCGTCCTCGTGGCGATCGTCGCGGCGCTCGGGGCGCTGGCCGTTCCGTACCACGCGGCACAGCGGGTGCTGGCGATGGAACTGCTGAGCCCGCACGCCCGCTCTCTGGCCCGCGCCAACAGCGCGCTGGAAGGTGTGCAGAACGGCTCGGCGTTCGCCGGACCGGCGCTCGCGGGCGCGCTGATCCCGCTGGTGGGGACCACATCGGTGGTGTGGCTGGACGCGGCCACGTTCGCCTTCTCCGGATTGCTGCTGCGCCGCGTCCCGGCAGGGGGTGGCGGGGCCGGAGGGTTCGCGGCCGGGCCCCGCGGCCTGTGGGCGGGGGTGCGGCATCTGTGCGGCGACTGGTTCCTGAGCCGGGCGATGCTGTCCACCGTGGTGTTCGGGCTGATGCTGCGGACCCTGATGATCACCATGCCGGTACTGGCGTTCGCCCGGTTCGAGGGGGACGCCAGGGTCGGCGGCCTGCTGATCGCCGCCCTGGGCGCCGGTGGCCTGGTGGGCTCGGTGGCCGCCTATGTGCTGGCGGCATGGGTCGCCCCCGTACGACTCGCCTGTACGGCCCTGGTCTGCGTCGCTCTGCCCCTGTGGACGCTCCTGGTGCCCGTGCCAGCCAGCGTGCTCGTCGTCGCCGTCGGCCTGTCATCGGCCGCCGCGCCCCTGGCGAACGCGCCGCTGATGGGCCTGCTCTCCGCCCGGCTGCCGGACAGCTTCGGGCCCAAGGTGTTGCAGGCCGTGGTCACGATCAGCACCCTGGCCGGGCCGCTGGGCTTCCTGGCCGCGGGCGCCGTGCTGGACCGGGCCGGTGTCGCGGCGACCCTGTGGGGCGTCGCCGCGCTCGCGACGTTCGGCAGCGGCAATCTGATCCTGGCCCTGCGCCGCCTCCAGGCCACCGGGGACCCGGACTGACCTGGTCTTCCGAGAAGACCCCGGTGGACGAGGGTCACGCGGCGGCGGAGTTCACCGGAAGTCCTCCTCGGGCGCTGTCACGTTGTTGGGCACGTGGGTATCTGACGTGGTGCCAGGGTGTGGCTGGCCCAGGCCTTCAGTCCTGGTTCAAGCTGCGGTGGGCTGGCCGACACCGCCGGTGATCTGGTCCCAGATCGCGAAGCGGGTGGTCATCTCGGTGCGGTGGTCGGGGGCGTTCATCAGGTGCCGGCGGGGGCGGAAGTGGGGCGAGATGCCGCTGAAGGCGGACAGGAACCGCTGGGCTGCGCCGACGCTGCGGAAGCCCTTCATCGCGCGTTCGCGTTGTCCGGTGGGCTGGTGGCTGTTCTCGGCCCGGTTGTTCAGGTGCTTCGACTGCCGGTGCTCGACGGAGGGTATGGCCTCGCGGTGGGCCGCGCCGTAGGAGCGGAGCTTGTCGGTGACGATCACCCTGGGCACCGTGCGGGTCTTTGTGAGAGGACGGCGGACGAAGCGTTTGGCCGCGGCCTTGTCCCGCCGCCTCTGCACGAGGATGTCGAGGACGTTCCCGTCCTGGTCGACGGTCCGCCACAGGTACCGCAACCGCCCATTGATTTTGATGAAGACCTCGTCCAGGTGCCACTTGTCCCCGGACTGAGGCTGCCGGCGGCGCAGCGCGCGTGCGTAGGCCGGCCCGAACTTGACGCACCAGCGGCGGATCGTCTCGTAGGAGACGACGATCCCACGCTCGAGCATCAGCTCCTCGACCTCACGGAAGCTGAGCGGGAAGCGGTGATACAGCCACACGCAGTGGGAGATGACCTCGACCGGGTACCGGTGACCTTTGTACGACGGCGGCGTGCTCTCCACGTACGGCTCCTCCAGCATGATCAACCCGAAGATCATTCCACGCCAACAGCCAACGTGACAGCGCCCTGGGAGGGCCTGCTTCACCGCATACCGCAGCCCCTGCGGCTGGGACGACCACGCCGAGTGCGTCGAGTCCGGCGAAGACCTGCCCGGCTTCAGGTGAGCGTCGTGAGGCGGGCAAGTGCCGCGTCGTAGCGTGCTTGGAGGGTCGCGTTCGGGGATACGCGCAGCAGCGCGCCGAGGGCTCGCACTGCGCCGTCCTCGTTGCCGGACGATTCCGCCTCTCGGGCCGCCATGTCTAGTTGGGCGATGCCCTTGGCCTCGTTGCCGAGCCCGAACAGGGCCTCTCCCCTCACGATGAGGAGCAGGATCCGAGGGATGTCGGCCGTGGCCGAACGGTCGTCGAAGGCCAGGGCCTCGGTCGCGGTGTCGAGGGCTTCGCGCCATCTGCCGGCGTCGGCCTGGTGGCGGGCGAGGTGCTGCATGGTCAGTCTCTCAAGGAGCCGGTCACCGGCCTTCCGCGCCAGCTCCACCGCCCGTTCGCATCCCTGCGCAGCGCCGTCCAGGCTGCCGAGCGACGCTTGTGCCATGGCCGAGGCGATCAGGGCGTTCGCCTCGGCGACTGTGTCGCCTGCCCACGAGGCGAGCGCGGAGGCGGCTTCCAGATGGGTGAGTGCCTCCGCGATGTGTCCTTCCTCGGTGAGTACCCAGCCGAGTACGTTCAGGACCCGCGCCTCGCCGTACTGGTCGGCGTCGGCTCGGGCCGCCTCGAGGCCCGTCCCCAGGAGCGGGGCCCAGCCGTCGCGCACACGCCACACCATCAGCGGCCACAGTGTCATGACGATGCGCCAGGTCCTGTCGTTCAGTCCGGCGGCGTGCGCCGCGGACACCGCCTGCGTGAGGTTGTTCCTCTCGGTCGTGTACCAGGCCACAGCGGCGGACCGGTCGGCGAACTTCCTTATGACGGCGGGCGGGAGGTAGTCCGTAGGGGGTGGGAAGCAGTCCTCGTTGCCGGGCTCGGCCGCAGCGACTGCCGCGAGGGCCGTGGCGATGTAGTAGTCGAGCACGCGCGTGAGCCCGTCAGGTCCGGTGTCCAGGCTGCGTGCGTAGAGCCGCACGAGGTCGTGCATCGTCCAACGGCCGGGCGCCGTCTCCGTGAGGAGGTGCGCGGCGGTCAGCCGCTCCAAGGACGCCTCGGCGGCGTCCGGGTCCGTGCCCGCCAGGGCCGCCGCCGCGTACCGGTCGACGTGCGTACCGGGGTGACTGCCGAGGTGGGCGAAGAGATCGGAGACGTCCTGGGGGAGCTGTTGAAGCGTCAGCCGTAGTGCTGCTCGTACGCCGGTGTCCTCCACGTCCAGCAGACTCAGCCGGCGGCTCTCGTCGGACAGCTCGGCGGTCATCGCGGCCAGCGACCAGGAGGGTCGTTGCGCCAGGCGGGCGGCAGCCACCCGCAGCGCGAGGGGCAGCCCGCCGCACAGCTCGGCCAGCCGTCGCGCGGCTGTCGGCTCTGCGAGCACCCGTTCCTCTCCGAGTACCTCCGCGAGGAGCATGGTGCCGTCCTGCGGATCGAACACGTCCACGGCGACGGGCCGGGCGGTGTCGGTGACGATGAGCCCTGACAGCCGGTTCCGGCTGGTGACGACGGTCACGCAGCGGCGACCGCTTGGAAGGAGTGGCCTGACCTGCCTGGAGTCCCGAGCGTTGTCGAGCACCACGAGGAGTCGGCGGTCGGCGGTGAGCGACCGGAACAGCGCGGCCGCGCCGTTCGCCGACTCCGGTATCCGGCCGTGCGGCACACCCAGCGCCGGCAGAAACTCGCGCAGCACCTCTACGAAGGTCGGCTCGCCCGTGTCGCCGAAGCCGCGTAGGTCGGCATAGAGCAGCCCGTCGGGATATCCGGCACGGCCGTGGTGGGCCCAGTGCAGCACGAGGGCCGTCTTTCCGACCCCGGCGGGCCCGACGACCAGACAGACGGGCGCCTCGCCTTCGGCAGCACGCGACAGAACGGCCAGTTCCGCCGCCCGCCCGTGAAAGCCGCGCGGCGCGCGCGGCAGCAGGTCGGGTGCATCGGTCGGCGCGACAGCATCCGGTACGGCGGCAGGTGGCGGGATGTCCGTCGCGGGGGCGCGGCGGTGACGGCCGAGGCTTGCGGTGTGCTCCAGCTGCCGGGCACCGTCCGCGTCCAGGCCCAGGGCTGCAGCCAGCGCCTGCACGGTGTGGCGCTGCGGCCCCCGGGAGCGTCCGCGCTCTATGTCCGACAGCGCCCGCACACTCACTCCCGCAGCAAGCGCCAGCTCCTCCTGGCTCAGCTCGGCCCCCGTGCGAAGACCACGCAAAAGTGTGCCGAAGCCGCCGGTGGCCGGTGTACCGGTGTCCATGTCTGGAAATCTCCTGGTCAGTGCGGCCCAGCCGGAAGATCGTACCTCTCCTGCGAAAGTATGCACGACATGACTTTTGCAGGTGAAAGGCACTGAGGCTCTTTCATCCTGAACAGCTCCAGGTCAGCAGTGTGGGGACGGCTTGGACGATGGTTCCGATATGACGGGTAGAGCACCTTGCGCGTCGTAGTAGCCGCCAGGACTTCAGCTGCGCAAAGGCGCGTTCTCCCGGAGCTCGGAGTCGGGCGTGGTCGCGGTTGAACTGCTGGTAGTGGGCGGGCTGTTCGCGGTGGTGGTAGTAGGGGGTGCGGACGGTGGCGTCGGCGCCCTGGTGGGCGCGGTCGGCGAGGATGAGGATCTGCCGGGTCGGACAGGCTTGGACGATGCCGTGGGCGTGGGCCGCGGTCAGGTCGTGGGTGCGGCCCGGCGTTGCGCGGGAGAACCAGAGCGGTGTGTCATCGGGCCGGGCGATGACCTGCACGTTCATGCCATGCTTCTTGTGTTTTTGCGAGTAGTACGGCTCGTCCGCGGCGATGCGGTCGATGGGATCAGGGTGCCGTCAACGATGACGTGGTCGCCCTCACCGAGCCCGGTGAGGGCTTCGTGCAGGCCGGGCGCCCAGGAGGCCAGTACGTCCAGGGCCTCGTCGACGTATCGCCAGGCGGTGGCCTGCGATACCGCGAACCCGGCGCCGAGCTGGGCGAACGTCTCGTTCTTGCGCAGATGGACCAGCGTGAGCAGCGCCTGCTTGAAAGCAGCCGAGCTTGCGCCAGCGGGTGTTGCGTGCGCGGCGGTGCTCGTACAGCAGCCAGGCGACATGCACGACGAGCTCATGCGGGATGTCGAGCGTGGCAGGACACGAACCCAACAGGGCCCTTTCGGTCGCCGGTGTGCTGAGTGGAATCACCACGCCGACGACGAGGGGCCCTGCCTCGTCAGTACACCCTCTGAACAGCCCATTTCACCCACCAGCACAGGATGAAAGAGCCTCAGTCAGTACGGCGAACTGAGCAACAGTGACGGTCGGGGAGTTGGCCGTGCCCGCAGAATGCAGGGCTTCACTGCCGCCCTCGCGTCAGGCCCGGAGCGAACCTCTCACCGGCCTGGAGCCGGATCTTCTCCCGAAACGCCCGACGCTCAGCGGTCAGGCCCCGCCCTCCGGATAACGCATACCGCAGGGATCATGAAACGTCACTCCCCGACGACAACCCGAAAACCTTCGTAGGAAGTCCCTGTCTTGGGAGACTCCTTAAAATCGTCGTTGGCGGAGCAACGGATCAGGATGGCGGGTGGAGGACAGCCGTGTCTGTTGGAGGAGCCGGCCAGACGATGAGTAGGTGGTCCTCCACGGGTGTGAGGCTCGTCCTGTCGCGCAGCCTCTGGCGCCCTCGCGTGTCCACACGAAGCCTGTACCAGGCAGACCCTGCTGGGCTGAGGGAACGCGTCACGTTGGCGTTGGGGCCAAGTTCTAACGACTCGACTTTGAGGTCGCCAGCAGGGGCGTGCACGCTGACCTCCTCCCAGGCGTTCTCCCACAGTTTCACGATCGCCGGGTACTTCCTGCCCCAGGCATCGGCGAACTCAGCGAACCGGTCCAGGGCGGCTTCCTCGGTCGGTGCCGTGTAGACCGGCTTGAGGAGCCTGGCCATCTTGTCCCAGTCCTGGCGGGCGGCATAACAGGACGAGTTCCGCAGCAGATGGACAACGCACGTCTGCACGATCGTGCGGGGCCAGACCGTTTCCACTGCCTCGGGCAGCCCTTTGAACCCGTCGCAGACCAGCATCAGTACATCTTTGACACCACGGTTTTTGATCTCGGTGAGGCGTTGTCACGCTGTTGGGCACCTGGGTCTCTGATGGCGCGTCGGAACGTGGCGTAGGTCGGGTTTCGGGCCGGTGCTCAGGCCTCGGCAGGCAGGTCAGCGGCGCCGGTGATCTGGTCCCAGACGGCGAAGCGGACGGTCGTCTCGGCGCGGTAGTCGGTGGTGGTCATCAGGTGGCAGTAGGGCCGGAAGTGGGGTGAGATGCTGCTGAACGCGGACAGGAACCGCTGCGCCCCGCCGACCGAACGGAAAGCCCTTCATCGCGCGTTCGCGTTGTTCGGTGGGCTGGTGGCTGTTCTGCGCCCGGTTGTT
The DNA here is from genome assembly GCF_043076215.1 of Streptomyces sp. NPDC016640. Taxonomy (NCBI): domain Bacteria; kingdom Bacillati; phylum Actinomycetota; class Actinomycetes; order Kitasatosporales; family Streptomycetaceae; genus Streptomyces; species Streptomyces sp. NPDC016640. The sequence goes on from NZ_JBIBRG010000026.1 coordinate 11,149, forward strand.
CAGGTACTTCGACTGCCAATGCTCGACGGAGGGCATGACCTCGCGGTGGGCGGCGCCGTATAAACGGAGTTCGTCGGTGACGACCACTCGCGCGACCGCACGCGTCCTGTTCATCAGGCGGCGGAAGAAACACCTGGCCGCGGCCGTCCGGCGGCTCTGCACGAGGACGTCCAGGACGTTGCCGCTGGCGTCGACGGCCCGCCAAAGGTACTTCAGCTTCCCGTTGATCCTGACGGACACCTCGTCCAGATGCCATTTATCCCCGGGCCGCGGTCGGCGCCGGCGCAGTCCGTTCGCATAGGCCTGGCCGAACTCGGCGCGCCATCGGCGGACCGTCTCATGGGAGACGATGACGCCGCGCTGGAGCATCAGCTCCTCCACTTCGCGGAAGCTGAGCGGGAAGCGGAAGTACAGCCACACGCAGTGGGAGATCACCCCGGCCGGGTACCGGTGCCCCTTGTACTACGGCGGCATGCTGTCCACGGACGGTCCCTCCCAGCATGACCAGTCAGAAGATCGTCCCACCCGGTCAGTGAACGTGACAGTACCCCTCCCGATATGGGGCTCACGCCCGACCGGGGGCCACGGGCGGCGGAACGTCGTGGCCCGCTGGCGCTCGATCCCCCGGCGGTTTCGCTGGAGGATCGCACGACGTTCAGCGTTCGATGGTCCACCGTTGGCCTTCGGAGCTGTCGCAGGTCCACACTCCGAGCTTCTTGTAGTCCTCGTGGTAGGTCAGGCAGTCCTGATCGCTGATCCTGACCTGGTAGGCGCCGTCCGCAAGGGGGTTGACCTCCCACTTCTGGTTGAAGCTTGCCTTCCAGGTGTCGATCTGGGCGAAGTAGGTGCTCATGTTCCCGGTGAGGACGGGGCCGTGACCGTTGACGATCTCATAGCGCCCGCCACCCGCGTCCTTGAACGTCCATGTGCCGTTCGTGCCACCCAGCTTGCCCGCGACCACCGACGAGCCGGACGAGCCGTTCGTCGCAACTGCTCCAAGGTCGTTGACGGCCCTCAGCCGCACGGGCACACCGACCGGCGGACGGTCGGTTCCGGAAGGCGTCGTGGGTGCGCTGTCGGCGCGGAAGCCGGGGCGAGGACCGGGGTGGGCGGGTACGCCGGGGATGAGAGGGATGTCACCGGGACCGGGGGTCTCCCCCTTGGGCACTCCGGGGCCCGCCGGCTCGATCGTGGGGTGGAAGTTCACGGTGGATCCGTTGCGGTCCCACAGGCCGTAGAAGCCCCAGTTGATCCAGCCGCCGTCGCCCTGGTTGGTGAAGCTGCCGCCGCCGGAGAAGACCCATATGTGGTAGGTCTGGTCCTCCCGCGAGGTTGCGTCGTTGTAGTCGATGTCGCCCTGGAACACGACATCCCGGAGATTCTCTGTGTAGTGGTTGACGAACCACGGGTCCCCGAAGGCATTCTTACCCTTGACGTCGAAGATCATGATGTTGTAGTTGCCGCCGGTGTGGTTCGTCAGCATCTCGAGCAGGCCTTTGACGAAGCCCTCCCGGGCCAACTTCTTCTGCTCGCCGCTCTGCTTGGCCGCGATGATGCACCACGACAGCGTGCCGCTCCCGAACGACCCCGGCGCCACCGTGTCCGCCGCGTTGCAGTTCTCCACGGGCACGTCGACGGAACCATCCGCCTGGGCGGGCTGCGCCAGGCCCCCGACCATCAGGGCGCTCACGCATGCGGCGGCCGCCACGGCAGTGACCTTGGGCATTTTCACTTACAGGCTCCTGGGGGTGAACTGAGAGATCGACGATCTCATCTTCGACTTCTGCTTCAACGTCCTGCTGATGATCCACTCACGTACGCGACGAGGGGTCGCTACCGCCGCGACGCCGCTTCAGGGACCGGCCCTGGTCTTGTCGGGCACTCCGTCGACCGCACCACAGACACTGCGGCGAAACGGGGTGCCCGCCGGCTTTGCGGCGGAGCACGAACGCCACGACGAACGACAACGCCGTGAGAAACGGCCCAGTGGCCATCCCGCGTCCTGCGCCCTGAGCGGGTGTCCGCCGATGTCAGTGAGGTGTTCTCACCATGAACAGTTCCAGGCCAGCGGGGACGTACGGCTCGGCGCCGGTGACGCCCCGTCGGCTGCATGCCGTCAGGGCCGGTACCGCTCGTCCGCGACGGTCACGGGCAGAACTGGCCGCCCGGTTCGACGGCGCAGCTCACCCGCCAATCGGTCCACGAGCCGCTGGGGTAGCGAACCCTGAACCAGCGGTTGTCGTCCTTGCCGGTAGCCCACATGAAGATGAGCGAGTCGCTGGTCTTCTGCTGAGGGTCGACGTCAACGCGGCTCTTGACCCACCCGCCCAGGGACTCCCACCCGTTCCAGGAGCCGTCGGGGTAGGTCCAGTTCGTCCACACCGCGTGATCGGCACCGACGACGAACTCCTCCTTCGTCCCGTTGGCGAGTTTCGTGGTCGAGACGCCGTACTCACAGAAGTACTTCTGCCCCTTGGTGGTGCAGTAAGTCGCCGCCTGCGCCGGCGCCGCCGCGACCCCCACCCCCGCCAAGGCGGCCAGAGCCGCGACCACCGCGAGGGCACCCTTGAATCTGCGCATGTCCATGCTCCTTTACCTGCCGAGTGGCGTGATCGTGCCGGGGAAGGACCGTGTCGGGGAAAGGGGGAGAACCAGCGCCCCGATGCCCGACCCGACAAGTCGATCACGGGCGAGCGGGCGCAGACCAGGCAGAACTACCGGCAGAAGTAGCCTCCTTCCCCTTCGAGCCGAACCGAGCGCAGGTGCCGATGGGGGAGAACTCTCCCTCTTCAGATTGTCCTGTGACAGAGAACCTGGACCGATTGCCATCGGAGTTGGACCGCTGTGAAGGCAGCATCCAACAGTGCAGGCTTTTGTGAATTCAGCCATCCATGTACTGTCGTAAGGGTGCTGACTCTCGCTGCTGACATCGAGGTGCTGGCGCGGTTCGGCCGCGCCCTCGCCGCCCCGATCCGCTGCCGGATCCTCCTTGCCCTGCGTGAGGCCCCGGCGCACCCCGCCGACTTGGCCGAGGCCCTGGAGATCTCCCGGACCCGGCTGTCGAACCACCTGGCGTGCCTGCGCGACTGCGGCCTCGTCGTCGCGGTGCCGGTGGGCCGGCGTACTCGCTACGAGCTCGCCGACGAACGTCTCGGGCACGCGCTGGACGATCTGCGCACCGCCGTGGTCGCCGTTGAAGCCGACAAGACGTGTGTCGACGCGGACGAGAAGGACTGCTGCTGATGACCGCGGAGATACCCATCGGCACAGGTCCCTCCCCGGCCCGCCGCGACGTCCTCGCCAAGCGGATACGGCTGCTGGTCGCAGCCACCATCACGTACAACGTGATCGAGGCGATCGTCGCCATCACCGCCGGGACGATCGCCTCCTCCACCGCGCTGATCGGCTTCGGGCTCGACTCGATCATCGAGGTCTCCTCCGCCGCCGCGGTCGCCTGGCAGTTCTCCGCCTCCGACCACGCCGTCCGCGAGGCACGTGAGCAGTGCACCCTGCGGATCATCGCGGTGTCGTTCTTCGCGCTCGCCGCGTACGTCACCGTCGACGCCGTCCGCGCTCTGGCCGGCACCGGCGAGGCCGAACGCTCCATTCCCGGCATCGTCATCGCCGCCCTCTCGCTGACGATCATGCCGTTCCTGTCCGCCGTCCAGCGCAAGGCCGGCCGCGAACTCGGCTCCGCCAGCGCGGTCGCCGACTCCAAGCAGACACTCCTGTGCACGTACCTGTCCGCCGTGCTCCTGGCCGGCCTGGTCCTCAACGCCACCCTCGGCTGGTCCTGGGCCGACCCCATCGCCGCCATCGCCATCGCCGCCATCGCCATCAAGGAAGGCCGCGACGCCTGGCGAGGCAAGGGCTGCTGTGCGACCCCGGCCGCAGCGGTACTCCCAGCTGGTGCCGAGCAGAGCGACGCATGCAGTTGCCGACCTGGCTGCGACTGCTGCGGCTGAACAGTATCCACCGAACGCAGCAGGCCCCGGTGAGCGCGCGGCCGGGACCCGCTGCCGCCCAGGAGTTCTGGCACGAACCGGCCGGCGATCCAACTTCGATGGCAACCGGTCCAAGTTCCCTGTCACCGGACACAGATTGATCATGATGCGGTCACGGCGGAGAGGTTCTTCAAGGCTGGCGTCACACGAGAGCCGAAGACCGCACCTGTAGAAGGTGAACGGTGGGATGGGCCCGCCCCACCTTCCAGGAGCACCCTGTGGCGAGCACCGCAGACGAGCCCGAGCAGCACCTTGACCGGACCGGAGAGGCCCCCTCCGTGGACCCCTCCATCACCCCCCGCGCCCCGTCACCACGGACCGGACGTTTCCGCAGGTCAGATAGGGCGGACAGGGGGTCGTCGCAGGTCCCACAACCCTCATGTATCTAGGAAGCCAAAGCACAGGAGGACTTCGACCGAGCCTCGACCCCGGGAGCTCCTGCAAGCACTGGGGATCTTCCAGAGAGCTACGTCTGACCAGCTGTGGAAGCTGACCCGTCCGGGCAACCAGCACGACAAGCTCGTGCGGGACAACCTCCTGGACCTGGAGGACCACCAGCTGATGAGGATCGAGTCGGTACGGGAGGACCAGCGGCAGGTGTGGGTGCTGACCAAGCGAGGCCACGGCGAGGCGAAGAAGCTGCTGGAGTCGAAGGGCATACGAGTCTCGGCGCTGCGCGAGGAGAAGTACGACCCGGTTCACCGGGGAGCTGCTCGGCACCAGCTACGACGACCACGCCGCGCCGGTCACCTCGACGGCCGCCGAACTCCACCGTGCCGGGATCGGTCACCGGCTCGGCTTCCAGACGGAGATCGGGCACCGGCTCGCAGACGGCTTCGTGCAGCGGGCGGACCTGGTGGTGCGGGCACCGACGGCGGGGGTGCCGGTGTTGCTGCTGGAGATCGACCGCCGCACCGAGGATACGCACGACCTGGTTACCAAGCTGCGCCGGTACTGGGAGTGGGGCCGGCTGCTGCCACGGGACGCGGACAAGCACACTGTGGACCTGGTCCGCTCCCGGCCGGACGCGATCGAGCACGTCGACCACGAGAAGCGGCTATGGCGGCGGGTCTACCCGCCGACCGGCCGGGAGGGCCTGGTGCCAGTGGCGTTCGTGTTCGCGGACACCACCGAGGCGAAAGTCGCCAACACGGTCGCCGTGCTGGAGGAGGCCGGCCGCCGCTACTGGGCTCCGCGCCGGTACCGGAACCTCTACCGCGAGGCAATCACGGCGAAGGACTACAGCCAGGCGGTGCCCGTCGTCGTCACCACCCTGGAGCAGCTCCAGGAGGAGCACGGCGCGGACGCGGCGGTGTGGCGGCGGCTGGGACGGGAGGGCGAGCAGACGCTGACGGCCGCGCTCGACAACCCCGACGGCGATGCCCTCTTCCGCGAGCAGGAGGCCCGCGCCGACGCGGAGGACAAGCGGCGCCGTGCCGCTGAGCGGGGGACGGAGCGCCCCGTGTGCAAGCGGTGCGGGCGGAAGTTCACCGACCAGCGCTGGGAGGAGACCACCGCGCACAGGACTGCCTGGAAGGCCGGGGACGTGTCCGTGTGCGGCGACTGCCACGCCAGCGACGTCGCCCGCGAGGAAGCCGCCGCCGAAGCCGCTCGTCCCCAGGCCGCCATGCCACCAGAGCCGGAACACGACCACGACCAGGAGCCGGGCAAGCTCCGCAGCCTGTTCCGTCGCAGCGGCTGACCCCACAGCGCGCCGCCGCCCCTCCCGCCGTCAGCTGGCCACGACGTCGCGTAGTTCCCGAACAGCGCGCTCGCGGTGGTGCTGGGCGGGGATCGCCTCATACAGGTCCAGGGCGCGGCGGCGGACCAGGCCGGTGCGGTAGTCGACGGGCAGCGCTGTCAGGGCGGCGACCGTACGGCGGCACGCCTGCTCGGTGTCGCCGTCGTGGTGGGAGCAGGCGGCGGCGTCGATGTTCAGCAGGGTGCGCGTCATGGTGCTGGTCGGCGCGGACAGCTCCATGGCGCGCTGCTGGCTGACGTGGGCGAGGCGGGTGTCCCCGAGTGTGGTGAACGCGTGGCTGAGGTGGACGTGGTGCTTCTGCTCGCCGTACGTCAGCCAGGTGTCCGACCGCTCGTCTTCGGGGAGCCGGTCCATGAGGGCGTCGGCGGCCTCGAGCGCGGCGCGGGCCTGCTCGCTCTGGTGGTTGAGGGCGTAGGCGCGGGCGGCGACCGCGGCCGCCAGCGTCGCTGCGGCGGTCGGCCGGTGCCCGGCGGCGTGGCGGGCCCGTTCGGCGAGGCCGGCCGCCGCTTTCGGGGCGCCGTAGTTGAGCGGGACCATCGCCTCACGGGCGAGGACCCAGGCGTGCAGCTGGACGTCGCCGGATTCAGCGGCGGCCCGGGCGGCCGTGGCGAACCAGGCGCGAGATTCCTTACGGCTGCCCAGGTCGTGTAAGACGATCGCGGTCATCCCGGCCATCTGCCCGGCCGTGCGGCACAACCTGGCCCGGACCGGTGCGGGCTGCGGAACGGCGAGCAGTGGGCGCAGAGTCGTGAAGTCGGTGACCAGGTCGGCCAGAACGCGGGTGGGCTGCTGGCCGTGGTAGCCGTACCCATAGCTCTCGGCTGCCGCTTCCAGGTCAGCCAAGTCCTGGGGCATGTCGGGGGAGAGGGTCTGGTCGACGTCGGTCCGGGCGGCGGTGAGGGTGGCGAGGGCCGGAGCGGTCAGGCCGGCGGCCAGTGCGCCGCGCAGCAGGTTGCGGCGTTTCATGGGGTCATCTCCATGGTGGGACTTTGTGCTGTGGGCGGCGGTGTCCTCCCAGGGTTGCGCAGCGAGCCGCAGTAGGGCACCGGGAATGCGCAGTCCGCCGGAGATTCGCTCGACAGGTGCCAGCGCGGTGACAGTTGCGGTGCCCCGGGCGATCTGGCTGACGCGCTCGGATTTGAGTGCGCACGCCTCCGCGATCCGGTTATAGGAGATCCCCGCGTCGTGGGCCATCGTGAACACCGTGGTGAAGTCCCGCTTGTACAGAGCTCGGACGAACGTGGGGTCGGCCAGCAGAGCCGAGATGACCTGCTCCGCCTCCGCGAAAGCGCTGGTCCGGACGTGCGGCCGTACGGCTTCCTGCACACGCTGCTCTTCGTCGCGCTCGGTCATCACGCCGCCCCTTCCATGGCCGCCCACTCCACTCCGAGTTTGGCGAGTGCGTTGTCCAGGAGCAGTGTTTGTGATCGCGGGTGCTCTGGCCTGGGTTGATCAGTTTGGTGTGTGGTTATGGTCAGACGGTGCTGGTGCTTCGGTAGCCGTGGCGAGCGTGGAAGCTGGTCCTGGGCTGTGGGTCTGACCTGCAGGTTTGTCAGGTAGCGGGCCGTGGTGATCAGGTCGTGTCATCTCTACTGCGCTCGGTGCATTTCCGCCGATCGTTGGTATGCGGCGGTGCTTGGAGGAGCGGCCCGCTTTTGGGGGGCCGGGACATGGCCAGCGGGCTTGGGGTTGGGCATGTGACCTGGCAGGTCAGTGGTTCGTTATGCCGAGGCGACGCGGCGTGGGCCTGGTGCACGTACGGCGGGCAGGTCGTCTCTGTCCTGGTCGCCGGTGAGTACGTCGGCTGGCAGGCGACGGTAGTGGTGCAGCAGAGCGGCTACCTGCTCGGGTTCGACGTCTACGGCGGCGACGAGGGCGGCTAGGAGTTCTGCGCGGGAGGTGCGTTCGCCGGCTGCGGCAGCTGCGCGGACCAGGATGTTCAGCCTACGGTCGACGTCCTCGGGCCAGAGCACCGAGGTCTGGCGTCGTCGCTGCTGGTGCAGCAACTCCATAGCGCTCCCTCGGTGACAGGCGACATATACCGAATATATATTGCGGCTCATGGTGACGCTGCTGCAAGACCGTCAGGTTCCTCCGCGAGACGGCTCGGTGCCGGCAACGGTGCGGATAGGCGGGCGGGAACTTCAGCCGACACCGGTGTTCGATACCTACTGGCGTTTCGCCTCGGCCCGGCAGGCTGTGTATGAGGCTCGTCTGGCCGGGCGGACCCAGCCGTGGACTGATGATCCGATTCTGGCTGGGCACCGGTTCACGAACTGTTACCGCGCCGCCGACCGGGTGAGTCAGGCTGTGATCAGCGACGTGATCTACCAGGGCCCGCAGGAGTGGGAGGAGGTGTTCTTCCGCACCCTGCTGTTCAAGATCTTCAACAAGGAGTCCACCTGGGAGCTGCTGTCCCGCGAGGTGGGGGACGTGCGCTGGGAGACGTACGACTACGGAGCCTACGACCGGGTGCTGTCAGCCGCGTTCGCCAAGGGGGAGCGCTTGTACTCGGCTGCCTACATCGTGCCCCCGCCGCAGCTGGGGGAGGAGCGCAAGCACCGCAACCACCTGCGGCTGCTGGAGATGATGATGACCTCCGGCGCGCCCGAGCGCGTCGTTGGGGCGGCCACGATGCGCGAGGCCTACGAGGTGCTCCTCGGTTACCCGGCGCTCGGCCCTTTCCTCGCCTATCAGTTCATCATTGATCTCAACTACGCCCCGCACCTTGGATTCTCGGAGATGGACTTCGTTGTGCCAGGCCCTGGTGCGCGTGACGGCATCCGCAAGTGCTTCGGTCCTGCTGCCGACGGCATTGAGGCCGATGTCATCCGCTACATGGCCGACTCCCAGCAGGAGCATTTCAACCGCCTGCGGCTGCCCTTCGCCGGGCTGAAGGGACGACGGCCCCTGCAGCTGATCGACTGCCAGAACCTATTCTGCGAGGTCGACAAGTACGCGCGGGTGGCCCACCCGGACGTCGCCGGTATCAGTGGTCGCAGCCGTATCAAGCAGGCGTACCGGCAGGACGGAACACCGCTGCGGGCCTGGTTCCCGCCCAAGTGGGGCCTGAATTAGGCGTCGGCTGCTCGCTGTGCCGGATCAGGCGCCAAGACGAACAGCGGTGTGGTGAGAGAGTGTTGGAGGGCGCCGAGTTCGGACTTGGTGCAGTCCAGGCGGGCGCATCCGGCCATGACGGTCAGTGTTCCCGGCGTGAGCTGGGCGTGGCGGGCGACCCAGGCGCACAGGTGGCCCAGGGCGAGGTAGTTGCCGTAGGCGCGGTCGAACATGTAGTGGCTGCGGTAGTAGGCGGCCAGGTGCACGGTGTCGGTGGCGCTGTCGAGCTGGAAGGAGCAGTGGCTCAGGCAGGGAAAGTCCAGCGTCTGGGTGTCCAGGGCCGCGGCCCTGATGACGGCCTCGGTCTCCGCCGTGGTCTGCGGCGGTTCTTCTTCCCATGCCTTGTCCTCGTCCGTGACATGGGCCGTGCCGGCCTCGTAGACGGCGCTCCACTTCGCCGAGGAGCGCAGCTTGTCCAGGCGCCGGATGACGCGGGCGAGCTGGTCGACCGGTTCCGGCTTCTCGGCGGTGCCCGGGTAGGCGATGAGCCGTCCGAAATAGGTGCCGTGGGCGTTGCGCCTGACCTCGCGCAGCCGCGGATAGAAGGCGCGGTAGCGGTCGGTGAGCTCGTCGTGGGTGGTGCACGTGGCGGCGAGCTGGGCGGGGAAGAGCGTGTTGACGACCGTGTCGATGGGGTAGAGCGGCGGCTTGGTGCGGGCGGAACGCAGCCGGTCCAATTCGGCGCGCAGATGCGGGTTTTCCTGCAGAGGGTTCGCAATGCGCACCACGGTGTGGAAGGCCCTTTTGCCTGGCATCTCGGACAGGCGGGAGCAGGCCTCCAGCCATGCACGGGAGACGTCCGGGGCGTCGACGGTGAACGTGTGCATAGGCTCGCTCCTTGATCGGCGGGGTGGGCGGGCGCCGTGCGGTGGTGCGGGCCGTCAGGCCCAGAAGTGGTTGGACCCTTCGCGGCCGGGGGTGCGCCGCAGGTCCACGCGGAACAGTTCTGTGCTGCCGGTGCTGGCGGCCACGGTGCTGTCCACCGCCAGCTCCTGCGTCACCCACGCCGCACGGCCTTGTTCTGGTGCGGGTACCGAGTCCCGGAACGAGAGCTGGCCGGCGGTGTCCGGCGGGGTGCTGGTCAAGCCTGCGGGCAGATGGTCGTAGCGCGCCCCGGGGACGGTGAGCAGCAGGCAGTCGCCGGCGGTCACGTGCAGGGTGGCGGCGTACGCGGCGGGCGTGAGTACGTGGATGTGTGCCTGCGGTCCGAGCGGCAGGCCACCGGCGAGTTCCGCTTTGAGGACGCCGGGGGAGTGCTTTAGCCACACGGCCTCGGTGGGCCGGTCGATCATCTTCAGCCGCACCAGATGGCGCACGGTGGTGGCGTAGGGGGTGCCCAGCCAGCGGACCATCCGGTACACGTCCAGCGGGGACTCGGGGCGAGCGAGGCCGCAGCGGGCCAGGGCGACACGGGCGGCGGGGCGGGGCATCAGGAACCAGGAGGCGAAGGCCTCGGCCTCCCGCTCGTGCTGCGGCCATCCCTCGCCCCACCGGCCCGACGACTGCTCTTGGTGATCGATGCTGGTGCCGTGGCCCATGCGGTGGTGGCCCAGCTCGTGAGCGGCGGTGTGCCGCATGCTCACCTCCTCCAGACCGGTGTTGACCAGGCACCCCGGAACGCCCTGGCTGCCGTCGATGTACAGCCCCAGCAGGCCGCCCAGCTTCTGCCCCATGACCTCCACGCCTGCTCGGCGCAGCGCGCCGAACACGTCGACGTAGTCGTCGACTGCGGCGGCGAGCGTCTCGTGGGCCTGTGCCGCCGCGATCATCGCGGCGCCGTGGGCACTGTTCCAGCTCACGCACCGCCCTCCGGCCCTTGAGGCGGGTGCAAGTCGCTCGCCTCCTCTTCCTCTGCTTGGCGGCGGGCCTGCAGATACTGGATGAACTTCGCCACCTCGATGCGGTCGCCCTCGCTCAGCGGCCGTGCGGTCCGCGGCAGTCCAGCGAGCGCGTGTTCCCCGGCGTCGGCTGCCTCCTCCTCGTCGAGGAAGTAGGACGCCGGCAGCCGGTACAGGCGGGCGAACTTCTGCAGCTCCATCACCTCCACCTTGCGCACACCGCGCTCGATGTCGCTGACCGCCGAACGGACGATGCCGGTGCGCTCGGCGACCTGCTGCTGGGACAGTCCCAGGTACTCGCGGGTGGCCTTCAGCCGCTGCCCCAGCCGGGCCCGCTGGTCGGTGTCGGTATCGATGTGGGACGGCGCCTTGCCGCTCATTGCTCGTGCTCCTTCGCCTGCATGGTGTCGTACACGGTCTCGGCGAACGCCCACACCGAACGCAGGGAGCGTCCGGCCTCGGCGTCGGCCGGGACGGACACCTCGAAATGCTGCTCGATGCGCGCCAGTATCTCCATGATCAGCACCGAGTCGACCGGCAAGTCCTGCCCACGGGCGGCCAGTTCCTCGTACACGTCGTGGCTTGGCCTGTCCTGGTGCTCAGCCAGGAAATCGATCACGATGTCCACGATCTCCTGGACGCTGTGCGACGGCATGCTCTGCTAACGGCCCTTTCGCTCAACTCCGGGACAGGCGGCCCGGCCTGACCTACTGTAGAGTAATGTCGGGAAATCCGACAGACTTGTTGGAAGATCCTTCATGGGAGTGCGTGTGCATCTGGCCCGCTATCAGCAAGCAGCCCTCAAGACCCTGCAGCCCGCTGCCGAAGGCACCGACCCGGTTCTGATCCCCCTGCTCGGACTCGTCGGCGAGACCGGCTCCGTGGCAACCGCCTACAAAAAACGCCTGCGTGATGGCGCCGACGCCGGCCCGTCCAAACAGCAGCTACGCGAGGAGCTCGGCGACGTCCTGTGGTACACCGCCACCCTGGCCCATCTCCTCGGCCTCGACCTCGAAGACATCGCCGCCGCCAGCCTGGAAAAGGCCAAAGACCGCTGGCGCGCCACCCCCGACGACCAACGCCCCCGCTTCGACGCCGACTACCCTCCTCACGAACAACTGCCCCGACAGACCACCGTCACCTTCAGCCCCACTCTCCAGCCCGACGGCCGCACCGTCATCGCCCTCACCCGCGAAGACGGCACTCCGGCCGGCGACCCTCTCACCAGCGCCAGCCACATCGAGGACGATTACCGCTTCCACGACGCCTTCCACCTCGCCCACGCCGCCGTCCTGGGCTGGTCACCCGTCAGCCGCTTCCTCCTCGGCTGCAAACGCCGCAGCCGCCCCGGCATCGACGAAGCCGAAGACGGCGGCCGCGCCATCGCCATCGAGGAGGGCATCAGCGCCCTGGTCTTCTCCTACGCCAGCCGTCACCACTACTTCGAAAACGTCCGCCACGTCGACCACGAACTGCTCATCACCATCGACCACATGACCGCCCACCTCGAAGTCAGCGTGCTGCGCGCCGCCGACTGGGAGAAAGCGATCATGACCGGCTACGCCGCCTGGCGGCAGCTACGCAAGCATGGCGGCGGCCGCCTCGAGCTGGACCTCGACGCTCAGACACTGACTTTCATCGAACCCTGAGGGCGCCCCCAGGGCGGCCGACGCATGCCAGCGCCACTGCAGGCCGCCTGTTCGTCTATGCGGACTCCGGTGACTGGCTGGCACCGTCTGGGTTAGCGGGGGGGGGAGTGCTCCTGGTGGTGGGTCGGGTGGTGGCTGGGGGGTGGCGGCGGGGGCTGTGGCTTGCCGGTAGCTGATGATGGCTTGGATTCTTTTTTCGGGGTCTGTTATCTGGTCGAGTGTGGCTGCGAATTTCTCATCGACCAGGGTTCCTTTTCGTTGTCGTGAGTGTTCGAGGATCAGGCTGGTGAGGGGGACGGCGAGGTATGCCGCGATGACGATGACTCCGACGGCCCACCAGGGTGCGCCGCCCAGGGCGCCGGCGAGGACGGCGGGGAGTCCGGCCAGAAGGCCGGCGATGGGGCCGAGGGAGGACGAGTTCATCGCGCGTGGATGCCCTTCCAGCACGTGACGGCTGGGCCGCCTCATGCCTGAACGAGCCGTGCGGGCACGGCTGGGACGGGGAGAGGCGGCACAGGTTGCCGTGATGTGAGGGCATACCAAGGGCCGGCGCCGCCGTAGGGCGGGCCGGTGGTGTTCTGCGGCAGGCCTGTCAGCCCCTTGGGGGACCGGTTCGCTGGTCCCGCGGGGTGTTTTAGAGGGTTTGTTCGGCGGTTTTAGCGGAGTTTTTCTTTGGCTTTTTGGGCAGGGTGGGCTACATCCAGTAGCCCACAAAAAGAAGGCTGATAAAGCCCTTAAGCCAGTTCATTAACCTTTTCCGCGCCGCCTTTCTCTTACACGTCGGCCTCGTGCATCCTCTTGCGGGCACGCCAGACCTGCTCACCAGTATCGGTCATCGCAGCGCCTTCTGGGGCCTGTTCGGCCAAATCAGTCCCGAAGTTCTCGCCGGTCGCTGGTGGTTGAGGGAGGCGGCCGCTCAGGAGCGGATGGCGTCGGTGTCGGCCAGAGGGACTCAGATGCTGATCAGGCCGGTTGTGTTGAGGAAGTGTTGCTGGTCGGGGTGGAGAAGTAGCCAGCCGCGCTGCTGGTTGTGGAGCCATTGGCGGGCTGCTGGGTGGCGGGGGTGGGTGTGTGCGTGGTGGTAGGCGCGTTGCCACAGGATGGGCCAGGGAGGGTTCCACCAGGGGTCGATCGTGGCGAGCACCTGCTGGGTCGGGGAGGGGCTGGTCCGTTTCTTCGCGAGTTGGCGTTGGCTGTCGAGCCACTTGCCAAGGGGGAAGCCGTCGCGGACGGTCTTGATCGGAGGGCAGAGGTGGCCGTGGTCGGCTGCCCAGGTGCGGGCGTGTCGGAGTGCTTCGGCATGGGGACGGGGCCGGGAACTGGGCTGCCAGTGGCCGGCTGTCTGGGCGGTGATGCCGATCGCGTTCAGCAGGCGCTACTGGCCGAGTTGGAGCTGGTCGTACTGGAGGCAGGCCCGGGTGATCCAGGTGCCCAGGACGGTGCTTGGGGCGGGGATGCGGGCTTCGGGATCGAAGGGGCGGCCCGCTTTGATGTGGTCGCGGGCGCGGTAGTAGTTGCGCTGCCAGTGCAGGTCCCACGGCGGGTTCCACCACGAGTCGATCGAGGTGAGCTCGGTCAGGTGGGGTGAGGGCGGCAGCCCGCGGCGTGCTCGGTCCTTGGCTCGGTTGCGCTGGCTGAACAGCCACCACCCCAGCGGATACCCGTCGTGCAGGGTGTCACGGGGAGCTGCGAGGTGACCGTGTTCAGCGTGCCAGGACCGGGCATGTGCCAGCGCTGTTTCGAAGCCCGGCCTCAGATCGGGTCGGTGCCCGAGGCGGCTGCCCGGCTCGCGGGGACGCTCCGGCTTGGCGGCACGCCGAGTGCGGCGCCGACCCCGGGGAGCCGCAGGGCCTGCAGCTCGTCTGGCGTTGCCGACCTTGTCTTCCCCGTCTGCGGCCAGGGTCGCAGCCGACCTCTTTGAGGCCGTACGTGCGTGCTCCCGGGCCGTGCGGGCTACCTCGGTAGTGATGCCGATGCCGGCGAGGAGTTGCCGCTGCTCCTCGCTGAGCTCGTCGTACGTGGCGCACTGGCGCCACAACCAGTCGACCACACCAGAGTCGTCGAGGACATTGAAGCCGTTCTCGGCCTGGGGGCGGCGGCCGGCTGCGGCGTCGCGGGCCCGGTAGTAGTAGCGCTGCCACGTCAGGTGCCAGGGCGGGCACCACCAGGGGTCGATGGCGGTGAGGGCCTGGGCGCGGCCTGCGGGCATGGGCCGGTTGCCGGTGCGCTGGTAATTGCGCTGGTTGGCGAGCCACTGTCCCAGGCGGAAACCGTCGTGGACGGTTGCGGAGGTCACGGAGGCCAGGCTGCCGTGTTCGGTGGCGTAGGAGCGGGCGTGGGCGAGGGCTTCTTCGGCGCCGGCCTTGAGGTTGCGTCGTCTGGGGCGGGCGGCGGCCGCCGCCGCGGCATCGATGCCGATCTGTGTGAGGAGGCGCTGCTGTTCGGGGTGGAGGGTGGGGTAGCGGGTGCACTGCAGGTAGAGCCATTCGCCGAGGCTGTAGCTGGTGGTGGGGAACCCGCGGGCCGGCTTGAGCGGGCCGTGGGTCTGGTGGTGGGTGCGAGCGTGGTGCCAGGTGCCAGGTGCCAGGTGCGTTGCCACAGCGTGCTCCAGGGGGCGTTCCACCACGGGTACAGCTCGGTGAGGGCGGCGGCTTGAGGGGCGGGCATGCGGGTGTGGCGGGCGCGGGTGTTGGCGAGCCACTGGCCCAGCGGATAGCCGGCGGGGGTGTCTTCCTTGGGGACGGCGAGGTGCCCGTGCTGCTGGTGGTAGGCCTGGGCCTGGGCCTGGCCTGTCTGGAAGGCTTGCTCGGCCTGGAGGCTGTGGCCGCGTAGGCGTCTGGCGGGTTTTGCCGCGGGCGGGGTGCCGTCGGCGGCCGGGGCGTGGGGGAGGAGATCGCTGAGGGGGCGGGGCCGGTGTGATGAATGCACCTTCCACAGCGTGCGCTGCGCCGCAGGTGTGGAGGCCGCGCGGGTCCTCACGCAGGAGTGGGCCCAGGTGAACAGCGGCCCGTGGGTGACGGTGGCGAGGTGATGGGCGAGCCACGGTCGCCCGAGCTGGTCAGCGACCTCGGTCAGCAGCCTGGGTAGTTCGCCCAGCCGGTAGGGGAGATGGCGGCGCGATTCGGTGATGGTGCGCTCTTGCACGGTGCGGTCGGTCAGTAGGCGTGCGAGGGTGACGGTCTCGGGATAGGTGATCAGGTCGCGGGCGGCGACCTTCCACCAGCCCGGATCGGCGCCGGTGGGCCGGGTGGCCTCGAGACGGGTCGGCCACAGATGCTCCTCGTCCGGCCAGGGCTGGTTCCACCAGGAGCCAGTGATGGCGCGGGCGACTTCGAAGGCCTGCGCACCGGCAGGGGAGCGGCGCAGCAGTCGGACATGCCGTCGCTGGGCGTCGACCACCTCCGGGCACGGGCCAAGAGGCAGGGGCAGGCCGCTGGTTCCGGGCAGGAACAGCAGCCAGTAGCGGTGGCGTGCGCAGACCCGCTCCTCGGCAGCCAGGTACCGGCGTGCGGGCACGCGGCGTCCGGTGCGTGCGGCGGTGCATGCGGGGCATGTCGGCCCCCAGGCCACGACGGCCTCCTCACCGCGCATCAGCCGCCCCACCGGGCCGGCTCCGTACTTGCCGCACGGTTCTTCCCGCCTCCATGCGGGCAGGGCCTGCTCGAGCACCTGTGGTGGAACACGGCACAGGGTGGCTACACGGGCGCATGCCTGGGTGTTGAGGTGGATCTCGCTGTCCGGGTGCAGCATGCCGGTGAGGTTCTGCTGGTCGCCGACGTCGGTTACGGCGGCGAGCAGGTCGCGGATGGTGAGGTGGTAGCGGGCGGCGAGCCTGGTCAGGAACGACAGCGTCAGCTCTCCCGGGAGCGGAGCCACCCGTCCTGCCGCGCCGCAGCCCATGGCGGGCACGATGCCGCCGGACGCTTCTGGCTTGCGCTCCGTACGCCCGCTTGCGGGCGTACGGGAGGTCGCGGTCGTGCTGCGCTGCTGGGTCACGCCGGATGCCTCTACTTCCGTCGTGCGGGCCGGACCTGAGCTTCGGCTGCCGCGTCGAGTTCGACCTCGCTCAGCAGTTGCTTGGTGATCCGCTCGGTGCCTTCGGTGAGGGCGATGAGGGCGGCTTCGCGGATGAGGTGGGAGAGGCTGCCGATCCGCCCGCCGGTGCGGGCATGCAAGTAGGAGGCGTGTTTGACCAGTGTTCCGGGTCGGTGTGCGCGCAGCCTCAGCAACGTCTCCATGGCCCGCACGAAGTCGTCCCATACCGCCCTGTCCTGCTCGGTGGCATACGCCAGCGGGCGGTGGCGGAAGATTTTGAAACGGCCGGCGATCTGCGCTCCGCGCACCCCGCTGAGCAGCGAGGAGGTTTCGACGTCGATCGCGGAGTACACGAAGGTGGCCGGAATGCGTTCGCCGAGGTACTTGAGCTGGTCGGAGGTTTCTGCGCCGGCGCGCCGCTGGGTGTCCAGGAGGTGGACGTCGTCGATGAGGACCAGCTGGGTGCTCAGCTCGCACAGCAGGTCGCACACGGCGCCGGTGATCTGGGTCTGGTTGAGGCGGTCGGTGATGGGCATGCCGAGGAACCGGGCGAATTCGCTGACGAGCATCTTGGGGGTGGCGGCTGGCGGCACGCTGATGAACAGCACCGGTCTTCTGCCGTCCTGGCCGGGGTGCTGGCGGGCGTCGGCCAGCTGGAAGGAACGCCCGAGCGCCATCATCGTGGTGGTCTTACCCGTCGCGGCCGGGCCGGAGATGATCAGGCCGCGGCGGGCGCCGGCCTGCTGGCGGCGGTTGAGCAGCAGCAGCCGGCGCACGGCGGTGAACACGCTGTCCATGGCCGGGGTGCGCATGACGGCGAGTTCGGAGTGGTAGTCCTCGCGCTCCGCCTGGGACCAGGCGCCGTCGGTGACGTCACGCGCGGACGCCGGGGCTCGGTGGACGAAGGCGTCCCACCCCTGCCATACGGTCGGAGGGGCCAGCGGGGCGAACCCGACGGCACCGGTGGCGATCGGGCTCACCATCGCAGGGACTCCTCGAAGGGGTCGTAGACCGTGACCTGGGGACGTCTCGGTGCAGGCAGGCCGGCTTCCTGTACCGCGCCGCCGGTTGGGGAGTCACTCTGCGGTGTGTGTTCAGCCGGCCAGATACTCAGAGCGCCGTCGTCGGTCAAGGGCTCCTCGTCGTCCTCGCTGTCGTCGAAGACGCCCTCACCAGGCTCATCGGCTTCCGCCTCCGGCTGCTGGCCGTACAAGATCCCCCACACCGCACCATCGGTTGCGGCGGTGCGGGCGCGGGCGGCGACGACCTTTTCCCGCCGGGTGCCATGTCCGGCGGCGGCGCGCTCCAGCAGCTTGCGCAGGGCGAGCGCCAGGACGTGTTCGTGCTGCGCGCGGTCTGCACGGCGGGCGACGGTGCGCTTGATGTGCTGCCAGGCGAAGTCGGTGAACGGGGCGCTGACCATGGTGTGGTGGATCCACGGCACCGCCTCCCACCCATATCCGCGCGGCTGATCAGGCCTCGGCAGCCGTACCCAGATCTGGCCGGGAGCGTGCGGGTTGTAGTGGATCTCCCACAGGCCGTCCGCCGCCGGCGAGCGCTCGCCGCGGTAGGGGTTGAGGACCTTGTGGTCGTATGTGCGGTAGTCGATGCGGATGCCGTAGTCGTTGATCTTCTGCCGCTTGGCGGGCATCAGCTCGATGTAGTCCTCACGGCCCAGCGGCACCGGGACATACCCGCATACGGCGACCAGCGCCGACCACATCTCGTTGGGCGACAGCGCACAGCGGGCATCATCGGATGCCGCAGCCCGTCATGCTCACGCTCCTGCCACCCGCAGATGATCCACTCATGGAACATCTCGGCCAGCTGGGCCAGCGTCCACACCGCCTCGCCCTCGGCGTCCTTCCCGCGCTCGCCGGTGTGCGAGGCCGTGTAGGAGGGCACGTGCTGCACGAACAGTGTGTTGATCGAGGAGAAGGTGCGCTCCACGTGCCCTTTGGCCGGTCCGTTGCCCGGCGGCGTGGGCTGCACGGAAATGCCCAGCGACTCGCAGGCGGCGATGAACGAGGACGAGACGAACACCTTGCCCTGGTCGACCACGATGGTCTGCGGGGTGATCACCGGCCGCGCCGCCGCGCCCTCCAGCCGGGCATCCACGCTCAGCAGCCGCTCGTAGGGCACCACCGAGTGTTCCATCGCCAGTGCCTCGGCCCAGTCAGGCCGCATCGGCGTCGGGACCATCATCTGCGCCAGCAGCTGCGCCGCGTCGACGCTGCGGGTCCCTTTCGCACGCAGCACGGCTGCGCAAATGGTCCGGGTGGCGACATCGAGCGCGATGGTCAGCTCGGGCCGTTCCACCACCCCGTCGTCGAGTACCACGAAGGCGTCCAGCACGGTGCTGTCCATCATCACCAGCTCACCCGGCGCCATCACCGTCGTCGGGACGAACGGGGGAGCCGGCCTCGCTGAGCGCCAGCGGCGCTGCCGCGCACTGGCCAGCAGCCCGCGCCCGTCAGCGAGGGCGTGCACGAGCCGGTTGAACGTCGCATTCGAGGGCAACGGCACCACGCCAGCCCCGTACTGCTCGGCCAGCAGCCGCTCGGTGTACACCCGCAGCCGCCCCAGCGTTCCGCTGGAGCGCTCCCGCCCCGCCTCCAGCACCTCCCGCACAGCGGCCACCACCCGCTCGTCCGCATGCCCCAGCGCCGTCCGCGGCCGGGTGGCACGGTGATCCACCAACCCCCACACCCCGTCCTGCCGGTAGCGGGCCCGCATCCGCCGCACCGTCACCACGCTGGTGGGCATGCTGGCCGCCGACAGCTCCGCCGCCTTCGCCTCCTCGCGCTGCGCCAGCGTCCGCGTCTGCGGGTCGTACTCCGCCCGCAGACGCGGACCTGCGTCACTGGGCCCGCCCGTCTGCCCCGTCTCCACCTCCCGCACATGCCGCTCCCACGCCAGGGCCCGTTCCCGCACCGCCTCGGGCAACGACTCCAGCAAGCCCAGCGGCGGCACCCTGGGCACTCCTGGCGCATCCATGACTTCGAATCCCGCATCGGCGAACAGCGGCGACAGCAAAACGGCTGCTACTGCACCGTCCTCGGCGACCAGCCGTACCTGCCCGTCAGCTAGGGCCGCCACTGTCCAGGTACGCCCCCCGAACCGCACCTGGCTCCCCAGCTCCACCACCGGCCTGCCCGGCACCCCGCTGCCCGCCCTCACTCTGCCGCCTGGGCCCACACCGGCATCCGCTCATGCATCGCCGCCCCCAGGTCCGCCGCCAGCCGCCCCGCCCACAGGGCATGGAACAGCGCGGGAAGCACGACCAGCGGATCCCCGATTCTGCGTACGCCCTCCCACAGCGGCGCCGGCTCGGCGAACGCCTCCTGCAGCGCGGTAGTCAGCAACTGACCACCGTGGTGCCGCGGGTGCCGGTATCCGGCCAGCCAGGTCACATTGCGCCGGTAGATCGGGTCAACAGGCCCAAGCACCCAGTACCGCCAGCCCGCCGCCGTACAGATCTCTCCGACCACCGCAGCAAGAGACCGCTGACGCCCCGACAACTCTTCTCTCCCCGTGCAGTCGGCGAGCACCCCCTGGCCATCGGCCAGCCGGAGCATCAACTGAGGAGCATGCGCCCGCACCCCGCTCGGCACATGCCACCGCAGTTCAAGCGGCCGGGCGGCCAGACCGCTGACGCGCGGGTCGCGGTCGAGGAGCATCACATGCAATCGCATCGCCGCTGACCCGTAGTGCACCAGCCGTCCGGTGGTGGCCGACCACCACCATCCCGGTGCAAGCCGCTTGCCTTTGCGGGTTGAGAAAGGCTTCAGCGGCGGATCGTTTTCGAAGACCACCTCGGCGGCAGCCGACGGCCACCTCGAACACTCCGTCGCCCCGCCCGCAGCCCGGAACAGCACGTCCACCGACTCGATTTCGGGCCGCTGTGCCCTCGCTCCGTCCCACCCAGTATCCTGCATACAGAACCAAACGGCTCATCGGCCCATCCGGTAATGGGCGTGCGCGGCCCACGTCAGTTACGCCCGGACTGTTCTGCAGCCCACGTGTAGCCCAGCTCGGCGAGGGCGGCGAGTTGGTCGGCGTCCAGCCGGTCCCGCCTCGCACGAGTGTTCGATGTCCATACGCCCAGCTTCACGACTACCGGCTGCGCCTCGCCGTCGACCGTGATCTCTTCGTTGTGGCCTCTTGGCACCGGCCGGTGGGCGCCTTCCCGTTCCACCCATTGCGTGAGGGCTGCCAGGCCACGCTGGAACGCCTGCTGCGCCTTGGCCGAGCCCTTTGTCGCACGGGTGGACGCGGGTGTGGGAGACGGGGTCTCAGCGTGCTGTACGCCTAGCTTGGTCAGTCGTTCCTGCTGTTCGGTCGACAGCAGTTTCCAGGTGCTCGGCTTGCGCTGCTGCTGGAGCCACGTGCCGATGTCGTCGCCATCGAAGGTGACCCCGGGTGCGATGTCGGGCAGGTGGCCATCGGCGTCGACCAGGTCGGCGAGTACCCGGTAATAGCGTTGCCAGTTGAGTGGCCAGGGGCAGTTCCAGTCGGGGTCGATCGCGGCCAGTTGCTCCGCGCGTTCTGCCGCCCGCTTCGGGTCCTTGCCCAGGCCACCTTGACGCCTCAGGTTGGCCATGTGCTGCCCGATGGGTACGGGGCCGCCGCCGGCTGGGTCGTCCCAGACGGCGTCCTGCCTCGGCGCCAAGTGCCCGGTGGCCCGGCGGTAGGACCGGAGCGTGGCGAGCTTGGTTTCCCAGGCTTCTTCGCCTGGTTCCCACACCATCCCGGCTTCGTCGAGCAGCTCCTTGCGGTGTGAATCGAGTTCCCCGGCGCGCAGTGCCTTCCGCTGTTGGTGGACCCATCGGCCAAGCGGAAACGACTTCGTTGCCCCGACCTGGACCTCGACGTCATAGGGGACGGCGTAGAGGCCGGTGATTTCGTTCTCCGCGCGCCAATGCAGCAGTGCTTGGTAGCCCTCGAGCCAGACCAGGGATTCGGGCCGGTAGACCCGGGTGCGCAGGAAGGCCGCGATGGTGCCAGCGTCGCGTGGGGTGGAGAAGTGCAGCAGGGCGGCTTCGGCGGCGGCCTGCGTGCCGTCCTCCTCCTGGTCCTCGCTGTCGCCCGCGCCGGCCTCGACAACCCGCCCCTCTTCGTCGCGCCGGACATGGATCTTGCGTTTGCCGCTGGTGAGGGCGCGGGAGGCGAGTTGCTCGACGAGTCGTTCATCATGACTGCGCAGGCCCTGCAAAACGGCTACGAGGGGGCGGAACGAGGCGGAGGCGACCATGTCGGTCGGGTCCTCGCCGGGCTCGAGAAACACCGGCACGATGATCCGCGCGATTTTGGTGGTGCCGTCGGGATTGGGTCGCAGTGCGCGGCCGATGTTCTGCACGATCTCGACCTGCGAGCCGCGGGTGTCGGCGAAGCAGACGGCTTCCACGCCCCGCTCGCCGGTGATGTCGACGCCTTCCCCGAGGACGCGGCAGCTGGCGAGGAACGCCCGGTGCACCCGCCGACCTGTGGCGTCGACTCCGTTCGCGAACTGGCGCAGGACTTCCCGCCGCTCGGTGACGAGGTGATCGCCGCACAGCCACGCCGACCACACCCTCTCCGGGGGTACGTGCCGGCCGGCCTCGAGCTCGTAGAAAGCCGCGTCGATCGACGACGCGGGGAGCCGGTCCGCGGCCGCCAGGTCCTCGTCCGAGACGTCGCCTGCATACAGCTCGGCAGCGGTCTGCGGCAGCTTCTCCGCGAACGCGGCGGCTTCTTCCACCTTCTGGTGGAACGTCATGACCGTACGCAGGTTCCATTTCGCGGCGTGCTCCAGGAGCGCGGTCTGCAGCAGGGCCAGGCGCCGGCCTCGCCGGGCCTCTTCGGATTCCCCGAGTATGGGGGAGGGGTCGCGGATCTCCAGGACGTCGATCTCGAACCCGGCGAGGATTCCGCGCTCGATGGCTTCCGAGAGTCCGAGTTCGGCGATCCAGGGCCCGTAGGTGGCGGAGTCCTGGCCCATCGACGCCAGCTCCAGCTCCTGGCTGGGCGCGCCCTTCTGTGGCCGGGGCGAGGCCAGGATGCGCGGGGTGGCGGTCAGGTAGAGCCGGAAGTCGGCGGGGATGCGGGCGTTGTCGTGGATCGCCGCCCACGGCCGACCAAGCTCCCCCGCGGTTGAGTGGGCCTCATCCACGAGCGCGAGGTCGAAGCCTGCCATCTGCTGCCCGTACAGTCGCTCCCCGCCCGCCAGGGCGGCCTCCAGCGGCCCGCGCACCTTGCCCTGGGCCTCGGGTGCGTCGATGTCCTCGCGGTCCACGAGAGAGGCGTACGTGGCGAACACGACCACCGGCCCGCGCCCGGCCCACAGGGCGAGTTGGATCGGGTTGGTCGTGGTGCGCACGCCCAGCGAGGTGAGCACCGGGTCGTTCTCCAGCGAGCACACCGCCACCATCGTGGCCCGGTGGCCCACCAGCCGCCACGCCTGGGCGGTCTGCACGAGCAGGTCCAGGGTGGGCACGGTCACCAGGATCCGCCCGTCCGGGAAGCACTCCAGCGCGCATGCGGCGGCGGTGATGGTCTTCCCGGATCCGGTCGCGGACACGATCGTCCCCCGCTTTCCCTGAGAGGGCGCGGGTGATCTTGCAGGGAACCCTACCCATTTACGGAAGGCGGCCTTCTGGGTTACCTGGTGTTCCCGAAGCTGAATACCCAGCATTTTCACGGATCCTCCCCGTCTTCTTTTGTGCTCGCTTCAAAAATCACAGGGACGGGGTGAAGGGCGGCACGGAGACGGTACCGTCCTCGCTCACGACGATCCGCTCGGCAAGCTGGGCCAAGATCTCAGAGGGGCGCAGCCCCGTCCGGCCGGCCACCACCCGCACCAGCCGACTGGACGCGGAAGACAACCAAACCTCCGCCCGCAGCTCATCCGCTTCCTCCCCTCGCTGCTCCCCCAAGCCGGCGTGTGAAGCAAGAGCACCAGCAGACCGTTCCTCACGCTCGCGAGCCCACACCGAACCCTGAGTGTCCCGTTCCGGCTCGTACACACTCCAACCAGCTGCAGTCATCAAGTCCCTGACGCGCCGCCACTCACCGTGCTTAGCCAACCAGATGACAGCCAACCGCTCTCGGTCCATATCGAATGCGTAGAAGGAACCGTTTCCCCTCAACCGCTCCGCGGTTTCCCGCTCACGGACAGCGGCCTCCGCGACCTTCTCCGAAACGGCGGCGACGTCTAAGCCATCAGCCTGACGCCGGACCTGATCCCGAGCCACGTCTTGAGCACTCCACATGCGTTTTCCCTTTTTCCGGAAGCGCGAGCACCTGAGCCCGCATCGAGCGGTTGAGGGTGTCTCCTGTTACCGCCAATCCTACATGTGCATCACTTGGAAGGAAGCCCTTACCTGACATCTGACACCAGCGAGCAACCCCCACTCTTGCAGCCAGCGAGGCCCGCGAAGCGGGCCCGAACAGTCCTGGAGGCGAAGCCGGAAGGACTGTTCGGGGCGGGGGAGCGCAGCGGACCCGCCCTCAGGCTGAAGCGAAGCGAAAGCCTGACAGCGGGGACGATGTCCCGCCCGTTCCGGGAGCGCAGCGGACGGAACGTCAACCCCGCTGCGAAGCAGCGGGGTTGCGCGGGTGGCGCAGCCACCCGCCAGCGCTCCCGCGGAGCGGGAGCGCAACCCCCGCGCCGCGCGCGGG
>NZ_JBIBRG010000027.1:0-34256 GCF_043076215.1 Streptomyces sp. NPDC016640
CTGCAGGGGGGACCCTGTGGGAGAGTAGGACGCCGCCGAACAATCGTTGAGGAGACCCCCGTGCCATTCGGCACGGGGGTTTTCTGCGTTTAGGGGACTGGTGCGGTCTCGCCTTTTCCGAGGTCCGCTCCCTGATCCCCCGTGTGCTATTCCGTGTTCACAGACGTCCGGCTGCCTTCAGAGCCAGATAGGCGTCCGCGAGTGCCGGCGCCAGTTGCTCGGGAATCGCGTCCACCACGGTGACTCCGTGGCGGCGCAGTTGTTCCGCGGTCCGGTGACGTTCCTCGTACGACTGCGCTGCCGCCGCCGCCTCGTACACCGCGTCGGTGTTTCCGCGGGCCGTGGCCATCGTGGCGATGTGCGGGTCGGCCACCGAGGCCAGGAGGACCGTGTGGCGTTGCGTTAGCTGGGCCAGGACGGGCAGCAGGCCCTCCTCGACGGGCGCCGCGTCGAGCGTGGTGAGCAGCACGACCAGGGAACGCCGGGGCGCCGTACGCAGCGCTGTGGCGGCCAGGCCCCGGGCATTTGTCTCGACGAGCTCGGGTTCGAGCGTGGCCATGGCGCTGACCAGGGAGGGCAGGACATCGCCCGCCGTGCGGCCCTGGACGAGGGCGCGCAGGCGGCGGTCGTAGGCCAGGAGGTCGACACGGTCGCCGGCGCGGGAGGCGAGGGCCGCGAGGAGCAGGGCCGCGTCCATGGCGGCGTCCAAGCGGGGAGCGTCGCCGACGCGGCCCGCCGAGGTACGGCCGGTGTCGAGGACCAGCAGGATGTGACGGTCGCGTTCGGGACGCCAGGTGCGCACCGCGACAGCGGCCTGGCGTGCCGTGGCGCGCCAGTCGATGGAGCGGGTGTCGTCGCCGGGGACGTATGCGCGCAGGCTGTCGAACTCGGTCCCCTCGCCGCGGGTCAGCACGCTGGTACGGCCGTCCAGCTCACGCAGACGGGCCAGTCTGGACGGCAGGTGCTTGCGGCTGGTGAAGGGCGGCAGGACGCGCACGGTCCACGGGACCTTGTGGGTGCCCTGGCGGGCGAAGAGGCCGAGGGGGCCGTAGGAGCGGATGGTGACGCGGTCGGCCCGGCGGTCGCCGCGGCGGGTGGGGCGCAGCCGCGTGGTGATGCGCCGGCGCTCCCCCGGAGGGATCAGCAGGCGGTGCCGGGAGGCTGCCACCTCCGTGCCGGGCTGCCAGCTGCTGGGGGGCCAGGCGTCGCGGATGCGGGCACGCAGCGGGCGGCGGGACGGGTTGGTGACCGTCAGGGTGACGTCGGCGGTCTCGCCCAGGCGTACGGAGGCGTCGCCGGAACGGGTCAGCCCGAGGCGGCGTACGGGGGCGGCCAGGGCGAAGTCGCAGGCGCAGGCCACCGCGAGCGGGGCGTTGACGGCGAGGATGCCCGTCCAGCCGGGTTCCCACAAGCCGACGGGGAGGGAGCCGAGGGCCGCGAGCAGGGCGGCACGTCCGGTGGGGGCCATCAGCGGGGGACGGGGACGTGGGCGAGGATCGCGTTGATGACCGAGTCGGTCGTGACGCCTTCCATCTCGGCCTCCGGGCGGAGCCGGACGCGGTGGCGGAGAGTCGGGAGGGCGAGGGCCTTCACGTCGTCGGGGATGACGTAGTCGCGGCCCGTCAGCCAGGCCCACGCGCGAGCGGTGGCCAGCAGGGCGGTGGCGCCCCGGGGAGAGACACCGAGGGTGAGGGACGGCGACTCGCGGGTGGCGCGGCAGACGTCCACGACGTAGGCGGTGATCTCGGGGGAGACGGTCGTCCCGGCGACCGCGCGGCGGGCCGCCTCCAGGTCGGCGGCGTTCGCGACGGGGCGTACGCCGGCGGCGCGCAGGTCGCGGGGATCGAAGCCGTCGGCGTGGCGGGTGAGGACGTCGATCTCGTCCTGGCGGGACGGGAGGGGGACGGTGAGTTTGAGGAGGAAGCGGTCCAGCTGGGCCTCGGGCAGGGGGTAGGTGCCCTCGTACTCGACCGGGTTCTGGGTCGCGGCGACCAGGAAGGGGTCGGGGAGGGGGCGGGGGGTGCCGTCGACCGTCACCTGGCGTTCCTCCATGGCCTCCAGCAGGGAGGACTGGGTCTTCGGGGGAGTGCGGTTGATCTCGTCCGCGAGGAGGAGGTGGGTGAAGACCGGGCCGGGCTGGAAGGAGAACTCGGCGGTGCGGGCGTCGTAGACCAGGGAGCCGGTGACGTCGCTCGGCATGAGGTCGGGGGTGAACTGGACGCGCTTGGTGTCGAGCTCGAGGGCGGCGGCGAGGGCGCGGACGAGGAGGGTCTTGGCGACGCCGGGGACGCCTTCGAGGAGGACGTGGCCGCGGCAGAGCAGGGCGACGACGAGACCGGTCACGGCGGGGTCCTGGCCGACCACGGCCTTGGCGATCTCGGCGCGCAGGGCCTCCAGGGCGGCCCGGGCGGCGGCCGGGTCTCCGGGGGGCGCGGCGTTGTCAGTGGTCGGGTCCATCATGGACGGCGTACCTCTCTTTCGAGGGCGTCGAGTCGGTCGGCGAGCCGGACGAGTGCCGTGTCGTCGCCGGGCGGCGGTCCGAAGAGGAGGGCCTGCGGGTCCCGTGCGTCGCCCTGGAGGCGGGCGGACAGGGCGGGGAGCAGGGCCTCGGGCGCGTGGGCCTGGGCGGCGGGAATGCCTACGAGGGGGGCGAGGCGGGTGCGGGTGGTGGAGCGAAGAGCGCTGGCCGCGCGGTCGCGGGCGTTCGCCTTGCGGTAGAGGCGGGCGTGGCCTTCGACGGTTTCGGAGGCGCGGATCGCCACGGGGAGTTCCTCGGGCACCAGGGGGCCGAGTCGGCGCGCCCGCCACAGGGCCGCCAGGGCTGCGGCGACGAAGAGTTGCAGGGTGCCCCACAGCCAGCCGGAGGGGAGCAGGTCGAGGAGGCCGCGCCCGCCCTCGCCGGAGGCGGCGGAGGCGTCGGCGGGCGAGGGGAGGTACCAGACCAGATGGGGGCGGGAGCCGAGGAGCTGGAGGGCGAGCGAGGCGTTGCCGTGCTCGGGGAGGCGGTCGTTGAGGAGGATGTCGGGCGCGCCGAGGAGGACGGTGTCGCCGTCCCCGGAGGGTGCCGGGAGGCGCAGCACGGTGGCCAGGCGCTCGCTGGGGTAGCACTCGTCGGCGGTGAGGTGGGTGGTGGTGTACCGGATGCCGCCCGTGTCGGCGGTGCCCGCGCGGCGGGCGGCGGGCAGGGCGCAGCCGGGGGCGAGGGTGGAGTCGAAGCTGGTGGCGGGATCGGCGGTGACGCCGGGGGCGAGCCGTTCCACGGAGGAGCTGCCGGAGGAGACCAGGACGGTGCGGCCGCCGGAGTTGGCGAAGGCGGAGCGCAGCCGGGTCTGCTGACCGGGGGTCAGCAGGTCGGGGACGGCCACCAGGAGGGTGGTGTCGGGTCCGGCCGCCGCGGCCGCCTCGTCGAGGGTGGTGACCACACGCGTGTCCACGCCGCGGTCGGCCAGGAGCTCGGCGACGGCGCGGCTGCCGTAGGGGTCGGCGGAGCGCGGGTCGAGTTCGCCGTGCCGGGCGTCGGAGCGGACCACGGCGATCGCGACGGCCGCCGCGAGCAGCAGGACCACCCCGAGGACGACGCCTCGCGCGCGGGTCCACACCTGGCGGGTGGTGGGCGAGGACGAGGTGGACGAGGGCGTGACCCCGGTCGTCATCCGGCGGCTCCCCGGCGGGTGGAGTTCGCGCTGCCGCTGCTCGCGAGTTGTGGCCTGGTGCGGTCCAGATCGCGGTCGAGTGCGGCGAGCTGCCGGTACGAGTGCTCCGTCGCGGTCCGGCCGCCGTATGCGACGTCGTCGAAGGCGCGGGCGGCGGTGTGCAGCCGGTCGGTGTGGGCGGGCAGGGCGAGGCCGGCCTCCGCGGCGGCCTCGTCGGCGGTGCGGCCGGGCCGGATGTCGAGCAGTGCGCGTTCCTCCAGGGCGCGGACGACGGCCCGCATGCGTTCCTGGACCGCCTGGTTCCAGTGGCCCTGGGCGGCGTGCGCCTCGGCGGTCGCGCGGTGTTCGGCGGCGCTGCGGGGGCGGTCGCCGAACAGGGCGGGTACCGAGGCCGGCCGGCGGCGCGGGGTGCCCAGGCGCCACCAGATCGCGCCCAGGACGGCGATCACGGCCGCGCTGACGACGATCAGGCCGAGCGTGCCGCCCGGGGTCGCGGTGGAGGCGGCGCCGAACAGTGTGTCGACCCACTCCCAGAAGGCGTCGAGGGCCCGCCGGAACCAGCTGGGGTCGTTCTCGTGGTACACGCGCTTGGACAGCTCCCGGCGGGCCGCCTCCCGCGCGGGATCACGCGGGACGGTGAGGGGCGGCTCGTCGTCTCCGCGCAGCGGCAGGCGTACGGCCGTGTCCGCGGCTGAGGGCAGGGCGTGCACGGACGTGAGAACTCCCCCCGTGGCGGTCACCGCATCAGCTCCCCGGGGTGGTGCCGGTGCCGTGGTCCTGGACGCCCGCGGCGCGGGCCAGTTCGAGGTCGAGGGCCTCGCGGCGGATGCGCTGGTCGACGTAGAGGAGCACGGCGACGCCGGCCGTGATCGGGAACGTGATCATGGCGCCGATGACCGAGCCGATGCCGCTGACGATCAGGAACGTCCAGCCGATGTCGCCGCCGGCGCTGTCGAGGAAGCCGGAGGCGCCGTCGCCGCTGAGCGCCGCGGCGAGGAAGGTGAAGGGGATGACGATGATCGACGCGACGACGTTCGCGATGATCGTCGCCAGCAGCTGGATGCCGAAGACCCGCCACCAGGAGCCGCGCACCAGCTTGGCGGAGCGGCTCATCGCCTTCACGATGCCCTGTTTCTCCAGCATCAGCGTGGGCGAGGCCAGCGAGAAGCGGATCATCAGCCACAGGGCGAGGACGCCGGCGCCGACCAGGCCCAGGACGGTGAGCCCGATGCCCACCTCGCCGCCCGCCGCGAGGGCGACGAGGAAGCCGGGCAGCGCGCCCGCGGTGACGATGCCGGCGGTGATGAGCAGCAGCAGGCAGATCAGGCCGAACAGCTTCACGATCTGGGGACGCGCGTCGCGCCAGGCCTCGCCGGTGGTGACCGGCCTGCCGAGTACCGCGCGGCTGGTGACGGTCGTGAGCAGGGCGGTGGCGGCGACGGTGCCGACCAGGCTGACGAGGAAGACCACCCCGGAGTTGAGCAGGGCGTCCCCCATGGCGTCGGTCAGCTCGCGGAGGGTGGCGCTGGGGTCGCTCAGGGCCTCGGTGCTGGAGTCGTCCAGGACGAGGCCCTGGAGCAGGACGACGACGATCTCGGTGAGGACGGCGACGGCCAGCGAGATGCCGAGGACCGTACGCCAGTAGGTGCGCATGGTGGAGACGGCACCGTCGAGAATCTCACCGACGCCGAGCGGGCGGAGCGGGATCACGCCGGGCCTGGCCGCGGGCGGGGGGCCGCCCCAGCCGCCGCCCCAGGCGCCGTGCGGGCCGGGCCCGCCCGGACCGCCGTGGCCGCCGGGCGGCGGTGCGCCCCAGCCCGGGCCCGGCGGCGGGGGCGCCTGCGCGGGGTCCGTGGGGCCGGGCCGGCCGGCGGGGGCCGACCACCGGCTGGGCGGTGGCTGCTCCTTCGACCACTTCACGCCCGGGTCCTGCGGCGCCTGTTCCGGCTGCCGGGGCTGGTCGGACGGCTGCCCGGGGTCCGGGCGGTCCGCGGGCCGGGAAGGTCCGGACGCGCCCGGCTCCTGCCCTTCGGACGGGGCGGATCCGGGCGAGGCCCAGCCCGGAGTGTCGTTCATCGTCGCTCCTTCACGGTGCCCGTCCGCGGTCGCGGCGGCAGCTTCGCAGCCATCGTGCCATGGGGTGGTCGGGCACGGACCTGGCGAGGTGAGGGCTGCGCACCTTCTATTGTCCGTGCGAAAGGGGGCAGACTGGCCGCATGGCTGATCAGTACGCACACAGCGGCGACAACAAGCGGCCGACCGAGATCCCGGCGCTGCGCTGGGAAGAGCCACCCGAAGGCCCCGTCCTGGTCCTGCTCGACCAGACGAGGCTGCCGGCCGAGGAGGTCGAACTCGTCTGTACGGACGCGTCCGCGCTGGTGGAGGCGATCCGCTCGCTCGCGGTACGCGGTGCGCCCCTGCTGGGCATCGCGGGGGCCTACGGCGTCGCGCTCGCCGCCGTACGGGGCTTCGAGGTGGATGACGCGGCGGCGGCGCTGGAGAGCGCCCGCCCGACCGCGGTGAACCTGGCCGTCGGGGTGCGCCGGGCGCACGCCGCCCATCGGGCCGCGCTCGCCCGCACCGGTGACCCCCGGCAGGCCGCCGGGGCGGCGCTGGCCGCGGCGCGGCAACTGCACCGGGAGGACGCCGAGGCCAGTGCCCGGATGGCCCGGCACGGTCTGGCGCTGCTGGACGAACTGCTGCCCGGTGGCATGCACCGGATCCTCACGCACTGCAACACCGGTTCGCTGGTGTCGGGTGGCGAGGGGACGGCGTTCGCGGTGGCGCTGGAGGCGCACCGGGCGGGCCGGCTGCGGCGCCTGTGGGTGGACGAAACACGTCCCCTGCTGCAAGGTGCCCGCCTGACGGCATACGAGGCGGCCCGCAGCGGTATGGCGTACACCCTGCTCACCGACAACGCG
Source organism: Streptomyces sp. NPDC016640 (assembly GCF_043076215.1). NCBI lineage: Bacteria > Bacillati > Actinomycetota > Actinomycetes > Kitasatosporales > Streptomycetaceae > Streptomyces > Streptomyces sp. NPDC016640. The sequence continues at coordinate 6,575 of NZ_JBIBRG010000027.1, forward strand.
GCGGGATCGCTGTTCGCGGCGGGCGAGGTGGACGCGGTGCTCATCGGCGCGGACCGCATCGCGGCCGACGGTTCGGTGGCGAACAAGGTGGGGAGCTATCCGCTCGCGGTGCTCGCGCGGTACCACCATGTGCCGTTCATCGTGGTGGCACCGGTGACGACGGTCGACGCGGAGACACCGGACGGGGCGTCGATCGAGGTCGAGCAGCGCCCCGGTCATGAGGTGACCGAGATCACGGCGCCACAGGTGCCGGTGGCCGGGACCGAAGCGGGCGGCGGGATCCCCGTGGCCCCCCTGGGGACCCAGGCGTACAACCCGGCGTTCGACGTGACACCGCCGGAGCTGGTGACGGCGATCGTCACCGAAGAAGGTGCCGTTTCGCCCGTGACGACCGAGGCGCTGGCCGCTCTGTGTGCCAGGTCACGCCAGGTCACGATTAGCTAATGGGATGATGTCGTTCATGAAGGGACGAGTCCTTGTCGTCGACGACGACAGCGCACTGGCCGAGATGCTCGGCATCGTGTTGCGCGGTGAAGGTTTTGAGCCGTCTTTCGTAGCCGACGGCGACAAGGCGCTGGCCGCTTTCCGTGAGACCAAACCCGACCTGGTGCTGCTCGACCTGATGCTGCCCGGCCGGGACGGCATCGAGGTGTGCCGCCTGATCAGGGCGGAGTCCGGGGTGCCGATCGTGATGCTCACGGCGAAGAGCGACACCGTCGATGTCGTGGTGGGTCTGGAGTCCGGGGCCGACGACTACATCGTGAAGCCGTTCAAGCCGAAGGAGCTGGTGGCCCGTATCCGGGCGCGGCTGCGCAGGTCGGAGGAGCCGGCTCCGGAGCAGCTCGCCATAGGCGACCTGGTGATCGACGTGGCCGGGCACTCCGTGAAGCGGGAGGGGCAGTCCATCGCGCTGACGCCCCTGGAGTTCGACCTGCTGGTCGCGCTCGCCCGCAAGCCGTGGCAGGTGTTCACGCGTGAGGTGCTCCTGGAGCAGGTCTGGGGCTACCGCCACGCGGCGGACACCCGGCTGGTGAACGTGCATGTGCAGCGGCTGCGCTCCAAGGTCGAGAAGGACCCGGAGAAGCCGGAGATCGTGGTGACCGTCCGTGGCGTCGGGTACAAGGCAGGACCGAGCTGACATGTCCGGTGACAGTGCCGCTTCGGCGCCCGGCCGGTCCGGGGGCCGTCCGGAGCGGCCTGTCGGCCGGAAGGCGGCGGGCTCCCGCTGGGGGCGCCTGCTGGAGGGCGGGCTGCTGCGGGGCGGAGTCCAGGGCAGCCCGGTCATCCGCCTGTTCGTGCGCTGGGTGCGCCGGCCGCTGCTGCCCGTCATGCGGCTGTGGCGGCGCAACATCCAGCTCAAGGTCGTCGTCACGACGTTGCTGATGTCGCTGGGCGTGGTCCTGCTGCTGGGCTTCGTCGTCATCGGGCAGGTGCGCAACGGGTTGCTGGACGCCAAGGTGAAGGCGTCGCAGAGCCAGGCCACCGGCGGGTTCGCGGTGGCCAAACAGCAGGCCGAGGAGGCCGTGAGCGTCACGGGCGGCGAGGGCGGCACCGCGGTGGACGGCCGCCCCTCGCAGAGCGTCATCCAGTGGATGAGTGACCTCGTGGAGTCGCTCTCCAGCGGTGGTCAGGGCGCCTTCGACGTGGTGACCCTGCCCGTGGGCGACGAGAGCGGCAGTGGACGCGGACCGCGCGCCTCCGGCGAGGTCGACCCGACGGGCAGTGTGCCGGCGGCGTTGCGGGAGCGGATCGACTCCAGCCCGGCGGCGGCCCAGAGCTACACGCGCATCGTCTACGACGCCAGGGAGGACTCCCAGCCCGGCCTGGTCATCGGCAAGCGGGTCAACGACCCGAACGGCGACCCGTACCAGCTGTACTACCTCTTCCCGCTCACCCAGGAGGAGAAGTCGCTGAGCCTGATCAAGGGCACCCTGGCGACCGCCGGACTGTTCGTCGTCGTACTCCTCGGGGCGATCGCCTGGCTCGTCGTGCGCCAGGTCGTCACGCCGGTGCGGATGGCGGCCGGGATCGCCGAGCGGCTGTCCGCCGGGCGGCTGCAGGAACGCATGAAGGTCACCGGCGAGGACGACATCGCGCGGCTCGGCGAGGCCTTCAACAAGATGGCGCAGAACCTCCAGCTGAAGATCAACCAGTTGGAGGACCTGTCGCGGATGCAGCGCCGGTTCGTCTCCGACGTCTCGCACGAGCTGCGGACGCCGTTGACGACGGTGCGGATGGCCGCCGACGTCATCCACGAGGCGCGCGAGGACTTCGACCCGGTGACCGCCCGGTCGGCCGAGCTGCTCGCCGACCAGCTGGACCGGTTCGAGTCGCTGCTCGCGGACCTGCTGGAGATCAGCCGTTTCGACGCGGGCGCGGCGGCGCTGGAGGCGGACGCGATAGACCTGCGCGAGGTCGTCCGGCGCGTGGTCAGCGGCGCCGAGCCGCTCGCCGAGCGCAAGGGCTCGCGGATCAGGATCGCCGGCGACCAGCAGCCCGTGGTCGCCGAGGCGGACGCCCGGCGCGTGGAGCGGGTGCTGCGCAACCTCGTCGTCAACGCGGTGGAGCACGGGGACGGCAAGGACGTCGTGGTGAAGCTGGCCGCCGCGGGCGGGGCGGTCGCGGTCGCGGTGCGTGACTACGGCGTCGGGCTCAAGCCCGGCGAGGCGACGCGGGTGTTCAGCCGCTTCTGGCGGGCCGACCCGGCACGTGCGCGGACCACCGGCGGCACGGGGCTGGGGCTGTCCATCGCCCTGGAGGACGCGCGGCTGCACGGCGGCTGGCTCCAGGCGTGGGGCGAGCCGGGCGGCGGCTCGCAGTTCCGGCTGACGCTGCCCAGGACGGCGGACGAGCCGCTGAGGGGGTCTCCGATCCCGTTGGAGCCCAAGGACTCACGACGCAATCGCGGGCCGGCCGACGCCGGTGCGCCGGGCGGCGGCGAGGGCGACGAGAAGCGTGCCACGGTGCCGGCGCAGCAGGCGGGCGCCGACGGGTCCGCGCGGGCGGCCCGGGACCCGTTGCCGCTGCGGCCGGCGACCGCGGCTCCCACGGCCGACCCCACGGCGCTGCCGGGCAACGGCGCGCGCGTGGTGGCCCGGCCCGGGAGCACGAGCGCGGCCTCCGGGGCCCACGACGACGCGGGGGACGGCGTGGTGCCCGGCTGTGACGGAGCCGACCCGGGCGGGGCCGGCGACCGTACTCGGGCGGGCGGCGGCGGACCGGTGGGGCGGCCGGACGGCGAGGCCGGTGGACGGCCGTCGTACGGCGGCCGGGACGGCGGTGCCGCGGGAGCGGCCGCGGGAGCCGGGGAGCCGGAGTCCCGTACCGGGGGCGCGGCCGATGCCGAAGGACGGGGCGGCGCACATGCGCACAGGGACGGGGAGGCATCGCGTGGGCGGTGAGCGCGGCCGGGGAGCACCGGTGCGGACGGTGGCGTACGCCGCCGCCGGGATCGTCCTGCTGGCGGGCTGCGCCTCGATGCCCGACAGCGGGGATCTGCGGGGCGTGGAGTCCACGCCCCGGCAGGACACACAGGTACGGGTGTTCGCCATGCCGCCGAGCGAGGACGCCACCCCCACACAGATCGTGCAGGGCTTCCTGGAGGCGCTGACCAGCGACGACCCGGACTACAAGACCGCGCGGCAGTACCTGACCCGCCAGGCGGCGAAGACCTGGCAGCCGGAGCTGTCCACCACGGTGCTGTCGGACGGGCCGGGCGCCCACGCGGACACCCCGGAGCGGCAGGACGACGACTCCCTGTCCTACATGCTGACCGGGACCAAGGTCGCCACCGTGGACGCGCAGCAGTCGTACGCGCCGGCCTCCGGGTCCTACAACAAGCTCGTGCACCTCACGAAGGACGCCGAGAGCGGGCAGTGGCGCATCGACGCGGTGCCGCAGGGCGTCGTCATGGGCAAGTCGGACTTCCAGCGCAACTACATGTCCGTCAACAAGTACTACTTCGCCTCGAACAACGCGGGGGCCGGCGCCGGAGCGCCGCCGATGACGGTGGCCGATCCCGTCTTCGTGCGCAGTCACGTCGACCCCGCGACCCAGATGGTGCGCTCCCTCATCGCGGGTCCCACGGCCTGGCTGGGGCCCGCGGTCAGGTCGAGCTTCCCCACGGGGACCGCGTTGCGCAAGGACGCCGGCCCGCTGACGCCGGACGACCGGGGCAGGCTGACCGTGCCGCTGAACGACAAGGCGGCCGAGGCCGGTGCCGGCCGGTGCGAGGAGATGGCGGCCCAGCTGCTGTTCACGCTGCGCACTCTCAGTCCCGCCATGGAGGAGGTCGAACTGCGGGCCGGCGGCCGGCCGTTGTGCTCGCTCGCCCGGGACGGGGCCGAGACCGTGGCCACCCGGGGCGCACTCCGCCAGCCCGATTACCTGTACTTCGTCGACGACGAGCGCCGCCTCGTGCGCATCGCCGCGGGCAGCAGCGGCACCGAGCCCGTCCCGGCGCCCGGGGCGCTGGGCGAGGGCGAGAAGGCGCTGGGCTCCGTGGCGGTCGCACGGGACGAGCGCACCGCGGCCGGGGTCGCCATCGACGGCAGGTCGCTGTTCGTCGCCTCCCTGGTGTCGGGCAGCTCCTTGGGGGAGCCCGTGCTGCGCAGCCGGGCCGAGGCCGAGGAGGACCGGCTGACCACGCCCAGCTGGGACGCGCAGCACGGCCTGTGGGTGGCCGACCGCGATCCCGCCGACCCGCGGCTGTATCTGCTGGAGAAGGGCGCCGGCGAGCCACTGGAGGTGCGGACGCCGGGGCTGGACGGCCGGGTGCAGGCGGTCCGGGTGGCCGCCGACGGGGTGCGGATCGCGCTCGTCGTGGAGCAGGGCGACCGGCGTTCCCTGCTGGTCGGGCGGATCGAGCGGGGCGAGGACGGCGGGCCGGGCGGGCGGCGGTCCGTCACCGTGCTGGGACTGCGCTCCGCGACGCCCGAACTGGAGCAGGTGACGGCCATGTCCTGGGCCGGGGACAGCCGGCTCGTGGTGGTCGGGCGCGAGCAGGGGGGTGTGGAGCAGATGAAGTACGTCGAGGTCGACGGCTCCACGCCGGACGTGCCGCCGCCCGCCGCCCTGACCGGGGTCAAGGACGTCACCGCCTCCGAGGACGAACGGGCGCCGCTGGTGGCGTACTCCGTGGACGGGATCGTACGGCTGCCCTCGGGGGCGCAGTGGCAGAAGGTCACGGAAGGGACCTCACCGGTCTATCCGGGGTGAGCGGAGCCGTCCGGTCCGGTGCCGCGTGAGTTTTCCACAGGGGTGGCCGGGTGCGGTGCGCGCCGGCACGGTGGGGCCGTGCGGGACTGGTGGCGTGACCTCACCGATCTGGTGCTTCCGGCCGAGTGCGGCGGCTGCGGGAGACCTTCCACGGTGCTGTGCGCGCCGTGCCGGGGAGCGTTGAGCGGGGCCCCGCCGCGCCGGGTGCGTCCGGTGCCCGAGCCCGGCGGGCTGCCGGCGGTGCACGCGGCGGCCCGGTACGGGGACGAGGTGCGCGCCGCGTTGCTGGCCCACAAGGAGCGGGGCGCCCTGGCCCTTTCCGGGCCGCTCGGCGAGGCCCTGGCGGGAGCGGTGCGGGCGGGGCTGCGAGCGGCACGCGAGGGTGCTGACGGGCCGGTGCTGCTCGTCCCCGTTCCGTCCGCGCGGCGGGCCGTGCGGGCGCGGGGGCATGATCCGGCCCGGCGGATCGCGTACGCGGCGGCGGGTGAGCTGCGGCGGTCCGGGGTACCCGCCCGGGTACTCCCCGCGCTGCGGCAGCGACGGGTCGTGGCCGATCAGTCGGGGCTCGGCGCGCGGCGGCGGCTGGCCAATCTCGCGGGGGCGCTGACCGTCGTACCGGGCTGCGGACGGCTGCTCTCGCAGGGCCGCGTCGTACTGGTCGACGACCTGATGACGACCGGGGCGTCGCTGGCCGAGGCGGCGCGCGCGGTGCGGGCGGTGCGGGCGGATCCGTGGTCCGCGGCGCCGGAAGCGGAACCGGACGGCGCACCCGGCACCGGACCGGAGGCGGGGGCCGATCCGAGTATTTCGGGGGCCGCTCTCGTGTACCTGGGTGAGACAGGGGAAGGGAGAGGGGAACAGCGGAACGGACCGGTTCGACAGAGGACGGGCCGGCGGTCCGGCGGATCGCCGGGCGCGGCCGGCGCGGGCGGTACGGACGGTACGGACGGGACCATCCGCGTGATGTGCGCGGCCGTCGTCGCGGCTTCACCGGATGCTTTCGAAATACATCGGAACTGACGGAGAACGTACGTCGTTGCAGGTAATGAGAGGGCTAATTCATCTGAATGGAGGTAAGGCGCGGTAGAGGGTGACGACATCCGTCCGGGCGAGATATGTTCGATCGTGAGGGAAAGCCGCAGGCCACACCTCTCGAATCCGATTGCCGCGCTGCGGGTTTTGACAATCACCCGCGCCGGTGGCTTGGGGATCTCGCTCATGGGGGAGGAGGTGGAAGTCACCGAGTCCGAGGTTCCGGACTTCACCGGAGCCTGGTGCGAAAAAGGGAGACGCTCCGCAGCGAAGCGGAGTCATCCGGGAACGGAGTTCTGCGTGGACATCGTCGTCAAGGGCCGCAAGACAGAGGTGCCCGAGCGGTTCCGGAAGCACGTGGCCGAGAAGCTGAAGCTGGAGAAGATCCAGAAGCTCGACGGCAAGGTGATCAGCCTCGACGTCGAGGTGTCCAAGGAGCCCAACCCCCGACAGGCCGACCGCAGTGACCGGGTGGAGATCACGCTCCACTCCCGCGGTCCGGTGATCCGGGCGGAAGCAGCGGCGAGCGACCCGTACGCGGCGCTCGACCTGGCGGCGGAAAAGCTGGACGCCCGGCTGCGTAAGCAGCACGACAAGCGCTATTCGCGGCGCGGCGCGCGCAGGATCCCGGCCGCCGAGGTCGCCGACCACGTCCCGGACGCCGCGACGCTCAACGGGACCGGCGCGCTCTCCGCCGGCGAGGAGCGGGAGGCCGTCCCGACCAAGAAGATCGGCTCACTGGAGATCCAGGGCGACGGCCCCCTGATCGTCCGCGAGAAGACCCACGTGGCGGCGCCCATGACCCTCGACCAGGCGCTCTACGAGATGGAGCTGGTCGGGCACGACTTCTATCTGTTCGTCGACTCCGAGACCAAGGAACCCAGCGTCGTCTACCGCCGGCACGCCTACGACTACGGCGTGATCCACCTCAGCACCGACACGATGGTCACCGCGACCACCTCCCCCGAGGCGGGCGGAACACTGGGCGGCTGACCTGCCGGACGACAGCGGGCCGGTGCCCCTGGTGCGCGTGTGCGCCCCCAGGGGCACCGGTGTGCGACCACCGGGCGCGCACACCGGGACCACGGTGCCGTCCGGGCATGGAATCATGGCGGCAACGGCCCAACCGGTGGGCCGTTGCCTTGGGTTGGCGATGGCTCAGGACCACAGGCCACAGCCTCAGGGGGAGGAACGATGGCGGACAGCTTCGGACCGATGCATCACGGGGATGCCGACGACGGCGTCGCCGGCATGGGCCCGGACGCGGACACTCCACGCAAGGAGCCGATCAGAGTCCTCGTGGTGGACGACCACGCGCTGTTCCGCCGCGGACTGGAGATCGTGCTCGCGGCCGAGGAGGACATCCAGGTCGTCGGCGAGGCGGGGGACGGCGCCGAGGCCGTGGAGAAGGCGGCCGACCTGCTGCCCGACATCATCCTGATGGACGTGCGGATGCCCAAGCGGGGCGGGATCGAGGCGTGCACCTCCATCAAGGAGGTCGCCCCCAGTGCGAAGATCATCATGCTGACGATCAGCGACGAGGAAGCCGATCTCTACGACGCCATCAAGGCGGGCGCGACCGGCTATCTCCTCAAGGAGATCTCCACGGACGAGGTGGCCACCGCCATTCGCGCGGTGGCCGACGGGCAGTCGCAGATCAGTCCGTCGATGGCGTCGAAACTGCTCACCGAGTTCAAGTCGATGATCCAGCGCACCGACGAGCGCCGGCTCGTGCCCGTGCCCCGGCTGACGGACCGTGAGCTGGAGGTCCTCAAGCTCGTGGCCACGGGGATGAACAACCGCGACATCGCCAAGCAGCTGTTCATCTCCGAGAACACCGTGAAGAACCATGTGCGCAACATCCTGGAGAAGCTGCAGCTGCACTCCAGGATGGAGGCGGTGGTCTACGCGATGCGGGAGAAGATCCTCGAGATCCGGTGACCGCCCGCGGCCTCACACGACGGCCCGGGCGAGCTCCAGGTTCAGGGCCTCCCGCAGTTCGGGGGCGTCGACCCGCTCCACGCGGACGTCGGTGCAGTCCACCCAGCCCGCCGCTTCCACCAGGGCCCGGGCCACGGCGGGGACCGCCTTGGCGCCGTCCAGCGTGACCTGCTTGGCCACCAGCGTGCGGCCCTCGCGGGCGGGGTCGACGCGGCCGACGAGCCGGCCGCCGGCGAGCACGGGCATCGCGAAGTAGCCGTGCACCCGCCTGGGCTTGGGGACGTAGGCCTCCAGGCGGTGGGTGAAGCCGAAGATCCGCTCCGTGCGCGCCCGCTCCCAGACCAGCGAGTCGAACGGGGACAGCAGGGTCGTACGGTGCCGGCCGCGCGGCGGGACCGCGAGGGCGGCCGGATCGGCCCAGGCCGGCTTGGACCAGCCGGCCACCGTGACCGGGACCAGGCCCGAGTCGGCGATCACCGCGTCGACCTGCTCGGCCTTGAGGCGGTGGTAGTCGGCGATGTCCGCGCGCGTACCGACGCCGAGGGCGCGGCCGGCCAGGGCCACCAGGCGGCGCAGGCACTCGGCGTCGTCCAGTCCGTCGTGCAGCAGCGCCTGCGGGATCGCGCGCTCGGCGAGGTCGTAGACCCGTTTCCAGCCGCGGCGCTCGACGCACACCACCTCGCCGTACATCAGGGCGCGCTCGACGGCGACCTTGGTGCCCGACCAGTCCCACCACTCGGAGGTGCGCTTGGCGCCGCCCAACTCGGTGGCCGTGAGGGGGCCTTCGGTGCGGAGCTGCTTGATCACCTGCTCGTAGGTGCCGTCGGGGAGCTCGTGGTGCCAGTGCGGGCGGTCGCGGTAGGCACGCCGGCGGAAGGCGAAGTGCGGCCACTCCTCGACGGGGAGGATGCACGCGGCGTGCGACCAGTACTCGAACGCGTGCGGCGGCTCGGACCCCTTCTTCCAGTAGGCGTCCTCGACGGTCCGGCGCCCCACGGCGCCCAGACGGGCGTACGGGATCAGCTCGTGGGAGCGGGCGAGGACGGAGATGGTGTCGAGCTGCACCGCGCCCAGGTGGCGGAGGACCCCCCGGACGCCGGAGCGGCGGTCGGGGGCACCGAGGAAGCCCTGGGCCCGCAGGGCGATGCGGCGGGCCTCGTCTGCGGAGAGTTCCGTGGTCGGACGCGGGAGGGTCGTCATACGCCCGCACGATAGAGGGCGCCACTGACATCGCGGGCGGGCGGGACCTCACCCCCGCGCCGGCACATAGGGCGCCGTGGACGAGAGCCCCAGGTCGGACGGGAGCAGGGAGCCCACCCAGCAGTCCCGCAGCACTCCCTTGTTGTTGAGCGAGGAACGCAGGACGCCCTCCACGGTGAAGCCCGCCCGTTCCGCCACCGCGCGGGAGGCCGTGTTGCCCACCTCCGCGCGCCATTCCACGCGGTCGACCGACATCCGGGTGAAGGCCCAGCGGGAGGCGGCGAGGGCGGCCTCGGTGATGTAGCCGTTGCCGCGGTGCTCCCTCGCCCCCCAGAACCCGATCTCGCCCGTCCCCAGGGAGCGCATGGTGATGCTGAGCATGCCCGCGAGTTCCCCGGTGGGCAGGAAGACGCCGAAGGTGAACATCGAACCGCTCGCCCAGCCGTCGGGGACCATCTGCTCCGTGAAGCCCCGCGCGTGCTCGGGCCGGTAGGGGGAGGGGATCGTGGTCCAGCGCTGGATGTCGGGATCCTGGCAGACGGCGTACACGGCCTCGGTGTCCTGCGGGCCGACCGTGCGCAGCAGGAGGCGGCCGGTGGTGAGCGTGACGGGTTCCATCGGCCGATTCTGCTCACGCGGCGGTGAGCGGCGCCATCCCTTTCGCCGCGCGTGAGGCGACGATCACCCTTCGCACAATTCGCCGGGACGGCGCGGCACCATCCGGGGGCCCCGGACGTTGGCCTTTTCGAAGCAGGCGTGGAATCGGACAGCAAGCAGCCGACGGTCACCCCCACTGCAGGTCTCCCGGCGTGGCGGGGTCCTCGCATACGATGGCCGTTGCCCAGTCAGTGAAACGGAAACCGACCGTCCCAGGCCCGACCGGCAAGGAGACCAACCCCCGTGTCCGTCCTCTCGAAGATCATGCGTGCAGGCGAAGGTAAAATCCTGCGCAGGCTGCACCGCATCGCGGACCAGGTCAACTCCATCGAAGAGGACTTCGAAGGCCTCTCCGACGCCGAGCTGCGTGCCCTCACCGATGAGTACAAGGAGCGGTACGCCGACGGGGAGAGCCTGGACGACCTGCTGCCCGAGGCGTTCGCCACCGTCCGCGAGGCCGCCAAGCGCGTCCTGGGCCAGCGGCACTACGACGTCCAGATGATGGGCGGCGCCGCTCTTCACATGGGCTACGTGGCCGAGATGAAGACCGGTGAGGGCAAGACCCTCGTCGGCACCCTGCCCGCGTACCTCAACGCCCTGTCCGGCGCGGGCGTCCACATCATCACGGTCAACGACTACCTGGCCGAGCGCGACTCCGAGATGATGGGCCGCGTCCACCGTTTCCTCGGTCTGAGCGTCGGCTGCATCCTCGCCAACATGACGCCGGCCCAGCGCCGCGAGCAGTACGCCTGCGACATCACCTACGGCACGAACAACGAGTTCGGCTTCGACTACCTGCGCGACAACATGGCGTGGTCCAAGGACGAGCTCGTCCAGCGCGGCCACAACTTCGCCATCGTCGACGAGGTCGACTCCATCCTCATCGACGAGGCCCGTACGCCGCTGATCATCTCCGGCCCGGCCGACCAGGCCACCAAGTGGTACGGCGACTTCGCCAAGCTGGTCAAGCGCCTCAAGCGCGGCGAGGCGGGCAACCCCCTCAAGGGCATCGAGGAGACCGGCGACTACGACGTCGACGAGAAGAAGCGCACGGTCGCCATCCACGAGTCCGGCGTCGCCAAGGTCGAGGACTGGCTGGGCATCGACAACCTGTACGAGTCGGTGAACACCCCGCTCGTGGGCTACCTGAACAACGCCATCAAGGCCAAGGAACTCTTCAAGCGCGACAAGGACTACGTCCTCATCGACGACGAAGTCATGATCGTGGACGAGCACACCGGCCGCATCCTCGCCGGCCGCCGCTACAACGAGGGCATGCACCAGGCCATCGAGGCGAAGGAGGCGGTGCCGATCAAGGACGAGAACCAGACGCTCGCCACGATCACGCTGCAGAACTTCTTCCGCCTCTACAAGCGCCACGACCACGACGGCAAGGAACTGCCGGGCCTGTGCGGCATGACCGGTACGGCGATGACCGAGGCCGCGGAGTTCCACCAGATCTACAAGCTCGGCGTGGTGCCCATCCCGACCAACCGGCCGATGGTCCGCAAGGACCAGTCGGACCTGATCTACCGCACCGAGGTCGCCAAGTTCGAGGCGGTCGTCGACGACATCGAGGAGAAGCACCGCAAGGGCCAGCCGATCCTCGTCGGCACCACCTCGGTGGAGAAGTCCGAGTACCTCTCGCAGCAGCTCAGCAAGCGCGGCATCCAGCACGAGGTGCTGAACGCCAAGCACCACGAGCGCGAGGCGCAGATCGTCGCCCAGGCCGGCCGCAAGGGCAGCGTCACCGTGGCCACCAACATGGCCGGCCGCGGTACCGACATCAAGCTCGGCGGCAACCCCGAGGACCTCGCCGAGGCGGAGCTGCGCCAGCGCGGCCTCGACCCCGAGGAGCACATCGAGGAGTGGGCGCACGCCCTGCCCGAGGCGCTCAAGCGGGCCGAGGAAGCGGTCAAGGCCGAGAAGGACGAGGTCGAGAAGAGCGGCGGCCTCTACGTCCTCGGCACCGAGCGGCACGAGTCGCGGCGGATCGACAACCAGCTGCGCGGTCGTTCCGGCCGTCAGGGCGACCCCGGCGAGTCCCGCTTCTACCTCTCGCTCGGTGACGACCTGATGCGTCTGTTCAAGGCCCAGATGGTCGAGCGCGTGATGTCGATGGCGAACGTGCCGGACGACGTGCCCATCGAGAACAAGATGGTCACGCGCGCGATCGCCTCCGCCCAGTCGCAGGTCGAGACGCAGAACTTCGAGACCCGTAAGAACGTCCTGAAGTACGACGAAGTCATGAACCGGCAGCGCGAGGTCATCTACGGCGAGCGCCGCCGCGTGCTGGAGGGCGAGGACCTGCACGAGCAGATCCAGCACTTCATGGACGACACCATCGACGCCTACATCCAGGCCGAGACCGCCGAGGGCTTCCCCGAGGACTGGGACCTGGACCGGTTGTGGGGCGCGTTCAAGCAGCTCTACCCGGTGAGCGTCACCGTCGAGGAGCTGGAGGAGGCGGCCGGCGACCGGGCGGGGCTGACGGCCGAGTTCATCTCCGAGTCCGTCAAGGACGACATCCGCGCCCAGTACGAGGCCCGTGAGGCCCAGCTCGGCCCGGAGATCATGCGTGAGCTGGAGCGCCGGGTCGTGCTGTCGGTCCTGGACCGCAAGTGGCGCGAGCACCTCTACGAGATGGACTACCTCCAGGAGGGCATCGGTCTGCGCGCGATGGCGCAGAAGGACCCGCTGGTCGAGTACCAGCGCGAGGGCTTCGACATGTTCACCGCGATGATGGACGGCATCAAGGAGGAGTCCGTCGGCTACCTGTTCAACCTGGAGGTCCAGGTCGAGCAGCAGGTCGAGGAGGTCCCGGTCGAGGAGGCCGAGCCGGCGGAGCCGGTGGTCCAGGACGCGGTGCCCGCGCAGGCGGGGCCCCGCCCCGAGATCCGGGCCAAGGGACTCGACGCCCCGCAGCGGCGGAACCTGCACTTCTCCGCGCCGACGGTGGACGGCGAGGGCGGCACCGTCGAGGGCGACTTCGCCACCGACGAGGAGCCGGTGCGCTCCGAGGCGGACGGTCTCACGCGCGCGGAGCGCCGCAAGCAGGCGAAGAGCGGGCGCCGCCGCAAGAAGTGAGTACCGCTCCCCGGAGGAGCCGACGCAAGCAGGCCGAGGGCCGGGCACCGCGGGGTGCCCGGCCCTCGGGCGTACCGGATGCGCTCAGCGGGCGTTCGCGCGGTGCGGGCGGGGCCCGCCCAGTTCGACCGCGGTGCAGCGCCAGCGCAGGTCCCGGCCCTGCTCCAGCCGGAACGCCATGGCGCGCAGTCTGTCCCCGGCGCCGATCCGGGCGAACGCCTCGATGGCGCCCTCGCGGGGCTCGAACCAGCCGATGTCCCGTACGACGGGGCGGGCACCGCGGGTGCGCAGGGGCCCGCTCTCGGCGAGGTGGACCAGTTCGTCGTAGGCCCGTCCGGCGGTGTGCCGCAGCATGGCGTGCACGGGGCGCTGACCGCTGAGGACGGCGAGGAGCAACTCGGCGAACCGGTCGGTGGGCCGGGGCTGGGGGACGACGGGCCGGCGGGCGTACCGGTCCGGGCGGGGGACCGGCGCGGGGGCGCTGGGGGACGACGGGGCCGGGTGGGCGGCCGGCCGCCGGCCCCGGGCCGTCCGGGACGCCGGGCGGTTGTCGGCGGGCCCGGTGGAGCCGGCGGCGGTGCCCGGCCGGCGCCCCCCGCCGGCCGGGAGCGCGGGAGCCGTCCCGCCGGTGGGGACGCGGGGCGGTGTGGTGCCGACGCGGGGCGTGGCCGGGGACGGACGGCCTCCCTGGCGGAGCAGCCCGGGAGCGGTGCCCCCGGCGGTGCCGAGGACCGGGGCGGGGCCTCCCGCCGCGGTGGGCCGGGGAGCGGGCTGCCGGGTTGCGGGGTGGCCTCCTGCGGGGGCCGGAGCGGGGGCGGGCCGGCCGGCCGGTGTGCGGGGTGGAGCGGCGGCGCCGGGGCGGCGTGGGTCGTGGCGGGCGGGGGGACGGGTTCCGGGGCGGTGCTGCGCCCTGGTCATGACCTTGTGCATGGGGACCCCGTTCGACGGGCCCGGACCAGCGGGGGAGCCGGGGATACCGGGCGGTAACTTCGTGCTTGGGGACCTTGTACGGGGCGGCGGGGGCCGTCGGCAAGGAGGGCGCGAGCGGGTCCGGGGGGTCGGGGAATTCACTTATCCGGGTGACTCGGGACCGTTCCGGCCCCCGGGGGAGCGGGTGAGCCGGGTGAATCTCCGGACGGATGTGGACGCATCCGGGGGTACGGGCGGGAACCCGATGGGGGACACCCGTACGTATCCTGATGACCCCTGCGGACCACCACGAAAGCGGCCGACATGCGCGTCTACGTCCCCCTGACCCTCCCCGGGCTCGCCGCGGCGTACACGACGGGTGAGCTGGGGGACGGCCCCTTCCTCGCCTACGCCGTGACGCCCGCGCTGCGCGAGTGGTACCTCTCCGACGACATCGAGGAACTGGAGTACGCCGCGCTCGGCCGCGCCGCGCTGGCCTCGCTGCGGATGCTGGCGGCGGACCCCGGTGCGCCGCGGCGCCGGGTCGTGGTCGCCGTGGACGTGGCCGACGGCACGGCCTCACCCGACCCGGACCGGGGCCTCGACCCGGCCGCGCTCGGTGAGGTGCGGGTCGCCGGCGCCGTACGGCTGGCCAGGGCGGCCGCGGTGCACGTGGACGCGGCGGACGCGGAGGCCGACGTGGCGGCCGCCGCGGACGCGCTGCCCGCGGCGGACGGCGGGGACGACGACGCGCGGTTCGTGGTGGACGGCGCCGAGGACCACGAACTGCTCTGGTACGCCACGCAGGAGATCCCCAACCTGGTGGGCTGAGCCGCCGTGCTCCTGATTGCCGGCGGGGAGAGGTACGTTCTCGGGCATGGGGACGCACACGGGCGCGCACATCGTCTGGGACTGGAACGGCACGCTGTTCCACGATGTCGACGCGGTCATCGGGGCGACGAACGCGGCGTTCGCCGAGCTGGGCCTGGAGCCGATCACGCTGGAGCGGTACCGGGAGCTGTACTGCGTACCGGTGCCGAGGTTCTACGAGCGGTTGATGGGGCGGCTGCCGAGCCGGGCCGAGTGGGAGCTGATGGACACCACCTTCCACCGCCACTACGCGGAGCACCGGGTGCGCTGCGGGCTCGCCGAGGGCGTGGTGGACCTGCTGGCGGGGTGGGTGTCGGCGGGACGCAGCCAGTCGATCCTCAGCCTGTACGGGCACGAGGACCTGGTCCCGCTGGTGCGGGGCTTCGGCATCGAGGCGCACTTCATACGCGTCGACGGGCGGACCGGCCCGTCCGGGGGCGGCAAGGCCGAGCACATGGTGCGCCACCTCGGCGCGCTGACCGGAGTGGACCCGGCGCGCACCGTGGTGATCGGTGACGCGGCCGACGACGCGCTGGCCGCGCGGCACGTGGGAGCGCGGGCCGTCCTCTACACCGGCGGCTCCCACGGCCGGGCCGGACTGGAGGCGGTCGGGGTCCCGGTGGTGGACACCCTGCGGGAAGCCGTGGCGGAGGCGGAACGCCTGGCGGCGGCCTGACCACCGGAACGTCCGGATCCGGACGCGGGCGCACTGTGCAGAACGTCAAAGTTCCGGCCCCGCTTTTGTACACATACGGCTCATGACGGGGCCCCTGCGGAGAGCGATAGCCTTGGTGGCGTGATCAGCGCGATAGTTCGCGGGGGCCCCGGTGTCCCCGCTGTGCGCCCGGAGAGCACGGACGACATCCGTGACCGGGTGGCGGTCGCTGGTCTTCGCGGGCGGCTCGGGACGCGGCGCACCCCTCGGGGGCAGACGTCGCGGAGAGCGGTGTCACACCCGTCGGGCGCGTCGGACGCGGCCGAAAACCCCCCGTTCATCTCACCTTGCGGCATGACAGCGGCGCAGACCGGACACCCCGTGTCGTACCACCGCACCACAAGGCCGGAGACCGTACTTCCTTCTACGTCACGCAACGGCGCGCGACAGGAGCCAGAGGACCATGCAGACCAAGCTGGACGAAGCCAAGGCCGAGCTGCTCGAGAGGGCCGCCTGGGTAGCTGAGAACAGCCCGGCCGGGGGCAAACTACCGACCGGGTCGACGGACGAGGACGCACCCGATCGGGACTCCCTGCTCGCGTTCCTCCAGCGCTACTACCTGCACACCGCCCCGGAGGACCTGACCGACCGCGATCCGGTCGACGTCTTCGGGGCCGCCTTCTCGCACTACCGGCTCGCCGGGAGCCGTCCCCAGGGCACGGCCAACGTCCGGGTCCACACCCCGAGCATCGAGGAGAACGGCTGGACCTGCAGCCACTCCGTCGTGGAGATCGTCACCGACGACATGCCCTTCCTGGTCGACTCCGTCACCAACGAGCTGACCCGCCAGGGCCGCGGCATCCACGTCGTCATCCACCCGCAGGTCGTGGTCCGCCGGGACGTCGCCGGCAAGCTGATCGAGGTGCTCGACACCCCGGCCGGCGGTGACCTCCCGCGCGACGTGCGCGACCTGCCGCACGACGCGCACGTCGAGTCCTGGATCCACGTGGAGACCGACCGCGAGAGCGACCGCGGCGACCTCAAGCAGATCACCGCCGACCTGCTGCGCGTCCTGTCCGACGTCCGCGAGGCCGTCGAGGACTGGGGCAAGATGCGCGAGGCCGCGACCCAGCTGGCCGAGGCGCTGCCCGGTGAGCCCGTCCCCGCCGACCTCCCCGCACCGCAGGTCGAGGAGGCCCGCGAGCTGCTGCGCTGGCTGGCCGACGACCACT
Organism: Streptomyces sp. NPDC016640; assembly: GCF_043076215.1. NCBI lineage: Bacteria > Bacillati > Actinomycetota > Actinomycetes > Kitasatosporales > Streptomycetaceae > Streptomyces > Streptomyces sp. NPDC016640. The sequence goes on from NZ_JBIBRG010000027.1 coordinate 23,375, forward strand.
TCACCTTCCTCGGCTACCGCGAGTACCAGCTGCGCGAGGACGACTCGCTGGGCGCCGTCCCCGGCACCGGCCTCGGCATACTGCGCTCCGACCCGCACCACGCCGAGGACGAGAGCCACCCCGTCAGCCCGTCCTTCGAGCGGCTGCCCGCCGACGCCCGCGCCAAGGCGCGCGAGCACAAGCTGCTGGTGCTGACCAAGGCGAACAGCCGGGCCACCGTGCACCGGCCGTCGTACCTGGACTACATCGGCGTCAAGAAGTTCGACGCCGACGGCAACGTGGTCGGTGAGCGCCGCTTCCTCGGACTGTTCTCGTCCGCCGCCTACACCGAGTCCGTGCGCCGGGTGCCGGTGATCCGGCGCAAGGTCGAGGAGGTGCTGGAGCGCGCCGGCTTCTCGCCGCACAGCCACGACGGGCGCGACCTGCTGCAGATCCTGGAGACCTACCCGCGCGACGAGCTGTTCCAGACCCCGGCCGGCGAGCTGCAGTCCATCGTCACCTCGGTGCTCTACCTCCAGGAGCGCCGCCGGCTGCGGCTCTACCTGCGCCAGGACGAGTACGGGCGCTACTACTCCGCCCTCGTCTACCTGCCGCGCGACCGCTACACCACCGGTGTGCGCCTGAGGATCATCGACATCCTCAAGGAGGAGCTCGGCGGCATCAGCGTCGACTTCACCGCCTGGAACACCGAGTCGGTCCTCTCCCGGCTGCACTTCGTGGTCCGCGTCCCGCAGGGCACCGAACTCCCGGAGCTGTCCGACACCGACAAGGAGCGCATCGAGGCCCGGCTCGTGGAGGCCGCCCGCTCCTGGGCCGACGGCTTCGCCGAGGCGCTGAACGCCGAACTGGGCGAGGAGCGCGCCGCCGAGCTGCTGCGCCGCTACGCGGGCGCCTTCGCCGAGGGCTACAAGGCCGACCACTCCCCGCGCGGCGCGGTGGCCGACCTGGTCCGCCTCGAGGAGCTCGACGAGGAGCGGGACTTCGCGCTCAGCCTGTACGAGCCGGTGGGCGCGGGCCCCGGGGAGCGCCGCTTCAAGATCTACCGCAAGGGGGAGGCCGTCTCCCTCTCCGCGGTGCTGCCCGTGCTCCAGCGGCTCGGCGTCGAGGTCGTCGACGAGCGGCCGTACGAGCTGCGGTGCGCGGACCGCAGCGTGGCCTGGATCTACGACTTCGGCCTGCGGATGCCCAAGGTGGCCGGCGCCGCCGACCACCTCGGCGACGACGCCCGGGAGCGGTTCCAGGACGCCTTCGAGGCGTCCTGGACCGGCAAGGCGGAGAACGACGGCTTCAACGCGCTGGTGCTGGGCGCCGGGCTGACCTGGCGCCAGGCCATGGTGCTGCGGGCGTACGCCAAGTACCTGCGCCAGGCGAACTCCACCTTCAGCCAGGACTACATGGAGGACACCCTCCGCACCAACGTCCACACCACCCGGCTGCTCGTTTCCCTGTTCGAGGCCCGGATGTCGCCGGGCCGGCAGCGCGCCGGGCACGAACTGGTGGACGCGCTGCTGGAGGAGGTCGACGCCGCGCTCGACCAGGTGGCCTCGCTGGACGAGGACCGCATCCTGCGCTCCTTCCTCACCGTCATCAAGGCGACGCTGCGCACCAACTTCTTCCAGGAGACGAGCAGCGGCACGCCGCACGACTACGTCTCCATGAAGTTCGACCCGCAGGCCATCCCCGACCTGCCGGCGCCGCGCCCGGCGTTCGAGATCTGGGTGTACTCGCCGCGCGTCGAGGGCGTGCACCTGCGCTTCGGCAAGGTCGCGCGCGGTGGTCTGCGCTGGTCGGACCGCCGGGAGGACTTCCGCACCGAGATCCTGGGCCTGGTCAAGGCGCAGATGGTGAAGAACACCGTCATCGTGCCGGTCGGCGCCAAGGGCGGCTTCGTCGCCAAGCAGCTCCCGGACCCGTCGGTGGACCGGGACGCGTGGATGGCGGAGGGCGTCGCCGCCTACCGGACGTTCATCTCGGCGCTGCTCGACATCACCGACAACATGGTGGCCGGCGAGGTCGTGCCCCCGGCGGACGTCGTCCGGCACGACGAGGACGACACCTACCTCGTCGTCGCCGCCGACAAGGGCACCGCGACCTTCTCCGACATCGCCAACGACGTCGCCCGGTCCTACGACTTCTGGCTCGGCGACGCCTTCGCCTCCGGCGGAAGCGCGGGCTACGACCACAAGGGCATGGGCATCACCGCCCGGGGCGCCTGGGAGTCCGTCAAGCGGCACTTCCGGGAGCTGGGCGTGGACACCCAGACCCAGGACTTCACGGTCGTCGGCATCGGCGACATGTCCGGTGACGTGTTCGGCAACGGCATGCTGCTCAGCGAGCACATCCGCCTGGTCGCCGCCTTCGACCACCGGCACATCGTCATCGACCCGAACCCGGACGCGGCCGTCTCCTACGCCGAGCGCCGCCGTCTGTTCGAGCTGCCGCGCAGCTCCTGGGCCGACTACGACACCGGGCTGCTGTCGGCCGGCGGCGGGATCTTCCCGCGCAGCGCCAAGGCCATCCCGGTCAACTCGCAGATCCGCGAGGCCCTCGGCATCGAGCCCGGCGTCACCAAGATGACCCCGGCCGACCTGATGAAGGCGATCCTCAAGGCGCCGGTGGACCTGCTGTGGAACGGCGGCATCGGCACGTACGTCAAGGCCTCGAGCGAGTCCAACGCCGACGTCGGCGACAAGGCCAACGACGTCATCCGGGTGGACGGCGCGGAGCTGCGCGTCAAGGTCGTCGGCGAGGGCGGCAACCTGGGCCTGACCCAGCTCGGCCGGATCGAGTTCGCGCTGCACGGCGGCCGGATCAACACCGACGCCATCGACAACAGCGCGGGCGTGGACACCTCCGACCACGAGGTGAACATCAAGATCCTGCTCAACGGCCTGGTCACGGACGGCGACATGACGGTCAAGCAGCGCAACAAGCTGCTCGCCGGGATGACCGACGAGGTCGGCCGGCTGGTGCTGCGCAACAACTACGCGCAGAACACCGCCATCTCCAACGCGCTGGCCCAGTCCGCGGACATGCTCCACGCCCAGCAGCGCTTCATGAAGCACATGGTGCGCGAGGGCCACCTCGACCGGGCCCTGGAGTTCCTGCCCACCGACCGCCAGATCCGCGAGCGGCTCGCCTCCGGGCGGGGCCTGACCGGCCCGGAGACGGCCGTGCTGATGGCGTACACGAAGATCACGGTCGCCGAGGAGCTGCTGCACACCACGCTGCCCGACGACCCGTATCTGAAGGTGCTGCTGCACGCCTACTTCCCGACGGCGCTGCGCGAGCAGTTCCCCGAGCACATCGACGGCCACCCGCTGCGCCGCGAGATCACCACGACCGTGCTGGTCAACGACACCGTCAACACGGGCGGTACGACGTATCTGCACCGGCTGCGGGAGGAGACCGGCGCCTCGCTCGAGGAGATCGTCCGGGCGCAGACCGCGGCCCGCGCGATCTTCCGCTCCTCGGTGGTGTGGGACATGGTCGAGGCCCTCGACAACGAGGTCGCGGCGGAGGTCCAGACCCGGATCCGGCTGCACTCGCGCCGGCTGGTGGAGCGCGGTACGCGCTGGCTGCTCAACAACCGGCCGCAGCCGCTGGAGCTGGCGCAGACGGTGGACTTCTTCGCCGAGCGCGTCGAGCAGGTCTGGTCGCAGCTGCCGAAGCTGCTGCGCGGCGCGGACCTGGACTGGTACCAGAAGATCTACGACGAGCTGAGCGGCGTCGGCGTCCCGGACGAACTGGCCACCCGCGTGGCCGGGTTCTCCTCCGCCTTCCCCACGCTCGACATCGTGTCGGTGGCCGACCGGACGGACAAGGAGCCGCTGGACGTCGCCGAGGTGTACTACGACCTCGCCGACCGGCTGCGCATCACCCGGCTGATGGACCGCATCATCGAGCTGCCGCGCGCCGACCGCTGGCAGTCCATGGCCCGCGCGGCGATCCGCGAGGACCTGTACGCGGCGCACGCGGCGGTGACCGCGGACGTCCTGGCGGAGGGCGACGGCTCGTCGACGCCCCAGCAGCGGTTCGCGGCGTGGGAGCGGAAGAACGCGGCGCTGCTGAGCCGGGCCCGCACCACGCTGGAGGAGATCCACGGCTCCGACGCGTTCGACCTCGCCAACCTGTCGGTGGCGATGCGGACCATGCGGACGCTGCTGCGGTCGCACTCGTAGACCGCGGATCCGCACCACGCGGGCGAGGGGCGTTCCGGGCCGTCGGGGCCGGGGCGCCCCTCGCGCCGGTCGCGGTGTCCCGGGTTGTGGTGCCTTGGGTGGGCATCGGCGGGCGATCCGGTGAGGGCGCGCCGTCACGGGCTATGCCTTGTGTGTGACTGCCCCCCTGTTGTCATCCGCCGTGCCCGGAGGGAGCGGCGCCCGCCGCGCCGCCGGCCGTCTCCCGGCCGCGGGCCGGACGACGGCATGGACCCTCGCCGGACTCCTGCTGGCCCTGCTGGTCCTGGTGATCGTGCGGCTGCCGTGGGCCGGTGACCTCGGCGTGCACGCGGCGACCCTGCAGCGCCTCCGGCACGGCCCGCTCGATCCCGGCAACCCCCTGGTCGACGCGGACACGCCGAGCCCGTACTACTCGCCGTGGACGCTGCTGCTCGGCACCGTCGCCCGGCTGACGGGGCTGCCGGTGTTCGCGGTCCTGCGCCTGGCCGCCGCGGCCGGACTCCTGCTGCTGGTGACGGGCCTCGGCCGGTACGTGCGGACGCTGAGCGCGCACCGGACCGCGCCCGCGCTCGCCCTGCTGAGCCTGCTGCTCCTGTGGGGCACGACGCCGTTCCTGTGGAGCGGCTTCCCGGGGCTCAACTCGCTCGCCCTGACCGTCTCCTACCCGAGCACCTTCACCCTCGGGCTCGCCTTCCACCTCTGGGCGTGGCTGACGCGGGCGCTGCGCGGCGCGGCCGGGTGGGGCGCGTGGCTCGGGCTGGGGGTGCTGTGGGCGGTGATCCTGCTCTGCCACCAGTTCTCGGGCGTGGTGGCCACGGTGGGCGCGGCCGCCACGGTGATCGGGACGCCGCCCGGGCGGTCCGCGCTGCCGCGGCCCGCCGCCGGGCTGCTGGCGGGGGTGGTGGTGCTGTGGGCGTGGCCGTACTACGACTTCTTCGCACTGTCCGGTGCCGGGGACGCGCTGGAGCCGGTGCACCGGGTGCTGTACGGGGACCCGGTCGCGCGGTACGCGCTGGTGCTGCTCGGTGTGGCCGCGCTGGTCCCGCGGTGGCGGCGCGGGCGGCGGGACCCGCTGGTGGTCTTCTTCGCGCTGGGGGTGCTGGTCGTCGCGGCGGGCTGGCTGAGCGGCCACTACTCGTGGGGGCGGGCACTGCCCGCCGTCGTCGTCCCGGCCCAGCTCGCGGCGGCGCTGGAGGCGGTCGGCGCGGGGCACCGCCGGCTGCGCGCCGGCTGGGCGGCCCTGCTCACCGGGGCGCTGCTGATCGGCGGGTGGGCGCAGTCCGGGACGCTCGGCTACGTCGTCCCGCGCGGGGCCCTGCCGGCCGCCGTGGCGGACCGGTACCGGCCGCCGTGGACGGGATACCACTGGATCACGCCGTGGGTGCGGTACGGCGACGTGGTCATGGCCGAGGGCCGCCCGGCCCGCCAGATCCCGGCGTACGGCCCCTACACGGTCGCCCCCGGCTACCCCGACTTCTTCCTGCCGGACGAGGAACGCCGCAGGAGGGCCACGGCGGCGTACTTCGCGCAGCGGACACCGCGGTCGGTGCGGCGGGAGACGGAGCGGGAGTACGGGGTGCGGTGGGTGGTGGCCCGGGCCGGCGCCCTGGAGGCCGCCGGACTGCGCCCGGTGGCCCGCGGCCCGGACGGGCAGGTGCTCTACGCGGTGCCGTGAGCCGCCGCGCCCGCCCCTCGCCTCACCGCAGCGCGCCCGCCACCAGACGGGCCGCGCGGCGCACCCCCGGGCGGTCCAGCCGCCGGGCCACCGGGCGCAGGACGGCCGCCGTGAGGCCCACCGGTTCCCAGCGCAGTTGCAGCCGGCCCGGGGCGTGGCCCTCCGGTTCGACGGTGAGCCGGTGCGGACAGACGCCCGAGCGGTAGGGGACGCGGGCGGTCAGGGACGGGAAGGCGAGCGGGGCCAGCAGGATGCCCCTGTTGGCCCGGCCCCGGCAGGTCAGGCGGACCATCGGATGCCGCACCCCGGCGAAGCCGTGCAGCGGGAGGCGCGCGGTCGCCGCGTCGAGACGGACCCGGCCCTCGAAGACACCGGGGCGGACGGGGGAGAGCCGGAAGGGGACGGTGAGGCGGCGCCGGCCGGGGGAGACGAGGAGGCTCGCGCGCTGCGGGCCGACCGGGAGGCGCAGGGCCGGGTCGTACGTCCGTACGGTCAGGTCGACGCAGGCACCCGGGCCGCGGGTGATCTCCGTGATCTCGTGGCGGAACCGGGCGGCGGAGAACGGGCCGGCGTGCAGCTCCAGGTCGGTCAGGTCCAGTTCGCGGCGGGCGTCGGCGGACCCGGGGACGTGCCCGCCCCAGTAGGTGCGGCCGTCCGTGTCCGTGGTCACCCGCCGGGGGGCGACGCCGTGGGCCAGGTCCCGGGCGGCCGTCCGGGCCTCGGCCAGACGGCGGTCGCGGATCAGCCGGAGCACCACCCGTTCGGCGCGCGGCAGCCGGGCGCAGGCACCCGGCGACAGCGTCGCCAGATAGGGGTTCACCAGGTCCGCGAAGGTCTCCAGCCACTCCTCCCCCCGGTAGGGCAGGTCGCCCGCGTACATCCGGAAGTCGTGCTTGAGGAACTTGTGGTCCTTGTCCTCGCGCAGCGCCTCGTGCCCGCTCTCGGCCAGGAACGCGTCGATCAGGCGCTGCACGTGGATCCGGTCGCGGACGTTGGTGAGCAGGTGCCGCTGGTTGGAGATGGAGGCCGCGCCGGAGGCCGCGTACGGGGCGACGTACCAGAGGTAGACCGGCTCCGGGACGACGGTGAACCGTTTCGCCAGGCAGTACGCCCGGGCCGAGAACAGCTGGTCCTCGTAGTGGATGCCCTCGGGGAAGCGCAGTTCGTGCCGGTCGAGGAAGGCGCGGGCGTACATCTTGCCGGTCGCCAGGTGCTCGAAGAACAGCCGGGGGTCGGCCTCGATGCCGTCCAGGGTGCGGCGCTCGCGCACCAGGTGCGGCATCCAGGTGGAGCGGCGGCCGGTGTCCACCCGGATCCGCCGCACCGCGCCCATCGCGAAGTCGATGTCGCGTTCGCGGTGCGCGGCGAGCAGCAGTTCGACCGCGTTGCCGGTGAGTTCGTCGTCGCTGTCGAGGAACATCAGGTAGGGGGCCCGCGCGATCTCCAGGGCGCGGTTGCGGGGTGCGCTGCACCCGCCGCTGTTCGCCGGCAGCCGCAGGTACCTCACCCGCGGGTCGGCGGCCGCCAGCGCCCGCGCCACCCGGGGCGTGTCGTCCGTCGAGTGGTCGTCGCTGATGACGATCTCGAGGTTGCGGTGGGTCTGGCGGCGGACGGACTCCACCGCGCGGGGAAGGCGCGGGGCGTCGTTGTGCACGATCACCGTGACGGTGACGTCGGGGGTGCCGGCGGTGGTCATGGCGGGCATGCCTCCTCGGGGCTCGGCGCCGGGGTGCGCTGCTCGAGCGGCAGCACCGGCGGCAGCGACGTCTCGTCCTGGCCGAGGAAGACCCGGCGCACGACGCGTTCGGCGGCGCGCCCGTCGTCGTACTCGCAGAACCGGCGCCGGAAGGCGGCCCGGGCCTTGGCCGCGCGCTCGTCGCGCCAGGCGTCGGTGGTGAGGATCCCGGTCAGCTCCTCCTGGGTGCGGGCCACCGGGCCGGGCGCCTCGGCCATCAGGTCGAAGTAGACGCCGCGCGTGGTGCGGTACGTCTCCCAGTCGTCGGCGTGGATGATCAGCGGGCGGTCGAGGTTGGCGTAGTCGAACATGATCGACGAGTAGTCCGTGACCAGGGCGTCGGCGGCCAGGCACAGCTCCTCGACCGGCTCGTAGGAGGAGACGTCGACGATGCGGCCGCAGTGGCGCGGCCCGGCCGGGAGGGAGGCGGCACCGTTGTAGAAGTAGTGGCCGCGCACCAGCAGGACGGTGTCCTCGCCGAGGCGGTCGGCGAGCGCGGCGAGGTCCAGGCGCGGGGTCCAGCCGGCCTCGTAGTCGCGGTGCGTGGGCGCGTACAGCACGGCCCGGCGGCCGGGCGGGATGCCGAGGCGGTCGCGGACCGCGCGGATGTCGTCGGCGCCGGCCGTGTAGAAGACGTCGTTGCGCGGATAGCCGTAGTCCAGCGAGACGTACCGGGAGGGGTAGGCCCGCTCCCACATCCGGGTGGTGTGGCTGTTGGCGGAGACGCTGTAGTCCCACTTGTCCACGCGCTCCAGCAGGGCGGCGAAGTCCAGGCCCCGGGCGGCGGCCGGGTAGGGCATCTGGTCCACGCCCATGCGCTTGAGGGGCGTGCCGTGGTGGGTCTGGAGGTGGACCGCGTCGGGGCGTTTGACCACCGCGTTCGGGAAGTTGACGTTGTTGACGAGGTACTTCGCGGTGGCGAGCACCTCCCCGTAGCGGCGGGTGCCGGGGACGACGTGGTCGGTGCCGGGCGGGAGCAGGGCCGCGTTCTCGGCGGTCACCACCCACACCGGGTGGATGTGCGGGGCGAGTTCGGCGAGCTTGGCGGCGACGGCGGCCGGGTTGCAGGCGACGCCGCGGTTCCAGTACGCGGCGAACACCGCCAGACACGGGTCGACCGGGCGGCGCAGCGCCCGGCGGTACCGCTGGTCGCGGACCCGGGCGGCGAGCCGGCGCGTGCCGGTGCGCACCGTGGACCGCACGGCGCGGCGGGTGCGGTTGGCCCGCTGGAAGGCCCGGTACCTGGTGTAGGCGCCCTCTTCGAGGAGGGAGCGGCGGACGCCTTCGAGGCCGGCGGGGTGCCGGTGGCCCTCGGGGCGGTGGCGCAGGGCGGCGGTCGAGGCGCGGTGGAAGAACTCCCGGGCCACGTCGTCGGGCATGCCGCCGCGGGCGAAGGCGCGCAGGCAGTCGCGGACCATGATGTCGTAGAGCGCGGTGTGGACGGCGGGGCGCTCGCGGGTCAGGTCCAGGAGGCGCTCGTAGCGGTCGACCAGGGCGTAACGCTGTTCGGGGGTGACCGGGGGGAGGCCGGCGGGCCGCAGCCGGCGGTCCTCGTAGGCGATGTGGGGCAGGGCGGTGAGCCGGTCGGCGAACAGGAGGACGGCGAGGGCGGTGTGCGCTTCGTCGTCGGTGGTGAGCCGCTCCTCGTGGGCCCGCCAGAAGCCGGCGCGCAGGACGCGGGTGCCGAGCAGCGGTGTCAGGCGCAGCAGGTGGGCGTTGTCGTCGAGGGTGAGGCCGGGGCGGTCCGCGCGGGCGAGCAGGGGGCCGTCGGCCGAGGGCAGTCCGGAGCTGCGCCAGGTGCTGCGGAGGTGGTCCAGGAGCAGGACGTCGACGGTGCCGGGGAACCCGGCGAGACGTCCGGCGAGCGTGCGCGGACTGCCGGGCGGCACGCCGTCCTTGGAGCGGACGAAGTGCAGCCAGCGGCCGGTGGCCCGCGCGGCCCCCGCCGCCCGGGCCACCGCGTCGGACGTGCCCTCGGGCAGCGGGAGCACCTGGACGTGCGGGGCGTGCCGCCGCGCCGTCCGGTGCGCCCAGTCGCCGACGGCGGCGACGACGATCTCGGTGTCCGGGAGGGGGTGCGCGGTGAGGGAGCCGAGGAGGCCGGTCAGGCGGTCCTGGGTGTTCGGCCCGTGGACGATGACGCTGAGCTCGGGCATCGCGGGGCTCCTTCACCTTCTCGTCGCCGCTCCGGACGGACCTCTTCGGTCATATTGACATCAATACGACGAAGTGGGCGCGGGGCGCGCGGGCGGGACCCTCACGAGGGCAGTGCGGCCTTCGCTCCCTCCGGGTCGGCCTCGGGGTCCGTCCCGGGGTCCCTCTCGGGGTCGGTCCGGGGGGCCGCCCGGGGCTTCGGCTTCGGCTGCGGTGTGCGGGCCTTGGGGTCGGCCTTGTCCGTGCCGCCGGTGAAGGCCTCGTACTCCCTGAGCACCTCGTCGGTCGGCCCGTCCATGCGCAGCTCGCCCCGCTCCAGCCACAGCACGCGGTCGCAGGTGTCGCGGATGGACTTGTTGTTGTGGCTGACCAGGAACACGGTCCCGGCCCGCTTGCGCAGCTCCCGGATGCGGGCCTCGGACCGCTTCTGGAAGGAGCGGTCGCCGGTGGCCAGCGCCTCGTCGACGAGCAGGACGTCGTGGTCCTTGGCGGCGGCGATGGAGAAGCGCAGCCGGGCGGCCATGCCGGAGGAGTAGGTGCGCATCGGCAGGGTGATGAAGTCGCCCTTGTCGTTGATCCCGGAGAAGTCGACGATGTCCTGGTAGCGCTCCCGGATCTCCTCGCGGGACATGCCCATGGCGAGCCCGCCGAGATGGACGTTGCGCTCACCGGTCAGGTCGCCCATCAGCGCGGCGTTGACGCCGAGCAGGGAGGGCTGGCCGTCGGTGTAGATGCGGCCGTTCTCCACCGGGAGCAGACCGGCCACGGCCTTGAGCAGGGTCGACTTGCCCGAGCCGTTGGTGCCGATGAGCCCGATCGCCTCGCCCCGGTACGCCACGAAGGACACGTTCCGCACGGCGTGCACCCGGCGCACCCCGGAGGCCTTCTCGGTCTGCCTGCGGCGCAGCATGCGGTTGAGGGCGGCGGTGGCGGTGCCGCGGCCGGCGCCGGTGCCGTTGACCCGGTAGACGATGTCGACGCCGTCGGCGATGACGGTGGGGGTCTTCCCGTCGGTGCGACGGTCGGTGCGCTTGTCGGTGTGGTCAGCCACGGCCGTAGCTCTCCTCAGCCTTCCAGAAGTAGATGAAGCCGACCGCGCCGGCCAGCAGCGCCCAGCCCAGCGCGAACGCCCACACG
>NZ_JBIBRG010000028.1:0-31463 GCF_043076215.1 Streptomyces sp. NPDC016640
CTGTGGTGCAGGACGAGCAGCAGGGTGCGGTCCTGTCCGACTCCGAACAGGAAGGCGGCGAGGGGGCTTTCCGCGGTCAGGTCGAAGCGGTGCCGCAGGGCGGCGGTGACGTGGACGGCGGTCTCCGCGGCGGGACAGTCCACGCGGCGCAGCCGCGGGCGCAGCTCGCCGGGGGGCAGGATGCGCTGGTACGGCACGCCGTCGTGCTCGGCGAACACCGTCCGCAGGCTCTCGTGGCGGTCGGCCAGGTCGCCGAGGGCGGCGCTCAGTGCCTCGGCGTCGAGTTCGGCGGGCGCCGGGACGAGGAGCGGGATGTTGTAGGTCGCCGCTCCGTCGTCGAGCCGGTTGAGGAACCACATGCGGTCCTGGGCGAAGGACAGCGGCACCCGCTGCGGGCGTACGGCGTCGCCCAGGGCGGGGCGTGGGAGGGCGCTGCCGGTCCGCGCGGTGATCCGCCGGGCGAGGGCGGCCGGTGTCGGCGTCTCGAACAGGGCGGTGATGGGGACCTCCGCGCCGGTCTCGTGCCGCAGGCGGGCCAGCAGGCGGGTGGCGAGCAGGGAGTCGCCGCCGAGGTCGAAGAAGTTCACGTCGGTGCCGACGGTGTCCCGCGGCAGCCGCAGCACGTCCTCGAACAGACCGCACGTCAGCACCTGTTCGGGTGTGGTGGGGCGGGCGCCTGACGCGGCGGCGGCGAAGTCCGGGGCGGGCAGGGCCGCGGTGTCCAGCTTGCCGTTGGCGGTCAGCGGCAGCGCGTCGACGGTGACGCAGGCGGCCGGGACCATGTGTTCGGGCAGCCGGGCCGCGGCGTGGGCGCGCAGGTCGGCGGTGCTCGGCGGTTCCGCTCCGGCGGGGACGGTGTAGGCGACGAGTTGCTGGACGCCGTTGCCGGCGCGGCGGACCACGACGGCGGCCCGGACGATGCCGGGGTGGGCGGCGAGGACGGCCTCGATCTCGCCCGGTTCGACGCGGAAGCCGCGGATCTGCACCTGGGCGTCGGCCCGGCCGAGGTAGTCGAGCGTGCCGTCCGCGCGGCGTCGTGCCAGGTCGCCCGAGCGGTACATCCGGGTGCCGGGTGGGCCGTAGGGGTCGTCGAGGAAGCGTTCGGCGGTCAGCTCGGGCCGGTTCAGGTACCCGTCGGCGACTCCCGCGCCGGAGACGTACATCTCGCCGGTCGCGCCGGGCGGTACCGGGCGCCCGGCGGCGTCCAGCAGGTGCACGCGCAGGTCGGCGAGCGGGCGGCCGATGACGGCGGCGCGGCGCGGGTCGTCCAGGTCGGCCCGGGTGAGGCGGTGGTGGGTGACGTGGACGGTGGTCTCGGTGATGCCGTACATGTTCACCAGTGCCGGGCGGTCCAGGCCGTGCCGGTCCGCCCAGGGGCGCAGGCGCGCGGGACGCAGGGCCTCGCCGCCGAACACCACGTAGCGCAACGCGCCCGCTCCGCCGTCCCGTTCGAGGTCGGCGTCGATCAACTGCTCGAAGGCGGAGGGCGTCTGGTTGAGGACGGTGACACCCTCGCGGTGCAGCAGCTCCAGGAAGTCCCGGGGCGAGCGGCTGACGGCGTACGGCACGACGACCACCCGGCCGCCGTGCAGCAGGGCGCCCCAGATCTCCCAGACGGAGAAGTCGAAGGCGTAGGAGTGGAACAGCGTCCACACGTCGTCGGCGCCGAAGTCGAAGTGCTCCGCGGCGGCGGAGAACAGCCGGACGACGTTCGCGTGCGGGACCGGCACGCCCTTGGGACGGCCGGTGGAACCGGAGGTGTGGATGATGTAGGCGGTGTCGGACGGGTTCGTCGGTCCGTGCCGGTCGGCGTCGGTCAGGTCGGCGGCGGGCCGGCCGGCGAGGCCGGCGGCGGTCTCCGGGTCGTCCAGCACGACGACCGGGCAGGCGCTCCGGGCGGCCAGGCCGGCGTGGGCGCGCTCGGTGACGAGCACGACGGGTGCCGCGTCCTCGGTGACCAGCCGCAGCCGCTCGGCCGGGTGGCCGGGGTCCAGGGGCAGGTAGGCGGCGCCCGTCTTGAGGACGGCCAGCAGGGCGGGCAGCAGTCGCGCGCCGCGTTCCAGGGCCAGCGCCACCACCCGGCCCGGTCCGGCGCCGTGTTCGGTCAGCAGCCGGGCCAGACGGTTGGCGTCGGCGTTGAGTTCGGCGTACGTGAGCCGTTCGTCGCCGCAGGTGACGGCCGTCCGCCCGGGTACGGTCGCCGCCTGCCGCTCGAACAGCTCGGTGAGGGTGTGTCCGACCGGTCGGGTGTGGACGGGGGTGTCGCGGGGGTGCTCGCCGGGCAGCAGCACGTCCAGGTCCCGCAGCGGTGTCGTCGGCGCGGCCTCGGCCAGCCGGCGCAGCAGGGTGAGGAACCGCTCGCGGTGCAGGGCGAGTTCGTCCTCCTCGTACAGGGCCGGGTTGGCGTCGAAGGCCAGCCACAGGCCGCCGGGCCGGGCCCCGGGCCGTACGCTTATCTGGAGGTCGTCGACGGCTCCGCCGGACAGGTGGTGCCAGGTGGTGGGGTGCCCGCCGAAGACCGGGGACTCGTCGAACGGCACGATGTTCAGCACCGGCCCGTACAGCCGGCGTCCGGTGCCCAGCAGGCCGAGGTCGCGGCGCAGGAACTCGCCCCGGTACTGCTGGTGCCGGCGCAGGTCCCGCAGTTCGTCCGAGACGGTGCGCACCAGCTCCGCCACGGGCGTGTCCGGGGTGGCGGCCACGCGCAGCGGGAGGACGTCGGAGGCGGTGCCGGGGGTGCGCAGGGCGGCGCTGCCCAGCCGGCTCATCGTGGCCAGGCCGAGCACCAGGTCCTCGGCGGCGGTCATCCGGTGCAGGTAGGCGACGGTGGCGGCGGTCAGCAGGTCGGTGCGCGAGACACCGAGGCGGGCCGCGGCCGCGTCGAGGGCGGCGCTCTCCAGTTCGGCGGTGCGGCGCAGGAAGGGGGCCGTGGGGGCGGCGCTGCGGGAGGTGAGCCGGGCGGGCTCGGGCAGCCCGGCCAGGCGGCCGGTCCAGTGGGCGCGGTCGCGGGCGTACCGGTCGGAGTCGCGGTAGGCCGCCTCCTCCGTCTGGAGCCGGCTCACCGGGGCGAAGACGGTGGGCTCCGGTTCGCGGCCCTCGGCGAGCGCGTTGTAGGTCTCGGCGAGGCGCCGCCCGAGGAGCTTGTAGCTGTAGCCGTCGAGCAGGACGTGATGGGCCCTCAGCAGCCAGATGTGGCGGTCGGCGGCCAGGGTCAGCAGGGCGTGCGAGAACAGCGGGCCCTTCTCGGTGTCCACGGCGGTCGTGAGGTCCGCCCGGATCCACGCCCACGCGGCGGCCTCGGGGTCCTCCGCGTCGCGGACGTCGACCCGGTGCAGGGGCCAGTCGTCCGCGTCCGGTGCCGGGTGGCAGCGCGGTCCGTCGTCGGTGTCGACGAAGCGCAGGGCGAAGGTGTCGGCCTCGGCGACGGTACGCCGCAGCGCGTTCTCGAACCGGCCGGTGTCGAGCGGGCCGTGGACCTCGATCGCTTCTGCGGTGTTGTACGCGGCGCTGTCCGGCGCGAGCCGTTGGGCGTACCAGAGCCCTTCCTGGGCCCCGGACAGCGGTCGACGTTCGTCGTCCTGAAGAGGCATAGCACAACCCTCACGTGGCAGCCGTGGTGTCCCGGCCGGCGAAGACCGGGCCGGATCGGACGGGTGCGGTCGTCGCCCCGTGCCGCCCTCCCGTCGTCGTACGCGCCGGGCCGGATCGCGGGTGGAAAGCGGAGTCGCACGCCGGGGGCGTGGGGATCGTTCTCGCCCCACCGCCGGTTCTACGGCACATCACGGTGCGCCACCGGGACCTGAAGGGTCAAGGCCGGACCGCCCCGCGGGCGTCAATTCAGGTATTCCCTTAAGAATTCGCCGGGAGGGAGTGCGCGGGCGGCGGCGGCCTTTAGGGAAAACCCGCGAGTTCGCTTTCCGGCCCGCTCTCGGCTGGATTCGTACGGGCCGGGCGGTGCACCCTCGAAGCGCTCCGAATTCCCCGGCCCGCCGACGGCGGCATACCGGTGCGTGTCCGTGTGGGGCCGGGGAGCACGAAATGGACGACCGATCGAAAGTGGGCAGACGGCATGCACCGTGCACTGTGTCCGGTTGAGACGCTCTACGTGGGCCAGAGAAGCAGGGCCTTCCTCTCCTGCACCCTGCGCGGGCGTGTCGACGTCGAGGCGCTGTCGGCCGCGTTCGACGCCGTGACCGAGGAGAACCCGACGCTGCGGTCGTGCATCGTGCCGGACGGTGCGGGGTACGCGCTGCGCCTCCTCGGCGAGGACGAGCGGCCCCGGCTGCTCACCCGCACCGGGGACGCGGACGAGGCCTACGCCGCCGAACTGAACAGGACGCTGCCGCTCGGGGGGCCGCTGACCCGCGCCGTGCTGGTCAGCTCATCGGACGGCGAGGGCCACCTGTTCGTGCTGCTGGTGGACCACGCCGTCACGGACGGCCACAGCAGCATCGCCCTGCACAACGCGCTGTGGGACCGCTACCGGGCGCTCGCCGGCGGGGAGCGGACCGCGCCCGCCGAGTCCGCCGTCCGCGTGGAGCCGCGCTGGCCGGAGCCCGTGAGCCGGCTGCTGCCACCCGCCGACGAGGCCGACACGGCCAAGTACCTGGACGGCCGCCTCGAGGAGGTGCGACGGAACCCGGTCGAGCTCATGCCGTACGACGTGCCGCGTCCGTCCGCCGGCGGTCCGGACGGGGACGGCGCCGGCGACGGGCACATCGAGGTGTGCCGGCTGACCATGGACAAGGAGCACACCGATCTGCTGCGCCGGACGGCGCGGCAGTCGGGCGTCTCCGTGCACTCCCTGATCGCCGCGGCGATGCTGACCGCGGCCAGGCGGCGCCTGGACGGTGACGGCCCCCGCACCCTGGGCTGCCTGTCCCCCGTCGACCTGCGGTCGCGGCTGTCCCCTCCGCTGCCCGCGACGGACATGGTGCCCGCGGTCACCACCCATCTGCAGACCCTTCAGGTGTCCGGGTCCTCGGACCCGCTGGACCTGGCGCGCACCGTCCACAACCGGCTGGGCGACTTCATCGCCCGCGGCGACCAGTTCCACGAGATGCGGATCACGCCGGAGATCCCCCGGAACCCCGCGCTGCAACTGGCCACGGTGGTCGTCACCAACATGGGCGTCGTCCCCGGCCCCCGGCTGCCGGACGGGCTGCGGGCGGACGACGTCCGTCTCGCACCCGCCCGCGAGCAGTACTTCCCGCAGGCCGGACGCAGTCCCCTCCTGGCCTGCGTGGTCTCCTTCGAGGGCCGGCTCTCCATCGAGTTCCCGCACTACACGGCCTGCTTCAGCCCGTCCTTCGCCGCTGCCTTCCGCGACGACGTCCTCGACGGCCTCCTCGCCTTCGCGAGCACCGCCGCGCCCGAGCACGCCCCCGCGAACCCGACCTGAGGGCCGCCCCGGCTCACGCACACGCCCGGCTGCCGTGAGGAGTCTTCCCCGAATGACCACCGTCAGCGAACTCCCCTCCCCCCTGACCCTGCTCCCCCGAGCCCAGGCGGGCGACGAGCACGCGATGAACCGCCTGCTGACCGGCATCACCCCGTACGTCGCGCGCATCTGCCGGTCCATCACCCATGACGACGGGGCGGACGCCACGCAGGAGGCGCTGCTCGCCATCTACCGCGGTCTGGGCACGCTGCGCGAACCGGCGGCGTTCTACGGCTGGGTGCGCTCGGTGACGGTCCGTGAGGCCGTCCGCACGGCGAAGCGGTACGGCGAGGAACGCACCTGCTCCGAGGTGGAGTCGAAGCAGGAGGCGAACCCGTTGGACGCGGTGCACATCAGCGACGTGCTGGAGCGTCTGTCCCGGGCGCACCGGCAGGTGCTCACGCTGCGCGCCTACGGACTCAACGAGGAGGAGATGGCCGAGGTCCTCTCCTTGCCCGTGGGGACCGTGCGCTCCCGGCTGTTCCGTGCCCGCCGCCGGTTCCAGGAGGCGTGGCAGCCCTCGGCCGCATGACGCGGACGCGCCCGCCGTGGCGGCGGCCCGCCGAGCGGGCACGCCGAGCGGGCACGCCGAGCGGGCCGTGGCGGTGGGCACCGCCACGGCCGCCGGGACCGGGATTACTTGACGCGCTCCGGCAGGACCCGGGGCGGCCACTGCTGCGCGACGAACATTCCGAGCGTGTGCGCGCGGGCCACCAGCGCGGGACGGTTCGGCGCGTCGAACTTCCGCATCAACTGTCCGATGCGGTATTCGATTCCCTGACGGCTCCGATAGAGACGAGAGGCCAACTGCACCGTGGAATCGCCTCTTGCCACCCCCTCCAGTACCTGTGCGTCGAGGGCACTGATCACGGGGCCGTTCAATTCCGCGGCCGGGCCTTCCTTTTCCGGTCGGCCGACCTCACCTGTGGGGCGGAGAATGACGAACAGGGCGGATGTTCTGCCCGAAGGGTCTCTGACGGCGGCACCGATCAATTCCGCGGAGAACTTGCGGCCGTCGCCGTCCCGGCCCGTCACCTTTTCCGTGAAGCAGCGGCGTCGGCCCTCGCAGAGGGCGGTGAACTCCTCCCGGAGGCGGGCCGGCACGTGCGAGCGGAGGAGATCGGGAAGACCCCGTCCGCGTATCTCGGCCGCGCTCAGGCCGAACTGCCGGGCGAAGGCGGGTTCCGCGGCCGTGACGGCCAGGCTCCCGGGGGACACGTGGGCCGTGCACACGCCCCGGGGCGGGGCGCCGGGCGGCGTGCGGTGTCCGGTGAGGTACCGGCGGGCGGGGGAAGCCGGGTGTACGGCTTTCCGCTCCTTGCGGGGCGAAGCGTCGGGCGCACTTGTGATCACCACGGACGTACCGTCCTTCTTCCTGGCGTGGGGGGCTGGGAAGTACTGCTGTGCACGGCCGTTCCGACGCGTCGGCGCCGGGGTGCCGGGCGACGGCTCGGGTGCCGGTGCGCGCCATCCGGTCGGTGGCGCGGGTCAGGTGTTCGACGTCATCCGGGCGAACGCCACGGACGCCGGAATTCCGGACGGACAGGGCGGTGCGGGGGGCCGGCGCCGGATCGGCGACCGGCCGGGCAACGTTGTCAGGGCCATTCGATCTCGCTGCCGGAGGCCGGCGAGCCGCAGCCCGCCGGCTGGGGGGCGGGGGCGCCGGATCCGCGGGGCGTGAGCGCCCGGTGCGCGGCGATCGCCGCGGTGCCCGCGAACGTCGCGACGACGGGCGGCCGTACGGCCGGTCGCCGCGGCGGGCCCGATCGGACATGACGGAGCACGGATACCTCCACAGGACGGGAATGGCGGTCACGTCAGGACGGCGCCTTCGAGACTAAGGCCCGGCAATCATCGTGACAAGGCATTGCCAGGTGACCTGGGTAACTTGTCAACACCTGTGCCAACGCCCCGGCTTCAGCGTGTCGCACCCGCGGGAACGATCTTCAGAAATCACGGACACAGCCTCTGAGCTGGGGAGTTGCACGGTTCGATCGGACTTGCCGCCCCCATCGCTCACTCTTTAAGGTGTTGCCAACTTCGACCGCCCGTCCGGGCCTTCGGGGAACAGAGGGTCCGGCCGGACGCAACCAACGGACCAGAGGGGGGAGATGCTCGAGCAGCCGTACTTCGGCCGTCGGCTGAGGAAGCTCCGGCTGGAGCGAGGCATGAGTCAGGCCGGCCTCGTCGGTGAGGGCATGTCGACGGGATATCTGTCGCGGCTGGAGTCCGGTGAGCGGCCCCCCACGGAACGTGCGGTGGCCTACCTCGCGGAACGCCTGGGCGTCGACGCGTCGGCGCTGACCCGGGTGTCGGAGGGCCGGCCCCTGACCCACGTCCTGGCCGCCGTGGCGTCGGCGCCGCCCGGCACGGACGACACCACGGCCCTCAGCCGCGCGGTCGACGAGGACGCGGGGGACGACCCCGCCGTCCGGTGGCAGGCCCTGTGGCTGCTGAGCCGTGCCGCCGGCCGGAACGGCGACTACAAGCGGGAGTCCGCGCACCTGCTGGAACTCATCGAGCTGAGCGATCACATGGAGGCGACGGACCTCCGGGCCCGCTCCCGCACGCAGTACGCCCGCTGCCTGCGCACCCTGGGCGACATGCGGACGGCGGAGCCGACGGCCGGGGAGGCGGTGTCGATCGCCCGCGCCACCGGCCTGCCGGTGGCGGACACCCTGGCCGCCCTGATGGTGCTGATCAGCATCGAGACGGAGCTCGGCAGGCTGGACCAGGCCCAGCACCACGTCGACGAGCTGGAACGGGACCTGCTGCCCTCGGCCGCACCGGCGCAGGCGGCCGAGGCCCTGTGGACAGCCGCCGTGGTCAGCAACCGCCAGGGTGACCACGCCGCCGCCCAGGAGAGGCTGGAAACGGCCCTGCACCTGGTCCAGGGCAAGGACGACCTCACCCTGTGGACGCGGCTGCGGGCGGCCGCCACCGCCGCCGCACTCCAGATGTCGCCGCCCAGGGTGGCCGCGGCCGACCGCTGGCTGAGCGAGGCCGCCTCCGTCCTCGACCTCGTCGGCACGCCGCTGCAGGTGCAGGAACTGCGGGCGCTCCAGGCCCATCTGGCATTCCACAAAGGGCACTTACACGATGCCGGAATGCTCAGCAGTTCCCTGCTCTCCGAGAAGGACCTGCGCCTGTCCTACCGCGACCGGGTGAGGCTGTCGGTCCTCGACGGCCGGCTGAGGATCCTGGCCGGCCGCGTCGACGAGGGCATCGCCACTCTCCAGTGCCTCGGCCGGCAGGCGACCGAGTGCCGCAACTTCGACCTGGCGGCCCACATCTGGCAGACCCTGGCGACGGCCCTGGCCGACGTCCGCTCCCCGCAGGCGGCGCCTGCGGAACGCAACGGAACCGGCTGAGACGTGCGGCGCGAGCCGGACGCGCGCGACGACGCGTTCCCTCCCGCCGCACCCCGGCCGGTCCAGTCACCGCTCATTGGCCTTGGCCCGCGGCCCCACAGGGGCCGTACGGTCGGGCCATGCGGATTCGAATCGTCGACGCCTTCACCGACCGGCCCTTCGCCGGCAACCCCGCCGGGGTCATGCTCCTGGACGCCTTCCCGGACGACGACTGGATGCAGAACGTCGCCCTGGAGGTCAACCACGCCGAGACGGCCTTCGCCCACCCCCTCCCCGGTGGCGGCGGGGCCGACTGGGCGCTGCGCTGGTTCACCCCCGCCGTCGAGGTCGCGATGTGCGGCCACGCGACGCTGGCCACCGCGCACGTCCTGCACACCACCGGCGCGCACCGGGGCCCGGTGCGGTTCGCCACCCGCAGCGGCGTCCTCGTCGCCACCCCCGGCGAGGACGGCGCCCTCACCCTGGACTTCCCCACCGCCCCGCTCACCGCGGTCGACGTCCCCGACGGCGTCGCCGAGGCACTGGGCACCCGGCCGCTCACGGCGTTCGACACCGGCCCGGACATCGGGGACCTCCTCGTCGAGGTCGCCGACGAGCGCACCGTGCACGCCCTGCGGCCCGACCACAAGGCGCTGTCCGCCTACTCCGAGCGCGGCATCATCGCCACCGCCCGCGCCGAGAACCCGGCCCTGGGTTACGACTTCGTCTCCCGCTGCTTCTTCCCGAACGTCGGCATCGACGAGGACCCGGTCACGGGCAGCGCGCACACCGCGCTGGCCCCCTACTGGTCCGAGCGCCTCGGCCGCCCGGACCTCACCGGCCTCCAGGCCTCACCGCGCTCCGGCCGCGTCCGCACGCAGGTGCGCGGTGAGCGCACCCTGCTGAGCGGGCGGGCCGTGACGGTCGTCGAGGGCGACCTGCTGGTCTGAGCCGGGCACCACGCAGGGGGGGCGTACGGCCCGGCCGTACGCCCCCTCTCCCGTCCGCTCACGCCGTCGGCAGCCAGTCCACCTCGCCGGCCAGCAGCGCGTACCCCACGAACGCCCCCGTGTCGAGCAGCGTGTGCGCCACCACCAGCGGTCCCACGCGGCCCCAGCGCCGGTAGAGGTGGACGAACACCACGCCCATGACCATGTTCCCGATGAAGCCGCCGATGCCCTGGTAGAGGTGGTAGGAGCCGCGCAGCACCGAACTGCCGGCCAGCGCGGCACCCGGGGACCACCCCAGCTGGTCCAGCCGGCGCAGCAGATAGCCCACGACGAGGACCTCCTCGAGGACCGAGTTCTGCAGCGCCGAGAGGATCAGCACGGGGTACTTCCACCACACCTCGGGCAGCGCCTCCGGCACCACGGTGAGGTTGAAGCCGAGCGCGCGCACGGTCAGGTAGAAGGCGATGCCGCTGCTGCCGATGACCGCCGCCACCGCCGCCCCGCGACCGAGGTCGGGCCAGGGGCGGGTACGGTCGAAGCCCAGGGTGCGCAGCCCCGCGCCCTCGCGCAGCAGGAGGTGCGCGACGAGCGCCACCGGCACGAGCGCCGTGGTGATCCCGAAGAGCTGCCAGGCCAGGTCCAGCCACGGGCGGCCGGGGGCGGCCGAGGCGTTGAGCGTGGCGGCCTGGTCCTTCAGACCGCCCGGTTCGGTGACCGAGCCGACGAAACTGATCAGCGCCGACACTCCGCTCGCGCCGAGCGACAGCGCGAACACCAGCAGTGTCTCGTCGCGGAGCCCCCTTCGCGAGGGACCCCGCTCAGGACAGTCATCGGCCCCCGGGCCCGCCTCCGCCTGCACGCCTGCCTCCACATCACCGATCGTCCGATCAGTATGAGGGCAACGGCTGTGCGCCCGGACGGGGCCCGGGGCGGGGTCAGCGGGCCGGCACCGGTTCCGGCAGCCCCACCGGCCAGGTGTGCACCGGGTCGCCCTGCTTCGTCAGCTCGCGGTAGCGGCGGGTGGTGGCGGCCAGCGCGGCGTCCCGGCCGAGGCCCAGGTCCAGGGCCCGGTGGAACGTCGCCGCCTGCCAGGTCGCCCCGTTCACCCGGCGCCGGCACCGCTCCTCGATCACCCCGAGGTACAGATCGCGGTCCGCGGGCTCGATGCCCCACGCGTCGAGTCCGGCCTCGGCGAGCGGCAGCAGTTCGTCGCGTACGAGCGTGACCGCGTCGACCTCGCCGAGGCCGCCGTAGCGGCCGCGCCGGGGCCAGGTGAGACGGGCGTCGATGCCGTGCCTGCAGGCGGCGTCGAAGTTGGCGGCGGCGGCCTCGAAGGGCAGCCGGGACCACACCGGGCGGCTGTCCTCGGCGAGCGCGCGGACCACGCCGTAGTAGAAGGCGGCGTTGGCGACGACGTCGGTGACGGTGGGGCCGGCGGGCAGCACACGGTTCTCCACGCGCAGGTGCGGGACCCCGTCGGCGACGCCGTACACGGGGCGGTTCCAGCGGTAGATCGTGCCGTTGTGCAGGACGAGTTCGGCGAGGGAGGGGGTGCCGCCGCCGTCCAGCACCTCGAGCGGGTCCTCGTCGTCGCAGATGGGCAGCAGGGCCGGGTAGTAGCGCAGGTTCTCCTCGAACAGGTCGAACGCCGAGGTCACCCAGCGCTCCCCGAACCAGGTGCGCGGCCGCACCCCCTGGGCCTGGAGCTCGGGCGGGCGGGTGTCGGTGGACTGCTGGAACAGCGGCGGCCGGGACTCGCTCCACAGTTCGCGGCCGAACAGGAAGGGCGAGTTGGCGCCCACGGCGATCTGGGCGGCGGCGACGGCCTGGGCCGCGTTCCACACACCGGCGAAGCGCTCCGGGGTGACCTGGAGGTGCAGCTGCACCGAGGTGCAGGCGGCCTCCGGCGCGATGGACTTCGACGTGCAGCTGAGGCGCTCCACGCCGTCGATGTCGAGGGTGAAGTCCTCACCGCGCGCGGCCACGATCTGGTCGTTGAGCAGTGCGTAGCGGTCGACGTCGGAAAGGTTCGAGGAGACCAGGTCGTCCCGGTCCAGCGTCGGCAGGATGCCGATCATCACGATGCCCGCGTCCACCTCACCGGCTTTCCGGTCGGCGTAGGCGAGCGAGGTGCGCAGTTCCTCGTCGAGCCGGTCGAATACCCGCCCGCCCAATCGGTGCGGGGGGATGTTCACTTCCAGATTGAACATGGCGAGTTCCGTTTGGAAGTCCCGGCTGGCGATCCGTTCGAGGACTTGTGCATTCAACATTTTCGGCATGCCGTCGGCACCCGCGAGATTCAATTCGATCTCCAGCCCCATGAGGTTCCTGGGGCGGTCGAACCGCTTCTCCGTCAGGAGTCGCTCCAAGCCCGCCAGGCACCTGCGGAGCTTCTCGCGGTAGTGCTGACGATCGGACAGGTCGAACTGACCCGCCGCGACCTTCTCCCCCATCGAAGCGTCCTTCCTGGCTGGGCGGACCGAAGATCGTCCGCCGGAGTTCCGATCCACAGGGGAGGATGCCCCGCGGATGCGATCGATAACGTCCCGGACGGGCCCGGCGACCGCTACTCTGGTCGAAGGTGACCACTGGCACATTCACGAGGCATGGCGTAGAACGCGCCGGGGCGGGCCGGCTGTGAACTCGTGAAAAACGCCGACGGGAATGGGCCGACCACTTCACGGACATTTCCCGAGGTCACCGCCGTGCGCCCGTCCTGAAATCGGGATGATTTTCGCGTTTCACCGGCCAGAAGTACCCTTGTTCCGCCGGTTGAAAACAGCTAGACGAAACACATCCCGAACACGGGTCGTATAAACTTTGCGCACAAGGCAGAAGGCTGGCGCCCACGGTCGAGCGATCCAGCCGCGAGGTGGCGTGCGGCTGTCCTCACCCCCACCTCCGCGCTCAGACCCTTGGCCCCTGCCTCTCTGTCCTTCGCGAGCTGACAGCGCCGTCCGCCCCGCTACGCCCCGCCCTCGCGACACCTGCCTTCGAATGAGAGGCGACCCACCATGCCGCTGCATGTCCCGCCGGCTCCCGCGCCCGCACTGCGTTCCGTCCTGACCGCGCTCTCCTCACCGACCGCGGTCCGCGAAGCCCGAACTCCCTCCCTGCTCGGCGCCCAGGGACCCGCGTCACCCGAGCTGCCCCTGCCCGTGCACGTCCTGGACCGGATCACCGCCGATGCCGGGACCGCGACGCGGCTGGCCGGGTGGCGTTTCCTGATCCGCGCCGGCGACCGTGCGCTGGCCGCCGCGGACACCGTGCTCACCGCCGACGGCTGGGCCTTCTCCCGCTTCTTCGAGGGGCCTTACATCACCTCCACCGAACTCGCGCTGCGCCAGGCCGAGGCCATGGCCCAGCCCTACCAGCCCCGGCTGCTGTCGGTGCCGGGGCTCTACATGCTCGCCCTCTGGCTGCACGCCGATCCCACCGCGGACGGCGCCACCGGCCACCCGGCCCCCACCGATCTGCTCGTCCCGCTCGCCCCGGCGCCGCCCGGCATCGCGGCCCACCGCCCGCACCGGGTCGCCGAGCTGCTCCCGCTCCTGACCCACCGGGTGACACCGGCCCGCCTGCTCGGCTCCCCCGCCTGACGATCCGGCACCGAGTGCCCCGCCGTCCGGATTCCGGGCGGCGGGGCAGTCGTGCACCCGTCCGCTCCGACCGGACTAGCCCCATCCGGCCACACCGAACCACCCAAAGGGACAGTGCAGTTGAGATGAACCGCCCGCGCGGGTGACGCGTCTTGAACCTGTGGGGAGCGGTGCCGCGAAATCCCTGCGGATCGGTGTCCGTGGGGCAACACTGGTTTCCGACCGACTTATCACAACGGGGGGGCGGTCATGAACGAAGCTTCACGCCGCGGAACTGACACGACAGCCGACTCACAGGTCACCACCGAGCGAGAGATCCCGCCCATGTGCCAGCACCAGCCACCGTGCCCCTCAGCCGACTCCGCCGACCGGGAATCCGCCCGTCTCGTGGCGCCCCACCCGGAACAGGGCTGGAGCCTGCTGTGCAACGGTGTCGTGTTCTTCGAGGACACCGGTGAGCTCCTGCCCGACGGCAGGGTCATCGCACCGCAGCGTCCCCGGAGCGCCAGCCTGACCACCGCCTGAGCACGACCGGGCGGGGCAGGGGCCGCCCGGCGACCACAGGGGCCGGACCGCTGGACCTCCTGCGAACCGGCCCCCCACGCGTCCCGCCGCCTCCCCGTCCCGTGCCGTCCTGCTCGGCCCGGTCCTCGAGGCCCCCGGCAGTCCTCGGGGGACGGAGATCCTCCACGCCGGTCGCCCGGCGGCTCCGGACCGGCGCGCCCCCGCCGCGATGCCCTCGGCGCCCCGGCCCGCGGCGCGCCCTATCGTGACCGGCATGCAGTCCTACACGATCGGCCAGGCAGCGAGGCTGCTCGGAGTGAGCCCGGACACCGCCCGACGCTGGGCGGACGCGGGCCGTATCACCACCCACCGCGACGACGGCGGACGGCGGCTCGTCGACGGGCGGGACCTCGCCGCGTTCTCCGTCGAACTGGCCAGGGCGGGCGCCGCCGAGGAGGACGCCCCGTACACCTCCGCGCGCAACGCGTTCCCCGGCATCGTCACCGCCATCAAGCTGGGCGACGTCGCCGCCCAGGTCGAGATCCAGGCCGGCCCGCACCGCCTGGTCTCCCTGCTCACCCGGGAGGCCGTGGAGGAACTGGGCCTGGAGGTCGGCGTGGAGGCCACCGCCCGGGTGAAGTCGACGAACGTCCATATCGACCGCATCTGACCGCATCTGACCGCAGCGGCACGCTCGCGGAAACGCACACGCGCACTTCCTCGCCCCTTTCCCTCGCTTGTGCGGCATGCGCAAGGGCTTCAGGCTGGCACGTGCGTCGGTATGATCGGCGTATCGGAAGGTTCCTGCCGGCCCTTCCCCGGCCGCAGAGGGAGTGCGACGAGATGACCCGTTCCGCGCACCGGACCCGTCGGTCCCTCGGCGCCGGGGCCCTCGCCGTGCTGGCGCTGAGCGCCTGCTCCGCGTCCGGCTCCGGCTCCTCCCCGGGGGCCGCCGGGGAAGGCCCCTCCGGCACGGTCACCGTCTTCGCGGCTGCCTCGCTGAAGGAGAGCTTCACGAGGCTGGGCGAGCGGTTCGAGAAGCAACACCCGGGGACCGAGGTCACCTTCAGCTTCGGCGGCAGCGACACGCTGGCCGCCGGCATCGCCAACGGCGCCCCGGCCGACGTCTTCGCGGCGGCCGGCACGAAGCCGATGGAACTCGTCACGGACGAGGGGCTCACGGCGGACCGCCCCGGCACCTTCGTGCGCAACCGGCTGGAGATCGCCACCGCTCCGGGCAACCCGCACGGGATCGGCTCCCTGGAGGACCTGACCGCGCCCGGACTGAAGGTCGTGCTGTGCGCCAGGCCGGTGCCCTGCGGAGCGGCCGCGCGGACGGCCCTCACGGCCGGCGGCGTCGACCTGACGCCCGCCTCGTACGAGCAGGACGTCAAGAGCGCGCTGACGAAGGTCGCGCTGAAGGAGGCGGACGCCGCCGTCGTGTACCGCACGGATGTGAAGGCGGCCGGTGACAAGGTGGAGGGCGTGGAATTCCCCGAGTCCGCCCAGGCCGTCAACGACTATCCGATCGCCCGGCTCGAGAACGCCCCGAACCCGTCGGCCGCGAAGGCGTTCGTGGCGCTGGTGAACTCGCCGGAGGGCCGGAGGGTCCTGGGCGCGGCCGGATTCCTGAGGCCGTGACCACGGGCCGGGCAGCCCCCCGGACGGCGCGCCCCCGCACCCCGGGGGGCGGCATCCCCCTCGTCCTCCTCGCACCGGCCCTCCTGGGCCTGGCGTTCCTCCTCGTCCCGCTCCTCGCGCTGCTCGTCCGTGCTCCCTGGCGCGGCCTGCCCGATCAGCTGTCCAGCCCCGGGGTGTGGGAGGCGCTGCGCCTGTCGCTGTTCTGCGCCACCGCGGCGACCGTGCTGAGCCTCGTCGTGGGCGTCCCGCTGGCCTGGCTGCTGGCCCGCACCGACTTCCCCGGCCGCAGCCTGGTCCGTTCCCTGGTGACGCTCCCCCTGGTCCTGCCCCCGGTGGTGGGCGGCGTCGCCCTGCTGCTCGCCCTGGGCCGCAACGGCGTCGTCGGCCGGTGGCTGGACGCGTGGTTCGGCGTCACCCTGCCGTTCACCACCGCGGGCGTCGTCCTCGCCGAGACGTTCGTGGCGATGCCGTTCCTCGTCATCAGCGTCGAGGGCACGCTGCGGGCCGCCGACCCGCGCTACGAGGAAGCGGCCACCACGCTGGGCGCCTCCCGCTTCACCGCGTTCCGCCGGGTCACGCTGCCGCTGATCGCCCCCGGCATCGCGGCCGGTGCCGTACTGGCCTGGGCCCGGGCGCTCGGGGAGTTCGGCGCGACGATCACCTTCGCCGGCAACTTCCCCGGCCGTACCCAGACCATGCCGCTCGCGGTCTATCTCGCGCTGCAGAACGACCCGGCCGCCGCGATCGCCCTCAGCCTGGTCCTCCTGGCGGTGTCCATCGCCGTGCTGGCCGGGCTGCGGGACCGCTGGATGAGGACCGCCTGACACCATGACCAGGACCATGCGCGACGATCCCGAACCGAAGCCGGACCGGACCGGCGCCGAGGGCCTGGACGCGCGGCTCGTGGTGGACCGCGGTGCGTTCCGCCTGGACATCGCGCTGACCGCGGCGCCCGGCGAGGTCGTCGCCCTGCTGGGTCCGAACGGCGCCGGCAAGACCACCGCCCTGCGCGCCCTCGCCGGCCTCGCTCCCCTCACCGCCGGTCATCTGGTGCTGGACGGCGCCGAGCTGCACCGCACGCCGCCCGAGTCCCGCCCGGTGGGCGTCGTCTTCCAGGACTACCTGCTCTTCCCGCACCTGACCGCCCTCGACAACGTGGCCTTCGGACCGCGCTGCCGGGGCGCCGGCAAGGCCCGGGCACGGGCCCGGGCCGCCGAGTGGCTGGACCGCATGGGTCTGGCCGAGCACGCGGCGGCCAAGCCCGGGCACCTGTCCGGGGGGCAGGCCCAACGGGTGGCGCTCGCCCGCGCCCTGGCCATCCGTCCCCGGCTGCTGCTCCTGGACGAGCCGCTCGCGGCGCTGGACGCCCGCACCCGGCTGGAGGTGCGCGCCCGGCTCCGCCGCCATCTGGCCGCCTTCGAGGCCGTCGCCGTCCTGGTCACCCACGATGCGCTGGACGCCATGGTGCTGGCCGACCGCCTGGTGGTCGTGGAGCACGGCCGGATCGTGCAGGAGGGCACCCCCTCCGACATCGCCCGCCACCCGCGCACCGAGTACGTCGCCCGGCTGGTCGGTCTCAACCTGTACCGCGGGCGGGCCGACGGCCACACGGTGCGGCTGGACGCGGGTCCCGCCGTCAGCACCACCGAGGACCTCTGCGGCCCCGTCTTCGTGGCGTTCCCGCCCGATGCCGTGACCCTGTACCGCGACCGGCCGACCGGCTCCAGCGCCCGCAACCTCTGGCAGTGCGCGGTCACCGGCCTCGAGACCCACGGGGACCGGATCCGCGCGGAGCTCACCGGGGAGATGCCGCTGGCCGCCGACCTCACCACGGTCGCCGCGGCCGAGCTGGATCTGCGTCCGGGCGCGCCGGTCTGGGCGGCGGTCAAGGCGGCCCAGACCCACGCGTACCCGGCCTGAGACGGGCGGAGGGCCCCGCCCGGCCTATGGGGGCCGGAGCGGAGCCCTCGTGGTCCCGCGGTCCGTCAGTCCTCGTACGCGTCCAGCGGCGGGCAGGAGCAGACCAGGTTCCGGTCGCCGAAGGCCTGGTCGATGCGGCGCACCGGCGGCCAGTACTTGTCGGCGGCGTTCACCCCGGCCGGGAACACGGCCTCGGCGCGACCGTACGCGTGCTGCCACTCCCCTCCGAGCATGGCGGCGGTGTGCGGGGCGCCCCGCAGCGGGTTGTCCTCCGCCGGCCACTCGCCGGAGCCGACCTTCTCGATCTCCGTCCGGATCGCGATCATCGCGTCGCAGAACCGGTCGATCTCGGTCAGGTCCTCGGACTCGGTGGGCTCGATCATCAGCGTGCCGGCCACCGGGAACGACATCGTCGGCGCGTGGAAGCCGTAGTCGATCAGCCGCTTGGCCACGTCGTCGACGCTGACACCGGTCGCCTTGGTCAGCGGGCGCAGGTCGATGATGCACTCGTGCGCGACGAGGCCGCCGGGGCCCGTGTAGAGCACCGGGTAGTGCGGCTCGAGGCGCTTGGCGATGTAGTTGGCGCTGAGCACCGCCACCTGCGTGGCCCGCTTGAGGCCCTCCCCGCCCATGAGACGGACGTACGCCCACGAGATCGGCAGGATGCCCGCCGAACCCCACGGCGCCGCCGAGACGGGCCCGACGCCCGTCTCCGGACCGGCCTCGGGCTGCAGCGGGTGGTTGGGCAGGTACGGGGCGAGGTGGGCCCGCACGCCGACCGGGCCGACACCGGGGCCGCCGCCGCCGTGCGGGATGCAGAAGGTCTTGTGCAGGTTCAGGTGCGAGACGTCGCCGCCGAAGTGGCCCGGCTTGGCCAGCCCCACCAGCGCGTTGAGGTTGGCGCCGTCGACGTACACCTGGCCGCCGGCCTCGTGCACCTCCGCGCAGATGTCGGCGACGTGCTCCTCGAACACGCCGTGCGTCGACGGGTAGGTGATCATCAGCACGGACAGCTCGTCGCGGTACTGCGCGATCTTCGCCCGCAGGTCCGCGACGTCGATCTCGCCGTCGTCGGACGTCTTGACGACCACGACCTTCATGCCGGCCATCACGGCGCTCGCGGCGTTGGTGCCGTGCGCGGAGGACGGGATCAGGCAGACGGTGCGCCGCTCGTCGCCGTTGGCCCGGTGGTAGCCGCGTACGGCGAGCAGGCCGGCCAGCTCGCCCTGGGAGCCGGCGTTGGGCTGGAGGGAGACCTTGTCGTAGCCGGTGACCTCGGCGAGCCGCTCCTCCAGCTCACGGATGAGCGTGAGGTAGCCGCGCGCCTGGTCGGCGGGCGCGAAGGGGTGCAGCTGCCCGAACTCGGGCCAGGTGACCGGCTCCATCTCGGTGGTCGCGTTGAGCTTCATGGTGCAGGAGCCCAGCGGGATCATGCCGCGGTCCAGCGCGTAGTCGCGGTCGGCGAGACGGCGCAGGTAGCGCAGCATCGCCGTCTCGGAGCGGTGCTGCCGGAAGACGGGGTGCGTCAGGTACTCGTCGTTGCGCAGCAGGCTGTCCGGCAGCGTGTCCCGCGCGGCCGCGTCCAGGGCCTCGACGTCGCCCTCGGTGCCGAAGGCGCTCCACACGGCGGTCAGCCGGTCCCTGGTGGTGGTCTCGTCACAGGCGATCGAGACGTGGTCGGCGTCGACGAGGCGCAGGTTGACGCCGTTGTCACGGGCGGCGGCGACGACCTCGGCCGCCCGCCCCGGGACCCGCACGGTCAGTGTGTCGAAGTAGGAGCCGTGCACGATCTCGGCTCCGCCGGCCCGCAGCCCCTCGGCGAGGACCGTGGCGTACCGGTGGGTGCGGCGCGCGATGAGCCGCAGTCCCTGGGGGCCGTGGTAGACCGCGTACATCCCCGCCATGACGGCGAGCAGCACCTGGGCGGTGCAGATGTTGCTGGTGGCCTTCTCGCGGCGGATGTGCTGCTCGCGCGTCTGCAGGGCGAGCCGGTAGGCCTTGTTCCCCTCGGCGTCGACGGAGACGCCGACGAGCCGTCCGGGCAGGCTGCGCGCCATCTTCTCCCGCACGGCCATGTAGCCGGCGTGCGGCCCGCCGAAGCCCATCGGCACGCCGAAGCGCTGGGTGGTGCCGACCGCGATGTCCGCGCCCAGCTCGCCGGGGGACTTCAGCAGCGTGAGGGCGAGCAGATCGGCGGCGACGGTGACGAGCGCGCCGAGCTCGTGCGCCTGGTCGATCACGGACTTGATGTCGCGTACGGCACCGGAGGCGCCGGGGTACTGGATCAGTACGCCGTTGATCTCACGCTCGGCGATCCCCGCCGGGATGCCCTCGCTCAGGTCGGCGACGACGACCTCGACGCCGGTCGGCTCGGCGCGGGTCTCGATCACGGCGACGGTCTGCGGCAGGGCGTCCGCGTCGACCAGGAACAAGCCCTTCTTGTTCCTGCCCATGCGCCGCATCAGCGCCATCGCCTCGGCGGCGGCGGTGCCCTCGTCGAGCAGGGAGGCACCGGAGGTCGGCAGGCCGGTGAGCTCGGCGACCACGGTCTGGAAGTTCAGCAGCGCCTCGAGCCGCCCCTGCGAGATCTCCGGCTGGTACGGCGTGTAGGCCGTGTACCAGGCGGGGTTCTCCATGACGTTGCGCAGGATCACGGGCGGGGTGAAGGTGCCGTAGTACCCGAGCCCGATCATGGAGCCGAGCACCTCGTTGCGGTCGGCCAGCGACCGCAGCTCGGCGAGCACCTCGGCCTCGCTCCGCGCGCCCGGCAGGTCCAGCGCGTCGGCGTTCTTGATCACATCCGGCACCGCGGCGGCCGTCAGTTCGTCGAGCGAGCCGTAGCCGACCTGCGCGAGCATCTTGGCCCGCGCCTCGTGGTCGGGGCCGATGTGGCGCTGCTCGAAGGGCATGGCCTGTTCGAGCTCGGAGAGCGGAGTGCGAGGGGCGGTCATTGCGGAGGCCTCCTGGTCTGACGACCTTCGAGGGGCACCACGGCGCGGGTGCCCGGACGGCCTCCCCCTCTGTCATCTCGACCTGAGAGCTTCACCGGACCACCCGGGGGCGTCCGGCTTTCACCGTCGGTGAGAGCGGAAGCCGTCGACACCCGCCCTGCTTTCCAGAGTGACCTCGTCCGTGCGGTACGTGTGCCTGAGAGATTCCGGGGAGGATTTGCTCCTTCGGCGCCTCCGATGGTGTCTGGAGGACTCTCCCGCACGGGATCAGCAGCCGTTTGCCAGCGTACCAGCGAGCACAACACCGGGGCCTTCGAGTGGCCGCACAGCCGATTGTGCCGTTTTGTGGTGGTTACGGAGGAGTGCGCGACGAATGGAGGACCCGTGCAGACCGACATCGACCCACGCCATCTGATCGGCCGCAAGGCGTTCGACCTCAGGGGAACGCGGATCGGCACGATCGACGAGGTCTACCTCGACGACGCCACCGGAGTGCCGGAGTGGGCGGCGATACGCACCGGGCTGTTCAGCAGGGACGCCTTCGTGCCCCTGGAGCCCAGCGAACTGGTCGACGGCGCCCTCCACGTCCCCTTCGAACGCGCCGTCATCAAGGACGCCCCCGACTTCGGCGTGGGCCGCCACCTCTCCCCCGAACAGGAACTCCAGCTCTACCACCACTACGGTCTGGACGTCGCCGCGCCTCCCCCGCTCCCGGACCACACCTTCGGCAAGCTCGCGGGCAGGGACGAACCGGCCTGACCGCCCGCCGGAGACCCTCGCCGTTCACGACCTCTCCGACGGCACCCCGCCGGCCTTCACGCCCCCGCCCTCCTGGGCGGTGTGCGGCACCAGCGGGAGCGGTTCCGCCGGCTCCAGTTCCGGGTCGTCGACCCGGAAGGTCCTCACCCGGCCCGGAGACGAGCCGGGCGTCTCGAAGCGCACCGTGACCCGGCCCAGCCCGCTGCCCTGCACCCACCCGTGCCCGTGCGCGGTGTGCCGTACGTCGTGCCCCGCCGGCCATCGCCGCTCGGCGGGTGCCCGCTGCTCGGCCGCGGGCGCGGCCTCGGGCTCCTCACCGGGAGGGCCGTCCTCGCGCACCCCGGCCGCCTGCGCGAACAGGTCCTCCTGCGTGTAGTCGGCCAGTCCGCTGACCCCCACCCCCAGCAGCCGCACCCCGCCCGTCGTGTCCACCGAGTCCAGCAGCCGCGCCGCGGCCTCCCGCACCACCGCCGTGTCGTCCGTGGGCCCCCGCAGCGTCTCCGACCGGGTGAGGGTCGAGAAGTCGTACCGCCGCACCTTGAGCACGATGGTCCGCCCCGACAGTCCGGCCCCCCGCAGTCTGTGCACGCACCGGTCCGCGAGCCGCCGCACCTCCGTGCCGACCCGCGCCCGGTCGTGGATGTCCACGTCGTACGTGTCCTCGACCGACACCGACTTCGTCTCCCGCTCCGCCACCACGGGGCGCTCGTCCCGCGCCAGCGCCATCGCGTACAGCCCGTGCCCGTGCGCCTTGCCCAGCAGTCGTACGAGCTCGTCCTCCCCGGCCTCGGCGAGCTCGTCGACCGTGTGGATCCCGGCCCTTCTGAGGTGGTCTCCGGTGGCCGGTCCGACGCCCGGCAGCGTCCGGACGGACAGCGGACCCAGCAGCGCCCGCTCCGTGCCCGGCTCGATCAGCACCATCCCGTCCGGCTTCGCCCGCTCCGACGCGATCTTCGCCAGCATCTTGGAGGCAGCGAGCCCCACCGACCCGGTGAGGCCGGTGACCTCCCGGATGTCCGCGCGCAGCTTCGCCCCGGCCAGACGCGCCGACCGCTCGTCCCGGGCCGTGCCGCCCGCCTCCAGGTCGACGAACGCCTCGTCGAGACTGAGCGGCTCCACGAGGGGTGACAGGGCCCGCAGCAGCGCCATCACCTGCTCGCTGATCGACCGGTAGAGAGCGAACCGCGGCACCAGATACGCGGCGTTCGGCGCGAGCCGCCGGGCCTGCGCCATGGGCATCGCCGAGTGGACGCCGAAGACGCGGGCCTCGTACGAGGCGGTGGCGACCACACCGCGCGGCCCGAGCCCGCCCACGACGACGGCCTTCCCGCGCAGGCTCGGCTTGGACGCCTGCTCCACCGAGGCGAAGAAGGCATCCATGTCGAGATGCAGGATCGTGGGCGCGGATCTCACATCCTCGATGCTGCCCTACGCCACTGACAACGCCGTCCTCGGCACCGTCCTAGACGGCCTTGTTCCGCCGCCGCGCCAGCTCGTCCATCGGGTTGTGGCCGACCAGGGTCTCCCCGGTGTCGACGCGCTCGCCGTGCAGCTGGGACAGCGCGCTCTCGACGTCCCGCCACACCACGCCCACGGCGATCCCGAAGATGCCCTGCCCGCCCTGGAGCAGGGCGTGCACCTCGTCGGGCGAGGTGCACTCGTAGACCGTGGCGCCGTCGCTCATCAGCGTCATGCGCTCCAGGTCGCCGAAGTCGCTCTCCCGCAGATGCCGTACCGCGGTGCGGATGTTCTGCAGGGACACTCCCGTGTCGAGGAACCGCTTGACGATCTTCAGCACGACGACGTCGCGAAAGCTGTAGAGCCGCTGCGTCCCCGACCCGTGGGCCGGCCGCACGCTCGGCTCGACCAGCCCCGTGCGGGCCCAGTAGTCGAGCTGCCGGTAAGTGATACCGGCGGCGGCACAGGCCGTGGGCCCCCGGTAGCCGATCTGCTCGGACGCCATGGACGCCGCCCCTCCACCGCCCGGCACGGCCGTCGGTCGCTGCGGGGCGTGATCGACGGCGCCGCCGTGCGCGGGATGTCCTCCGTTCGAGCGGAGGGGAGAACTCTGGGAGGGATACGGCCCGCTCACCCCGACACCGTGGCCCGGGACACCCCCAGCCGTACCGTCGCCGCTGCTTCTCACGCCGACCTCCGTCCTTGACCTGCCTCCTCGACGGTAGGCAGTCACCAAGGGTGCGTCAACGATCGCCACACTCGGCACGCCGAGTGATAATCACCCTAAGAGTGGTTTCCCGTACCCCACCGCGGGGAAAGGCTAGCCGAATGCCTTCGGCGCGAGCCCGGCGGTCGGCCGGGGCGGCGGTGTCCTCCTCCCCTACTGGTTGCTCGATCCGAAGTCCTCCGGCGAGATCTGGTCGAGGAACTCACGGAACTTCTCCACCTCGTCCTCCTGCTCGTCCGGGATGGCGATCCCCGCGTCGTCGAGCACCGTGTCACTGCCGTAGATCGGCGTGCCCGTGCGCAGTGCCAGCGCTATGGCGTCGGAGGGGCGGGCACTCACCTCGACCCCGCTGGCGAAGACCAGCTCGGCGTAGAAGACGCCCTCGCGCAGGTCGGTGATCCGCACTTCCGTGAGCTCCTGGCCGACGGCTTCCAGCACGTCCTTGAACAGGTCGTGGGTCAGCGGCCGTGCGGGGGCCATGCCCTGCTGGGCGAAGGCGATGGCCGTCGCCTCCCCCGGTCCGATCCAGATGGGGAGGTAGCGGTCGCCGCCCACCTCACGCAACAGCACGATCGGTTGGTTGGAGGGCATCTCGACCCGGACACCTACGACATCGAGCTCGTTCACACAGCAACCCTAGGCCGTGCCCGGGACGTTTGGGTAGTCGGGCCGGGAACGGGTGACCGATCCGGCCCGCCGGGCCCTGCCCCGTCAGGGCAGCCGTACCCCGAGCGCCGACTGCACCAGCGCCGCGTGCAGCTTCACCGTGAGCGCCGCCAGCTCCTTGGTGCGGGCCTCGGCGTGGGCCCGGGTCTGCGGGTTCCGGTGGCGTTTCAGCGGGGCGACGACCTGGTCCACGAGGCCGGCCTCCCGGTCGGCCGCGGCCTTCATCGCCCTCAGGTGACGCGGCTCGATCCCGAACCGCCCCAGCTCCGCGATGAGGCCGGCGACGGTGACCGACTCGGCGTCGTACACCCCGTCCCCCACCTGGGTGAGCAGTCCGTAGGACTCCCACTCGGCGAGCGTCGGCTCGTCGACGCCGGCGGCCGCCAGCAGCCGGTCACGCCCGACGCGGGCCGCCGCCGGCCCGTCGGGGGCCGGCTCGTGGGCGGCGTCCCCGTCACCCGGCCGGCCCAGTACCGGCGGCTGGACGGCTTCACCGCGCTCCAGGGCCGTCAGGTGCTCGCGGATCACCTTGAGCGGCAGATAGTGGTCCCGCTGCATTCTCAGCACATGGCCGAGGCGCTCGACGTCCCCGGCGCTGAACTTGCGGTACCCCGAGGGGGTCCGCTGCGGCTCGATGAGCCCTTCCGACTCCAGGAAACGGATCTTGGAGATGGTGACTTCGGGGAACTCCTCGCGCAGCACGCTCAGCACCCCGCCGATGCTCATCAGTCCGGTGTCGGCGGCGGCGCCGTTCCCGGCACCGCCGCTCGGTGTCTGCGGCATGGACCTTCCCTGGAGTACCCCCGGACGGAATCCGGGGGCGGTCAGTAGCCCCGCTGGCTCGCGTGGAAGACCAGCCGGTACTTGCCGATCTGCACCTCGTCACCGTTGGACAGGGCGACCTGGTCGATCCGCTCGCGGTTGACGTACGTGCCGTTGAGGCTGCCGACGTCGGCCACCGTGAACGAGCCGTCCGCGCCGCGGCGGAACTCCACGTGCCGGCGGGAGACCGTCACGTCGTCCAGGAAGATGTCGCTCTGCGGGTGCCGCCCGGCCGTGGTCAGGTCGCCGTCCAGCAGGAAGCGGCTGCCCGAGTTCGGTCCGCGGCGCACCACGAGGAGCGCGGAGCCCACCGGCAGCGCGTCGACCGCCGCCTGCGCCTCCGGGGAGAGCGTCGGCATCTGCGTCTGGCCGGTGACCTCGGCGTCGTAGGCCTCGAGACCGGAGATCGAGATCGTGGACGTCGTCTCGGAGGGGCGCTCCGGGGCGGCTCCGGGCCTGAGCAGCGCTCCGCAGTTGGAGCAGAAGCGACTGTTCTCCGCGTTGCGGTTGCCGCACCTCGAACAGACCAGTGCCGACATGGAAGGATCCTCCTGCCGCGGCTGCCCGCCGGGAGCTTGGGACGCGTACGGGTCGGAGTGTCCTCCGCCCGCACCTGAGGCCGGCGTCTGCCCGAAGCCTATGCCGCCCGACTGCGCGGGGTCAGCGGAGGACGCACCCCGGCCCCCGGCACCGCCGACCTGGTCCCGGAACAGCGGACGCTGACCTTCCGCATCAGGCTGTGCGCGATGGCGAGCGGTCGCGTTGTCGCTGCCCTCTCGCCGCGCGCTCTTGCCGAACAATTTCGCAAACAACTTCACGGGCGATTCCCCTTGACCGAAACAGACCCGCCCGTGGGGCAGGACGAACCCTGATTGAACACATTGGCCGACCCGGACATCCTCACAACGTCCGCCTCCGCCAGACAGTTTCCACCACGCACCACCCATTCGGTGCGCCGACCCCCCGCAACCTCATGCCCTCGCCGGACGCCCCGCATGCACCCCCGGTTCACCGGGAGGACGACCGAGCGTAGTCAGGCCGCTTCGCCGCCCGCAAGGCATCCACGACGATCTTGGTCGACCGCTCCACCGTAACGGTGGCCCGTTCCTTCTCGAGAGTCTGCACCACTCCTCCGGGGATGTTGAGCGCCGGCTCGAGGTCCTGCGGCTTGCCGATGACCTTGAAACGATAGGGCGCGGTGATCTTGTTCCCGTCCACGCCGACGCCGTTCCCGGAATCCGTCAGATAGGTGCTCGCCACCACACGCACGCCGTTGACCTGGATCGCCTCGGCCCCCGCCGCGCGCAGCTCCTGAATGGCGTCGAGCAGCATGTTCGCCTCGACCGTCCCCTTCGTGTCTTCGATGGTCATCGTGATCCCGGGACCCTCCGCGGCCACGGTGCCCGCCAGGACGCCGAGTTGCCGTTCCTTCTCCATCATCTGCTTCCGGGCCTCTTCGGCCTGGTCGGAGCTGTTCTCCAGCTCGTCGCGCTGCTTCTCGAGTCCCTGCTTCTCGTCTTCAAGACGCTCTGTGCGGTCGTCGAGTTCATCGAGGATCCGCACAAGATCCTCCTGGCGTGCCCCGCGCAGTGCGCTGTCGCCGTCGCTGTTCGAGGCCACCTGGACGGCCAGCCCGAAACCGAGGCCGAACAGCAGCAGGGCGACGATGAGTTGGGCCCGGGTCACCCGCGGTGGCCACAGGCCCGCCACCAGTCGCTGCCGTCCGGTCGGACCGGGCTCGGGCCGCTCCTGCGGGGCCTCCTCCGCTCCCGCGAAGGGGCGCGGAGGGATCACGGGGACCACGGGGACCTCTGCGGGCAGCTCCTTGCGCAGGCCCGTCGCGGGCCGGGCCTCGGCAGCGGGCCCGGGCCGGGACACCGGCGGGCGTGTCGTCTCGTCGTGCTCTCGCTCGCTCATCGGCCTCACGCCCGGAAGACGTGCCGGCGGATCGCCGCGGCGTTGGAGAAGATGCGGATACCGAGGACGACGACGACGCCCGTGGACAGCTGGGCCCCCACGCCGAGCTTGTCGCCGAGGAACACGATCAGTGCGGCGACGACGACGTTGGACAGGAACGACACCACGAAGACCTTGTCGTCGAAGATGCCGTCGAGCATGGCCCGCAGCCCTCCGAACACGGCGTCGAGCGCCGCGACGACGGCGATCGGCAGATAAGGCTCGACGACCGCCGGAACCTCGGGCCGGACCCACAGTCCGGCCACGACTCCCACGACGAGGCCCAGTACGGCGATCACGATGTGCCCTTCCCGGTTATCGGCTGTGCGGTACGTACGATCACACTCGGTGCTGCGGGCAGCCGGACGTCGTCCTCCGTGGAGATGGCCGTCCGGATGCCGTAGTTCTCCTGCAGGGCGTGCAGATAGAGCCCGTCCGCGCTGTTCTGGAACCGGTCGCTCAGTCGCCCGCCGTCCCCCACCGCGAGCACCGTGTACGGCGGCACCAGCGGCTTGTTGTCGACCAGTATCGCGTCGCCCGCGGCCCTGATCGCCGACAGGGCCGTCAGCCGCTGTCCGTTGATGGAGACGGCCTCCGCGCCGGACGCCCACAGGCCGTTGACCACCCGTTGCATGTCCCGGTCGCGGACCCGCCCGGTGTCGGCGAATCCGGAGGTCGACCGCGGGTCGCCGTCGCCGCCCGCGCTGGTGTCCTTGGCGTCGTTCACCACGAGCCGCACGCCGGGGCCGTGCACCGCGACGGCGCCGGACAGGATGCCCACCAGCGCGGACCGGTCGCCTGCGCCGCTGTCCCGGAGCGCCTCGCGCTGGCGCGCGCCCACGTCCGCGCGCAGCTCGTCGATGCCGTTCTCGAGCTCGTCCGCGGCGTCGGTCTCCTGATCGATGCGGTCGATCAGTTCCTCGCGCTCCTTGGCGACGACGGGCGCCTCGACCCGGGCCTGCGCGGCGCCGACGGTCACGATCAGGCCGGCGAGCACCAGGCCGACGGCGAGTCCGAGCCTGGCCCTGAGGGTCTTCGGCATGCCGCCCTCGCCGTCGGCCTTCTTCCGCACGGCGGCCTCGGCGTACCCGTCGTCGAGGCTGTGGTCCATGACGTTGGTGAGCAACGACATGGAGGCGTCCGGACGCACGGGCCGCGCGGGTGTGCTCCGAACGGGGGGTGGCTGCGGCATGACGCACATCGTCGCACGCCGCGGCCACTGCCTACGAACGGACCTACCGGCGTGCCGGACAGGCCCCGTTGGGGATACTTGTCCGGCACGCACGTGTACTGATCGTTTTACCGTCCCGCGCTGTCCACGACCGTCGCCCACTCGTCGAGCAGGGCCTGTGCGGAGGCGTCGTCGGGGCCTTCGGCCCACAGGTGGGTGACCGCCTCGGCCGGGTCGGGCAGCACCATCACCCAGCGGCCGTCGGTCTCCACCACGCGCACGCCGTCGGTGGTGTCCACGAAGCGGTCTCCGGCCGCTTCGACGACCCGCCGCATCACCAGGCCCTTGACAGCCCACGGGGTCGCCAGGTCCCGCTTGAGCACGTGCGCACGCGGAATCCGCGCGTCGATCTGGCTGAGTGTGAGCTGCGTCCGCGCCACCAGCCCGATGAGCCGCACGAAGGCCGCGGTGCCGTCGTAGACACTGCTGAACTCGGGGACGATGAAGCCGCCCTTGCCGTCACCGCCGAAGATCGTCCCTTCCTCGCCGCCCACGCGCGTGAGGTCGTCGGGCGAGGTCGTCGTCCACTCGACCTGCGTGCCGTGGTACGCCGCCACCTGCTCGGCGATCCTGGTGGTGGTCACCGGGAGCGCGACCCGGCCGCTGCGCCGCTCGGAGGCGATGAGGTCGAGCATCACGAGCAGCGCCCGGTCGTCCTCGATGATCCGCCCCTTCTCGTCGACCAGGGACAGCCGCTCGCCCACGGGGTCGAACCGCACGCCGAACGCGGCACCGGAGGATGCCACGATCTCCCCGAGCCGGACCAGGCCCGAGCGCCGCATGTCGGCGGTCTCGGTCGGCCGGGACTCGTCGAGGCCGGGGTTGATGGTCAGCGAGTCGACGCCCAGCTTGCCGAGCAGGCTCGGCAGCACGAGGCCGGCGCTGCCGTTGGAGGCGTCCACGACCACCTTGAGCCCGGACTCCGCGATGCCGGTGATGTCGACGTTGCGCAGCAGGGATCCCGTGTACGAGTCGAAGACACTGGCCGGGAAGTGCAGGTCCCCGATCTCCCCCGGGAACGCCCGCCGGTACTCCTGCCGCGCGAACACCCGGTCCAGTTTCCGCTGACTGCCTTGCGAGAGGTCGGCTCCCTGCCCGTCGAAGAACATGATGTCGACGGAGTCCGGCACGCCGGGCGTGGTCCGGATCATGATGCCGCCCGCACTGCCCCGTGCGGTCTGCTGCCGTGCCACGGGCAGCGGCACGTTCTCCAGGTCCCGTACGTCGATGGCGCTGGCCTGGAGGGCGGAGATGACCGCTCGCTTCAGCGCACGGGCGCCGCGGGAGTGGTCGCGCGCCGTGGTGACGGTCGAGCCCTTCTTCAGCGTCGTCGCGTACGCGCCGGCCAGCCGTACCGCGAGTTCCGGCGTGATCTCGACGTTCAGGATGCCGGACACGCCCCGGGCGCCGAAGAGATGCGCCTGTCCTCTGGATTCCCAGATGACCGAGGTGTTGACGAACGCGCCTGCCTCGATGGTCTTGAACGGGTAGACCCGCACATTGCCCTGGACGATCGATTCCTCACCGATCAGGCACTCGTCACCGATGACGGCGCCGTCCTCGATCCGTGCCGCGCGCATGATGTCGGTGTTCTTGCCGACGACGCAGCCGCGCAGATTGCTGTGCGGTCCGACGTACACGTTGTCGTGGACGACGGCCTTGTGCATGAACGCGCCGCTCTTGACGACGACGTTGGAACCCACGACCGTGTGTTCGCGGATCTCCGCGCCGGCCTCGACCTTGGCGTAGTCCCCGATGTAGAGCGGCCCACGGAGCACGGCGTCGGGGTGCACCTCGGCCCCTTCGGCGACCCATACGCCCGGGGAGATCTCGAAGCCGTCGATGTCGACATCGACCTTGCCCTCGAGGACGTCGGCCTGCGCCTTCCCATAGCTCTCGTGCGTGCCTACGTCCTCCCAGTAGCCCTCGGCGACATAGCCGTAGACGGGCTTGCCCTCCTTCATCAGCTGGGGGAAGACGTCACCGGACCAGTCGACGGGTACGTCGGGCTCGACGTAGTCGAAGACCTCGGGCTCCATCACGTAGATGCCGGTGTTCACTGTGTCGGAGAAGACCTGTCCCCAGGTCGGCTTCTCGAGGAAGCGCTCGACCTTGCCTTCCTCGTCCACAATGGTGATGCCGAATTCCAGGGGGTTGGGGACGCGGGTCAGGCAGACCGTGACCAGGGCGCCCTTCTCCTTGTGGAAATTGATCAGCTCGGTGAGGTCGAAGTCGGTCAGGGCGTCACCGGAGATGACGAGGAAAGCATCGTCCTTCAGCGCCTCTTCGGCGTTCTTGACGCTCCCGGCGGTACCGAGTGGCTTCTCCTCGTTGGCATAGGTGAGCTCCATCCCGAGCTCCTCGCCGTCACCGAAATAGTTCTTGACGAGTGACGCAAGAAACTGGACAGTCACAACGGTTTCGTTGAGCCCATGCCTTTTCAGCAGCCTCAGAACGTGCTCCATGATCGGCCGGTTGGCCACCGGCAGGAGCGGCTTGGGCATGCTTGAGGTCATGGGGCGAAGGCGCGTGCCTTCGCCTCCGGCCATCACGACGGCCTTCATGTCGGAAGCGTCCTCCTCGAAGAGACGACGGTCTGGCCGACTTCTCCCGCCGAGATTGCCCCGCGTGTTTCACCACGGGGCATCGCGCAGCCATGAGCGCGCCAGTCAGCGAGTCAATCGGCCATGGTGTCCGCACGGATCAGGCGGCGGACTTGGACCACGTAAAGCACTCCTGCCCACCAATACAGGGTTGTACCCCATCCGGCGAACGCCCAGCCGAAAATAGCAGCGAGTGACGAGATCCAGCCAGTTCCGTCACTGAGCAGGAGCAGCGGGAAGGCACACATCAGGTTGAAGGTGGCGGCCTTCCCCAGGAAGTTGACCTGTGGCGGCGGATAGCCGTGCCGCCGGAGAATGCCCACCATGACGAGGAGGACCAGCTCACGGGCCAGCAGTGCGGCGGTCAGCCAGAGCGGCAGGATCTCGCGCCAGGTGAGCCCTACGAGGGTGGAGAGGATGTAGAGCCGGTCGGCGGCGGGGTCGAGGAGCCGGCCGAGGCTGCTGATCTGGTTCCAGCGCCGCGCGAGTTTCCCGTCCAGGTAGTCGGTGATGCCGCTGAGGGCCAGCACCAGGAGCGCCCAGCCGTCGCTCTCGGGGCCGCCGAACTCGGGCCTGAGGATCAACCACAGGAAGAGGGGTACGCCGACGAGCCGCGCCATGCTGAGCATGTTCGGGATGGTGAGCACGCGGTCCGTCTGGATCCGCGTCTCCTGAACCTCCACCCGGGATCCTCCTGTGGGAATCGTGTCGACGATGCCCCCGACCCTACCTCAACGCAAAAAAGCTCTGGCCCTCGGGCTATACGCCCGAGAGCCAGAGCTCTGAAAGGAGTTCGGCGGCGTCCTACTCTCCCACAGGGTCCCCCCTGCAGTACCATCGGCGCTGTAAGGCTTAGCTTCCGGGTTCGGAATGTAACCGGGCGTTT
>NZ_JBIBRG010000029.1:0-17257 GCF_043076215.1 Streptomyces sp. NPDC016640
TGAGGGTGTGGGTGTCGGCGCCGGCGGTGCGCAGTGCGGTGGTGAGGTCGGGTACGAGGGAGTCCCCGTCCTGACCGATCACCAGCCAACGCCCCGTCAGCCTGCCGTCACCGGCGGGAGTCTCCAGGGCCGTCCAGGTCACCCGGTAACGCCAGGCGTCCGTGGGCCGGGACGACGACGTCGCGGCCCGCCGGGCGACGGCGGTCGGCAGCCAGAACCGGTCACGGTGGAAGGCGTACGAGGGAAGCGGTACCCGGCGCGCACCGGTCCCCTCGTACAGGGCGTTCCGGTCGACCCGGACCCCGTGCGCGAAGGCGGCGCCCACCGCGTTGCGCATGCGGTCCAGGCCGCCCGCGCCCCGCTGGAGCGTGTGCAGGGCGGTGGCCGGCACCCCCTCGTCCGCTGCGATCTCGTCGATCGCGGCGTTGAGCAGCGGATGCGGACCGACCTCGATGAACGTGTGGTGGCCCGCGCGCAGCAGCGCCCGCACCGTGGCGTCGAACTCCACGGGTTCGCGCGTGTTGCGGTACCAGTACGCCCCGTCCAGCTGGTCGCCGGTACGGGGGCCGGCGGTCACGGTGGAGAAGAACGGTATCCGCGCGGGAACCGGCCGTACGCCGGAGAGCAGGTCCAGGAGCTCGGCGCGGAACTCCTCCACCTGCGGTGAGTGGCCGGCGAAGTCGACGCCCGGCAGCGGCCAGCGCAGCACCCCCTCGGCGGAGAGCCGCGCGCCGAACTCCTCCAGCGCGAGCGCGTCGCCGGAGACGGTGACCGAGGCGGGGCCGTTGACCGCCGCCACGGAAATCCGCTGCCGCCATGGTTCGAGCAGCTCACGGATCCGCTGGGCCGGAGCCATCACCGCGAGCATCCCGCCGTTCCCGGCCAGCCGCCCCCACAGCCTGCTGCGTCCGGCGATCACCAGGGCGGCGTCGTCCAGCGACAGGGCACCGGCCACGCAGGCCGCGGCCACCTCGCCCTGGGAGTGGCCCACGACCGCGGCCGGCCGCACCCCGTGGGCCTCCCAGAGGGCGGCCAGCGAGACCATCGTGGTGAACAGCACCGGTTGCACCACGTCGGCGCGGTCGATGGGAGGGGTGCCCGGGGCGCCGGCCAGCACGTCGAGGACCGACCAGTCGAGGTGGGGCGCCAGCGCCCGCGCGCACGCCTCGGCCCTGGCGCGGAAGACGGGCGAGTCCGCGAGGAGCCGCGCTCCCAGTCCGGCCCACTGGGCGCCCTGTCCGGGGAAGACGAAGAGCGGCGCCCGGTCGCTGCCGGCCTCGCCGAGCACGACGTCGGGCTCCGGCCGCTCCTCCGCGACCGAGCGCAGCCGCGCGATCAGCGACTCACGGTCGTCGGCCGGGACCGAGGCCCGGTGGGAGAGCGCCGCGCGGGTGGTGGCGGCGGAGTACGCGGCGTCGGCCGGCGTGATCTCCGGATGGGCGGCGAGATGCTCGGCGAGCCGCCGGGCCTGCTCGCGCAGGGGCGCCGCGCCGGCGGCCGACAAGGGGAGGACGGTCGTCGGGGACGTGGCCGGGGGCGGCGGAGGCGCTTCGGCGGACACCGGTGGTTCTTCGATGACGACGTGGGCGTTGGTGCCGCTGACGCCGAACGAGGAGACGCCGGCGCGGCGTGGCCGGCCGGGGTCGGCGGGCCAGGGCCGGGCCTCGGCGAGGAGCCGCAGCGGGCCGGCCTCCCAGTCGACCTTGGTGGTGGGGTGGTCGACGTGCAGGGTGCGCGGGAGGGCGCCGTGCCGCAGCGCCTGCACCATCTTGATGATCCCGGCGACACCGGCGGCGGCCTGGGTGTGGCCGATGTTGGACTTCAACGACCCCAGCCAGAGCGGCGTCCGGCGTTCGGGGTGTCCGTAGGTGGCCAGCAGGGCGCCGGCTTCGATGGGGTCGCCGAGGGGGGTGCCGGTGCCGTGGGCTTCGACGGCGTCGACGTCGTCGGGGGTGAGGCCGGCGTCGGCCAGGGCCTCCCGGATGACCTTCTGCTGGGCGGGTCCGCTGGGTGCGGTGAGGCCGTTGCTGGCGCCGTCCTGGTTGACGGCGGTGCCGCGCACGACGGCCAGGACGCGGTGGCCGAGCCGCTCGGCGTCCGACAACCGTTCCACCAGCAGCATCCCGGCGCCCTCGGCGGGCCCGAAACCGTCGGCGGCCTCGGCGAAGGCCTTGCAGCGGCCGTCCGGCGCCAGCGCCCGCTGCCGC
The DNA here is from genome assembly GCF_043076215.1 of Streptomyces sp. NPDC016640. Lineage (NCBI taxonomy): Bacteria > Bacillati > Actinomycetota > Actinomycetes > Kitasatosporales > Streptomycetaceae > Streptomyces > Streptomyces sp. NPDC016640. The sequence goes on from NZ_JBIBRG010000029.1 coordinate 2,208, forward strand.
GAGAACTGCACCAGGAGGGCGGGGTCGGCGATGACCGTCGCACCGCCGGCGAGGGCGAGGTCGCATTCCCCGCGTCGCAGGGACTGCACCGCCAGGTGCAGCGCCACCAGCGACGACGAACACGCCGTGTCCACCGTCAGGGCGGGACCCTCCAGGCCCAGGGTGTACGAGACCCGGCCCGCCGTGAAACTGACGATCCCGGCCAGGAGCTGGGCCTCCAGTCCGGCGTCGACCGCGTCCAGACCCTTCTGGTAGCCGCTCTCCCAGGCACCGGCGAACACCCCGGTGCGGCTGCCCCGCAGCGACTTCGGGTCGATGCCGGCCCGTTCCAGTGATTCCCACACCGTCTCCAGCAGGAGCCGCTGCTGGGGGTCCATGGCCAGCGCCTCGTTGGGCGAGATCCCGAACGGGCCGGGGTCGAACCGGTCGACTCCCCGGACGAATCCCCCCTCGCGGCAGTACGTGGTCCCCGCCCGGTCCGGGTCGGGCGAGTACATCGCCGTCACGTCCCAGCCGCGGTCGGACGGTGCGGGGGAGACGGCGTCGGTCTCCGAGCGCAGCAGCTCCCACAGGTCCTCGGGTCCGCGCACCCCGCCGGGCAGCCGGCAGGCCATGCCGACGATCGCGATCGGTTCCCGCGCCCGCTCGTCGACGGCCCGCAGCTGCTCGGTGGCCCGGTGCAGCTCGGCCGTCACGCGCCTGAGGTAGGAGCGCAGCTTCGCCGCGTCCGGCTCGTTCGACTCCTTCGGAGCTTCGTTCTCCACAGCGGTCTTCCCTTCGGGGCTGTGCGGTCCATGGCCGGCCGGGCTGTCGGCCGGGCGGGGTCAGGACGTGCCGAACCGTTCGTCGATGTACGCGAAGATCTCGTCGTCGGCCGCGGCACCCAGGACGTCGTCGATGTGGTCGCCGGTGCCCTGGGCGGTGTCGCCGGTGTCCGGGGTGCCGCTGTGGAGGGCGCGCCAGCGGCCGGCCAGGGCGTCCAGGTGCGACGCGATCTCGGCCGGGGTCCGGGGGGCGGGGAGCGCGGCGGCCGGGCCGTCGGGGGTGAGGGCGGCCAGCGCCTCCTCGATCCGGTCGAGTCCGGCCGGGGCGGGGCCGGTACCGGCAGGCCGCCGCGGCACGAGCAGCTCGTCCAGACGGCCGGCCAGCGCGGCCGGCGTCGGATGGTCGAAGACCAGGGTCGCGGGCAGCCGCAGACCCGTCGCCGCGGCCAGCCGGTTGCGCAGTTCCACCGCGGTCAGGGAGTCGAAGCCCGCCTCGCGGAAGGCCCGGTCCGAGGCGACCGAGGCGGCGGAGCCGTGGCCCAGCACCGCGGCGACGAGTTCACGCACCAGCTCCAGCAGCGTGTCGAGGCGTTCCTCGTCCGACAGGGCGGACAGGCGCTCGGCGAACGCCTCACCGCTCACCTGACCGTCGCCGCCGACGGTGTCGGTCCGGCCCCGCCCGGCCGCCGTGCCGTCCGGAGCGCGTGCGACGAGCCGTGACAGCAGGGGCGGGACCGTTCCGGTGGCGCGCAGCGCGGCCAGGTCCAGCCGCATGGGGTACTGGACCGCCTCGTCCACCCCGAGCACCGCGTCGAACAACGCGGTGGCCTGGGACGCCGGCATGGGCGGGAAGCCGCTCCGCGCGAACCGTCGGCCCAGGCTCTCCTGGTCCAGCGTGTGCATACGGCTGCTGTCCGTCCACAGCCCCCAGGCCACCGAGACCGCCGGCAGACCGAGTGCGCGCCGCCGGGCCGCGAGGGCGTCGAGCACGGCGTTGGCCGCCGCGTAGTTGCCCTGGGCGGGACTGCCCAGCAGCGCGGCGCTGGACGAGAACAGGACGAACGCCGACAGGTCCAGGTCCCGGGTGAGCCGGTCCAGGTGCACGGCGGCGTCCACCTTGGGCCGCAGCACCCGCTCCAGCCGTTCGGGGGTGAGGGAGGGCAGCATGCCGTCGTCGAGGACGCCCGCGCTGTGCACCACCGCCGTCAGGGGCTGCCGCTCGGGTACCTCGGCGAGCAGCCGCCGCACCGCGTCGGGGTCGGCGACGTCGCAGGCGACGACCGTGGCCGACGCGCCCGCCTCGGCCAGTTCCGCGACGAGTCCGGCGGCGCCGTCGCCGTCCGGGCCGCCGCGCGAGGCCAGCAGCAGGTGGCGAACGCCGTGCCGGGTGACCAGATGCCGGGCGATCCGGCTGCCGATCGTCCCCGTGCCGCCCGTGATGAGCACCGTGCCGTACGGGCCGAACGCGGGCGGCATCGTCAGCACCAGCTTGCCGACGTGCCGGGCCTGGCTGATCGTGCGCAGGGCGTCGGCGGCGCGGCGCACGTCGTACGCGGCGACCGGCAGCGGCCGCAGTGCGCCCCGCCCGAACAGCTCCATCAACTCGGTGAGCATCCGGCCGAGTTCGCCGGGGTCCACCTCGTCCAGGCCGAACGCCCGGTAGTGGACGCCGGGGTGGTCCGCAGCGACCCGGAGCGGGTCGCGTACGTCGGTTCGGCCCAGGTCCAGGAACCGCCCGCCGGGGCCGAGCAGGGTCAGGGACGCGTCGGTGTACTCGTGCGCCAGTGAGTTGAGGACGACGTCGACGCCGGCCGGCCGGCTCCCGCGGGAGAACGCCGTCGCGAAGTCGAGGGTGCGGGAGGAGGCGATGTGCTCGTCCGCGACGCCCAGGCCGCGCACGGTGTCCCACTTGGCGGGACTCGCGGTCGCCAGCACCTCCGCGCCCAGGTGGTGGGCGATCTGCACGGCGGCCATACCGACGCCTCCGGCGGCGGCGTGCACCAGCACCCTCTCCCCGCGCCGCAGGCCGGCCAGGACGACCAGGCCGTAGTAGGCGCTCAGGAACACCGCCGGGACCGACGCGGCGCGGACGAAGGACCAGCCGTCCGGGACCGGCGCGAGCAGCCGCTCGTCGGCGGTGCACACGGGGCCGAAGCCGCCGTTCCACAGGCCCAGCACCCGGTCGCCGGGGCGGAACCGGGTGACACCGGGACCGGCCTCGATGACGACGCCCGCTCCCTCGGTGCCCAGCTCGGCCTCGCCCGGATACATGCCCAGGGCGAGGAGGGTGTCCCTGAAGTTGACACCGGCGGCACGCACGGCGACCCGCACCTGCCCCGGCTCCAGCGGGGCGTCCGCGTCGGGAGCGGGCAGCAGGGCCAGCCCGTCCAGGGTGCCGTCCGCACCCCGGCGGAGCCGCCACGCACCGCCCCCGGCCGGCGGGATGAGCGCGGCGCCGGCGGACGTGCCGCCGGCGCGGTCCAGCCGGGGCAGGTACGCCGTGCCGGCCCGCACCGCCGTCTGCGGTTCGCCCGAGACGAGGACCGAGGCGAGGGCGGCGGGCAGGGCCCGTACCGACACCGGGTCGTCGTCCACGTCGACGAGCAGGAACCGGCCCGGTTCCTCGGCCTGCGCGGAACGCAGCAGACCCCACGCGGCGGCCGCCGCCGGGTCGGTCACCTCGCCGTCGCCACGCACCGCGACCGCGCCCCGGGTCGCCACGACGAGCCGCGGCCCCTCGGCTCCGGCCGGCGCCGCGAGCCACCGCTGCACCAGCTCCAGCACCCGGCGGACAACGCCCCGGGCCTCCAGGTCGAGGTCCCCGTCCCCGCCCGCCACACCGAACACGACCGCGTCCGGCGCGGACTGCCCGCCCCACGGCTGCGGTGCGCCGTCCGCGCCCGGGACGGGCAGGTCGGGCAGGTGGGCGTCGGCCGCCTCGGCCAGGGACAGGGCGTCGGGTCCCGCGACCACCCAGCGCAGCGGCGGGGCGGCGCCGTTCGCCGCGGTGCCGGGCGCGGGGACGGCGTCCCAGGTGAGTCCGAACAGCGAGTCGGGAACCCGGCGGCCGGCGTGCGCCAGGTGACCCGGGTCGACCGGGCGCATGACGACCGAGTCGATCTCGGCGACCGGCCGCCCCTCGGCGTCGGCGCACTGGACCCGGACCGCGTCCTCGGACACCGGCGAGACCCGGACCCACAGCCGGTCGGCACCCAGGCGGTGCAGCCGTATGCCGCGCAGCGCGAACGGCATCCGCACCTGCCCGTCCTCGGGGAAGAACGTCCCGAGGCTCATCGTCTGCAGGGCCGCGTCCAGCAGCGCGGGGTGCAGTCCGAACCGCGACGCGTCGCCCTGGGCCGACCTGGGCAGCGCCACCTCCGCGTGGATGTCGGCACCGTCCCGGTACGCCGTCACCAGCCCGCGGAACACGGGCCCGTACCCGTAGCCGCGCTCGGCGAACCGGTCGTAGAAGTCGCTGACGTCCAGCGGCTCGGCACCCGGCGCAGCAGCCGCCGCGTACGCACCCGCGCCCTCGCCCGCGCCCTCGTCGGGCGCGAGGAGGCCCTCGGCGTGCAGGCTCCAGTCGGCGGCGTCCTCCGGGCGGGCGTGGACGGTGAAGCGGCGGTCCCCGCCCGGCCCCCGGCCCGCCACGCTCAGCCGCAGCCGGACCCCGCCGTCGGCGGGCACCGTCAGCGGCGACGACAGCGTGAGTTCCTCGATCCGCCCGGCGCCGTTCTGGCGCCCCGCCCACAGCGCGAGGTCGGCGAAGGCCGCACCCGGCAGCAGCACCGCTCCCAGCAGGGTGTGGTCGGCCAGCCAGGGGAACCCGTCGACGCCGATCCGCGCGGTGTACACATGGCCGCCGGAGTCGGGCAGTTCCACGCCGCCGCCGAGCAACGGGTGATCGGCACCGTCCACGCCCAGGGAGGCGGGGTCGCCGCCCCGGACACCGGGGTGGTACCAGTAGCGCTCCCGCTGGAACGGGTAGGTGGGCAGCTCCACGGGCCGTGCGTCCGGTCCGAAGACCGCCTCGGGCCTCACCTCCACGCCGTGCGCGAAGGCGCGGCCGACGGCCAGGGCCAGCGCGCGGGGACCGCCGTGGCGACGGCGCAGGGTCCCCAGCACCGCCGCGTCGGTGCCGGCGTCGGTGACCGTCTCCTCCAGCGCCACGGCCAGCATGGGATGCGGACTCGTCTCCAGGAAGACGTCGTGCCCGTCGGCGATCAGCGCCCGCGTGGCCCGCTCGAACTCGACGGGCTCGCGCATGTTGCGGTACCAGTACGGCGCGTCCAGTTCCGTGCCGTCCAGCAGCCCGCCGGTCACCGTCGAGTAGAAGGGGATGCCGGCCGGCCGGGGGGCGACCGGGGCCAGCACCTCCAGCAGATGGGTCCGCAACGCGTCCACCTGCGGCGAGTGGCCCGCCGTGTCGACGCCCGGGATCGGCCGGGCGTGCACGCCCTCACCGGTCAGCTGCGCGACCAGTTCCGCCAGCGCCTCCGGCTCGCCGGCGACGGCACAGGAGCCGGGGCTGTTGACGGCGGCGACGGCGAGCCGGTCCCCCCACGTCACCAGCCGCGGCCGCAGTTCCTCCGCCGGCATCGGCACCGCCACCATGCCGCCCTTGCCCGCCAGCCCGAGCCACGCCCGACTGCGCAGGGCGACGATCCGGGCCGAGTCGTCCAGCGACAGCGCCCCGGCGACATGGGCAGCGGCGATCTCGCCCTGCGAGTGCCCGACGACCGCCGCCGGTTCCACGCCCAGCGCACGCCAGACCGCCGCGAGCGAGACCATCATCGTGAACAGCACCGGCTGCACGACGTCGACCCGGTCGAGCGAGGGCGCATCCGGTTCCCCGCGCAGCACGCTCAGCACCGACCAGCCAAGGTGCGGCCGCAGCGCGGCGTCGCAGGATTCGGCGGCGCTCCGGAACGCGCCGGAACGCTCCAGCAGCCCCTCGGCCATGCCGGCCCACTGCGATCCCTGGCCGGGGAACACGAACACGACACGGTCGGCCGTTCCCGCGGTGCCGGTCGCCGCCAGCGGATGCGGGCTGCCTTCGGCGACGGCGTCGAGGACCTCGGCCAGCTCCGCCACGCTCTCGCCGACCACCGCCGCACGCCGTCCGAAGCGGGCGCGGGTGCTGAGCAGGGCGTGTCCGACGTCGGCGGGACGCCGGTCGGGACGCGCGAGGAACCCCGCGCGCAGCCGTCGCGCCTGCTCGCGCAGTGCGGCCTCGCTGTGCGCGGACAGCATCAGCGGCACGGTCACCCCCTCCCACCGGTCCGGGTCCCGGTCCCGGTCCCGCGACGGCAGCGCGTCCGTCGGGGGCGACTCGGGCGACTCGGGCGACTCGGGTACGGCCGTCCGGGGCGGTTCCTCGATGATGGCGTGGGCGTTGGTGCCGCTGATGCCGAAGGCGGAGATGCCGGCGCGGCGTGGCCGGCCGGGGTCGGCGGGCCAGGGTTGGGCGTCGGTGAGGAGCTGTATCCGGCCGGCTTCCCAGTCGACCTTGGTGGTGGGCCGGTCGACGTGGAGGGTGCGCGGGAGGGTGCCGTGCCGCAGCGCCTGCACCATCTTGATGACTCCGGCGATGCCGGCGGCGGCCTGGGTGTGGCCGATGTTGGACTTCACCGATCCGAGCAGGAGCGGCGTCCGGCGTTCGGGGTGTCCGTAGGTGGCCAGCAGGGCGCCGGCTTCGATGGGGTCGCCGAGGGGGGTGCCGGTGCCGTGGGCTTCGACGGCGTCGACGTCGTCGGGGGTGAGGCCGGCGTCGGCCAGGGCGTCGCGGATGACGTTCTGCTGGGCGGGTCCGCTGGGTGCGGTGAGGCCGTTGCTGGCGCCGTCCTGGTTGACGGCGGTGCCGCGCACGACGGCCAGGACGGAGTGGCCGAGCCGCTCGGCGTCCGACAACCGTTCCACCAGCAGCGTCACGGCACCCTCGGCCAGACCGACGCCGTCGGCGGCCTCGGCGAAGGCCTTGCTGCGGCCGTCCGGCGAGATCGCACGCTGCCGGGCGAAGTCCACCAGCATCTCCGGCGTGGACATCACCGTGGCACCGCTGACCAGCGCCAGATCGCACTCCCCCCGGCGCAGCGACTGCACCGACAGGTGCAGCGCGGTGAGGGAGGCGGAACAGGCCGTGTCGACGGTGACCGCGGGCCCCTCCAGACCGAAGACGTACGACAGCCGGCCGGACATCACGCTGGCGGAGTTGCCCGTGGAGATGTAGCCGTCGAAACTCTCGCCGTCCGCGCCCCCGTTCTGCAGCAACGGCACGTAGTGCTGGCCGTTCGTGCCCACGAAGACCCCCGTGCGGCTGCCGCGCAGTCGCGTGGGGTCGAGCCCGGCCCGTTCGAAGGTCTCCCAGGCCGTCTCCAGGCTCAGCCGCTGCTGCGGGTCCATCGCCAGTGCCTCGCGCGGGCTGATCCCGAAGAAGCCGGGATCGAACTCGGCCGCGTCGTGCAGGAACCCGCCCGCGCGGGCGTAGGTGCGGCGCGACGCGGCGGGGTCGGGGTCATAGAGACCGTCGTTGTCCCAGCCCCGGTCGGCGGGGAAGGCGGTGATGGCGTCGGCCCCGCCGGAGAGCAGCTCCCACAGGTCCTCCGGGGAGCGCACCCCGCCCGGCAGCCGGCACGCCATGCCGATGATCGCGATCGGCTCGCCCGCGTCCGCTTTCCGCACCACCGGGGCCTTCGCGGCGGCGGCCGTGCCGGCCTCGTCGCCGAAGAGCCGCTCGCCGAGGTGGCGGGCGAGTGCGGCGGGGGTGGGATGGTCGAAGACCAGGGAGGCGGGCAGCGTCAGCCCGGTCGCCTCCGCGAGCCGGCCGCGCAGCTCGACCGCCGTCAGCGACTCGAAGCCCAGCTCACGGAACGCCCGCGTACTGTCCACCGCGTCGCCGGACGCCTTCCCCAGCACGGCGGCGGCATGTGTGCGGACCAGTCGCAGCAGCGCGGCCCGCCGCTGGTCGCCGGACCGGGCGGACAACTCCCGCACCAGCTCGGCGGCGGCCGGGTCGTCGGCGTCCGCCGCGCGCCGGGCGGCGCGCAGCTCCCGCACATCGGGCACGTCGTCGAACAGGGCGGTCGGCCGTACGGACGTGTACGAGGCGACGAAGCGTTCCCACACGACGTCGGCGACGGCGCCGCACGCGCTGCCCCCCGCCAGCAGCCGGCGCAGCGAGCGCACCGCCGCACCGGGATCGAGCGGGACCAGCCCGCGCCTGCTCAGGAACTCCTCGTCGGCGCCCTCCGCGTGGGCGCCGCCCGCCCAGGGGCTCCACGCGACCGACAGCGCGGGCAGACCGGCGGCCCGTGCGCGTTCGGCGAGGGCGTCCAGGTGCGCGGTGGCCGCCGCGTAGCAGCCCTGGGCGGCGCCGCCCCACACACCCGAAACGGAGGAGAACAGCACCAGCGCCTGCAGGTCGGCCTCGGCCGCCAGACCGATCAGATGACCTGCGACGGCCGTCTTCGCGGCCACCGCCTCGGCGATGTCACCGGGCGCCGTCTCGACGAGGGGTGCCAGCGGCACCAGCGGCGGCGCGTGGACGACGACGGCCGGACGGTACTCCGCGAGCAGGCCGGCCAGGACGGACCGGTCGGTGACCTCACACGACACCCGGACCACAGCCGCGTCGGGGGCCGGCTCGGCCGTCCCGGCGCCGGTCTCCGTACCGGCGTCCGCCCCGGCCAGCACCACGCGGTCCGCCCCGTCGTCCAGCAGGGACCGCAGCAGCCGGGCGGGCACCGTCGCGGAGTCCCCGACGACGAGGACCGTGCCCCGGGGCCGCCACGCGGGCGGCGTCGCTTCCGCCGGGGTCCGCAGGACACGGCGGCCGAAGACGCCCGACGCCCTGATGGCGACCTGGTCCTCGGTCCCGGTCCCGGCGAGCACCGCGGCGAGCCGGTCGAAGGCCCGGGCGTCGGGCCGCTCCGGCAGGTCGACGAGACCGCCCCACAGCTCGGGCAGCTCCAGCGCCGCAGCCCGCCCCAGGCCCCACAACTGGGCCCCCTCGGCGGACGGCACCTCGTCCGGCCCGGCGGCGACGGCACCCCGGGTGACCGTCCACAGCGGTACGGCGACGCCGAGATCGGCCAGCGCCTGGACGAGGGCGAGGGTCCCGGTGACCCCCGCCGGCACACCGGGATGCTCCGGGTGGCCGTCCGTGCACACGCCCAGCAGCGACACGGCACCGGCCAACGGCTCCTCCCCGGCGAACACGGGTGCGAGCAGGGCGCGGAGCCCGTCGCGGCCGGTCGACAGCGGGTCGGCCGTGACCCGGCGGACCGTCCCCCCGAAGGAGGCGATCGCCTGCTCCACGGCGTCGGCGACCCCGGCCTCCCGCTCCCCGGCCGGCACGATCAGCAGCCACGGTCCCGGCCGCCAGGCGTCGGCGCCCGGCAGCAGCCCCTGCCAGGCGACGTGGTACGCGAGCCGGTCACCGTACGCCGAGGCGGCACCCTCCTGCCCGGAGCCGCTCCGGGCGGCCGACGCCGGACCGGTCGCAGCGGCAGAACCCGCCCCGGCCGCCGGCCTCGGTTCCGCCGGGGCCACCCAGTACCGCTCGCGCTGGAAGGCGTATGTGGGCAGGTCCACCCACCCCGCACGCGGACAGAGCGCCGTCCAGTCCACCGGAACGCCCTTGACCTGGGCCTCCGCGGCGGATGTGAGGAACCGCCGCAGGCCGCCGTCGTCGCGCCGCAGCGAGCCGACGGCCACCGCGCCCGCCCCCGCGCTCTCCAGCGTCTGCCGTACGGGGACGGTGAGAACCGGGTGCGGGGAGCACTCCACGAAGGCGTCCACCCCGTCGGCCAGCATCGCCCGCAGCGCGGACTCGAACTGCACCCGGTGGCGCAGGTTGCGGTACCAGTACCCGGCGTCGAGCGCGGTCCCGTCCAGCGGCTCCGCCCCGACGGTCGAGTAGAAGGGCACGCTGCCCGCGCGCGGCCGGATCCCCGCGAGTACGGCCGCCAACTCGTCCCGGATCCCCTCGACGTGGCGGGAGTGCGACGCGTAGTCCACGTCGATACGACGGACCCGGACGCCCTCGCCCTCCAGCACGCCCAGCAGCGAGTCCAGCGCACCGGGCGCACCGCAGACGACGGTCGTCTCCGGTCCGTTGACGGCCGCGATCTCGAGGTCCCAGGGACCGGCACCGGCATCCGTGGCGGCACCCGCACCGGCCAGCCGCGCCTCGACGTCGGCCGCGGCCAGGGCCACCGAGGCCATACCGCCCCGCCCCGCGAGTTCACGGGCGATGAGCCGGGAGCGCAGCGCCACCACCCTGGCGGCGTCCTCCAGCGAGAGCACCCCGGCGACGTGGGCGGCGGCGATCTCGCCCTGGGAGTGGCCGATCACGGCAGCCGGCTCGACACCGAGCCACCGCCACATCGCCGCGAGACCGACCACGACGGCGAAGGTCACCGGCTGCACGACGTCCACCCGGTCAAGACCGGGCGCCCCCGGCGCCCCGCGCAGCACATCGGTGAGCGACCAGTCCACGAACGGCTCGAGCGCGGCCTCGCACCGTGCCAGCTCCGCCGCGAACACCGGTGAGGAATCGAGGAGTTCGGCGCCCATGCCGGCCCACTGCGCGCCCTGGCCGGGAAAGACGAAGGCGACCCGGCGCACATCGGCCGCGCTGCCCGTGACGACGTCCGGCGAGACCTCGCCCGAGGCCAGCGCGGCAAGGGCGTCCAGCGGGGCGGCGCCGTCACCGAGCAGCACCGCCCGGTGGGGGAGCACGGCCCGCCCGACGGCCAGAGCGTGACCGATGCCGGCGGAGTCGGCGGGGGAGAGGGCGTCGGCGGTGCGGTGGAGCCGGGCACGCAGGCGAGCGGCTTGGGCGCGCAGGGCGGCGGGGGTGTGGGCGGACAGCGGCCAGGCGATGACGGGTGGGGCGGGTGTGTGTGTTGGTGCTTCGGCGGGGGTGGGTTCTTCGATGATGGCGTGGGCGTTGGTGCCGCTGACGCCGAAGGCGGAGATGCCGGCGCGGCGTGGCCGGTCGGGGTCGGCGGGCCAGGGTTGGGCGTCGGTGAGGAGTTGTATCCGGCCGGCTTCCCAGTCGACCTTGGTGGTGGGGTGGTCGGCGTGCAGGGTGCGCGGGAGGGTGTTGTGGTGCAGGGCCTGGATCATCTTGATGATTCCGGCGATGCCGGCGGCGGCCTGGGTGTGGCCGATGTTGGACTTCAGTGATCCGAGCAGGAGCGGTGTCCGGCGTTCGGGGTGTCCGTAGGTGGCGAGGAGGGCGCCGGCTTCGATGGGGTCGCCGAGGGGGGTGCCGGTGCCGTGGGCTTCGACGGCGTCGATGTCGTCGGGGGTGAGGCCGGCGTCGGCCAGGGCGTCGCGGATGACGTGTTGCTGGGCGGGTCCGCTGGGTGCGGTGAGGCCGTTGCTGGCGCCGTCCTGGTTGACGGCGGTGCCGCGTACGACGGCCAGGACGCGGTGGCCGAGCCGTTTGGCGTCGGAGAGTCGTTCGATCAGGAGCATGCCGGTGCCTTCGGCCCATGCGGTGCCGTCGGCGGTGTCGGCGAAGGGTTTGCAGCGGCCGTCGGGCGCCAGTCCGCGCTGGCGGGAGAACTCGATGAAGACGGTGGGGGTGGCCATGACGGTGGTCCCGCCGGCGAGGGCGAGGTCGCATTCGCCGCGGCGCAGGGACTGCACGGCCAGGTGCAGTGCCACCAGGGACGAGGAGCACGCGGTGTCCACGGTGAGCGCAGGTCCTTGCAGGCCCAGCGTGTACGCCACCCGACCCGACGCCACACTCCCCGCCGTACCCAGACCGAGCTGTCCACTGGCGTCGGCCGCGCTGCCGACCTGGTGACTGCCGTAGTCGTGGTGCATGACGCCGGCGAAGACGCCGGTGCGGGTGGTGCGCAGGGTGTGGGGGGCGATCCCGGCGTGTTCGAGGGCTTCCCAGGAGGTTTCCAGCAGGAGCCGTTGCTGGGGGTCCATGGCGGTGGCTTCGCGGGGGCTGATGCCGAAGAACTCGGGGTCGAACTGGGCCGCGTCGTGCAGGAAGCCGCCGTGGCGGACGTAGGTCTTGCCGGGGGTGCTCGGGTCGGGGTCGTACAGGCCGTCCAGGTCCCAGCCGCGGTCGGCCGGGAACGCGGAGATGGCGTCGGTCCCGGAGGCGACCAGCTCCCACAGGTCGTCGGGCGAGGTCACGCCGCCGGGGTAGCGGCAGGCCATGCCCACCACCGCGATCGGCTCATGCCGTGCCGACTCCAGCTCCGACAGTCGCTCGCGCACGCTGTGCAGGTCGCCCATCGCGCGCCGAAGGTACTCCCGCAGCTTCTCCTCGTTCGTTGCGGACACGGTTCTCCTCTGGGTCATCCTCGTGGTGGCCGGGGCAGGCACATCGCGTGAACCTGGTCACCGGAACTCGCTGTCGTACAGGTCGAAGAGCTCGTCGTCCGAGGCCGACCTCAGCCGGTCGGTGACCACCTCGGTGGGCGCGCCGTCCGCTTCCGGGCCCGCATCCGCCCCCGTGCCCGGGACCGGATCGGCGGTGGTGAGAGCGGTGAGCAGGGAGCGCAGCCGCTCGGCCGCGCCGACGCGGGCGGCACGGTCGTCGAGGGCCGCGAGGCCGCGCGCGAGCCGGTCGAACGCGGCGGCCAGGTCCTCCGGACCGGCGGTGGCCGGTTCCACGTCCAGGCCGGCGAGCAGGAGTTCGGCCAGCGCGAGCGGCGTCGGGTGGTCGAAGACGAGGGTCGCCGGCAGCCGCAGTCCCGTACGCGCGTTGAGCCGGTTGCGCAGATCCACGGCGGTGAGCGAGTCGAACCCGGCGTCCTTGAAGGAGCGTTCGGCACCCACCGCGCCGGGGTCACCATGCCCCAGTACCGCGGCGACCTCGGTCCGTACGAGTTCGAGCAGCAGGGGCAGGCGCTCGGGAACCGCGCGGCGCGCGAGCCGCTCGGCGAGGCCGCTGCCGGTCTCGGTCCCGGTCCCGGTTGAGGTCGCGGTGCCTTCGCTCCCCGGTGTGGGGTGAGCGCGGGACGGGACACCGGCGAGATCCCGCAGGACCTCCGGCAACGTGCCCGCACGGGCCGCCTCGCGCAGCGCGGCATGGTCCAGCCGCACCGGCAGCAGCGCGGGCTCCGGCCGGGCCAGCGCCCGGTCGAACAGGTCCATCGCCGTCCCCGTGTCGAGCGGGGCGATGCCGGAACGCCGGATGCGTGCCGCGTCCGCCCGGTCCAGCCCGGCGGCCATGCCCGCGCCGGTCCACCAGCCCCAGCCGAGCGACAGGGCGGGGTGACCGTCCGCCCGGCGTCGCGCGGCGAGCGCGTCCAGGAAGGCGTTCGCCGCGGCGTAACCGGCCTGGCCCGTACTTCCCAGGACACCCGAGACCGAGGAGAACAGCAGCAGCGGAACGGGCCGTTCCCGGTCCCGGGTCAATTCGTCGAAGTGGAGCGCGCCGTCCGCCTTGGGCCCCAGTACGGCGGCGACACGCTCGGGCGTCTGCGCGGAGATCACCCCGTCGTCCAGGACGCCGGCGGTGTGCACCACGCAGCTCAGAGGACGCTCGGCGGGGATCCCGTCCAGCAGACGGCGGACGGCCGCCCGGTCGGTGACATCACAGGCCCGGAACTCGACGTCGGCGCCCAGAGCGCCGAGTTCCGACGCCAACTCGGCCGCCTGCGGCGCGTCCATGCCACGCCTGGCGGCCAGCAGCAGATGCCGTACGCCGTGACGGGCCACGAGATGCCGGGCGGTCACGGCGGCCAGTGCGCCGGTCCCACCGCTGATCAGCACCGTGCCATCCGGATCGAACAGCCCCGCGGAGCCCGGCCCGCCCGGTTCCGCACCGGTCCTGACGGCGGTCAGCGCCACGAGGCGCGGCACACTCGGGCGACCCTGACGGACCGCGACCTGGGGGGCGTCCACGTCCCCCACGGCAGCCACGACGGCGGGCAGCGCCCGCGAGGACTCCGCCGTGTCGTCGACGTCGATCAGGACGAACCGGCCGGGATGCTCGCTCTGCGCGCTGCGGACCAGCCCCCAGGCGGCCGCCCCCGCCGGATCGTCGGCACCGCCTTCGGGACCGGCCGCGCCCCGGGTGAGGACGACCAGCCGCGAGCCGTCGTCGGCCGGTTCCCGGAGGTGGGCCTGGACCGCCTCCAGCACCCTGCGGACGGTCAGGTGGACGTCGGCGGTGAGTGCGGTGAGATCCAGGACGGACGGGTCGCAGTCGCCGGCCCCGACCGGTTCCGTGAAGCCCGGCAACGGCACCCAGTCCAGGCGGTGGAGCGGAACGGACGGCGCGGCGGGCAACTGCGTGGCGGAGACACGACGCAGCACCAGCGAGCGTGCGACGAACACCGGGACGCCGTCGCGGTCGGCCGCCGCGAGCGAGACGGCGCCGCCGGGACGGTCGTCCCGCCCGCTGTCCGCCGGGCCGTCCGTCCGGCGGTCCTGCGCCCTGGCGACGCGTACGCGCAGGGTGTGCCCGCCGTCCCGGGGACGCAGCACATCGGTCCACACGAACGGCAGAAGCCCGTGCCCGCCGTCGCCCAGCGGATCGAGCAACGCGATGGGATGCAGGGCCGCGTCGAGCAGCGCGGGATGCAGACCGTAGCCCGCGGCGTCGGTGGCATGGTCGTCGGGCAGCCGTACCTCGGCGAAGATCTCGTCCTCCCGGCGCCACACGGCCCGCAGTCCACGGAACGCGCCCCCGTAGCCCACCCCGGCGGCGGCGAACAGCTCGTACTGGCTGGAGATGTCGACCTCCTGCGCGCCGGGAGGCGGCCAGACCCCGGAGAGCTCCGCGAAGACGCCGCTCCCGATCTCCTCCGACCCGGCCCGGGCGAGCCGGCCCGACGCGTGCCGCGTCCAGACGGCTTCGTCGTCGGGCCGGGAGTAAAGGCTCACCTCCCGCGTGCCCTCCGGGCTCAGGGCGCCCACGACCGTCCGGACCACTGTCGGAGCGTCGGCGCCCCAGCTCAGGGGCGCTTCCAGGACCAGCTCACTGATACGGGGCAGCCCGATCCGCTCCCCGATCTGCAGCACGATCTCCAGCACGGCGGTGCCGGGCGCCACGCCCCGGTCCCACACCAGATGGTCGGCGAGCCAGGGAAGGGCAGGGGCGGACAGCTTGCCCGTCCACACCGTGGTGTCGGTCTCCGGCAACTCCGTCACGGCCGCGAGCAGCGGATGCCCCACGGCGGTCACGCCCGCCGCGGTCAGGTCGCCGGCCGCGGCCCTGACCGGATCCAGCCAGTAGCGGTCGCGTTGGAAGGGGTAGGTGGGCAGGTCGAGGTGGGGGGTTTGGGTGGTGGTGGGGTGGAGGGT
>NZ_JBIBRG010000030.1:0-17167 GCF_043076215.1 Streptomyces sp. NPDC016640
GCCCACAACACCGGCTGCACCACATCCACCCGCTCCAGCGAAGCGGCACCCTCCACACCCCGCACCACATCCAGCAACGACCACTCGACGTGCGGGGCGAGCGCGTCGGCGCAGGCGGACATCCGCCGGGCGAACACCGGCGAGGTCTCCAGGAGCTCGACCGCCATACCGGCCCACTGCGAGCCCTGGCCCGGGAAGACGAACACGGCGCCGCTTCCTTCGGTGGCGGTGCCTTCGACGATGCCGGGTGCGGGCCGGCCGGCGGCGAGCGCGTCGAGGCCGGCGAGCAGGTCCTCGAGGCCACTGCCGACGACGACCGAACGGTGCTCCATGGCGACGCGGGTCGAGACCAGCGAGTGCGCCACGTCCAGCGCGCCCGCGCCGCCGTCGCGCACGGACGCCGCCAGCCGCGCGGCCTGCTCCCGCACCGCCTCACGCGACTTCGCCGACACCGCCCACGGCAGCCACACCGGGGCCCGGGCCGGCTCGGTGCCGGTGTCGGCCTCGTCGGCCGGCGCGGGTTCCGGAGCCTGTTCCAGTACGAGGTGGGCGTTGGTGCCGCTGACGCCGAAGGAGGAGACGGCGGCGCGGCGGGGCCGGCCGGTCTCCGGCCAGTCGGTGTGCTCGGTGAGCAGGTCGACGGCGCCGTCGGCCCAGTCGGCGTGCGGGGTGGGCGCGTCGATGTGGAGGCTCTTGGGCAGTGTGCCGTGCCGCATGGCCTGCACCATCTTGATGACGCCGCCGACACCGGAGGCGGCCTGGGTGTGGCCGATGTTCGACTTCAGCGAGCCGAGCAGCAGCGGCCGCTCCGCCGGGCGGTCCTGACCGTAGGTGGCCAGCAGCGCCTGGGCCTCGATCGGGTCGCCCAGGGTCGTGCCGGTGCCGTGCGCCTCGACGACGTCGACCTCGGCGGCGGAGAGTCCGGCGTCGATGAGGGCCTGGCGGATCAGGCGCTGCTGGGAGGGGCCGTTGGGGGCGGTGAGGCCGTTGGAGGCGCCGTCCTGGTTGATGGCGGAGCCGCGGATGACGGCGAGGACCTGGTGGCCGTTGCGGCGGGCGTCGGAGAGCCGCTCCAGCAGGACCATGCCGACGCCCTCGGACCAGGCGGTGCCGTCGGCGGCGGCGGCGAAGGCCTTGCAGCGGCCGTCGGCGGCCAGGCCGCGCTGGCGGGCGAACTCGGTGAACATCTTCGGCGTCGACATGACGGTGGCGCCGCCCGCCAGGGCGAGGGAGCACTCCCCCTGCCGCAGGGAACGCACGGCCAGGTGCAGGGCGACCAGGGAGGAGGAGCAGGCGGTGTCGACGGTGACGGCGGGGCCCTCGAAGCCGTACGTGTAGGACAGCCGGCCGGAGGCGACGGCGACCGTGTTGCCGGTCAGGAGGTGTCCGGCGACCTCCTCCTGGCGGCCGCGGGCGGCGCTGTCGTAGTCGCCGTGCCCGGTGCCGACGAAGACGCCGGTGGGGCTGCCGGTGAGGGAGTCGGGGAGGATTCCGGCGCGTTCCAGGGCCTCCCAGGAGGTCTCCAGGAGCAGGCGCTGCTGCGGGTCCATGGCGAGGGCCTCGCGCGGGGAGATCCCGAAGAACGCCGGGTCGAACTCGCCGGCCTCGTGCAGGAAGCCGCCCTCGCGGGTGTAGGTGGTGCCGTGGTGGGCGGGGTCGGGGTGGAACAGCCGGTCGAGGTCCCAGCCGCGGTTGGCGGGGAACGCGGAGATCGCGTCCACGCCGTCGCGGGCCAGCTCCCACAGTTCCTCGGGCGAGCGGGCGCCGCCGGGGTAGCGGCAGGCCATGGCGACGACGGCGACGGGCTCGCGGTCGCGGTTCTCGGCCTCGCTGAGCTGCTGCCGGGCCTCCTGGAGATCGGCGATCGCCCGCTTGAGGTACGCGCGGAGCTTGTCCTCGTTCGACATCAGGTGCCCACCTCTCACTCGTATTCCGGAAAACGCGGAGAGCGGCGGTTCCCGGATCCACGCCCCGACCCTGTTCGCGGCCAGTCTGGCCGTCTTGGACTGCGGGTTTCCCTAGAGCCTGGAGAGATGAGCGGGGCCGGGCGCGGGTGGTGGGCACCACCCGCGCCCGGCCCGGGGCGAAGGACTGGGGAATTCCCTCGCGAATGAGGGCTAGAGGACTCCGGCCTCCTCCAGGTCGGCGTCGGTGGAGGTGGTACCGGCGGACGACGCGCCGTTCTCGCGGGCGGTCAGCCATTCCTCCATGAGCTCCGCGGCCTTCCCCGAGTCCTCACGGATGAGGGAGAGGTGGTCGGCGTCCACGGGGCGGACGGTCGCCGCGGGCACCAGCGGTTCGTACAACTGCTCGCCGTCGGGTGCGGGTACCCCCTCGATGAGTGCGCGCGTGCACTTGATTTCCAGTACGGGAGCGGTGGTGGGATGCACGTCCAGCGCGTTCAGCAGCACCATCCAGCGGCCCATGGCGGAGAGCCGCGAGTTGGTGAGCCGTACCGGGGAGTCGTCGACCTGCGTGAAGTTGAACTTCATCATGCCGGAGTAGTCCACGCCCTCGTCGCTCTTGTGCTGGATGCTCAGGGTGTCCAGCAGGATCACGGCCTCGGGGCGGATGCCCCAGGTGCTCTCCAGCACTCCGGCCGCGGCGTAGGCGAGGGAACCGCCCGAGGAGTGTCCGACCAGGACGAACGGATGTCCGTCGGCGGCCTGGAGCGCGCTCTCGGCGATCACCCGGGCCGCCGGTTCGGGTCCGGCCGGCAGGGCCTCCCCGGTGGCGAAGCCGACCAGGGGCAGCGCGGCGACGTCGCGCCGGCCCCGGAAGTGGCCGGAGAGCGTCGCGTACTGGTGGACTCCTCCGTTCGCGGTGGGCGCGCTGACGCAGACCAGCCGCACCGGGGCGGGCCCTTCGGCGAGCGTCACCGGCCAGGGCAGGTCCTCCAGTTCGGCGGTCGCCTCGAAGGTGGGCCGCAGCGCGGCGACCGTCGCCAGCATGCGCTGGGCCTCGCGCGTCTTGCCGCGGGCGAGGCCGTCGAGGAACAGCCGCTCCAGGGAGTCGTTCTCGGCCTGGCCGCCGGCGGCCGCGGCACCGTGGACGGCCGGGCCGCCGCCCTGGGCGGACAGTTCGGTGCCCAGCCAGGCCGTGAGTCCCTCAGGTGAGCCGCTGTCGTAGACGATGCTCGCGGGCAGCTGGAGTCCGGTGGCCTCGCTGAGCTTGCGGCGCAGTTCGATACCGATGAGGGAGTCGAAGCCGAGTTCGAGGAAGCCCCGTTCCGGGTCGACCTCGGACTGGTCGCGGTGGCCGAGGAGTTCGGCGGTGTGGGCGACGACCAGGTCGCGCAACGCCTGCTGCCGTTCGGCGGCGCCGAGGGTGTCCAGGCGCTCCCGGAACGAGACCGGGTCGGCGGCGCGGAGCGGTGCGGAGGCGGCCGCCGTCCGGCGCGGCGCGGGGACCAGCCCTCGCATGAGGGGCGGTACGTCGCTCGTGTATCCCGCCGGGGGTGTCACGAAGCTGGTGGCGACCACCACGGGTTCGTCGAGGCGGAGGGCGGCGTCGAGCAGGTCCAGGGCCCGGTCGCTGGGCAGGGCCTCGACGCCGCTGGACCGGATGCGCTGCCGGCCGCTGTCGGTGAGCAGGTCCCGGGCCATGCCGTCGCCCAGGTCCCAGGCACCCCAGGCCAGTGACAGGGCCGGCAGGCCCTGTGCGGCGCGCTGCTGGGCGAGGGTGTCGAGGACGGTGTTGGCCGCGACGTAGTTGGCCTGTCCGACGCGGGCGGTGACGCCCGAGATGGACGAGTAGAGCACGAACGCGTCGAGGTCCAGGTCCCGGGTGAGGTCGTGCAGGTGCCGGGCGGCGTCGGCCTTGGGGCGCAGGACGTCCGCCAGCCGTTCGGGGGTGAGGGAGGTGAGTACGGCGTCGTCGAGGACGCCCGCCGCGTGGACGACGGCCGTCAGCGGGTGCGCCGGGTCGATGCCCGCCAGCAGTGCGGCGAGCGCGTCCCGGTCGGCCACGTCGCAGGCCACGAGGTCCACGTGGGCGCCGAGCGCGGTGAGTTCGTCCCGCAGTCCGGCGGCGCCGGGTGCCTCGGGACCGCGCCGGCTCGCGAGCAGCAGCCTGGTGACGCCGTGTCCGGTCACCAGGTGGCGGGCGGTGAGCGAGCCGAGGGGCCCGGTGCCGCCGGTGATCAGGACGGTTCCGGCACGGCCGGCACCGAAGGCGTCCCGGTGCTCCGGCCCGTCGTCCGCCGTGGAGGCGGCCGGCGCGACGGGCAGCTGGGCGAGGCGGCCGACCAGGGGCCGGCCGTCCCGGACGGCGATCTGCGGCTCGTCCACCGCGAACACGGTGTCCAGCGGCGGTACGGTCGCGGGCTCGATGTCGACCAGGGTGAACCCGCCGGGGTATTCGGACTCCGCGGTGCGCACCAGGCCCCAGACCGCGGCCGCCGCCAGGTTGTCGGCCGGATCGCCGGGGCGTGCGGCGACGGCGCCCCGGGCGACGAACACCAGCCGGGCGCCGGCGGGCCGGGGCTCGGCGAGCCATTCCTGGACGAGGGCCAGGGCCGCGCGGGTGGCGTCGTGGACGGCGGCCGCCGAGGCGTCGGTGTGGTCCGTGACCGGAACGAGGACCCGGGTGCCGTTCTCGGTGACCTCGGACAGCGACGTGATGGTGCGGCCCGTTCCGAACGTGTCCTCGCCCAGAGCCACCAGCGGGCCGGGCACGGCGCCGCTCCGCTCGGTTCCGGTCTCGGCCGGCACCCATTCCAGCCGCAGCAGGCAGGCGCGGTCGGTGGCGGCCGGTCCGAGCAGCCGGGCGGCGGACGAGGGCCGCAGCGCCAGCGACTCGACCGACAGGACGGGCCGTCCCGCGGGGTCCACGGCCGCGATGGACACGGTGTCCTCGCCGGCCTTGACCAGCCGGACCCGCAGTCGTGCCGCTCCGGAGGCGTGCAGTGAGACACCCGACCACGAGAAGGGCAGCAGTCCCTGGTCGGCGTCCTTCAGCCGCACGAACTCCACGGCGTGCAGCGCGGCGGTCAGCAGTGCCGGGTGCAGGGCGAACAGTGCCGCGTCGTCGGCGCGGTCCGGCAGCTCCAGTTCGGCGAAGACCTCGTCGTCCCTGGTCCAGGCGGCTCGCAGCCCCTGGAAGAGGGGTCCGTACTCGGTGCGCTCGTAGAAGCCGGTGAGGTCGACGGGTTCCGTGTCGCTCGGCGGCCACTCGACGGTGCCGAAGTCGACCCCGCGCTCCCCCGGGACGAGGGCGCCCAGGGCGTGCTGGGTCCACGGCTCGGCGTCGGCGTCGGCGGGCCGGGAGTGGATGCCGAGTTCCCGGACGCCGGAGTCGTCGGGCGCACCGACCCGCACCTGTACGGCGACGGCGCCCCGCTCGTCGAGCACCAGCGGGGTGGTCAGGGCGAGATCCTGTACGCGTCCGCAGCCGACCTGGTCACCGGCGCGGACCGCCAGCTCCAGGAATCCGGTGGCGGGGAAGAGGACCATGCCGCCCATGGTGTGGTCGGCGAGCCACGGGTGCGTGCGCAGCGACACCCGCCCGGTGAGCAGGACACCGTCGGAGCCGGCCAGCGACACGGCGGCACCCAGCAGGGGGTGCTCGGCGGGGACGAGTCCGGCGCCGGCCACGTCGCCCGCGTGGGCGAGCGGACGCGGCCAGTACGCCCGGTGCTGCCAGGGGTAGGTGGGTACGTCGGTGCGGCGGGCGCCGGTGCCGTCGAACCAGGCGGACCAGTCGACGCGGACGCCCGCGACGTGCAGTTCGGCCAGCCCGGTGAGCAGCGCGGTCTGTTCGTCGCGCCGGGCGCGCAGGGCGGGCGCCACCACGGCGTCCGCCTCGTCCCCGAGGGTCTGCCGGGTCAGGGCGGTGAGGACGGCGCCGGGTCCCAGTTCCAGGAAGGCGTCCGCTCCCCCGTCGGCCAGGGCCCGCACGCCGTCGGCGAAGCGCACGGTGCCACGGACATGACGCACCCAGTAGTCGGCCGAGCACAGCAGGGCGGGTTCGGCGACCTCGCCGGTCACGTTGGACACGACGGGGATGGCCGGCTCGGCGTAGGTCAGCTTCTCGGCGACCCGGCGGAACTCTGCCAGCATCGGGTCCATCAGCGGCGAGTGGAAGGCGTGACTCACCGAAAGACGCTGTGTCTTGCGGCCCCGCGCGGTGAACTCAGCGGCCAGCGCCAGGACTTCGGGCTCGGTGCCTGCGATCACCACCGCGTCCGGACCGTTCACCGCCGCCAGGGCGATGTCCTCGGTCAGGTGCGGGGTGATCTCCTCCTCGGTGGCCTGCACGGCCACCATCGCGCCGCCGGACGGGAGTTGCTGCATCAGCCGGGCGCGGGCCGCGACCAGCGTGCAGGCGTCCTCCAGGGAGAGGACACCGGCGACGTGCGCGGCCGTGATCTCGCCGACGGAGTGACCGGCCACGAACTCCGGCCGCACACCCCACGACTCGACGAGCCGGTACAGCGCCACCTCGACGGCGAACAGCGCGGGCTGGGTGTAGCCGGTGGTGTGGAGCAGTTCCGCCTCCGGCGTGCCCTCCTCGGCGAACAGCACCTCGCGCAGCGGGCGGTCCGACTCCGCGTCCAGCCGCGCCAGTACGGCGTCCAGGGCCTCGGCGAAGACGGGGAAGGCGGCGTACAGCTCACGCCCCGTCCCCGCCCGCTGCGAGCCCTGCCCCGAGAACAGCACGGCGAGCGAGCGCTGTGCCGCGCGACCGCGCGCGACCTCGACGGGCTGTTCGCCCCCGGCGCCCGCGAGGAGGACCGCCCGGTGCTCGAACACCGACCGCCCCGACGCCAGGGAGAAGCCCACGTCCAGTGCGGTGGCGTCGGTCAGGGCCGGCACGCTCGCGAGCTGTGCCTCCAGGGCGCCCTTCGTCTTGCCGGCGACCGGCCACGGCACGACCGCCGGGTGGGCCGTCGGTGCGGCGGGCTGCTCCGGCTCCTCCGGTTCGGGGGCCTGTTCGACGACCAGGTGGGCGTTGGTGCCGCTGATGCCGAAGGAGGACACGGCGGCACGGCGGGGCCGGCCGGTCTCCGGCCAGGGGGTGCGTTCGGTGAGGAGGCGGACATTGCCCGCGGTCCAGTCGACGTGGGTGGACGGCGCGTCGACGTGGAGGGTCTTGGGCAGGACGCCGTGGCGGATGGCCAGGACGGTCTTGATGACGCCGGCGACTCCGGCGGCGGCCTGAGAGTGGCCGATGTTGGACTTCACCGAGCCGAGCAGCAGCGGCCGGTCGTCCGGGCGGTCCTGGCCGTAGGTGGCCAGCAGCGCCTGCGCCTCGATCGGGTCGCCGAGGGGGGTGCCGGTGCCGTGCGCCTCGACGGCGTCCACGTCGGCGGGTGACAGTCCGGCGCCGGCGAGGGCCTGCCGGATGACGCGCTGCTGCGAGGGCCCGTTGGGTGCGGTGAGGCCGTTGGAGGCGCCGTCCTGGTTGACCGCGGAGCCGCGGACGACGGCGAGGACCTGGTGCCCGTTGCGGCGGGCGTCGGAGAGGCGCTCCAGGACGAGGACGCCGGCGCCCTCGGACCAGCCGGTGCCGTCGGCGGAGTCGGCGAACGCCTTGCAGCGGCCGCTGGTGGAGATGCCGCCCTGGCGGGTGAAGCCGGAGAAGCCCATGGGGGTGGACATGACGGTGACGCCGCCCGCCAGGGCGAGGCCGCACTCGCCCTGGCGCAGGGACTGGGCTGCCAGGTGGATGGCGACCAGGGAGGAGGAGCAGGCGGTGTCCACGGTGACCGCCGGCCCGGCCAGGTCGAAGGCGTAGGCGACGCGGCCGGAGACGACGCTGGCGGTGAGGCCGGTGGTGGCGTGGCCCTCCGCGTCCTCGCGGGAGTTCATCACGACGCCGACGTAGTCGACGCCGGCGGTGCCGACGAACACGCCGGTGCGGGAGCCACGCAGGGACACCGGGTCGAGACCGGCGCGTTCCACCGCTTCCCAGGTGGTCTCCAGCAGGAGCCGCTGCTGCGGGTCCATGGCGACGGCCTCGCGGGGCGAGATGCCGAAGAAACCGGCGTCGAAGGCGGCGGCGTCGACGAAGCCGCCCTCGGCGGCGGCGCTGCTGCCGGCCCCCTCACCGCCCAGGGCGTCGAGGTCCCAGCCCCGGTCGGTGGGGAACGGGGCGATGCCGTCGCGGCCCTCGTCCAGCAGCCGCCAGAAGTCCTCCGGGGAGGCGACCTCGCCGGGCAGCCGGCAGGCCATGCCCACGATGGCGATCGGTTCGTGCCGGCTCGCCTCGGCCTCCTCCAGCCGCCGACGGGTCTTGTGCAGGTCGGCCGTGACCCACTTGAGGTAGTCGACGAGCTTTTTGTCATCGGGCATGACGGGAAAACCTTCCTGTGGTGAATCGGCTCGTCTCAGTGGTCGCCCATGCGGCCGAGCTCGTTGTCGATGAAGGCGAACACCTCGTCGGCGCTGGCCGATTCGAAGGCGTCGTCCACGGGGGTGCCGGTCGACTCCGGCGCGCTGCCGCGCACCTTGTCCAGCATCTGGCCGAGCCGGAGGGCGAGTCCCGCGCGGGTGATCCCGTCGTGCTCGCCGGCCGCGAGGAGCGCTTCCAGGCGGTCGAGTTCGGCGAGCAGCGAGGGGCCCTGGGGGCCTTCGTCGCCGGGGGCCAGTTCGGAGACGAAGTGTGCGGCGAGTGCCGTGGGGGTCGGGTAGTCGAAGACCAGGGTGGCCGGCAGGCGCAGTCCGGTCGCCGCGGAGAGGTGGTTGCGCAGTTCCAGGGCGGTCAGCGAGTCGAAGCCGAGCTCCCGGAACTCCTGGGTCACGTCGACGGCCTTCGGCGTGGCGTGGCCGAGCACCCGGGCGGCCTGCTCGCGGACCAGGTCGGTGACGTACCGGACACGCTCGTCGGCGCGGAGTTCGCCGAGCTTGGCGCCGAGGGCGGCGGCCGCTCCGGCCGCGTCGGTGGCGGCTGCGGTGCGGCGGCTGCTCCTGACCATGCCGCGGAAGAGCGGCGGCAGGTCCTCGGGGGCGGCACCGCGCATGGCGCCGGGAGCGAGGCCGACCAGGACCAGGAACGACTCGTCGGAGCCGCGTGCGATGTCGAAGAGGCCGAAGCCCTGGTCGACGGAGAGCGGCGGCAGGCCGCCGGACTGCATGCGGCGCATGTCGGTGTCGGACAGGGTGCTGGTCATGCCGCCGTCGTGGGACCAGGGGCCCCAGGCGAGCGAGGTGCCGGCCAGGCCCAGGGAGCGGCGGTGCGCGGTCAGGGCGTCGAGGAAGGAGTTGGCCGCGGCGTAGTTGCCCTGGCCGGGACTGCCCATGACACCGGCGATGGACGAGAACGGCAGGAACGCCGCCAGGTCCAGGTCGCGGGTGAGTTCGTGCAGGTGCCAGGCGGCGTCGACCTTGGGCCGCAGGACGGCGGCGAGCCGCTCCGGGGTGAGCGAGGCGACGACGCCGTCGTCGAGGACGCCCGCCGTGTGCACGACCGCGGTCAGCGGGTGCGCGGCGGGGACGCCGGCGAGGAGCGCGGCGGTGGCGTCGCGGTCGGCGGTGTCGCAGGCCGCGACGGTCACCTCGGCGCCCAGTTCCCGCAGCTCGTCGGCGAGTTCGGCGGCGCCCGGCGCGTCCGGACCGCGCCGGCTGGTCAGCAGCAGGTGCCGCATTCCGGAGGCGGCGAGGCGGCGGGCGAGGTGTCCGCCGAGCGCGCCGGTGCCGCCGGTGATGAGGACGGTGCCGTCGGGGTTCCAGCGCCGCGGCATCGTCAGCACGATCTTGCCGACATGCCTGGCCTGACTCATGTACCGGAACGCCTCACGCGCCCGCCGCACGTCCCACACCTTCAGCGGCAGGGGCCGCAGCGCGCCCTCGGCGAACAGGTCGAGGAGTTCGCCGAGGAGTTCGCGGTTGCGCGCGGGGCCGGCTTCGCCGAGGTCGAAGGCCCGGTAGACCACCCGCTCGATCGCCCGCGGATCGCGGATGTCGGTCTTGCCCATCTCCAGGAACCGGCCACCGTCGGCCGTCAGCCGCAGCGAGGCGTCCACGAACTCACCCGCGAGCGCGTTCAGCACGACATCCACGCCCCGGCCACCGGTCACCGCCCGGAACTTCTCCTCGAAGCCCAGGTCACGCGAGGACGCGATGTGGTCCTCGTCCAGACCCAGACCCCGCAGCGTGTCCCACTTGCCCTCACTCGCGGTCGCGAACACCTCCGCACCCAGATGCCGGGCCAGCTGCACCGCGGCCATACCCACACCACCCGCACCGGCATGCACCAGCACCGACTCCCCCGCCCGCAGACCCGCCAGGTCACGGAAGGCGTACAGGGCGGTCAGGAACACCAGCGGCACGGACGCCGCCTCCTGCTGGGTCCAGGTGCCGGGGACGCGGGCCAGGTAGTGCTCGTCGGCGACGACGACCGGCCCGAACCCGCCGGGTACGGTGCCGAACACCCGGTCGCCGGGCCGCAGTCCGGTGACCGCGGCGCCGACGGCCGTGACCACACCGGCGGCCTCGGTGCCCATCGGGCCGGACTCCCCGGGGTACATGCCGAGCGCGTTGAGCACGTCGCGGAAGTTCAGACCGGTCGCGTCGACGTCGAGCCTGACCTCGTGGTCGCCGAGCGGCTGCAGCACCTCCGGGCACGGGGCGAGGACGAGGTTGTCCAGGGTGCCCTTGCCGGTGGTGTCGAGCCGCCACGGCACGTCGACGGGCGGGAGCAGTCCGGCGCCGGTGGCGAGCCGGTCGAGCCGGCCGACGCTGACGGTGCCCTCGCGCACGGCGAACTGGGCGTCGCCGGTGGCGAGCAGGGCCGGCAGGTCCGGCAGCAGCGCGAGGACGTCGTCCTGTTCGCCGAGGTCGACGAGGACGAACCGGTCGGGGTTCTCGGACTGGGCCGAGCGCACCAGGCCCCAGGCGGCACCCGCGGCGAGGTCCCGTACGGTCTCGCCGTCGGCGGCGGCCACCGCGTCGCGGGTGACGAAGACCAGGCGGGTGCGGTCGAACCGGTCGTGGTCCAGCCACTGGCGGACGAGTTCCAGGGTGCGGGTGGTGAGGGCGTGGACGGCGCCGGGGACGTCCGCGCCGGGGGCGGCCGGGTCGCCGCCCGCCTCGCCGCCACCGGGGCCGGCGTACTCCCCCTGGAGCGGGACGAGCACGTAGTCGGGGGCGTCGGCCGGGTCGGTGAGGTCGGCGAGGGACGGCAGTGCGGTGCCGGTGCCGAAGACGTCGGCGCCCAGGGTGACGGCCCGCAGCCCCTCGGTGGGCTTGATCTCGGGGGCGGTGACCCAGTCGAGGCGGAACACCGGTTCCTGGCCGCCGGTGGCCACCGGGGCACGCGGCACGCTCGGGGCGCGCAGCACCAGTGCCTCGGCGGACAGCACGGGCGCGCCCTCGGCGTCGACCGCCGTGAGCGTGACCGACTCGTCGCCGAGCCTGGCGATGCGGACCCGCAGGGTGGTGGCGCCGCCCGCGTGCAGCGAGACGCCGTTCCAGATGTACGGCAGCAGCGGGTTGTCCTCGCTGCCGACGCCGAGGTAGCCGTTGGCGTGCTGGACGGCGTCGAGCAGGGCCGGGTGGATGCCGAAGTACTGGGCGTCCCCGGCGATCTCCTCGGGCAGGGCGACCTCGACGAAGGCCTCCTGTCCGCGGATCCACACCTTGCGCATCCCCTGGAAGCAGGGGCCGTACTCGGTGCGCTCGTAGGTGCCGTCGATCGGCATCGGCTGGGCGTCCGCCGGCGGCCAGACGGGGACGTCGAACGGGGCGGTGTGCTCCGCGGCGGCGAGGGAGCCGGTGGCGTGCCGGGTCCAGGGGCCGTCGGTGACGTCGGACGGGCGGGAGTAGAACGCGATGGTGCGGGTCCCCTCCTCGTCCGGGGCGCCGAGGACCACTTGCAGGGCGGTGGGCACCTTGTCGTTCAGCACCATCGGGGTGGACAGGACGAGTTCCTGGACCCGGCCGCAGCCGACCTGGTCGGCGGCGCGGATGGCCATCTCCAGGTAGCCGGTGCCGGGCAGGATGACCGTGCCGCCGACCTTGTGGTCGAGCAGCCAGGGGTGGACCTGCATCGAGATCTGGCTGGTGAACAGCGCGCCCTCGGAGTCGGCCAGCGGTACGGCGGCGCCGAGCAGCGGGTGGTCGGCGGAGACCAGGCCGGCGGAGCTGACGTCGCCGGTCAGGGCGGCCGGGCGGGGCCAGAACCGCTCCCGCTGGAAGGGGTAGGTCGGCAGTTCGGTGCGGCGTGCCCCGGTGCCCCGGAACCAGGCCGCCCAGTCGACGCGGACACCGGCGGTGTGGAGCCGGGCGAGCCCGGTGAGCAGCGCGGTCTCCTCGTCGCGGTCCGCGCGCAGCGCGGGCACGGCGACGGCGTCGAGGCCGGCGTCCAGGCAGCGCTGGGTCAGCGCGGTGAGGACACCGCCGGGTCCGGCCTCCAGGAACGCGCTCACCCCGGCGTCGGCCAGGGCGCGCACGCCGTCGGCGAAGCGGACGGTGCCGCGGACGTGGCGCACCCAGTACTCCGCCGAGCACAGCAGGGCGGGGTCGGCGATCCCACCGGTCACGTTGGACACGACGGGGATGCGCGGTTCGGCGTACGTCAGTGTCTCCGCGACCTCGCGGAACGCGTCGAGCATCGGGTCCATCAGCGGCGAGTGGAAGGCGTGGCTGACGGAGAGCCGCTGCGTCTTGCGGCCGTCCGCCGTGAACAGCGCCGCGAGGGTGAGGACGTCCTCCTCGGTGCCGGCGACGACGACGGAGTCGGGCCCGTTGACGGCGGCCAGCGCCACGCCGTCGGTCAGCCCGGGGGTGATCTCCTCCTCGGTGGCCTGTACGGCGATCATGGCGCCGCCGGACGGGAGTTCCTGCATCAGCCGGGCGCGGGCGGCGACCAGCGTGCAGGCGTCCTCCAGGGACAGCACCCCGGCCACGTGCGCGGCCGCGATCTCGCCCACGGAGTGGCC
This sequence comes from Streptomyces sp. NPDC016640, assembly GCF_043076215.1. Taxonomy (NCBI): domain Bacteria; kingdom Bacillati; phylum Actinomycetota; class Actinomycetes; order Kitasatosporales; family Streptomycetaceae; genus Streptomyces; species Streptomyces sp. NPDC016640. The sequence continues at coordinate 12,881 of NZ_JBIBRG010000030.1, forward strand.
GGCCACGTAGTCGGGCCGCACTCCCCACGACTCGACGAGCCGGTACAGCGCCACCTCGACGGCGAACAGCGCGGGCTGGGTGTAGCCGGTGGTGTGGAGGAGTTCCGCCTCGGGCGTGCCCTCCTCGGCGAACAGGACCGTGCGCAGGGGGACTTCGGAGCCGGTGTCCAGGCGGGCCAGTACGGCGTCCAGGGCCTCGGCGAACGCCGGGAAGGCGGCGTACAGTTCGCGGCCCATGCCGGCCCGCTGGGAGCCCTGGCCGGAGAACAGGACGGCGGTGGTGCGGTACGCGGCGCGGTCCCGCGCCACCTCGAGGGGTTCCCCGCCGGGTCCGGCGAGGAGCACCGCGCGGTGGTCGAGCAGGGCTCGGCCGGTGGCCAGGGAGTGGCCCACGTCCAGCGGGGACACGCCGGTCAGGGCGGCGATGCGGGCCACCTGGGCGTCCAGGGCCTCCTCGGACTTCGCGGAGACGGGCCACGGGACGACCGAGGGGGCCGGCGCGGATCCGGCCGGCTCGGGCACCGCCTCGGCCGCGGGTGCCTGCTCGATGATGGTGTGGGCGTTGGTGCCGCTGATGCCGAACGACGAGATGCCCGCGCGCCACGGCCTGCCGGTCTCCGGCCAGGCGGACGGCTCGGTGAGCAGGCGCACCGCGCCCGCCTCCCAGTCGACGTGCGTGGAGGGCTTGTCGACGTGGAGGGTCTTCGGCAGGACGGCGTGCCGCATCGCCATGACGGTCTTGATGATGCCGGCGACGCCGGCGGCGGCCTGGGTGTGGCCGATGTTCGACTTGATGGAGCCGAGCAGCAGCGGGCGCTCCGGGTCGCGGCCCTGGCCGTAGGTGGCCAGCAGCGCCTGCGCCTCGATCGGGTCGCCCAGCGGGGTGCCGGTGCCGTGGCCCTCGACGGCGTCGATGTCGGCGGGGGTGAGCCCGGCGCTCGCCAGGGCCTGGCGGATCACGCGCTGCTGGGAGGGGCCGTTGGGGGCGGTGAGGCCGTTGGAGGCGCCGTCCTGGTTGATGGCCGAGCCGCGGACCACCGCGAGCACCTCGTGCCCGTTGCGGCGGGCGTCGGAGAGCCGTTCCACCACGATCAGGCCGACGCCCTCGGACCAGCCGGTGCCGTCGGCGGCGTCCGCGTACGCCTTGCAGTGGCCGTCGGTGGCGAGGCCGTTCTGCAGGGTGAAGCCGGAGAAGCCGGACGGGGTGCTCATGAGGGTGACGCCGCCCGCGACGGCGAGGTCGCACTCGCCGGCCCGCAGCGCCTGGAGCGCCCAGTGCAGGGCGACCAGGGAGGAGGAGCAGGCGGTGTCGACGGTGACCGCCGGGCCCTCCAGGCCGAAGGTGTAGGCGAGCCGGCCGGAGACGACGCTGGCGGCCAGTCCGGTGCCGGCGTGGCCCTCCAGGTCCTCGCGGGAGTTCATGACGAGGGTGGAGTAGTCCTGGCCGTTGGTGCCGACGAACACGCCCGTGCGGCTGCCGCGCAGCCCGTCGGCGTCGATTCCGGCCCGCTCGAACGCCTCCCAGGTGGTTTCGAGGAGCAGGCGCTGCTGTGGGTCCATGGCGATGGCCTCGCGGGGTGAGATCCCGAAGAAGCCGGCGTCGAACTCGGCGGCGCCTTCGACGAATCCGCCCCTGAGGGTGGCACTGCGGCCGCGGCCGTCCGCGCCGCCGGTCGCCAGGGTGGCGAGGTCCCAGCCCCGGTCCTCGGGGAAGGCCTCGATGCCGTCGCGGCCCTCGCTGAGCATCCGCCACAGGTCCTCGGGGGAGCGCACGCCGCCGGGGAGGCGGCAGGCCATGCCGACGATGACGATCGGGTCGTCGGACAGCCCGGCGGCGTTCACCCGGTCGGGGCCGGCCGTGGTGTCCTGCTCGCCGAGGAGCTCGGCGACCAGGTGCTCGGCCAGGGACCGCGCGGTCGGGAAGTCGTAGACCGTGGTGGCGGGCAGGCGCAGGCCGGTGGCCAGGGCGAGGCGGTTGGGCAGCTCGATCGCGGTCAGCGAGTCGAAGCCCAGGTCGCGGAAGCTGCGGTCCGGGGCGACGGCCTCCGGGCCCGGGTGGCCGAGGACGGCGGCGGCGTGGGTGCGGACCAGGTCGCCGAGGACCGCGGTGCGGTCGGCGGCGGGCAGCTGTCGCAGCCGCGCGGCGAGCCCGGAGGCGGCCGTCCTGGTCTCCTGCCGCGAGGCGGCCGCGTCTGCCAGTGCCTGCCGGGCGTCCGGCAGGTCGCGCAGCAGGGCGCTGCCGCGGATGCCGATGAGGGTGTCGAGGACCTGCGGCTGACGCGGGTCGAAGACCACGGGCGTCGGCTCCGGCCGGGTCACGGCCTGCCGCAGGGCGGCGAGCGCGAGGTCCGGGTGCACGGCCGGGTGACCGGCGGTGCGGGCCGGACGCCCGGGGGCACCGGTGTCGGCGCCCGTCGCGTCGGTGACCGTGGTGTCCGCGCCCGGTTCCGCGTCGGTCCAGGCGCCCCAGGCGATGGAGGTCGCGGGCAGGCCCTCGCCCCGGCGACGCCGGGCGAGTGCGTCCAGGACGGCGGTGGCGGCGGCGAGGTTGGCGCGCCCCGCGGTGCCGACCGTGCCGGCCACCGAGGAGCAGAGCACGAACGCCGTCAGGTCCAGGTCCCGGGTCAGTTCGTCGAGGTGGACGGCGGGGACGGTGCGGGCGCGGTGCAGCGCGGCGAACCGCTCCGGCGTGAGGTCGTCGAGCACTCCGTCGTCGACGATGCCGGCGGCGTGCACCACTCCGGTCAGCGGGGTGTCCCCGGGGATGTCGGCGAGGACGGCGGCGAGGGCGTCGCGGTCGGCGGCGTCGCAGGCGGCGATCGTCACCTGGGCGCCCAGCTCCCGCAGTTCGTCGGCGAGTTCGGCGGCGCCGGGCGCGTCCGGGCCGCGTCGGCTGACCAGCACCAGGCGGGCGGTTCCGGCGGCGGCGAGCCAGCGCGCCACGTGGGCGCCGCGGCCTCCGGTGCCCCCGGTGACCAGGACGGTGCCGCTGGGCTCCCAGCCGGCGTCGGGTGCGGCCTCCGGCGCGGGCACGAGCCGGCGGCCGAAGACGGCCGAGTCGCGCACGGCCATCTGGTCCTCGCCGTCGTGTCCGGCGAGGACGGTGGCGAACCGCCGGGCGGCACGGTCGTCCAGGGCGGCGGGCAGGTCGATCAGCCCGCCCCAGCGCACGGGGAGTTCCAGTGCCGCGACCCGGCCGAGACCCCACACCGCCGCCTGACCGGGGGCGGTGAGCCGTTCCGTGCCGGCGACGGCGACGGCGCCGCGCGTCACGCACCACAGGGGCGCGGTGATCTCGGCGTCCAGCAGGGCCTGGAGCAGCGCCGCCGTCGGGGCGGCGGGGGTCTGCGCGGTGTCCGCGAGGGCGAGCAGGGACAGCACTCCGGTGAGCGCGGTGCCCTCGGCGAGCAGGCCTCGCAGCCTTCCGGTGAGCGCGTCGCGGTCGTCGGTGCCGACGGTGAGCGGCACGACGTCGGTGCCCACGGCCGCCAGGACGGCGGTCACCCACTCGTCGTCGGCGAGCGCCTCGGGGACGACGGCCAGCCAGGTGCCGGCGGCGGTGGGCGCGGTGGAGGGCAGCGACAGCGGCTTCCACACCTCGTGGTGCCTGATGCTGTCGACCATCGCCTGGTCGCGCTGCCTGCGCCGCCAGGTGGACAGGGCGGGCAGGACCGCGCCCAGCGCGTCGGTGTCGACCGCGAGATCGGCGGCGAGCGTGGTCAGGTCCTCGCCCTCCACGGCCGTCCAGAACGCCCTGTCCAGGGGGTCCGCCCCGGTCGCGCCCGCCGTGGAGCGCTGGGCGTCGGGCCAGTAGCGGGACCGCTGGAAGGCGTAGGTGGGCAGTTCGGTGCGGCGGGCACCGGTGCCGTCGAAGCACGGCCGCCAGTCGACGCGTACGCCGGTGACGTGGAGCCGGGCCAGCGCGGTGAGCAGCGCGGTCTCCTCGGGCCGGTCCTTGCGCAGCACCGGCACCGACACGACGTCCTCGCCGCCGTCCAGCACCCGCGCCGCCATCCCGGTCAGGACACCGTCGGGGCCCAGCTCCAGGAACGCGTTCGCACCCGCACCGGCCAGCGCCCGCACACCGTCGGCGAACCGCACCGTGCCACGGACATGACGCACCCAGTACTCCGCCGAACACAACAGGGCGGGATCGGCGACCTCACCGGTCACGTTCGACACGACGGGGATACGCGGTTCGGCATACGCCAGCCCCTCCGCGACCTCGCGGAACGCGTCCAGCATCGGCTCCATCAACGGCGAGTGGAAGGCATGACTGACCGCCAG
>NZ_JBIBRG010000031.1:0-14968 GCF_043076215.1 Streptomyces sp. NPDC016640
GAACAACACCTCCCGCAACGGACGCTCCAGCTCCACGTCCAACCGCGCCAGTACCGCATCCAGCGCCTCGGCGAACACCGGGAACCGGGCGTACAGCTCACGCCCCATCCCCACCCGCTGCGACCCCTGCCCCGAGAACAGCACCGCCAGCGACCGCTCGGCCGCACGACCACGCGCCACCTCGACCGGCGCCCCGCCCTCCGGGCTCGTGCCCGCGAGCAGCACCACGCGGTGCTCGAACACCGAACGCCCCGACGCCAGCGAGAAGCCCACGTCGAGCACCGACCCGGCGTCGAAGGACGTCACCCGGTCGATCTGTCCGGGCAGGGCGTCCTCGGACCGCGCCGAGACCGGCCACGGCACCAGGGCCGGCGAGACGGACGGCGTGGTGACCGTCTCCGGATCCTCCGCGGCCGGTTCGGGCTGTTCGAGGATGACGTGGGCGTTGGTGCCGCTGAGGCCGAAGGACGAGACGCCCGCGCGCCACGGCCGGTCCGTGTCGGGCCACTCGGTGGGCTCGGTGAGGAGCCGTACCGCGCCGGCCTCCCAGTCGACGTGGGTGGAGGGCCGGTCGACGTGGAGGGTCTTGGGCAGTGCGCCGTGGCGCATGGCGAGCACCATCTTGATGACGCCCGCGACGCCGGCGGCGGCCTGGGTGTGGCCGATGTTCGACTTGATGGAGCCGAGCAGCAGCGGCCGGTCGGCGGGCCGGTCCTGGCCGTAGGTGGCGAGCAGGGCCTGTGCCTCGATCGGGTCGCCGAGGGTGGTGCCGGTGCCGTGCGCCTCGACGGCGTCCACGTCGGCGGGCGTGAGCCCGGCGCTCGCCAGGGCCTGGCGGATCACGCGCTGCTGGGAGGGGCCGTTGGGGGCGGTCAGGCCGTTGGAGGCGCCGTCCTGGTTGATGGCCGAGCCGCGGACCACCGCGAGCACCTCGTGCCCGTTGCGGCGGGCGTCGGAGAGGCGCTCCAGGACGAGCATGCCGACGCCCTCGGACCAGCCGGTGCCGTCGGCGGCGTCGGCGAACGCCTTGCACAGGCCGTCGCCGGCCAGGCCGCCCTGCCGGGTGAAGCCGGAGAAGTTCATCGGGGTCGACAGCACGGTGACGCCGCCCGCGAGGGCGAGGGAGCTCTCCCCGCTGCGCAGAGACTGGGCGGCGAGGTGCAGGGCGACCAGGGAGGAGGAGCAGGCGGTGTCGACGGTGAGGGCCGGGCCCTCCAGGCCGAGGGCGTAGGAGACCCGGCCGGAGATGACACTGGTGGCGAGGCCGGTGCTGGCGTGCCCCTCGACGTCCTCGCGGGAGGTCATCACCAGGGTCGCGTAGTCCTGGCCGGTGGTGCCGACGAAGATGCCGGTAGCGCTGCCGCGCAGGCTCTGCGGGTCGATGCCTGCCCGCTCGAACGCCTCCCAGGACGTCTCGAGCAGCAGCCGCTGCTGCGGGTCCATGGCGAGGGCCTCGCGCGGGGAGATCCCGAAGAAGCCGGCGTCGAAGCCGCCCACGTCGTGCAGGAAGCCGCCGCGGCGGGTGGCGCTGACGCCCCGGTTGTCGTGGCCGCCGCCGAACAGGGTGTCCAGGTCCCAGCCGCGGTCGGTCGGGAACGCGGTGATGCGGTCCTCACCGTCGGCGAGCATCCGCCACAGTTCGTCGGGGGTGGTGATGCCGCCGGGCATGCGGCAGGCCATGCCGACGATGACCACCGGGTCGTCGGCGACGTCGGCGGCCACGAGCGGGGTGCCCAGGTCGCCGTGTTCGTCGAGGAGTTCGGCGACCAGGTGCTCGGCGAGGCCGTGCGGGGTCGGGTAGTCGAAGACGAGCGTGGCGGTCAGTCGCAGGCCGGTGGCGGTGGTGAGGCGGTTGCGCAGTTCGACGGCGGTGAGCGAGTCGAAGCCGAGTTCGCGGAACTCGCGGCCGGGTTCGATGGCCTTGGGCGAGGAGTGGCCGAGCACGGCGGCGGCCTCGACCCGCACCAGTTCGACGAGGTGGCGGACGCGCTCGTCCTCGGGGAGGGCCAGGAGGCGGCGCGTCAGGTCGGCGGCGGTGCTCGCGCCGCCGACGGCGGTGGCGGCCGAGCGCCGGCCGGAGCGCACCAGGTTGCGCAGCAGCGGCGGCACCTCGCCCGGGATGCGCAGGTCGCCGCCGGTGGAGCCGATGGGGACGACGAGCGCCTCGGCGGATCCGGTGGCGGTGTCGAAGAGGGAGAGGCCGCGCTCGACGGGGATCGGGGCGGCGCCGGACGCGGCGATGCGCTGCATGTCGGCGTCGGAGAGGGTGCCGGTCATCCCGGCGCTCTGGGCCCAGGCGCCCCAGGCCAGGGAGAGGGCGGGCAGGCCGGCGGCGGCACGCTGCTGGGCGAGGGCGTCCAGGAAGACGTTGGCCGCCGCGTAGTTGCCCTGACCGGCGCTGCCCATCACACCCGACACCGACGAGTACATGACGAACGCGGCGAGGTCCAGGTCCCGGGTCAGCTCATGGAGGTGCCAGGCGGCGTCGACCTTGGGCCGCAGCACGTCCGAGACCCGCTCCGCCGACAGGGAGGTCACCACGCCGTCGTCCAGCACACCGGCCGCGTGGACGACCGCGGTCAGCGGGTGCGCGGCGGGGACGCCGGCGAGCAGCGCCTCGACCGCCTGCCGGTCGGCCATGTCGCAGGCGGTGACGTCCACGACCGCACCGGCGGCCGCGAGTTCGTCACGCAGTCCGGCGGCGCCCTCGGCCTCGATGCCCCGGCGGGACACCAGGAGGAGGCGGCGCGCGCCCCGCGCGGACACCAGGTGGCGGGCCAGCTCCCGGCCCAGGCCTCCCGTGCCGCCGGTGATGAGGACGGTGCCGTCGGGGTTCCAGCGCCGCGGCATCGTCAGCACGATCTTGCCGACATGCCTGGCCTGGCTCATGAACCGGAACGCCTCACGCGCCCGCCGCACGTCCCACACCGTCACCGGCAGGGGCCGCAGCCCACCCCCGGCGAACAGGCCCACCAGCTCCCGCAGCATCTCCTGCGTACGGTCCGGACCCGCCTCACCGAGGTCGAAGGCCCGGTAGACCACCCGCTCGATCGCCCGCGGATCGCGGATGTCGGTCTTGCCCATCTCCAGGAACCGGCCGCCATCGGCCGTCAGCCGCAGCGAGGCGTCCACGAACTCACCCGCGAGCGCGTTCAGCACGACATCCACGCCCCGGCCACCGGTCACCGCCCGGAACTTCTCCTCGAAGCCCAGGTCACGCGAGGACGCGATGTGGTCCTCGTCCAGACCCAGACCCCGCAGCGTGTCCCACTTGCCCTCACTCGCGGTCGCGAACACCTCCGCACCCAGATGCCGGGCCAGCTGCACCGCGGCCATACCCACACCACCCGCACCGGCATGCACCAGCACCGACTCCCCCGCCCGCAGACCCGCCAGGTCACGGAAGGCGTACAGGGCGGTCAGGAACACCAGCGGCACGGACGCCGCCTGCTCGTCCGTCCAGGTGTCGGGGACGTGGACGAGGTAGCGCTCGTCGATGAGCACGGTGTCGGCCAGACCGCCGGGCACCATGCCCATCACCCGGTCGCCGGCCCGCAGTCCGGTGACCTCGGGGCCGGTCCCGGCGACGACACCGACCGCCTCCGAGCCGAGGAGCCCGGCCTCACCCGGGTACATGCCGAGCGCGTTCATCACGTCGCGGAAGTTCAGCCCGGCCGCCCGCACTTCGAGGCGCACCTGCCGGCCCTCGGGCGCCTGGAGCGCCTCCGGGGCGGGGGCCAGGGTGAGGGCGTCGAGGGTGCCGCGGTCGTCGCTGTCGAGCCGCCAGGGCAGTCCGGCGACCGGGAGCAGGCTCTCGCCGCTGGTCAGCCGGGCCAGCCGGGCGACGCGTACGGTGTCGTCGCGGACGACGAACTGGGTGTCACCGCCGGCCAGCAGCGCGGGCAGTCGTCCCAGGAGCGTGCCGACGTCGGTGCCCGTGGCGTCCGCGTCGAGGTCGAGCAGGGCGAAGCGGCCCGGGTTCTCGGCCTCGGCGCTGCGGACCAGGCCCCAGGCGGCTGCGGCGGCGAGGTCGCGTACCCGCTCGCCGGTGTCGGCGGCGACGGCGCCGCGCGTGACGAACACCAGCCGGGACGGTCCGGAGGGGTTCAGCTCCAGCCACTGGCGCACCAGGTCGAGGGTGCGGGCGGTGAGGGAGTGGGCGGCGGCGGGCAGTTCGCCGCCCGTGCCGTCCAGCGGCACCAGGACGAACTCGGGCAGCGGGGAGGCCGCGAGGCAGTCGGCGAGGCCGGTGACGGTGGTGCCCGGCAGGCCCGTGCCGGCGCCGAGGACGGCGCAGCGCACGTCCGTGTCGGTGCCGGCGTCGGCGGCGGGGGTCCACTGGAGCCGGAGCAGGCCGTCCTGTTCGCTGCTGCGCAGCGCGGGCGCCTGGATGGCGGAGGGGACGCGCAGGATGAGGGACTCGGCGGAGAGCACGGGCGCGCCCTCGACGTCGACCGCGGCGATGGAGACGGAGTCCTCGCCGACGCGGGCGACGCGGACGCGGACCACGGAGGCGCCGCCCGCGTGCAGGGACACCCCGGACCAGGAGAACGGCAGCAGCTTCTTGCCGTCGCCGAGGCCGACGAAGCCGACGGACTGCACGGCCGCGTCGAGCAGGGCCGGGTGCATGCCGTAGTACTCGGCGTCGTCGACCTGGCTCGGCAGGGCGACCTCGACGAACGCCTCGTCGCCGCGCCGCCAGACGGCGCGCAGTCCCTGGAAGACGGGGCCGTACTCGGTGCGCTCGTAGAAGCCCTCGAGGTCGGCGGCGACGGCGCCGCGCGGGGGCCAGACGCTCGCGTCGAAGGCGGTGGTGCGTTCGCCGGTGGTGAGGACGCCGTTGGCGTGCTCGGTCCAGCGCTGCTCCGGGTCGTCCATGGCCTGCGAGTAGACGGTGACCTTGCGGGCGCCGGTCTCGTCCGGGGCGCCGACCCACACCTGGACGACGGCGGCGGCGTTCTCGGTGAGGATGAGGGGCTTGGCGAGGGTGAGTTCGTCGATGCGGTCGCAGCCCACCTGGTCGCCGGCGCGGACGGCGAGTTCCAGGAAGCCGGTGGCGGGGAAGGCGACCACGCCGCCCACCGTGTGGTCCATCAGCCAGGGGTGGGTCTGCGCGGAGAGCCGCCCGGTGAACAGGACCCCGTCGAGGCCGGCCAGGGACACCGCGGCGCCCAGCAGCGGGTGTTCGGCGGAGACGAGACCGGCGGCCGTCACGTCGCCGGCGGCGGCCATCAGGACGGGCCAGTACCGCTCGTGCTGCCAGGGGTAGGTGGGCAGGTCGGTGCGGCGCGCACCGGTCCCGTCGAAGCAGCGGGCCCAGTCGACGCGTACGCCCGCGACGTGGAGCCGGGACAGCGCGGTGAGCAGGGCGCGTTCCTCGGCGCGGTCCTTGCGCAGGGCCGCCGCGGAGACGGTGTCGGTGGTGCCGTCGAGCACCCGCGCGGCCATCCCGGTGAGGACGCCGTCGGGGCCCAGTTCCAGGAACGCGTTCGCACCGGCGCCGGCCAGGGCGCGCACGCCGTCGGCGAAGCGCACGGCCTCCCGGACGTGGCGCACCCAGTAGTCCGCCGAGCACAGCAGCCCGGGGCCGGCGATCTCGCCGGTCACGTTGGAGACGACCGGGACGACGGGCTCGTGGTAGGTCAGTGCCTCCGCGACGGCGCGGAAGGCGTCGAGCATCGGCTCCATCAGCGGCGAGTGGAAGGCGTGACTCACCGCCAGGCGCTGCGTCTTGCGTCCCTGGGCGGAGAACTCGGCCGCGAGCGCCAGGACTTCGGTCTCGACGCCGGCGACGACCACGGCGTCGGGGCCGTTGACCGCGGCCACGGACACGCCGCCGGTCAGCCTGGGGGTGATCTCCTCCTCGGTGGCCTGTACGGCGATCATGGCGCCGCCGGAGGGGAGTTCCTGCATCAGCCGGGCGCGGGCGGCGACCAGCGTGCAGGCGTCGTCCAGGGACAGCACCCCGGCCACGTGCGCGGCGGCGATCTCGCCGACCGAGTGGCCTCCCACGAACTCCGGTGTCACGCCCCACGATTCGACGAGCCGGTACAGCGCCACCTCGACGGCGAACAGCGCGGGCTGGGTGTAGCCGGTGGTGTCGAGGAGGTCCGCCTCGGGGGTGCGGCGGCCGGCGAAGACGATGTCGCGCAGCGGGCGGTCGAGTTCGCGGTCGAGCCGGTGCAGCACGGCGTCCAGGGCCTCGGCGAACACCGGGAAACGGGCGTACAGTTCGCGGCCCATGCCGGCCCGCTGGGAGCCCTGGCCGGAGAACAGGACGGCCAGTGAGCGTTCCGTGGCCCGGCCGCGGGCGACCTCGGCGGGTACGCCGTCGGCGCCGGTGAGCAGCATCGCCCGGTGTTCGAACACCGAGCGGCCGGTGGCCAGGGAGTAGCCGGTGTCGAGCGCGGTGGCGCCGGTCGGTGCGGTGATCTGCGCGAGCCGGTCCCGCAGGGCCTCCTCGGTCTTGGCGGAGACCGGCCACGGCACGACCGCCGGGGTGGGGGACGGTGCGGCGGGCTCGTCGGGTTCCGGGGCCGGTTCGGCCTGTTCCAGCAGAACGTGGGCGTTGGTGCCGCTGATGCCGAAGGAGGACACGCCGGCCCGGCGGGGACGGCCGGTCTCCGGCCAGGGGGTGCGCTCGCCCAGGAGGCGGACGGCGCCCGCGCTCCAGTCGACGTGCCGGGACGGCCGGTCGGCGTGCAGGGTGGGCGGCAGGACGCCGTGGCGCATCGCCATGACCATCTTGATGACGCCGGCGACACCGGCTGCGGCCTGCGCGTGCCCGATGTTCGACTTGATCGAGCCGAGCAGCAGCGGCTGCTCGGGGTCGCGGCCCTGGCCGTAGGTGGCGAGGAGGGCCTGTGCCTCGATGGGGTCGCCGAGGGGGGTGCCGGTGCCGTGGGCCTCGACGGCGTCGATGTCGGCGGTGGTCAGGCCGGCGGTGTGCAGGGCACGCTGGATGACGCGCTGCTGGGAGGGGCCGTTGGGTGCGGTGAAGCCGTTGGAGGCGCCGTCCTGGTTGACGGCGGAGCCGCGGATGACGGCGAGGACGGGGTGGCCGTTGCGGCGGGCGTCGGAGAGGCGTTCCAGCAGGAGCATGCCGACGCCCTCGGACCAGCCGGTGCCGTCGGCGTCGTCGGAGAAGGCCTTGCAGCGGCCGTCGCCGGCCAGGCCGCCCTGGCGGCTGAACTCCATCAGGGAGCCCGGCGCGGACATGACGTTGACGCCGCCCGCGAGGGCGAGGCCGCACTCCCCGGCGCGCAGGGCGTGGGCGGCGGCGTGCAGGGCGACCAGGGAGGAGGAGCAGGCGGTGTCGACGGTGACCGCCGGGCCCTCCAGGCCGAGGGTGTAGGACAGGCGGCCGGAGGTGGCGCTGGCGGCGATGCCGGTGCCGATGTCGCCGGTGGCGTCGGCCAGGGAGCGGACCAGCAGGTAGGCGTAGTCCTGGCCGTTGGTGCCGACGAAGACACCGGTGGTGCTGCCGCGCAGGCTCTGCGGGTCGATGCCGGCCCGCTCCAGGGTCTCCCAGGAGGTCTCGAGCAGCAGGCGCTGCTGCGGGTCCATGGAGACGGCCTCGCGGGGCGAGATCCCGAAGAAGGCGGCGTCGAAGTCGGCGACGCCGTCGAGGAAGCCGCCCTGCTGGCTGACGGAGTGGCCGCGCGCGTCCGTACCGGCGTCGCGCAGGGCGTCGAGGTCCCAGCCGCGGTCGGTGGGGAATCCGGAGATGGCGTCGGTGCCGGACTCGACGAGCCGCCACAGGTCCTCGGGGGAGGCGATGCCTCCGGGATAGCGGCAGCTCATGGCGACGACGGCGATGGGTTCCGCGGCGGCGGCCGCGAGTTCCCGGTTCTGCCGTCGCAGCCGTTCGGTCTCCTTGAGCGAGGCCCGGAGAGCTTCGACAACTTTTTCGCTGGGCGTGGTCATGGTCGCTCCGTCAGTCCCGCTGTTCGTCAAGGTTGCCGTTGAGTGCCGCCTGCACCAGGTCGTCGACCTCCATGGCGTCGATGGACGCGTCGGACACGTCCTCGGCGCCGGTGCCCTCCGCCTGCGCCCCTGCCGCCGGTGCCTGGGCCCGCCCGGCGAGCTTCAGGAGCGGTTCCAGGACGCCGATCTCGCGCAACCGGTCGAGGGACACCGAGGCGAGGACGGCGCGCAGCGCGTTCTCGTCGGTGCTCTCGCCGCCCGGCGTGTCGCCGGGCAGCAGCTCGCCGAGGATGTGCTCGGCGAGGGCGGCGGGGGTGGGGTGGTCGAAGACGAGGGTGGCGGACAGGGTGAGTCCGGTGGCGGCGCCGAGCTGGTTGCGCAGCTCGACGGCGCCGAGTGAGTCGAAGCCGAGGTCACGGAAGGCCCGGTCGGGGCCGACCAGGTCGGTTCCGGTGTGGCCGAGGACGTCGGCGGCGCGTTCCCGTACCAGGGTGAGCACGGTCCCCAGGCGCCGGTTGCCGGGCAGCCGGGCCAGCCGGTCGCGCAGTTCGGGCGCGGCCCGGTCGGCGTCGTGTCCGGTGGCGGTCGCGGTGGCCGTGAGGGCCGCGTAGGCGGGCATCTCCGTCAGCAGGGCGCTGGGCCGCACGGTGGTGAAGGCCCGTACGAACCGCTCGGGGTCGACGTCGGCGACGACGGCGACCGGGTCGCCGCCGGTGACGGTCTGGCGCAGCGCCAGGACCGCCAGGTCCGGGTCGAGCGGCCGGATGCCGGTGCGCTGGGCGAGGGCGGCGGCGCGGCCGTCGCCGGCCATGCCGTCGCCGCCCCAGGCGCCGTAGGCGACGGAGGTGGCGGGCAGGCCGTCGGCGCGGCGGCGTTCGGCGAGGGCGTCGAGGACCGCGTTGGCCGCCGCGTAGTTGCCCTGGCCGGGGTTGCCGACCGCGGCGGACGCGGAGGAGAACAGGGCGAAGACGTCCAGGTCGTGGTCCCGGGTCAGCTCGTCCAGGAGGAGTGCGCCGGTGACCTTGGCGTGGAAGACCGCCTCGAACCGTTCGGGGGTGAGGCTGTCGAGCACGCCGTCGTCGAGGACGCCCGCGGTGTGGACGACGCCGGTGAGGGGCGCGTGGCCGGGGATGTCCGCGAGGACGGCGGCCAGGGCGTCCCGGTCGGCGGTGTCGCAGGCGGTGATGGTGGCCTCGGCGCCGAGTTCGGCGAGCTCGGCGCGGAGCTTGCCGGCGCCGGGCGCGTCGGGGCCGCTGCGGCTGAGGAGCACCAGGTGGCGGGCCCCGGCGCCGGCGAGGCGGCGGGCGACGTGGGCGCCGAGGGCGCCGGTGCCGCCGGTGATCAGGACGGTGCCGGTGGGCTGCCAGTCGCGGGGGGTGCCGGGCCGTACGGCGGCGAGCCGGCGGCCGAAGACGGCGGCGGGCCGGACGGCGAGCTGGTCCTCTCCCTCGGGGTCGGCGAGGACGGCCGCGAGCCGCTGCGCGGACCGCTCGTCGAGGGTCTCGGGCAGGTCGACGGTGCCGCCCCAGCGGTGCGGGTACTCCAGCGCGGCGACCCGGCCCAGGCCGTGCACGGCGGCCTGCAGCGGCGCGGGCACGCCCTCGCCGGGCGAGACGGCGACGGCGCCGCGGGTGAGGCACCACAACGGTGCGTCGACGCGGGCGTCCCCGAGTGCCTGGAGCAGCGCGGTGGTGAGGGTGGCGCCGTGCGGGGTGCCGGGGGCCTGCGGGTCGTGTCCCCCGGCGAGGGCGAGCAGCGACACCACGCCGGTGAACGGGACGTTCCCGTCCTGGAGGCGGCGCAGCCGGGCGGCGAGGTCCGCGCGGTCGGCGCCGTCCGCCTCCAGGCGGACGGTCGCGGGGCCGAGGAGGCGCAGCACCTCGGCGGTCCACGGGTCGTCGGCGCCTCCGGCGGGCAGCACGGCCAGCCAGGTGCCGGCCGGGGTGCCGGTGGTGCCGGCCCGGTTCAGGGGACGCCAGGCGATGCGCTGGCGCCAGCCGTCCACGGTGGCCTGGTCGCCGCGCTTGCGGCGCCAGTCCCGCAGGGCGGGCAGCACCCGGGACAGGGACTCCCCGTCGACGCCCAGGACACCGGCGAGGGCGTCGAAGTCCTCGCCCTGGACGGCCGCCCAGAACGCGGCGTCGCCGTCACCTGCGCCGGCCGCGGCGTCCGGGGTGGCGGGGGCCGCGTCGGGCCAGAACCGGCGGCGCCGGAAGGCGTACGTCGGCAGGTCGACGCGACGGGCGCCGGTGCCGTCGAGCAGCGCGGCCCAGTCCAGCGGCTGGCCGGCGGCGTGCAGCCGGGCCACCGCGCCGATCAGGGACCGCTCCTCGTCGCGTCCGGTGCGCAGCGCCGGTACGGCGGCCGGGGCCGGCCGGTTGTCGTCGGCGAGGACGTCGAAGGTGTCCTGCGCCAGGGAGCAGAGCACGCCGTCGGGCCCGAGTTCCAGGTAGCGGGTGGCGCCGCGGGCGGCGAGGGTGCGTACGCCGTCGCCGAACCGGACGGCGCCCCGGACGTGTTCGACCCAGTACCCGGGGTCGCACACCTGCTCCGGTGCGGCCGTTTCCCCGGTGAGGTTCGACACCAGGGGCAGCTTGGGCGAGGTGTACGACACGCTCCGGGTGACCCGTCCGAAGTCCTGCAGCATGGCGTCCATGTGCAGGGAGTGAAACGCATGGCTCACCCGCAAACGCCTAGTCTTCCGGCCGAGTGCGGTGAACTCCTCGGCGAGGGCGGTGACCGCGTCCTCGTCGCCGGAGACCACCACCGCGTCGGGGCCGTTGACGGCGGCCAGTGAGATCCGCCCGCCGATCCGTGCGGCGACCTCCTCCTCGCTCGCCCGTACGGCGATCATGGCGCCGCCGGCCGGGAGGGCCTGCATCAGGCGGGCCCGGGCGGCGACGACCGTGCAGGCGTCCTCCAGGGTGAACACCCCGGCGACGTGGGCGGCGGCGATCTCGCCGACGGAGTGCCCGGCCAGCAGGTCCGGGCGGACGCCCCAGGACTCGACCAGCCGGTAGAGGGCGACACCGAGGGCGAACAGCGCGGGCTGGGTGTAGCCGGTGGTGTCCAGCAGGGCCGCTTCGGGCGTTCCCTCCCGCGCGAACATCACCTCGCGCAGCGGCCGGTCGAGCTCCGGGTCGAGGCAGGCCGCGACGGCGTCCAGGGCCTCGGCGAACACCGGGTACCGCGCGTACAGTCCGCGGCCGGCGCCGGGCCGCTGGGAGCCCTGGCCGGGGAAGAGGAACGCGGTCCGGCCGCCGGGGGCGGCACGGCCCCGCAGGACGTTCGGGACGGTCCGGTCCTCGGCGAGCGCGGTGAGCGCGTCGAGGAGTTCGGCCCGGTCGGCGGCGAGGAGCACCGCGCGGTGCTCGAACGCCGAGCGGGTGGTGCCGAGGGACAGCGCCAGGTCGGCGACCGGGGCTGCGGAGTGCGCGGTGTCCGTGTCGGCGGTGAGCCGGACGAGCAGGCGGTCCGCCTGCTCGGCCAGGGCGTCGCGGGTGACGGCGGACAGGGGCACGGGCAGCGGTCCGCCGGCCGCCGGGCTGTCCTCGGCGGACGGGACGGGCGCGGTGCCGTCGGCGTCCGCTTCGGCGTCGGCCGCGGGCTGCTCCAGGACGACGTGGGCGTTGGTGCCGCTGGCTCCGAAGGAGGAGACGCCCGCGCGGCGCGGACGCCCGGTCTCGGGCCAGGCGGTCTCCTCGGTCAGCAGCCGTACGGCGTCCGGGTCCCAGGCGACGTGCGAGGACGGCGTGCCGACGTGCAGGGTCTTCGGCAGGGTGCCGTGCCGCATCGCCATGACCATCTTGATCACGCCGGCCACACCGGAGGCGGCCTGTGTGTGACCGAGGTTGGACTTCAGCGAGCCGAGCAGCAGCGGCCGCTGCGGGTCGCGGTCCCGGCCGTAGGTGGCGTGCAGGGCCTGTGCCTCGATCGGGTCGCCGAGCGCGGTGCCGGTGCCGTGCGCCTCGACGGCGTCGACGTCGCGGGCGGTGAGACCGGCCGCGGCCAGCGCCTTGCGGATGACCCGCTGCTGGGAGGGGCCGTTGGGCGCGGTGAGACCGTTGGAGGCACCGTCCTGGTTGATCGCGGAACCGCGCAGCACGGCCAGGACCTGGTGGCCGTTGCGGCGGGCGTCGGAGAGCCGCTCGACGACGAGCATGCCCACGCCCTCGGCCCACGCGGTGCCGTCGGCGTCGTCGGAGAAGGCCTTGCAGCGGCCGTCCGGGGACAGGGCGCCCATCTCACCGAACTCGACGAAGCCGACCGGGGTCGACATCACGGTGACACCGCCCGCGAGGGCGATGGAGCACTCGCCGTTGCGCAGCGCCTGCGCCGCGAGGTGCAGCGCGACCAGCGACGACGAGCAGGCCGTGTCGACGCTGACCGAGGGCCCCTCCAGGCCGAGGGTGTAGGACAGGCGGCCGGAGAGCAGGCTCGCCGACTGGGCGGTCTCCACGTGGCCGACCTGGCCGATGGCGGGACGGTAGTCGCCGCTGCCGCCGCCGACGAAGACGCCGGTGTCACCGCCGCGCAGTCCGACCGGGTCGATGCCGGCCCGCTCCAGGGCCTCCCAGGCGGCCTCCAGCACGATCCGCTGCTGCGGGTCGATGACGAGGGCCTCGCGCGGGGAGATGCCGAAGAAGTCGGGGTCGAAGTCGGCGACGTCGTACAGGAATCCGCCGTGACGGGTGACGCTGCGGCCCCGTCCGTCCCGGTCCCCGTGCCGGAGCCGGTCCAGGTCCCAGCCGCGGTCGGTGGGGAAGGCACCGATGGCGTCGGTGCCGGCGACGGCCAGCTCCCACAGGTCCTCGGGCGATCGCACTCCGCCCGGGTAGCGGCAGCTCATGCCGACGATGACGATCGGGTCGTCGGCCGCCCCGGCGTCCGTCCCGCGCGCGGCCGGGGCCTTCGGACCGGTGTCCTCGCCGAGGAGCCCGGTCAGCAGGTGCGCGGCGAGCGCGGTGGGCGTCGGGTAGTCGAAGACAAGGGTCGCGGGCAGGGTGAGCCCGGTCGCCGTGGCGAGCTGGTTGCGCAGGTCGACGGCGGTCAGCGAGTCGAACCCGAGGTCCTTGAAGGCCTGTTCGGCGGGTACGGCGTCGGCGCCGGCGTGGCCGAGCACCGAGGCGACCTCGGTACGGACCAGGTCCAGCGCGTACGGGAGCCGGTCCCGCTCGTCCAACTGCCGCAGCCGGGTGCGGAGCGTGTCGGCGGTGCCCGCGTCCGCGCGGTCGCCGCCGCCGGCCGCGTCCAGGGCGCGCCGCGCCTCGGGCAGTTCGGTGAACAGGCGGCCGGGCCGGGTGCGGGTGAAGGCGGGTGCGAAGCGGTCCCACAGCACGTCGGCGACGGTCACCGAGGCCGGTGCCGACGGGTCGGCGACGGCGTCGCCGACGACCGCGCCGAGCACGGTCAGGGCCCGGTGCGGGTCCATGGCGGGCAGGCCGTTGGCGCGCAGGTGGGCGGCGAGCCCGTCCGGTCCGGCGCCGGTCCAGGCGCCCCAGGAGACGGCGACCGCGGTACGTCCGTCCGCCCGGCGTTCCTGGGTGACGGCGTCCAGGTAGGCGCCCGCGGCGGCGCCGGCTCCCTGACCGCTGACGCCCCAGACCCCGGAGATGGAGCCGAACACGACGAAGGCGTCCAGGTTCCGGTCCCCGGTGGCCGCGTCCAGCGCGTCGAGGTCCCGGCGCACGGCGGCGAGGAGGGCGTCCGCGACGGGTGCGTCCGCGCCTTCGGCGGGGGTGTCGTCGTCGCCGGTGTGGATGACGGCGGTGAGCGGACGGCCGTCGGGCAGGGCGTCCACCGCCGCGGCGAGGGCGGAGGGATCCGCCGGGTCGTGCGCGACCGACGTGAACTCGGTCTCCAGCTCGGCGAGTTCGGCACGCAGCGCGTCGAGCGCGGCGGCGTCGGCGGCACCGCGGACGGCGAGCAGGACACCGGTGGCGCCGTTCCCGGCCAGCCAGCGGGCGACGTGGCCGGCGAAGCCCTCGGGGCCGCCGGTGACCAGCACGGTGCCGGTGGGGCGCCACGGGGCGTCCGGGCGCTGTGCCGCCGCCCGGACCAGCCGTCGGCCGTAGGCGCCGGAGGCGCGCAGCGCGACCTGGTCCTCGGCGTCCGGTCCGGTCGCGGTCAGGACGGCCCGCAGGCGCTCGGCGGTGCGGGCGTCGGCCACGTGGTCGACGTCGACGAGTCCGCCCCAGCGGTCGGGGCGCTCCAGGGCGGTGACCCGGCCGAGTCCCCACACCGCCGCCTGCACGGGGTCCGCTCCGGCGTCGGAACGGCCCACGGAGACGGCACCCCGGGTGACGGCCCACAGGCGTCCGGTGATCCCGGCGCCGTCCAGGGCGTCCAGCAGGGCGTCGGGCCAGGCGGCACCGGACGGCAGGGCACCGTCGGCGCCGCCGTCCGCCGCGGCGGCGAACAGGGAGACCACGCCGGCGTACTCGGTGCCGTCGGCGGCCTGCGCCAGCCGTCCGGCGAGAGCGGCGTCGTCCGGAGCGCAGACCACGCGCACCGCGTCCGCGCCGAGCGCACCGGCGACGGCCTCGGCCCACGGGTCACCGTCGAGCACGGCCGGGATCAGCACGAGCCAGGGTTCCCCGGCCGCCGAGGATCCGGCGGCGGTGGCGGTGGCGGTCAGCGGACGCCAGGTCACCCGGTAACGCCAGCCGTCCACCAGCGACCGCTCGTTGAGCCCGCGGCGCCACGAGGAGAGCGCGGGCAGCACGTCCGACAGGACCGTGTCGTCCAGGTCCAGCGTGGCGGACAGCGCCTGGAGGTCCTCCCGCTCCACGGCGGCCCAGAAGGCGGCGTCCGCCGGGTCCTGCCCGGTTCCCGCGCCGGGCGCGACGGCCGGTTCGGGCCAGTAGTGCTCGCGCTGGAAGGCGTAGGTGGGCAGTTCGGTGCGGCGGGCACCGGTCCCGTGGAACCAGGCGTCCCAGTCGATGTCCACGCCGGTGACGTGGAGCCGGGCCAGCGCGGTGAGCAGCGCGGTCTCCTCGGGCCGGTCCTTGCGCAGCACCGGCACCGACACGACGTCCTCGCC
>NZ_JBIBRG010000032.1:0-13294 GCF_043076215.1 Streptomyces sp. NPDC016640
TGTGGTATAATCACCCCAATGAACAAAGTGAAGAAGGGCGCACTTATACAAACTTCGTTTGTGTGCGGTTTGCGTTGCAAACAAAGAGCATATTCGCTTGGTGCGAATACAAAATCAAAACCCTCCATTCGCTAGTGGGCGAATGAGTATCCGCCATAATGCGGATACAAAAAAGGATTCGGAAGATTTTTATAAATACTCGTTGGCAATGTCAGCAATTGTTCAACTTGTCTTTATAATTTCTCCGAATTCATTTTTAAAAAATAAAAAAGGAGTAGATAGCCTTCTACTCCCTTTTTGGTGTGATACATGAATTTCAACAGTTGGCTTTAATATTTTGTTCCATTATGGAGTTTGTTATTCAATTTAAATTTAAAAAGGAGGTACAAGGATATGGCGATCTATCATTTCTCTGCTCAAATGATTTCCAGAGGAAAAGGGCAATCCGCAGTTGCGGCTGCTGCCTATCGTTCTGGTCAGCGTTTAGTCGATGAGCAAACAAATGAAAGTAAGTTTTACAAAAGAGAAGTGCAACCAGAAACCCATATTCTTGCCCCTGAAAAATCGCCAGTTTGGATTCAGAATCGTGAGATTCTTTGGAATGAAGTGGAACATTCCGAGAAAAGGAAGAACTCTCAATTAGCCAGAGAAATCAATGTAGCACTACCTAGAGAACTTTCTCAACAACAACAAACAGAATTAATCAAAGGGTACATCCAGGATCAATTTGTAGATAAAGGCATGGTTGCTGATATCGCTATCCATCGGGATGATGCCAACAATCCTCATGCTCACGTCATGCTGACAACACGAGAAATTTCAGAAGATGGATTTACTACGAAGAATCGTGATTGGAATAAAAAAGACCTGCTGGAGCAATGGAGAGAGCAGTGGTCCGAGTATGCAAACAAAGCATTAGAACAAGCACAAATCAACGAACGAATCACACATAAATCCCATGCAGATCGTGGACTTGAAATCTTACCTACTGTCCATATGGGGCATGTTGCTTCTGATATGGAGAAAAAGGGCATACAAACCGAACGAGGGGCTATTAATCGTGAAGTTCAAAAGCATAATGCGATTGTTTATGACCTTCAAAAGTATCGTCAAGAGAAGCAACAAAGAGAAGCAGCGTTAAAACTGCAGGAGCAAAAGAAGAAAGTAGAATTAACTCCTGAAGAACAAAAAATAGTTATCCTAGCTAAACAGATTATTGGTGATACACCAACTATGACAAGCATTGCTAGCTATAGAAAATCATTAGAAATACAGACCAAAAAACAAAAACAAGAAATAGAATCTATAAAGACACAAAATCATGTCGTTTCCGTAGCTGAACAAGCCGAAAAGCAACTTTCTCATTATGAAAAAACCTTAGAAGAATTAAAGGGAAAACTGGATAAGACAGGATTGTTTAAACGAAAAGAAAAAGAAATTTTACGCAATAAGATTACAGAAGTACAAGGTGAAATTCCAGAGCAAGAACAGCATTTGGCTCAATGCTTAAAAGAAGCTAATTTGGCTAAAGTGGAAGAGATTCCATTTGCTAAAAAGAATTTGAATAAACAACTGAAAGTAGCTACTCAAAAGCTTCAAGAAAACAATCTGACATCCATTGAACAGAAAATAGTTCTAAAGCAAACCGAAGAAATAATAAAGCAGCAAGTCATACGTAAAGTCATTTCTCACTATCCTGAACTTCAAAATGCCGAAAAATTCTTATCGTATGAGACTGCGCAAAAGCTAAATAACCTTAATAAAAAAGCTGAAAAGATTGTCGGTATAGATAGTATTAAATCCACTATTCGTGCTCGGAACAGACATATTGAAGAACATAAAAACTTTTTACAAAAGTTCCAAGTAGGTATTCAGCGAATCCAAAGGGTAGAAAAGTATTTTGATCAATTATTAGAGATTGAACAACGTTTGCAAAAAATTGATAGTAATCCCTTGTTAAAAGGAAAGGTACTTCATTCTGAAACAAATAAGAAAGCCTATGACGACCTTTTAAACATACAGAGTAAGTGCCAAGAATCTTTAAAAAAAGAAGGATTTCGAGATAAAGACCACTTTATTCATAATCGAGATAAGATTCTAAGTAATATGGACTTGAAAGATAAAACAATAAAAGAAATCGAAGATTTACAGTTAGGGAAGCATCAAGGTGGTTATGGAGCAAGCACAGAATTCTTGTCAGCCATCATCCGAGGCCTAGAACAGGCCCGAAACCAAACTCGAGGGGTAAATCCTAATGAGAAGCAAAAACAACGCTTAAAAGGGCAAAGAAATGAGTTGGAACGGTGATTAACACTGATAAAGAGAGTGAGCAATTCATACTTCTTTCATTTCAAACATATTATTGATCATGTAATACCTCCTTATTATGTAATCCTTAACAGAGACAACTGAGGGAGTTGTCTCTGTTTTGATTTTTGTTGTCAAACATGAAACTAACTAGCAATCCGCAGCAATTAAAAGAAAATGAAAGATCGCCGATATCATTATTGTTCCAAGTTTATATGTATTTCCCAAACCTAAAAAGACGGAATTTGCCCAAATATGGCCGAATTCCGTCTTTTGTTTTGTTGGTTGCTTGGGATAAGACGCATTATGTTAACTAACTAGCAAAATACTATCTAATTCTATTAAACACTTACAAAATAAGAATAAGAAAAAAATGTTATTATTAGTTATGATTTCCAACACAACGGGAGTAAAGTATCAACTAAGAAAAGGAGATGATTTCATGAAGCGAATTGATGTTGTTTTACTATTCGTGGTTGTAGTAATCTCGGTATTGCTGTTTCTTCTACTACTTCAAGGAAAATTGTCTAATGGCTATATAGTTCTAATAATATTAGGATTTGGATTAATTGTTGGATTCATTAGACGTTTTTTTTTTAACAACAGAAACTTGATTAGCAAAAAGAAAATTTAAAAAATTGAAGGATGGTTTTTATGGATATTTTAGGTATTATTCCTTTCGTTTTTTGGCTTATAGTTATCATAGGAGGAATATATTTACTTATAAAATTTCTCAAGAAAAAATAAAAAAGCCTAAGATCTTAGGCTTTTTTATTGGAATCAACTTTTAGAAAGAAATCCATCCACCAGTTTTCCAGTCTGACCGTGTAGAATCCACTTTATAGTATCTGTTTTTTCCATCTCCACGAGCATAAAAATCAACAGAGTCATTAATGAAACCTAAACTACCAGTTGAGTATACTGTCCATGAAGCTCTTCCATAGGCATCTCCACCACTTAAATAACCTTTTCCAATTCCTTTTTGCCATATCATAGAAGGATTTATGTTACTGTGGCTTCCGTAATTATCTAAAACTTTTGTAGCTGTTGAACCTGAATAGTTAAAAACAACTGTACTATATAATGTAGTTGTTTTAATACCTAAAACATACAGTTTATAGGTAGCAGTTACAGTTTTTTTCCCAGTCGCTAATACTCCTATTGAAGGGTTAGTATTTGTTTGTAGTTCTACAGGTACTTTATTTCCTTCTATGTTAATGTTTGATACGCCAGGATTAGCATTTGCTGTACCGATTAATTTCATATAATTATCTGGTTGTAATGCTAAAAGAAAAGTGTTTTGTTCTTCTTCACTTAAATTTTTAAATGCTTCTAATCCTTCTGCTGCGTAGTCATCTATTTTGCTTTCCTTTTCTAAATACTCAATATAATTAGCTGGTGATTCAATATACTTCAGTCCATCTTCAGTAGAGATACTTTCTGCATTAGCTGATTTTAAATCTAAACCAAAATTACTAATTAATAAAAATACAAGTGAACCTAACACAAAAACAATTCTTTTCATACTCATAGAAACAATCTTCCTTCCCCTTAATTTTTTATATCAATCCGAATAATTTCCAGATTAATAACATAGATAATAAAAAAATGGAAAAAAATAAGAATATTCTAGGGGGTATATATTGTGCAGGAGGAAGTAAAAGCTATTTTAATAGGTTTTGTTACTCTAATCGCTGCTTATTTGACTGTGTTTTCTTTATGGTTTTGTTTAGTTGCAATAATATTTGGAGTTATAGGATATAAACAGGCAAAAAAAATTAAAGAGAGAAAAAACAATTATATTTTTATGGGGAAAATATTAAATAGTATAGGGATTTTGTCTTCTATACTGCTATTTATGTATTATGTAACCGGTCCTATTTAATTTCGGTTTTAAAAAAGAAAATACCTCCTTTTATAGAAAAAAATTACATTTCATTTAAAATATGAACTTTTTATTTCGTATTAGGATAAAAAGAAAAAAAGCATAGGAGACGATCCTATGCTTTTTATTTTATTAATTTCAAATATAATCTAGTAAATTAGTATTGCTAGAATAGATTGATAGGTATAAAATTACAGATAACTAAATAGTCCGGATAATGAAAAAGAACTCCAACTGTTAAAGTGGTGTTGGTCGCACCCTTTAACCGTCTCCCTATTCTCGGTAGGGAAACACTTGTCGAAGTCCTTTGAACATATAACGTTAAGTATTATATACCAATCATTTTAGTGTATAAAACACGTTTATTCAAGGAAAAAAAGTTTCCTTTTTTCGATAACTTTTGATAAAAGACACTGTTTCCCATTGGTTTATGGGATAATAGTGTCTTTTTTTGTTCCGAAAAAGGAGAAATTGAACATGACAGTATTTGTGGAATCACACCAATTTAATCAAATGATATCTTACACACCATATGTAGAAACAAAAACAGAAAAGAAAAAAGTTAAGTACAGTTTATTAGAATCTATTCAAGAGTCCATAGGGGATAAATGGTACCGACTAAAAGAAGGAACAAGACAGGCTTTTGATATGGTCTGTTTCTTCAGTACGGAGTTAGGATTCTTTTATGCGAGTGACGAATACCTGGCAAAAAGGAACGGGATCAGTGACCGAACTATCCAATATCGCCTGAAAGAGCTAGTAGAACTGGGACAAGTTATAAAAGTATATCGACGTGCCAGAAAGTGTAACGGTCGGGGGAACCCAGTCTATCTATTTGTTAATCATCCTTACTTCCAATATTGGGTGAATTTATTAGGACTTGATAGGACTAATTTCCAAACAGATTGCGAAACAGAAAACAGCGAAAAGCCTTCTGGCAGTAGGGAAAAAGAAGGGGAAACTTTTTCTACCTATCTAGTACCTGAAAAACAAGAAAATAATATATATAAGCAAGCTAATAAAATAATTCAATATGTAACTAATAGAGTTACTGATTCCATAAAAAAAGGCACTAAAATCACATACATGTCCAGTTACGTAGATACATTGGTTACAAAATTAGAATGGCAAGCTCTTTATGCTGAAAATAATCGTCAAATTAAGGCTAAACAGCAAGCACATAACGAATCATATGAGAAGGTCAAAGGCATGTTAGGAAAAGAACCTGTTAAAAAGGTACCTTTCTACAATTGGTTAGAAAATTAAAATGCCATTTAAAACGTATTTCAAAGCGATTATATACACTTTGAGTTTATAATCCCAACTTCATTGAACTATGCCTGCTAACTTTACGTTTTGTATAAGTTTCTTTGAATAAGACACCCTAAAAAAAGGGGATTAGTAGCATTTTTTGTTTTTTCCTAAACCCTAAACAGAGCTTTTTATTAAGCCACTTAGGAGGGTTTCACATGAAAGGAAACCATGTAGATTTAACAGCTTCTGAAATAGCAATTCTTTGGACTGCCTATATGAATGACAGCATGAGTAAATGTATTTTAGGTTATATGCTAAAACATATAGAGGACAAAGAGATTAAACCAATTATTCAGTTTTCATATGATCTGTCAGCTAGTCATATAGAAAAACTCATCACTATATTTAAACATGAAAACTATATTATACCGAATGGGTTTTCTGAAGCAGATGTTAATATGAATGCACCGAGTTTATTTACAGATTTATTTTGTATAAGCTATGTCAATCATATGGCAAGAGCTGGATTATTAGCCTATGGTGGTTCTCTTGGCATGAGTATTAGAAAAGATATAAGGGATTATTTTATAGAGGGAATCTCTGAAACGACTAAATTATATGATAAAAGCACACAAGTAATGCTAAATAAAGGGATATTTTTAAGAGCACCCTATATACCTGTTCCAACTGAGACGGATTACATAGACAGTAAAAAGTATTTAGGTGGATTTAATCTATTAAGCGACAAGCGTCCTTTAAATGCAATTGAAATTTCTCACTTATATTTAAATATTCAAACCAATCATATAGGGATGAAAATTAGCCTTGCTTTTGCACAGACTTCGCCATTAAAAGAAGTTCAGGACTTTTTGTTAACTGGTAAAGAGATATCCAAAAAACATATGAAAATTTTTATGGATTCTTTGCTTGGTTGTGATATTGAAGCACCCATGTCACCCGATCATGGTATTTCTGATTCCACGACCCAAACGTTTTCAGACAAATTAATCATGTTCCATATGGCATTACTAAGTGCAAGTGGAACTGGTAACTATGCTACTGCAGCCGCAGCTAGTCAACGCAACGATCTAGCAACTAGTTATGAACGCCTATCCCTTGAAATTGCTACATTTGCAAAGTCGGGAGCCGACATTATGATAAAGAATAATTGGCTTGAACAACCACCAGGAACTAAGGATAAAACGAAGTTAGTGAAAAATAAACATGATGGTCATTAAATGTAAAGCCAACTTAAACCGAAGGGAGGTCATTTATTCAATCGAAGAAGTAAATGATTTAGGGGTATATTAATTTTGGGACACTTAACAAGAGTTGTTTTAAGCCTTATTTTAGCGATTTTATTTAAATTACTTATTTAACTACTCTTATTTAAAAAGCAACGCTTTAAAAAGTGATTATGAAGGTCTAGTGAGCATTAGAGAGGAATTTTATCTCTAAAAATGACCACTTTTTTTGTATTTGTATTTCCTTTAATCATCAGCTCAAAAAAACTCCGACTATTTAGCCGAAGTTCATACTCTACAGTAGGTTAATTAAATTTTATTAGTTTGGATTAACTTTATACAGGGGGATTTTATCTATTGCCTGCTTTTTAACAATCTTTTTGTATTCAAATCCTAATAACAAGTGCGGTTCATATCTAATTCTTTTTTTCAAATTCTTTTTTTTGCATTTTTATAATAAATAATGTTTGAAAAGTAGAGTAACCTAAACCTAGGATAGTCAAAACAATACCGCTGTATAGTCCGCGCTTTCTTGCTTTTTCTTGAATGTAGTGAGTGAAATAAGCATTAGAGATGGTGCAAAAAATCATGATACCAATGGTTAATAAAACACGCATATCAAATTTCTCCTTTCTGTAACTTTAGTTTTTCCTAAAAAGATTAAGCTATGAAGGAAAGATTTAAAGAGACTAGTCGCCAATAGTTCTTTAGAATAATGGTTGTTCTTTTGAATTGGATCATTCTGTTTTCTAATTTCAAAAAGCAAAAATTCTATCTTTTGAATGTGGTTACATATTATAATAAAAAAAGGCTACAGATACTTCAGATCTATAGCCTGACCAACTCTTTATAGGGTTGGCTCCCATACTAAAGTATGAAATGACCTCCTACGAATAAATCGAAGGAGGTCATTTTATTTTATTCAAAGAAACATCAACGTTGACCTATTGGTCATTATTTGACCCTGTGGTCAACACTAGTTTAAGAGAGTTACTTTTTATTTTCAATTCCTAATATCTCTCTAGCTAAATGTATATCCATTGCTTGAATTTGTTCTTTTCTTTCCAAGATGGCCTTTTGGAAAGAAGCGATTAGCTTGATTGCTTCTTCCTCCCCTTCTATCTTTAAATGCTTCTCCATTAATGCCCCAATTTGAATGAGTCTTTTTGTTCTAGATTTACGCTCTTTTTCCTTTAATTGATTCGCAAGCCTTTGCTTCTCAGCTTGCATCTTCTTAATCTTTTCATCCATATCTAGCAATCTCTCTTCTTCTGTCTTTCGAGCCATAGCCCTCACTCCCCTTATAACCTTGTTTCCTCCATTATAATCAAATTATAGCTATAACACTAGAATAACAAAGTAGTATCTTCACTCTGCATGTGGTATAATCACCCCAATGAACAAAGTGAAGAAGGGCGCACTTATACAAACTTCGTTTGTGTGCGGTTTGCGTTGCAAACAAAGAGCATATTCGCTTGTTGCGAATATAAAAATTAAAATCCTTCATTCGCTGATGTGCGAATGAGTATCCGTCTTGTGACGAATACAAAAACTCATCGTAAGAGATTAATTATTTCTCATTGGCAAAATGCCATTTCGTCTAATTAATTTCTTACGATTCCATAATAAAAATTCTCCCACCTTACGGTACGATCATTTTTATTACGGCTACTACAAAATCTTTTGAAAAGGAGGTTCAAGCATATGGCAATCTATCACTTCTCAGCACAAATGATTTCCAGAGGAAAAGGACAATCAGCAATTGCGTCAGCTGCCTATCGTTCTGGTCAGCGTTTAGTTGATGAACAAACTAATGAAAGTAAATTTTACAAAAGAGAAGTGAAGCCGGAAACCCA
Organism: Streptomyces sp. NPDC016640; assembly: GCF_043076215.1. Taxonomy (NCBI): domain Bacteria; kingdom Bacillati; phylum Actinomycetota; class Actinomycetes; order Kitasatosporales; family Streptomycetaceae; genus Streptomyces; species Streptomyces sp. NPDC016640. The sequence continues at coordinate 8,547 of NZ_JBIBRG010000032.1, forward strand.
TATTCTTGCTCCTGAAAATTCCCCTGTTTGGGTTAAAAATCGTGAGATTCTTTGGAATGAAATTGAACGTTCTGAGAAAAGAAAGAACTCTCAATTAGCCAGAGAAATAAATATTGCTTTACCTAAAGAACTTTCCAATCAACAACAAACTGAATTAATCAAAGGCTACATCCAAGACCAATTTGTAGATAAAGGCATGGTTGCTGATATCGCTATTCATAGAGATGACTCCAACAATCCTCACGCTCACATAATGTTAACAACACGAGAAATTTCAGAAGAAGGCTTTACTACAAAGAATCGTGATTGGAACAAAAAAGAACTGCTGGAGCAGTGGAGAGAACAATGGTCAGAATACGCAAATAAAGCATTAGAACAATCAAACATCAAAGAACGAATTACACATAAATCTCACGCTGAACGTGGACTTGAAATCTTACCTACGGTTCATATGGGGCATGTCGCTTCTGATATGGAGAAAAAGGGGATGAAAACTGAGCGAGGTAATATTAATCGTGAAGTACAAAAGCATAATGCTATTGTTTATGACTTACAAAGATACCGCCAAGAGAAGCAACAAATAGAAGCAGAGTTAAAACAACAGGAGCAAAAGAAGTCTGTAGAATTAACTACTGAAGAACAAAAAAATGTGGAGGCAGCCAAACAAATTATTGGCGAAATTCCAACGGTAGCAACAATTGCCAACTATAGAAAATCATTAGAAGTACAGACCGAACAACAAAGAAAAGCACTAGAATCTTTAAAGACAAAAAATCACATAGTTTCTATTGCAGAACAAGCAGAAAAACAGCTTTCTCATTATGAAAAAACATTAGAAGAATTAAAGGGAAAACTTGATAAAGTAGGATTTTTCCAACGTAAGGAAAAAGAAAATTTGCGTGCTAGTATCAACACTTTACAAGATAAAATCATCAGCCAGCATGACCACTTAAATACATGTTTAAAAGAAGCTGGTTTATCTGCACGTGAAGAGATCCAGTTAGCTAAAAAGCAATTAAGTAAACAAATTGATACGTCTACTCGAACTTTAAACGGGAGCATCTTAAAATCTGTAGACCAAAAACAAATACTAAACCAGACAGAAGAAATACTAAAGCAAAAGCTAATTCGTAAAGTAGCTATCCAATATCCTGAATTGAAAACAGCAGGACAATATTTGGATTACAAGACAGCATCTAAATTGAACCGACTAAATGAGAAACAAGGAAAAACTATATCGCTCGACAACATAAAACATACTTTAGAACAAAGACAGCATAAAATTGAATTAAATCGAGAAGGTATTCAAAACTATAATCTGGCTGTTCGGAATGCTCAAAATGCAGAAAGTTATTTTAATCATCTTACTGAACTAGAAAAACGAATTGAACGAATCGAATCGAATCCTTACTTAAAAGGAAAAATTCTGTTTTCCAAGGAAGAACAACAAGCTTATCAGAAAGATTTACAAAAACGAGAACAGTTAACTCAAGCTATTCGAACCATCGGTTATGAAGATCGGGAGCATTTGGAACAACATAAAAGAGAAATAGAGAAAGTTGCTCCAGCACTTGAAAAAGTTCAACAAGAAACGCAAAGCCTAAGCCAAAGCAATGACTTTCTTTCAGCCATCCTAGAAGGGGTAGAACAAGCCCAAAAGCAGGAACACAAAGTAAATGCTAAGCAAAAACCAAAGCAACGCTTAAAAGGGCAAAACATTGGGTTAGAAAGGTAATCATGCTATATTCAAAAAAGCTACAGATGTGACAGCATCTGTAGCTAGCCTACTCTTTTAAGAATTGGCTCTATATTTTATAGATCAGTGAAATGACCTCCAAACAGCGCCAAGCCGTAGGGAGGTCATTTTTTATTTCTTATAGAGATTTGTTTATAAAAACAGATAATCAATCAAATAATACAAAAAAGGAGTTGAATACAAAATGAAGAAAATGATTACTGCAATGATATTATTAGTTGTTTTAGTAATGGGAATAAGCACAAATTCAATTCAAGCTAAGGAACCAGCAAAAGAATCATGGAGCAAATATCCTGATAACTCTAGTGAAAAGTTTGCTAGTCCAAATTCTTTTTATAGCTCAATAGACCAAAAACAATATACTGAATACAAGAACGCTAAAATTAACATTAGAGAAAAAGTCTCTTTTAAAGATGTGAACAAGGTGTTGTCAAAAGTAGATGAGTTTATTGGTGAAAATCGAGTTTCAGGTGATGGTTTTCATCCTAATAGACAAGTATATGTTTATTTAACAGTATCTGAAAATGGTAAAGATATAAAAAATATAATTGTTGATGCTGAAACAAAAAAAGTTCTTTTTAAATCCGAACCTTTAATAAAACGATAAAAAGGTTGCCTTTGGGTAGCCTTTTATTTCATTTTCCACTGCATTTCATACTTTGCAAAGACCTGGATTAGATCATCCACTAGTTTTTCATTTTCCTCCCCAGACAAAGGCTTTTTTGCGTAATCCCTTTTGTATTCAAATCCTACATACCAAGTGCGGTTCATATCAAATTCCCCATTTATGATTTTTTTTGAATCATCAAATTCCATAACTATCAACTCCCCCTTTAAAGTGTATACAAAGCCCGTAGAAGGCCGTTATCCATTTAACACCTTTAAATGCGTTATTTTAAAAAAGGGCTCAATATAACCCCTTTAAAACGTTCTCAATGCTATTAGTAAGGAGTATCATCATCATTATCTTTATTTTTCTTATCTAATGTTCTTTCAATTAATCTTTGAGATATAATTTTTTGTGTTTCAGACTTGGATTTAATATTAAATACAACTTCGAAAACACTTCTTCCCTTTTTAATCGTATCGTATGTAATCGTAATGTCAGTTAATTTATTGATTTCTTTAATAGCTTGTTCTATCACAAAACGCTTGAAATCAACCCATCTAGGTAATGTATCATCATCTAGATTTAGGACTTTCCTTAATTCATCCACTTCATAAATAATCCCTTGGACATTTTCGTAAGACTTTAATATTTCATAGAGCCTAATACTATATTGGCTTTTCATAGTCATTACATATAAGTAATTATATTTAGTGAAAAATTGCTTCAACTGCAACAAATGAGGCTTTAAATCTTTATCCAATTTAATATCAATTATGTCTTTCTTATGGTCTATAACTACTTTGTCGATCCACCTCATTAACACTTCCGTACCATCTTCTTGTTCCATCCAAAAACTTTTGTCGCTTATCTTTTTCAGGGAACTTTTAATAATCGAATAGTTTTTCCCACTTCTATCGCTGATTTGGCAAATTTTACAGTAATCCTTAATTGAAAAACGATACGTTTTAAAATCATCATCTTTTGGCTCAATCATTTGGATTACGTGCAATATCAATTTTTGTTCAACCAATGTTAAATCAAAACGAGTTTTTTGAATTAGATGATTAGATTTAACAACGGGGAAATTACGTGTTTCCATTTCTTTTAATTTTGGTACTCTATCAGATAATTTTTCTAATCTCCTTGCCATTTCTTTATTCCTTTCATAACTCTTGATATAACTATCATATTTAAAAGTGAGTTAAAAAACAAGTTTTTCTAAAAAACTCACTTTAAGTGCACCAAAACTCACTTTAAGTGCACCAAAACTCACTTTTAAGTGCACCAAAACTCACTTTAAGTGCACCAAAACTCACTTTTAAATTTTTGAGACTTACAGCCCCAAGGGTTTCAAGCTCCTATAAATAAGTAAAAAGGTTTTAAAAATCTTTAAAAAATAACTATATTATTAAAAGTTAAAATTATGTCCCTTAATTTTTTATATCAATCCGAATATTTCTTCAAATTAATAACATATATAATAAAAAATGGAAAAACAAAGAATGTTTAGGGAGGTATATATTGTGCAGGAGGAAGTAAAAGCTATTTTAATAGGTTTTGTTGCTCTGATCTCTGCTTATTTGACTGTATTTTCTTTATGGTTTTGTTTAGTTGCAATAATATTAGGAGTTATAGGATATAAACAAGCAAAAAAAATTAAAGAGAGAAAAAACAATTATATTTTTATGGGGAAAATCTTAAATAGTATAGGCATTTTGTCTTCTATATTATTATTTATGTATTATGTAACTGGTCCCATTTAATTTCGATTTTAAAGAAGAAAATACATCCTTTTATAAATAGAGTTAGATAAAGATACCGATTTTGATAAATTTCAAAATCGGTATCTTTTATCTAACCTAGAGTAGAAACACAATAAAATATGGATTAAGATTCTTTTGAACTCTGGACTTGAATCCCTAGTATATTTCTAGCTTGATTAATGTCCATGGCATTTACTCTATCTTTATTTTCCAAAATAGATTTTTGGAAAGAAGCAATCAACTTAATAGTTTCTTCTTCTCCTGTTATTCCTAAATGTTTTTCTAATAATCCACCCATTCTAATTAGCTTTTGTGTTCTTGCCTTTCTTTCCTTTTGTTTTAATTGGTTAGCAAGCCTTTGCTTCTCGGCTTGCATCTTCTTAATTTTTTCATCCATCTCTAATAGTCTTTCTTCTTCTGTCTTTCGAGCCAAAGCTCTCACTCCCCTACCGCCTTGTTTTTCTCTATTATAATCAAACTATCGCAGAAACACTAGAATTACATAATAGTATCTTCACTCTGCCTGTGGTATAATCACCCCAATGAACAAAGTGAAGAAGGGCGCACTTATACAAACTTCGTTTGTGTGCGGTTTGCGTTGCAAACAAAGAGCATATTC
>NZ_JBIBRG010000033.1:0-11261 GCF_043076215.1 Streptomyces sp. NPDC016640
TGGGAGATGACCTCCACCGGGTACCGATGCCCTCTGTACGACGGTGGCGCGCTGCCCACGGACGGCTCCTCCTCGCATGACCAACCCGAAGATCCCCCCACCCGGTCAGCCAACGTGACAGCGCCTCCGCGCCACCTCTTATCCGCTTGCGAGTTCCTGGCGCAGTTGGGCGGCGATGCGGGTGAGCGCGGTGGTGAGGTGGCGGCGCTGGGTGGCGGTGAGTGGGTCGAACACGAGCCGTTTGACCTGGGCGACGTGTTCCGGAGCGCTCTCGGCGAGTTTTTGCCGGCCGGCGTCGGTGAGGGTGGCGAGGGTGTACCGGCCGTCGCCGTGGTCGGGGCGGCGGGTGACCCAGTCGCGGGTCTCGAAGCGATCCATGACCTTCGACAGGCGCGGCTGGGTGCTGTCGCAGTCCCGGGCCAGCTCACTGAGCCGCATCGTGGCCTCATCCGCCATGGACAGCCGGGCCAGCACCCCGTACTCGAAGTTGGAGATACCCGCGTCTCGCTGCAGCTGGCGGTCGAGGGTCGCGGGGAGGGCGATGACGACCGTCAGCAGCGCCTGCCACAGGGCCTGCTGTTCGTCGTCGAGCCAGGGTGACTGCATGTCCATGAGCCCCATCATACTTGCCCAGGCAACTCGCGTCACTTGCCTCGACAACTCCGGAATCACTTGTCCAGTCAAGTGATGTCACTTGCCTAGGCAACTCACCTCGGATAGGTTCTCACTTGCCCAGGCAAGTCAAGGAGCTGATCTCTGTGCCTCCAGCGACCAACCCGACCTCACCTTTCGCATCACGCGGACCCGCCGCGGCCTACGACGACCTGCTCGCCCGGGTCCTGCCGCAGGCGCGCGAGCAGCGGATGTGGGAGTCCTCGGACGGACCCCTGCCCAGCCTGTTCGTCAGCCACGGGGCCCCGTTCACGCTCGACGATCCGCAGTGGCTCGACGCCCTCTTCGACTGGGGCCAGTCGCTGCCCAAACCGCGGGCCGTCGTCGTCGTCTCGGCCCACTGGGAACAGGCGCCGGTCGCGATCTCCGGGGCCGCGGCCGGCACCCCGCTGCACTACGACTTCAGCGGCTTCCACCCCCGCTACAAGACCCTCCCCTACGCGACCCCGGACGCCACCGACCTGGCCCGGCGCCTCAAGGGCCTGCTCGGCCCGACGCCGGTGCACGAGTTCACCGGCCGCGGCCTCGACCACGGCGCCTTCATCCCACTCATGGCCATGTACCCCGCGGCCGACGTCCCCGTCGTGCAGCTGTCCATGCCCAGCCTCGACCCCGGCGACCTGCTCGCCCTCGGGGCGCGGCTGCGGCCCCTGCGCGACGAAGGCGTCCTCGTGCTCGGCTCGGGCTTCATGACCCACAGCTTCGCCGTGTTCCGCCAGCCGGGGCTCGCCGCCGAGACCACCGCCTTCGACGCGTGGGCCGTCGACACCCTCGCCCGGGGTGACGCCGACGCCCTCATCGACTACCGCCGCAAGGCGCCCGGCGCCGACGTCGCCCATCCGACGGCCGACCACTTCGTCCCGCTGCTGGCCACCGTCGGCGCCGCCGACGACCCCGGCAGCGCGGTGAGCGCCCTCGACCGCATGGTGATGGGCAACTCGACCCGGTCGCTGCAACTGACCTGAACGCCTCGACACCCCGTCGACGTGGCTCCCCCTATCCGTCCGATCGCCTCGATCCTGTGGCGACGGCATCCACACACCCAGGAGAAAACTCTCATGAAGGCCATGCGTTTCCACGAGTTCGGCGGCACCGAGGTGCTGCGCTTCGAGGACGTGGACCGGCCCGTTCCCGGCGCCGGACAGGTGCTGGTCCGGGTCGCGGCCACCTCGTTCAACCCAGTCGACGACCACATCCGCGCCGGCCACCTGGCCGCGCTGATGCCGACCCCCCTCCCCTATGTGACGGGGATCGACCTCGCGGGCACCATCACCGAACTCGGCGCGGGCGTCACGGGCTTGGCAGTCGGCGACCCGGTCGTGGCCATGCTGCCCCTGGACACCGCTGGCGGCGCCGCCGAGTACGCTGTCGTCCCGGCCGACTCCCTCGCGCCGGCGCCGAAGACCCTCGACCTGGCCGACGCCGCGGCGCTGCCGCTGACCGGCCTCGCGGCCTGGCAGACGGTGTTCGAGCTGGCCGAGCTGAAGCCCGGTCAGACGGTCCTCGTCAACGGGGCCGCAGGCGCGGTGGGCAGCATCGTGGTGCAGCTCGCCGTCGACGCGGGCGCGCACGTGACCGCGGTGGACGGCCCCCAGCACGCCGACCGCCTCCTCGGCTACGGCGCGGAGCGCGTCGTCGGCCCCCTCGACCTCGCCGCGGGCCCGGCCGCCGTGGGCGGTCCGTTCCAGGTCGTGGTGAACCACGTGCGGCACTCCCCGGAAGAGCTCGCGCGGCTGACGGACTACGTCGCCGACGGCGGCGTCGCCGCCAGCAGCGGTGGCGCGATTCCCGAGGACCCCGCCCGCGGGGTGCGCAACGCGAACCTGTGGGTTCGCCCCGACGGCGCCCAGCTGACCGAGCTGGCCGCCAAGGTGGACGCCGGCAAGGTCCGGGTCCACGTGGCCGCCCGCCGTTCGGTGACCGAGCTCGCCGCCGTCCACGAGGACGCCGCCGCCGGGCGGCTGCCCGGCAAGACGGTCATCCTCACCCCCTGACCCCCACGGCCCCACCGGGCCGCCCCGTCCGATCCGCCGGTGACACAACCGGATCTCCTTTCTCGTCCTACTGGCGAGAAAGGAGATCCGCTCTGCCGCTACGACGGGCCGGCAGGATGCATCAGCGTCTTCGCAGTGGCGCGCGAGCACGTTGATCAGGGAGGATGGCACGCGGACGCGACTCCAGGTCGATCTTCGGTCTCAGCAACCTTGATCATCTGATGTCGCGTCTCTTGCTTCCAGCCGGGCAAGTAGCCCGTCAGACACCAGGCGCGCACGCCGACTCATCTCGCTCATCGAGAACGCATGAGCCCTGGGAAGGCGGGGCGTCGGCGCCCGTGCAGACCGTAGCCGAACGCGGCCCTCGCCGCCGGGCCGGTGTCTCCAATTGGAGACATCGACGAGGGCCAGGCCCGCGAGCTGGCGCCTGTGCTCAAGGAGTACGGGACCGAGGTGACCACCACCCTGTACCGCGAGGTCAAGGAGCTGCGTGGTGACCGGCGGGTGACGGCGGCGGACCTCTCGGAAGCCCGTGCCGTACTGTCTCCGCTGAAGCATCTCGCCCGGCCGGACCAGGTGCGCGACGTCCTCACCGTGGCTGCCGCTGAGGGCCGCGCGCCCCGGCTCGCCCCGCCCGCCCCGGAGGTGCCGGCGCAGGCCGCTGACGAGCACCAGGCCGATGAGGACGAGGGCAGCGTCACCCGGGACCAGGTGGACGAGGGCGCGGAGGCCATCGCCATCCTGGAGGCCGCCGTCGCCCAGCAACGGCAGATCTACGACCGGGTGGGCGGCGGGACCCTCGCGGCCGCCCTGCTGTACGACCCGGGCAGGGGTGACCACCTGCGCCGCGAGCTGCGGCAGTACGCCCAGCGGACGGCGTACCGGGCGCGGGACACCTCCGGAGACCAGGGCGACGACTGACGCGTCCGGGTGGCCGTTGCTGTCCGTTGTCAGGACCGGGTGGGACACTGCCCGGCGAGAGGTGTCCCTGCGCCCTGACCTCGGGTAGTTCCGTGGTGGTCGGTGGGGGGAAGGGCCCGGCGCGAAGGTGCGGCGCCGGGCCCTCGCCATGCCCGGCCGGTTCCAAAAATTCGACCCCGTCCGAGGCGCTGGCCTTTCGCGCGGTCACGCGTCCTCGAGGGCCGGTGGTGTCATCCCGTGGGTGGGAAAACGTTCTGCTTGAACCGGTCCCCGTCCCCCATGTTGCCGGGGGACAGGTAGCCGCACACCACGTAGGTCTCGTACCACTGCGAGCCCTGGCCGGCAGCCCGCGCGCAGCCGACGCGGGTGGTTTCCTTCCACACGATCTGCGTGAAGTGTCCCGTCGCACTGCTGTAGCCAGGGTGTGCGTAGTCGTAATCGCGGCTGTCGTTGTACCAGGCGGTCACCACATCCTTGCAGGTAGCCATCCGACCGGACACGGTAGTGGCAGACCAGTGACGGTTTTCTCCGTGGCCGCCGGTGGTCGGCGGGACGTGGGTGAGCCCTTCGGACTGGGAGATCATGTTGACGCGGTTCTTGGCGTAGTCGACGAGCGTGGGGTCGATCTTCAGCGGCGGGGCGCCGTGCCGGGCCCGGTAGGCGTTGTGTGTCGTGAGGCAGTCCTGCTGGAAAGCGTCGTCCATCCGCAGCGGCAGTGGAGGGCGAGCCCAGGCCGAGCCGGCCGCGGTCATCAGTGTGGCGAAGGCTGCCGCGGACGCCATCACGGCATGTCGTCGGAGTCGGACCATGTCATCTCCCTGTTCCTCGGTTAAGACCACGCGGCATAACGCCAGGAAGCCGCAGAGGACACCAGGTTCGGCGTCTCGCCCTCAACTCCAGGTCTCGTACTGGTGCGCTTCCGGAGGGCCAGTCACCGGGTTCACGTACCGCCTGGTGCTCACCGCCGACCAGCTCGCCGCGCAGGAGCCGCCGCCCGGGCCGTCCTGGAGAAGTGCCAGAGACGCGCAGTGGCCGGGGTCGGGTTTCTGGACTTTCTGGACCGTCCCCGCGCGGGCGCGCGAGGGGTGACAGAACCTGCGGAAAAGCTGACACCGGACGCCCTGGCTGGCCGTCGTCGTCACCCCGGGGGCGTGCCAGAAATCGGATTCCCTCAGCCACTCACCGGCCGATGCCTGAGCGAAGCGAAGGCATCGGAACTACGTGATGGTGGTGCTTGATGTTGTTACTAAAGGGGCCCGGTGAACCGGCGACCGGAAACCGGTCCCCGGTTCCGCCCGGCTTCACCCCGGTAGGAAGGGGTTCGCCCGGTCTTACGAGTCGACGCGACCTGGACCGTCCGCAGTCCGCGCCACACTCTCCTGGGTGGTCGCCTGCCGTCGCCGTGCCCGGGGCCGGTTCCATAAATCCGACCGGGCCCGAGGCGCCAAACCGCGCGGTGCGCCGGCGGCCTCGAGGTCCCCCGCTCTCACGGGAAGCGGCGAAAGTCTGGCACTGGCCGCGGCCCGGGCGCTGAGCTGGGCCGCCGCCGGGTCCTAGTGGCGGCCGCCGGGCCGGTGTCCGTTTCCCCGGGCCAATCGCGGACACCTGCCCGGCTCTCGACGTCCTCCGGGGACGTCGTCCGTCCCGGCCTGGACGGGCGTGGGAGCGTGCGTCCTCGAAGTCCCCAGCTGTCGCAAGGCTGGCCTTTCACGCAGGCGCGCGAGGGTGACCGAAGCTGCCGAAAGGCTGACCTCCGGGAGTCGCTCAGTCGGCGGGTGTCCACGGCGGGGGCGGGGTAGTGCTGATGCCGCCGCACGACCAGCATTCGAAGTCATCCGGCAGCTCGTACTTGTCCGTCCACCAGGAGGCGACCGGTGCACCCCACATGACGCAGGGCGCACCGCACCAGCCGCACACGAACGAGAAGTTCACCGCGTCGTCCTCCCTCGGGGTCGTCTCGTCGTCAGGATGCCCGGCGAAGGTGTCGGCCGTCTGGTCCTTCGGTGCGGTCGCCCGGCCTCCACTCCGGACACCGGGGGACACGGCTGGACGTCCGGCGGACATAGCTGGACACCAGTCGCCGTCCCCTGCCCCTGATGGAATCCCCGGGTTGCATCAGACCAACCAAGAGACGAAGCCGCAGGCTAGGGGCGCATCCGGCTGGGAACCGCAGGGTTCCATCACATCGCCCGAGAGTTGATGCCGCAGGTCGGAGGCCGTATTTCGGACGGCGACCTGCGGTTTCCTCGCCGTAAGGGGCTGCTCTCCGGAGCTAAGGGGGCGGTTTCCCACCCTTAGCTCACGTCCTCACTGGCGGCTCCGTGCGACCCGTGGGCGCCCGTACGCGGTCCATCGCACCCGGGACCGCCCGTGCCGACGGGAGATCGGCCGCACGCGGCCACAGAGGACCGTCAGGGGCGTCTCTTTCGTCTCGGGGGCAGAGGAACATCCCTGTCAGATCGTGCGCTAGCCTCCGTCAACCCTGATGGGGGGCAGGATGGTGTCGGCTGCCGGGCCGGCTGTGTGCAGCCCCAATCTCCCGCGCTGCGTCCGACGGAACCGCCACGGCCACCCTGACAGCTACGGTCCAATACTCCTCATGCCTTATCGACGCTCTCAGCAACTGCACCGGGTTGCCCGCCGTGCCACACAGCCCGGCCGACCCAATCCGGCCGGGCGCCACCGGAGCACCGCGCCGTTACCGTCGCCCTCACCGGCCGCCGCCCGACCGGCCCCCCCCCGGCGCGCACCCCGCGCCGACGCCGTCGGCGAACCGGAACGGGACGGTGACACCTCGTCCCGCCAAGGGCTGGACTGGGCCCGCCGCACCGAACTGATCGCCGTCGTGCTCGGCGTTCTCCTCTCGCCCCTCATCGCGGCAGCCGGCATCTGGTACTCCAACAACCAGGTCCGCGACCAGCTCAAAATCAGCAGCCAGGAGCTCAACGTCACCCAGGAAGGACAAATCACCGACCGGTACACCAAGGCCGTGGAAAGCCTCGACAAGAAGGCTATGGATGTCCGCCTGGGCGGCATCTACGCCTTGCAGCGCATCATGGAGGACTCCCCCGCGATCACCCCACCATCGCCAACGTCCTGGCCACCTATATCCGCACCCACACGGATAAAGCCCCCAAGGATGGAGAGGTGTCTGCCGACGTACACGCCGCCCTCACCGTCCTCGCCTACCGCGACACCACCTGCGGCAAGTTCTTCTACCTCGACTTGCGAGACACCCACCTGTCCGACATCGAACTCCAGCCCCGTTTCCGTGACGTGAAACCCAAGGAGACCATCGGGGTCCTGAGCAGGGAGCCGATCGGTGCGAATCTGACCGCCGCGAATCTGACCAAAGCGGACCTGACCGACGCGCACCTGCCCTACGCGAACCTCATTGGCGCGAACCTCATTGGCGCGAATCTCGTTGACGCGGAGCTGCCCGGTGCGGACCTCACTGGCACAGACCTGGCCGGTGCGGACCTCACTGGCACAGACCTGATCCGTGCGGACCTCGCCTACGCGTACGGTCTGAAAGTGCGTGAGGTCATTTCTGCTGTGATCGACTCAACGACCAAGCTTCCCTCTGGCTTGGCCAAAGACCCTGCCGTCACAACACGGATTGCCGAGGTGGAAAAGGGGTTCGCCGAAGGTCGGAGGTAAGGCAGTCACCCTGAGTTGCGGTTCAAGCGACTCGGGAATGGCTTCGCTGATGAAAACGGACAGCGATTGTCGATGGCTTTGGGCGGCAGTCGGTGATCACTGTGCCTCGACATATCGACGAGTTTTGACGGCACTGGAGGACTCCGTGGCTGCCGCTTGCGTCCCAGAAGCTCGCTAGGTCAGACGACGGATGGACGCCTTGGGTCGGTTGGGACGATCGCGTGCTCGTCGAAAAGCTGTTCAAGGACTTCGTGGCCGTGCTCTCGGCGGTATGCCATCTCGGCTGCGGTGACCGGCAGAACCCAGAGGATGCGGGCATCACCGTCCGGCAGTGGGCACTGCTCGAGGTCAGGTCCGTGGAGGTAGGGAAGGCTGACCAGCAGGTGGTCGCAGTGGGACCCGGGCAGCCACGGCTCCCCGATGGGCAGGCTGTGTTCGAGGTCGAGGTGGTGATCGGAGTGGTAGTAGGCGGTCATGGCCAGGAGATCAGCGAAGCGTTCGTCGCGGACGGGAGCGGTGATGACGAATTCGAGGCCGTGGCCGTCCGTCTCAACCGTGGACCAGCAGCCGGCGGTGATGTAGGCCCAGCTGTCGGCGCGCGGTCCTGGGCTGACGGTGAGGATCCGCAGGTCGGGAACAGCTTCCCTTCGTCCAGGTCCCAGGTCGTAGTCGCTGACCGTGATCATGTGGCCGGTGAAGAACTCGCGAACGTGGGCCTCGACGCCTGCTATCGCCCGTTGGTTGCGCTCGTTCTCGAACATGATGGAGAGGATCTCACGGCTGGCCCAGGTGTCCTGGCTGTGAGTCCGCCCCGCCGCAGGCGGGGCGGACTCGAATGGTTCAGCTGGCCTTGACCGGCTCCTCGGCTCGGGCTCGGGTGCTGGCGAGGCGGTAGGAATCGGTGCCGGTCTCGATGATGGTGCCGTTGAACGTGAGCCGGTCGACGATGGCCGCGCAGAGGCGGGGTGTGCCGAGGCACGGTAGTTGTCACCGCCGGTTGCGCCGACCTGCGATCTTCCATGAATGAGGCACCGCAGTTGTCACGGGCGAAGCAAGATACCTGGCACCAGTCCATCGGAAGCATGACAGTTGTCGCCCCTTCACCGAGGTGGAGCGCACTGTTCCCTGGTGACAACAAGCCTGACTTTGTGAACGTCGGGCGGACCGCCGTAGCCGGAGGTCAGTCCCCGAACACGAAGATCAGACACAGCGCCGCGAACGGCACGGCGGATCCGCCGAGCAGCGTCAGCACCGCCGGAACCGCCGCCGTCAGTGGCTCCCTGCCCTTGCGACGGCCCGAGCGGAATACCACGCGGGCCAGGACGAGCGGCAACGCGACGAGGGCGAACAAGATCACCGGCACCGCGAGCCGACTGAATGCGGTGGTGCCGGTGTCGGTGACCAGGTGCCAGGCGGTCGCGCCGAAGACCACTGCCGGGCCGGCCAGCAGGCCGAACGAGAGGACCGATGCCACGGTGACGGTCAGTCCTTCGGTCAGCCGCTCGGCACGCGTACGTTCCCGGCGCACTTCCGATATCCCGCTGTACCCCATACCCATTCCCCCAGTGCCGCAGTTCGGTGTCGTCAGTGCTCCGGTCGAGTCGCTCAGTCCGCGGCCGGCGGGACACGACCGTGTCAGGGCCCCAGGGCGGCAACCACGATGATCTCATGGGCCCACCGACCGGTGGTGTCCTCTGCTCCTCTGTACGGCTCGCGTTCCGCTCGAACCGGCGACACCTTCGGCGGTCCGCCTCGCAGGTCCGGGCCCTCGCTGCACCGCAGGCCGACGACGCGGATCGGAGCGGGGCGATGCCTGGCTCGAAGTCGCCGTCTCGGTGACAACAAGCGAGCCTTTGTGTCAACTATCGCGCTTCGGCTCAACATATGTGCCGAGGCTCGGTAGTTGTCACCGGCGGAACCGAAATAGGCTGGCCGAAGGCCATGCCGAAGCAGCCTGGTTGTCACCTGGAAGGCAGGCTACTTGTCACAGATGCTCCCTCAGCCACCTTCTTGTCACCAGGCCGAGGCGTGACGCGACGGCCTCGCCGGGATACTCGGCGGGCAGACCACGGCATGGGTCCTGCACGCGACGCCTTGATCGCCTGGGCGACTTTCTTCGTCTAGGACGGCCTTCCGAGGATCACAGACGGCCCCTGCCGCTGTCCGGGAAACCCCGCAGGTCACCGACTCGTCGAGCGAGCGACGTGAAACGCCAGGCTAAGCCGAGGGGGCCGGTTCAGCGCTCGGGTGCCGTGGCGGGGCGAGGCGGGTCCAGCCGGCAGGTGGGGCCAGGAGGGTGCGGATGTGGGGCTTGCGGGTGCGCAGCCGCACGTGTCCCCGGTAGCCGTGGAGGATGAGGTGGCCGAGGTGTTCGAGGGCCTTGACTGCGAAGCCGTTCGCCGGGCACATGCCGTCGCCTTTGCCGAAGGGGAGGTAGGAGCGCCGCTGGTCGTCGGTCGGCTGCTCCCAGCGCGAGGGACGGAAGTCCAGGGGCCTGTCCCATACGGCCGCTGACCGGTGGATCGCGTGCGTGCCGATCAGGACGTGCTCGCCCTCGCTGACCCGGGCGGCGGCTATGTCGTGGTCGGCGGCGGCCACTCTGATCAGGCGCCAGGCGGTCGGATACAGGCGCAGCGCCTCCTTGACCAGCCGATGGACCTGTTCCTGCCGCACCGCCGGGGTGTCGTAGCCGTGCCTGATGCCGAGCATCACCACCCATTCTAGGGTCACGCCCGTGAAGCCGACCGTGGACAGGACGAGGCGTTGCAGCAACTGCGCGCGATCGGCCAGGGACAGCTCTCCGGGCAGTCCCAGCACCAGGTCGACCAGGTCCTGCGCGCCGCTTTCCCGCGCTGGCAGTCGGCCGAGCTGCTCGGCGAGCCCGGCCCGGACGGCGGGCACCGTACGGTGCGAGCGCCTCAGCACATGGCCGACGATGTCGTCGGCGACGACGCTCGACGTCACGTAGGCGTCGACGAGCGCGTTGATTTCGGTATGACGCCGGTGCGCGATGACGGGGGCGAAGTACCGCCGGACCAGTTCGACGCCCCAGCGCTGGTGCCGCAAACGGCCGCGGCTGTCACTCACCTCACCGAGGGCGGAGTCGAGGTCGAACGACGACGCGAGGTCGTGCCGGGCCAGGACCCTGAGCAGCTCGCGGGAGGCTTCGCCCCGGACCGCCTGGGACAGGGGTTCCGGTCCGAGGCGGAAGAACCCGGACTGGGACAGGTAGTCGCTGGCCGAGTCGACCAGGACGTCCCGGGCCGCGTCGGCATCGGCCACGAAGAGGGTGCCGAAGCGGAGCCTGAACGGACCGTCACGGTCCGCGGCCTGCTCTTCCCATCGCCGCAGTTGCGGCCACAGACTCTTCCTGTCCAGGAACACGGTCGTCCGCCCATCTGACAGAGGATGGGACGCGCGGCGGTCCCGGCGCTCGTCCCATCCTTTTGCGGAGAGGACGTCAGGCGTTGTGCCCGTACCTGTCGCCGTACTGGTTGCGGCGCGCACGCGCCTCACCGCTGAGCGCCCGAAGACTCCTGATGACCCATGACATCGCGGTCGTCCTCCTTGTCGGTCGGGGTTGTGCCTGGCCCGGCTGCCGAGCGTCAGTCCTGCTTCCCGTAGCCGACGAAGTACCCGTGCCACCGCGCACGCATCTCACCGCTGAGCGCCCGAAGGCTGCTGGTCACCCACGACATCGTGGTCCTCCTTGTCGGTCAGTGCTCCTGGGCTGTGCCGCGTGATACGGCACCCCGGCGGCCCACCGCCACCCTCGCCGTGCGTGATCGGCTCACCGGTGAACCGGCCCGCCGCAGGGGCGCCCTAACGCTACTTGCACGGCAGAACCGGGTGAACTGCCGGAACCAGCCAAAGATGGTGGTGCGCCCGGGGCGGGCCAGCTGCGCTACGGCCCACCCGCTACTGAGGTTGAACTCGTGATGTCGTGCTGTTGCTCAGGTGGGTCTGATGGTCAGGCCGGTCTCGGCGAGGCAGCCGTCTATGAGGTGACTGCGG
>NZ_JBIBRG010000034.1:0-11203 GCF_043076215.1 Streptomyces sp. NPDC016640
GGGCGAGGCGTGGGCGTACGGCGCGGACGTCGACTGGGACGCCTTCTACGAAGGCACCCGTCCCCACCGCGTCGACCTCCCCACCTACCCCTTCCAGCGGCAGCACTACTGGCCCCGCTTCGCCGACTCCGCCGGTGACGTCACCTCCGCCGGCCTGGAATCGCCCGACCACCCGCTGCTCGGCGCCTCCGTGGAACTCGCCGGTGGCGACGGACTCGTCGCCACCGCCCGCTGGTCCCTGCGCAGCCAGCCCTGGCTCGCCGACCACGCCGTGTCCGGCACCGTCATCGTCCCCGGCACCGCACTCGTCGAGTCCGTCATCCGCGCCGGTGACGTCCTCGGCGCCGGCAGCGTCGACGAACTCACCCTGCAGGCCCCCGTCGTCCTCCAGGAGCGCGGCGAGGTCCAGGTCCAGATCGGCATCGGTGACGCCGACGACTCCGGCCGCCGCCCCGTCACCGTCCACACCCGGGCCACCGGCCCCGACGGCGACACCGAGGACCTGTGGACCCTGCGCGCCCAGGGCACCCTCGCCGAACCGGGCGTCCCCGCCGTGGCGCGGCCCGAGGACTTCACCGCCTGGCCGCCGCCCGGCGCCACCGCCCTGGCCGCCGACGGCTTCTACGACCTGCTCGCCGGCCGCGGCTACGAGTACGGCCCCGTCTTCCAGGGCGTCCGCGCCACCTGGCGGCGCGGCGACGACGTCTTCGCCGAGGTCGTCCTGCCCGACCAGGTGCGCGGCGACGCCGCCCGGTTCGGCATCCACCCCGCCCTGCTCGACGCCGCCCTGCACGCCGCCGGGCTCGCCCCCGGCGGCGACGACCGCACCGTCGTCCCCTTCGCCTGGTCCGGCGTGTCCCTGTACGCCACCGGCGCCACCGCGCTGCGGGTACGGATCTCCCCGGCCGGCGAGGACACCGTCACCGTCCACCTCACCGACCCGAGCGGCGCGCCCGTCGCCGTCATCGACTCACTGGCCGTCCGCGAGGTGGCCGCCGAGACCCTCGACCCGTCCGCACGGGCCGCCCGCGACTGGCTGTTCCACCTCGACTGGACCCCCCTCACGCCCGCCGCCACCCCCGCCGACGCGACCGGCTGGGCCGTGCTCGGCACCCCCCACACCCCCGTCACCGCCCCCGACGGCAGCGGCGGCACGTCACTGCCCGTCCTCACCGACCTCACGGCCCTCGACGACGCCACCGGCCAACGCCCCACCGCCGTCCTGCTGTTCACCGGACAGGCCGCGACGGCCGCCCCCGGCGCCGACGCGCCGGCCGCCGCCCGCCCCGGCGACGACACCCCGGCCGTCCCCGACACCGTCCTCGGCGAGGTCCTGACCACCGTCAACGACTGGCTTGCCGACGACCGCACCGCGGACGTCCCCCTCGTCGTGGTCACCCGGGGCGCCGTCGCCACCGGGCCCGGCGACCCCGCGCACGACCTGCCCGGCGCCGCCGTCTGGGGCCTGGTGCGCTCCGCGCAGTCCCAGCACCCCGGCCGCCTCGTCCTCGCCGACCTCGACGTCCACCAGGACTCCTGGCAGGCCCTGCCCGCCGCGCTCGCCACCGGCGAACCGCAGCTCGCCCTGCGCCAGGGCACCGCCCACGCGCCCCGGCTGACCCGCCCCCGCACCGCCGACACCCTGAGCGCGCCCGCCGGTGCCACCGCCTGGCGCCTGGACATCCCGGTCAAGGGCTCCGTCGACCAGCTGGAACTGGTGCCCTGCCCCGAGATCACCGACGCGCCCGCGCCCGGGCACGTCCTCATCGAGGTACGCGCCGCCGGACTCAACTTCCGCGACGTCCTCAACACCCTCGGCATGTACCCGGGCCCCGCCGTCCTCCTCGGCGCCGAAGCCGCCGGCGTCGTCACCGCCACCGGACCCGGCGTCACCGGCCTCGCGCCCGGCGACCGCGTCATGGGCCTGGTCACCGGCGGCTTCGGCACCCACGCCGTCGCCGACGCCCGCATGATCGCCCCCATGCCCGACGGCTGGACCTTCACCCAGGCCGCCTCCGTCCCCGTCGCCTTCCTCACCGCCTACTACGGCCTGCGCGACCTCGCCGGCCTCACCGCGGGCGAGTCCGTCCTCGTCCACGCCGCCGCCGGCGGTGTCGGCATGGCCGCCGCCCAGCTCGCCCGCCACTGGGGCGCCGAGGTCTACGGCACCGCCGGCGACCACAAGCGGCGCCTGCTGCGCGCCGAGGGCTGGGCCGACGACCACCTGGCCTCCTCCCGCACCCTCGACTTCGAGGACCGGTTCCGGGAGACCAGCGGCGGACGCGGCGTGGACGTCGTACTGAACTCGCTGGCCGGCGACTTCGTCGACGCCTCGCTGCGCCTGCTCGCCCCCGGCGGACGCCTCGTCGAAATGGGCAAGACCGACGTCCGCGACCCCGGCCAGGTCGCCCTCGACCACCCCGGCGTCGCCCTCTACCAGGCGTACGAACTGCGCGAGGCCGGCGAGGACCGCATCCGGGAGATGTTCGCCGACCTCACCCGCCTCTTCGCCGACGGCTCCCTCCACCCGCTGCCCACCGTCACCTGGGACGTCCACCACGCCCGCGACGCCTTCCGCCACATGGCGCAGGCCAAGCACTACGGCAAGATCGTCCTCACCGTGCCGCGCGCCTGGAACCCCGACGGCACCGTCCTGATCACCGGCGGCACCGGCACCATCGGCGGCATCCTCGCCCGGCACCTCGTCACCCGGCACGGCATGCGCCACCTGCTGCTCACCGGCCGCCGCGGCCCCGACGCCCCCGGCGCCACCGCCCTGCGCGAGGAACTCACCGCCCTCGGCGCCCAGGTGACCGTCGCCGCCTGCGACGCCGCCGACCGCGACCAGCTCGCCGCGACCCTCGCCGCCGTACCCGCCGGCCACCCCCTGACCGCCGTGGTGCACGCGGCCGGCGCCCTCGACGACGGCGCCCTCGAACACCTCACCCCCGACCGGCTGCGCACCGTCCTGGCCCCCAAGGCCGACGCCGCCCGCCACCTGCACCGCCTCACCCGCGACCTCGACCTCGCGGACCTGGTGCTCTTCTCCGCCGGCGCCGGAGTCTTCGGCAACGCCGGACAGGCCAACTACGCCGCCGCCAACACCTACCTCGACGCCCTCGCCCACCGCCGCCGTGCCGACGGCCTGCCCACCACCTCCCTGTCCTGGGGCCTGTGGGCCGACGCCAGCGCCATGACCGGCCACCTCGACGACACCGACCTCGCCCGCGTCCGCCGCTCCGGCGTCCTGCCGCTGTCCGCGGCCGACGGCATGGCCCTGTTCGACGCCGCGCTCGCCGAACAGCGCCCGCACCTGGTCCCCGTCCGCCTCGACACCGGACGGCTGCGCACCGGCGACGGCGAGATCCCGCACCTGCTGCGCGCCCTGTACCGGGGCCCGGTCCGCCGCACCGCCCGGGCGGGCGCCGCCGGCGGCACCGACGGACTGCGGCTGCGCCTGGCCGGCCTGTCCGCCGACGACCGGCTCACCCTCCTGCGCGACCTCGTCGCCACCCACGCCGCCGCCGTCCTCGGCCACACCGACCCCGACCAGCTGCACGGCGGCCGCGCCTTCCGCGACCTCGGCTTCGACTCGCTGACCGCCGTCGAACTGCGCAACCGGCTCAACGCCGCCACCGCGCTGCGGCTGCCCGCCACCCTCGTCTTCGACCACCCGACCCTCGCCGAACTCGCCGCCCACCTCGACGGTGAACTCTCCGGCAGCACCCCCGCGACCGCGCCCGCCGTCCCGGCACCCCTCCCGGCCGCCGCCGGAGGGGACGAGCCGTTCGCGATCGTCGGCATGGCCTGCCGCCTCCCCGGCGGGGTGCGCTCCCCGGAGGACCTGTGGCGGCTCCTCGCCGACGGCGCCGACGCCATCGCCGAGTTCCCCGGCGACCGCGGCTGGGACCTCGACGGCCTCTACGACGCCCTGCCCGGCGACCAGGTCACCTCCCGCACCCGCGAGGGCGGCTTCCTGCACGACGCCGCCGACTTCGACGCCGACTTCTTCGGCATCTCCCCGCGCGAGGCCCTCGCCATGGACCCGCAGCAGCGGCTCCTGCTGGAGACTGCCTGGGAGACGTTCGAACGCGCCGGCATCGACCCCCGGTCGGTGCGCGGCAGCCGCACCGGCGTCTTCGCCGGCCTCTCCTCCAGCGACTACCTCAAGCGCGTCACCCACGTCCCCGACGAGATCGCCGGCTACGTCAACAACGGCAACGCCAACAGCATCGTCTCCGGCCGCGTCGCCTACACCCTCGGCCTGGAGGGCCCGGCCGTCACCGTCGACACCGCCTGCTCCTCCTCCCTCGTCGCCCTGCACATGGCGCTCCAGGCGCTGCGCCGCGGCGAGTGCACCATGGCCCTGGCCGGCGGCGTCACCGTGATGTCCTCGCCGGAGATCATCGTCGACTTCTCCCGCCAGCGCGGCCTGGCCGCCGACGGCCGCTGCAAGCCGTTCGCCGCCGCCGCCGACGGCACCGGCTTCTCCGAGGGCGTCGGCCTGATCCTCGTCGAGCGTCTCTCCGACGCCCGCCGCAACGGCCACCAGGTCCTCGCCCTCGTCCGCGGCTCCGCCATCAACCAGGACGGCGCCTCCAACGGCCTGACCGCCCCCAACGGGCCCGCCCAGCAGCGCGTCATCCGCCAGGCCCTGGCCGACGCCGGCGTCGCCGCCGCCGAGGTCGACGCCGTCGAGGCGCACGGCACCGGCACCCGCCTCGGCGACCCCATCGAGGCACAGGCGCTCCTGGCCACCTACGGCCAGGACCGCGACCCCGGGCGGCCGCTGCTGCTCGGCTCCGTCAAGTCGAACATCGGGCACACCCAGGCCGCCGCGGGCGTGGCCGGCGTCATGAAGATGGTCCTCGCCCTGCGGCACGGCCTGCTGCCCAAGAGCCTGCACGTCGACGCGCCCACCCCGCACGTCGACTGGTCCGCCGGCGCCGTCAGCGTCCTCGCCGAGGCCACCGAGTGGCCCGAACCGGCCACCCCCCGGCCGCTGCGCGCCGCCGTCTCCTCCTTCGGCATCAGCGGCACCAACGCCCACGTCATCCTCGAACAGGCCCCGGCCGAACCGGAGTCCACCGGCGAGGCGGACACCGGAGGCGACGACGCGCGGGAGACCCGCGCCGACCGCCCGCTGCCCTGGATCCTGTCCGCCCGCAGCGACGCCGCCCTGCGCGGCCAGGCCCGCGCCCTCCTCGCCCACCTCGACGCGCACCCGGGCCTCGCACCCGCCGACATCGCCCTGTCCCTCGTGACCCGCCGGGCCACCCTGGAGCGGCGCGCCGTCGTCGTCGCCACCACCACGGGCGACTTCCGCGCCGGCCTGGCCGCCCTCGCCGACGGCGTCCCCTCGCCCGCCGTGACCAGCGGCGGCCGGGGCGCCGGCCGTGACCGCAGGGCCGTCCTCGTCTTCCCCGGCCAGGGCTCCCAGTGGGCCGGCATGGGCGCCGGACTCCTCGACACCTCCCCGGTGTTCGCCGAGCGGATCGCCGCCTGCGCCGACGCCCTCGCCCCGCACGTCGACTGGACCCTCACCGACGTACTGCGCGGCACCGAAGGCGCGCCCTCCCTGGACCGGGTCGACGTCGCCCAGCCCGCGCTGTGGGCGGTGATGGTCGCGCTCGCCGAGGTGTGGCGCGCCCACGGCCTCAAGCCCGCCGCCGTCCTCGGCCACTCCCAGGGCGAGATCGCCGCCGCAGCCGTCAGCGGCGCCCTGTCCCTCGACGACGCCGCGCGGATCGTCGCCGTGCGCAGCCTCGCCATTGCCCGCGAACTCTCCGGCCACGGCGGCATGGTGGCCGTCACCGCCCCGCACGACGAGGTCGCCGCGCTCGTCGCCGACCTGCCCGGCGTCTCGGTCGCCGCCGTCAACGGACCCTCCTCCGTGGTGGTCTCCGGCGACACCGACGGCCTCGACACCCTCCTCGCCGGCTGCGCGGAGCGGGGCGTGCGCGCCCGACGCATCCCCGTCGACTACGCCTCCCACTCCGCGTACGTCGACCGGCTCGCCGAGACCCTGCCCGCCGCCCTGGCCGGCATCGAACCCCGCGACGGCGACATCCCGTTCTTCTCCACCGTCACCGCCGACTGGCTGCCCGGCACCGCCCTGGACGCCCCCTACTGGCACCGCAACCTGCGCGGCACCGTCCGCCTGGAGGAGTCCCTGCGCGCCCTCCTCGACCAGGGCCACGACGTGTTCGTCGAGTGCAGCCCCCACCCGGTGCTCACCGTCGGCATCGAGGACACCGTCACCGCGGCGGGCGCCGACGCGGTCGCCCTCGGCTCGCTGCGCCGCGACGACGGCGGCACCGACCGGGTGCTGACCGCGCTGGCCGCCGCCCACGTCGCCGGCGTCCCCGTCGACTGGCGGCCCGCCGTCGCCCACGGCCGCCCCGTGGACCTGCCCACCTACGCCTTCCAGCGCGAGCGGTACTGGCTGGAGGCCACCGGCGCCCAGGCCGACCCCACCGGGATCGACACGGTCGTACGGCTCGCCGACGGCGGCGCCGTCCTCGGCGGCGGCCTGTCGCTGACCGCACAGCCCTGGCTGGACGGCCACCGCGTGCACGGCACCGCCGTCGTCCCCGGCACCGCCCTGCTCGACTGGGCGGTACGGGCCGGTGACGAGACCGGCTGCCCGCTCGTCACCACCCTCGACGAGCACACCCCGATCGCCGTCCCCGAACGCGGCCGCGTCGACCTCCAGATCACCGTCTCCGCCCCCGAGGACACCGGTGCCGGCCCGGACCGGCGCGCGCTCACCGTCCACTCCCGCGTCCCCGACGCGGACGGCACCGACGTGCCCTGGACCCTGAACGCCACCGGCACCCTCACCGCCGGCGACCCGGTGCCCGCCCCGGCAGGACCGGACACCTGGCCGCCCGCCGGCGCCCGCCCCGCCGACCCCGGCCGGGCCCACGACCGCCTCGACGGCAGCGGCCTGGACACCGGCGCCGGCTTCCGCACCCTGCGCGCGGTGTGGTGGCACGGCACCGAGCTCCTCGCCGACGTGGAACTCCCCGAGGACGCCCGCGCCGACGCCGGCCGGTTCCGCCTCCACCCGGCGCTGCTCCAGACGGCCCTCGCCCTGGCCGCCACCCCCGAGCACGCCACCGCGCCCGCGCTGCCGCAGCGCTGGCAGGACGTCACCACGTACGCCACCGGCGCCACCCGGCTGCGCCTGCGGCTGACCGACGACGGCGGCACCTGGACGGTGCACGCCCACGACGGCACCGGAGCCCCCGTCCTCACCGCCACCGCCGCCACCCGCCCGGCCACCCCCGACCGGCTCCCGGCCGCCACCGCCCCCGACGCCCTGCACCGCGTCGAGTGGACCCCGTGGACCGGCGACACCGACCCCGCGGACCTCACCGGCCCCTGGGCGGTCATCGGGAACCCCGGACGCCTCACCGCCGCGCTCGAACGCGCCGGCGCCACCGTCCACGTCCACACCACCCTCGACGACCTCACCGCCGCCCTCGACCGCGGTGACGGCGAACAGCCGGCCGTGGTCGTCGTCCCCCACACCCACGACAACGGCACCACCGGCACCACCGGCACGGCCGCCCAGGACACCGCGGCCGCCGCCCACACCTCCGCCCACCGGGCACTGCGCCTGGCCACCACCTGGCTGAGCGACCCGCGCCACACGGCCACCCGGCTCCTCGTGGTGACCGAGGGCGCCCTCGCCACCGGACCGGACGACAGCGTCCCGGCCCTCGCCGACGCCACCGTCTGGGGCCTGCTGCGCTCCGCCCAGACCGAACACCCGGGCCGTTTCCTCCTCGCCGACCTCGACCCGGCCACCGGGGACGTGCCCACCGACGGCGCGGGCGGCGACCACGACGATCACACCGACCCGTCGGCCACCGCCCTCGTCGCCGCCGTCGCCGCCGCCGGCCGCACCGGCGAGCACCAGTTCGCCGTACGCTCCGGCACCGTCACCGTGCCCCGCCTGGTGCGCACCGACCGCGACAGCACCACACCCGCGGACGCCACCCCCTGGGGCGACGACACGGCCACCGGCACCGTCCTCGTCACCGGCGGCACCGGCGTCCTCGGCGCCCTCGTCGCCCGGCACCTCGTCACCCGGCACGGCGTACGCCACCTGCTGCTCACCGGCCGCCGCGGCCCCGACGCCCCCGGCGCCACCGCCCTGCGCGAGGAACTCACCGCCCTCGGCGCCGAGGTCTCCGTCGTCGCCTGCGACGCCGCCGACCGCGACCAGCTCGCCGCGACCCTCGCCGCCGTACCCGCCGGCCACCCCCTGACCGCCGTGGTGCACGCGGCCGGCGTCCTCGACGACGGCCTCCTCGACACCCTCACCCCCGAACGCCTCGACCACGTCCTGCGACCCAAGGCCGACGCCGCGTGGAACCTGCACGAACTCACCCGCGACACCAAGCTCTCCGCGTTCGTGCTGTTCTCCTCCTACGCGGGCCTCGCGGGCGGCCCCGGCCAGGCCAACTACGCCGCCGCCAACGCCTTCCTCGACGCCCTCGCCCAGCACCGGCGCGCCCGCGGCCTCACCGCCGTCTCCCTCGCCTGGGGCTTCTGGGAGGACCGCAGCGACCTCACCGGCGCCCTCGACGGAGCCGACCTCGCCCGACTGGACCGGGCCGGGATCCGCCCCCTCACCGCCGACCAGGGCCTCGGCCTGCTCGACGCGGCCACCGCCCTGGACACCGCCCACCTGGTCCCCGTACGGCTCGACCCGCGCGCCCTGCGCGCCGACCAGGTGCCCCCGCTGCTGCGGGCCCTCGCCCGGCCGGCCGCCCGCCGCGCCGCCGACACCGGGACCACGGGCGGACCGCAGGACTTCCGCCGCAGGCTCGCCGCGCTCGGCGGCCCCCAGCAGCAGGCCCTGCTGCACCGCACGGTCCTCGGCCACGTCGCCGCCGTCCTCGGCCACGCCTCCGCCGAGGCGCTGGACTCCGGACGCGGCTTCCTCGACCTCGGCATGTCCTCCCTGACCGCGGTCGAACTCCGCAACCGCCTCAACGCGGAGACGGGCCTGACCCTGCCCACCACCCTCATCTTCGACCACCCCGACCCGGCCGCCCTCGTCCGCCACCTGCGGGACGAACTCGGCACCGGCGGCACCGGATCCGGCGACGCGGACCAGCCCGTCTTCGCCGAACTCGCCGACCTCGAGGCCGCCGTGAGCGGCACCGAGCTCGACGACCAGGACCGGGCCCGCCTGGCCAAGCGCCTCCAGGCCCTCCAGTGGAAGCTCGACGCCACCACGGAGACCACCGACGAGCGCGACGACACCGACCTCGACACCACCACGGACGACGAGATGTTCGACCTGATCGACAACGAACTCGGCCTCGCCTGACACCCCGGCCCGGCACCGCGTCCTTCCAGAACCAGAGGATCCCACCCCCATGGCAAGCTCCGAAGACAAGCTCCGCGACTACCTCAAGAAGGTCACCGCAGACCTGCGTCGCACCCGTCAGCGGCTGGAGTCTGTCGAGGCCGGCCAGAGCGAGCCGATCGCCGTCATCGGCATGGCCTGCCGCTTCCCCGGCGGCGTCCGCTCCCCGGAGGACCTCTGGCGGCTCGTCGCCGACGGCACCGACGCCGTCGGCCCGCTGCCCGGGGACCGCGGCTGGGACCTCGACTCCCTCTACGACCCCGACCCGGGCACCCCCGGCAAGAGCTACGTCCGCGAGGGCGGCTTCCTCGACGGCGCCGCCGACTTCGACGCCGACCTCTTCGGCATCGCCCCCCGTGAAGCCCTCGCCATGGACCCCCAGCAGCGGCTCCTGCTGGAAACCGCCTGGGAGGCCGTCGAACGCGCCCGCATCAGCCCTGCCTCCCTCCGCAACACCGACACCGGCGTCTTCGTCGGCGGCGCCGACACCAACTACGGCTCCCTCGCCCGCACCACCGAGGAGACCGAGGGCCACAACCTCACCGGCGGCGCCATGAGCGTCCTGTCCGGCCGCATCTCCTACACCCTCGGCCTGGAGGGCCCGGCCGTCACCGTCGACACCGCCTGCTCCTCCTCCCTCGTCGCCCTCCACCTCGCCACCCGCGCCCTGCGCGCCGGCGAGTGCTCCCTCGCCCTGGCCGGCGGCGTCGCCATGATGCCGACCACCGAACTCTTCACCGAGTTCTCCCGCCAGCGCGGCCTCGCCCCCGACGGCCGCTGCAAGCCCTTCGCCGAGGCGGCCGACGGCACCGCCTGGGGCGAGGGCGTCGGCGTCCTCCTCGTCGAGCGTCTCTCCGACGCCCGCCGCAACGGCCACCAGGTCCTCGCCGTCATCCGCGGCACCGCCGTCAACCAGGACGGCGCCAGCAGCCGCCTCACCGCCCCCAACGGCCCCTCCCAGCGCCGTGTCATCGAGTCCGCCCTCGCCGACGCCCGCCTCACCCCCGACCAGGTCGACGCCGTCGAGGCCCACGGCACCGGCACCACCCTCGGCGACCCCATCGAGGCCCAGGCCCTCCTCGCCACCTACGGCCGGAACCGGCCCGCCGACCGGCCGCTGCGCCTCGGCGCGGTCAAGTCGAACATCGGCCACGCCCAGGCGGCGGCCGGTGTCGCGGGCGTCATCAAGATGGTCATGGCCATGCGCCACGGTGTGCTGCCCGCGATCCTGCACGTCGACACGCCCACCTCCCACGTCGACTGGACCTCCGGCGCCGTCGAACTCCTCACCGAGGCCACCCCCTGGCCCACCGCCGACCACCCCCGCCGCGCGGGTGTCTCCGCCTTCGGCATCAGCGGCACCAACGCCCACGTCCTGCTGGAACAGGCCCCCCTCCTCGAGGAGGCGGAGGCGTCCGACGACACCGGTACGCAGGCCCCGGCCGTCGACCCCGCCGTGACCCCGTGGCTGCTGTCCGCCCGCTCCGAGGCCGCACTGCGCGCCCAGGCCGAACGTCTCCTCGCCCACGTCAACGCCTCGGCCGCCCGCCCCCGGTACGCCGACATCGCCCTGTCCCTGGCGGCCAGCCGCGCCCCGCTCACGCACCGCGCGGTGGTCCTCGCCACCGACCCCGACACCACCGCCCGGGCCCTCACCGCCCTCGCCGCCGCCGAACCCCACCCCGCCGTCCTGGAAGGCACCGCCCAGGGCGGCTCGACCGCCTTCCTGTTCTCGGGTCAGGGTTCGCAGCGGCTCGGTATGGGTCGTGAGCTGTACGGTCGTTTCCCGGTGTTCGCGGAGGCGTTCGACGCGGT
>NZ_JBIBRG010000035.1:0-9990 GCF_043076215.1 Streptomyces sp. NPDC016640
CACCCGTTCCCATACCGAACACGGAAGTTAAGCTTCTCAGCGCCGATGGTAGTTGGGGGCTCTCCCCCTGTGAGAGTAGGACGTCGCCAGGCACCGAAAAGGATAGTAGTCATTAGACTACTATCCTTTTTTTTGATTTTATCGTGGAAGTTTACTTCTTTCCTCTTATGAATTAAGATATTAAGTAAGTACCAAGTCTGGATTTAGGGGTGATAAAGTGCAAAAATCTAATGTTATTAGTCAATTTGCAGACTGGCTTGAAACAGAAGGGAAATCTGTTAATACAGTCACTACTTATCAACGTGAAATGAAAAAATTTCAAGACTGGCTCTACAAATATCCTACTTATTTAGAGAATATATCTCAAAAAGATGTTCAAGATTATCTCTCTTTTTTAGAGCAACAGCGCAAAAGTCCAATAACTATCGATAAAATACTTGGCTCTATTAGAACGTTTGCTAAGTTCTTGAAACGTCCAGAAATAACTTTAGATATTAAAGTTATGCCTATAGAAAAAAAGGGAGAATTGGAAATACTAACTCCTTATGAATACAATCAATTACTTCAAGAAGTGAAAAATGATGGTCACGAAAGAAATATAGCTATTGTTTACTTATTACTTCATACAGGTATTAGAGTTTCGGAATTATGTTCTCTAAATAAGTCGAATATTGATATTAGAAAAAGGCAATTAACCGTTAGAAATGGGTTAACTGGTGAAGAAAGGTATATTCCATTATCGGAAGAAGCTAAGAAATATCTTCTTAAATACTGTGACTCTTTTTATAGTGAGGATGCTTTATTTACTTCAAAATCTAATGAACGATTAACAGAAAGATCGATTCAATATATGTTGAAAAAGTATAATGTTCATCCGCATAAATTAAGACATACTTTTTGTCAAAAGCTTATAGATAAAGGAATAGGCTTAGAAGTTGTCTCGAAACTTGCTGGACATAAAGATATAAATGTTACTAAAAGATATGCAAAATCCAGGATGGAACAATTCGAACTAGAAGAAGCAATACAAAAAACTTTTATTAACGATACACTAGGATAGGTTGTTTAGTATTTAATTGTCTTTTTAAAGTTAACATCAACCGATGGGTAAGCTTAAAGTGAATTCAGATTTAGAACGTTTCAGGGGCTATTTTAGCTGATTTTAGGTACTTCCCTTAGTTAAGTTCGTTTTTAGAAAAAGGACAGTATTATAGATCGAATATAAAAGCCTA
Source organism: Streptomyces sp. NPDC016640 (assembly GCF_043076215.1). Taxonomy (NCBI): domain Bacteria; kingdom Bacillati; phylum Actinomycetota; class Actinomycetes; order Kitasatosporales; family Streptomycetaceae; genus Streptomyces; species Streptomyces sp. NPDC016640. The sequence continues at coordinate 1,233 of NZ_JBIBRG010000035.1, forward strand.
AAGACGTTCGACAATGGAAATTCTATTCGTTTTTTATATTTTAAAACTGATATTAGATATTTCTTTTTAAAAAGGATGAAAAGAATTGGACAATAAAGCGCAAATATATCGTTCTAATGTATCCATATCACAACTCGAAACAACGCTAAAAGAAAAAAATCTTTTAGCGTTGTTTGTGCAAAGACAGGAAAAATCCAATGAAAATTTTGGAATACAACTATATCTCTAGAGATATTACGGTATATCTACACTATATCTCCCGAGCCAAAAAGTGATATCAATTTAAACTCCTTGAAACCTAATAGGCACCGACTATTCATCACCTTTTATCAGAAGGTGATATCAGGTTTCCTTATGCTCTTTTTTTAAAAGGATAGATAAGCAAAGAAAATAGACATATAGATACTCCATACAGCATTATAAGCATTGTCCATGCTTCAAAAATGTTTGGAATGTCAAATAGATAATGGAATAGGATCCAGGAGGAAATAGAAGAAATAAAGAGATAGTGTTTTTGAATTATAGTCTTCATTTTTGATTATTTCCCGAAGGGAAAAAGACAGAATTTGCCCGAATATGGCCGGATTCCGTCTTTTGTTTGGGGTGCTGCTTGGGATAAGACGCATTATGTTAACTACTATTAAAAATAATTTTACGTACCCAAGTTTGGATGCATCAAATTATTTACCGATATTATTTAAATAGTCCTCTAATGCTTCTTCAATTAATATATAGATGTTTTTTTCTTGTAATAAAGATTGCATTTTTAACTCTTTATGTAAGTCTGTTCGTAAATCGAATGAGACTCGTTTTCTTATCAGTTGTAGTGTAGAAGCTTTTTCCTCACTAATCTCTTCAGCGAGAGCCTGGGAAGGAGTAATCTGTTTCTGAAGACGTTTCATATTTTTTATATCGTTTACTTTGGACACGTTTAATCAACTCCTTATAAAATTCTTCATATTGTAGTAAAGCCTGCTTTAATTCTGAGTTTTTATTAAACCCATATAAGGCTAAACGACCAATAGGAGCTCTTCTAGTAATAACCGTTTTAAAAACTTCATCAGGGTAATCCTCTGTGATCATTTCATTAAAGGCCTTAGCATCACTTCTTCTTAAGTCATTCAATGTTCTTAGAATCCCTATTACTTCAGTATTTCTATTACCATGATTTTTAGCACTTGTGACAGACTCCATAAAGTTAGGTATTGCTGAATAGCACCAGTTAGAGCACTCGAATAATACCACTACATACTCACTAGCACATAGGGCATTAGTTGTTTGTTCTGATAAAGAAGGTGGCGTATCAATAATAATGAAATCATACTCATTTCTGATTCCATCTAAACTTTTATCTAGAATTAAACTAGGAGTTCCTTTAAAAGGAATTGTATCGCCTTTATAAGTCTTTCCGGTATATATCCACCTGGGGAATGTAGCTAAAAAATTTGTAGCAGGCAACAAATCTAAATTTTTCTCTATAGGTAGAATATACTTTTTTACATCTTGTTTCTGCATAGCTTCTAGTACTGATTTTCCAATGAATTCATTGGAAGGTTGATTAGATAATAGTTCTGTTAAGTTCCCTTGAGAATCCAGATCGATTGCCAACACCTTATAACCATCTCTACTTAGTAAATATGATAGTATGCCTGCAGTAGTTGATTTTCCACAACCACCTTTTTGTATCCCCATAGTAATTGTAATCGCCAAAAATGATCCCTCCTTCTTCCAACGTTCTTTTCTTCCTTTCTTCCTTTCTTCTTTTCTTTCTTTTTTTATACTTTCTAGGAAATTAATTGAAAATCCTCTAAAAAAGTGAACTATAACACCTAAAAATTAGGTGTTATAGTTCACTCAGTTTTTGTTATAGTTCACTCAGTTTTTGTTATAGTTCACTCAGTTTTTGTTATAGTTGTGACTCAGTTTTTGTTATAGTTCACTCAGTTTTTGTTATAGTTCACTCAGTTTTTGTTATAGTTCACTCAGTTTTTGTTATAGTTAGGTCCCTCAAACCCTTGATACATAAGGGTTTTTTACCTCCTAAAACAATTAAAACAATTAAAACAATTAAAACAAATAATTGATAAAACAATCAAAACAAGAGAGATTTGTAAAAACTTGTTTTTTTATTATTTTGGTAATTAAGAATATTTTAAAAAAATAAAAACTTCGTTTATCGAGTGTGTGTTTTAAATTTTCTGAAATATAACACAAGTAGACTCTCATTTGTGTTTTTTGTTATATTTTAGAATGATCAATAAAAAGGAGTTTTAATATGGGATCCAAGATAAGTGCAGACAACTTAATTACGAAATCAAATCAGCTTATTGAAGCAGCATATAAATTAAACGAGATAGAACAAAAAATCATCTTAACCCTTATTAGTTTAGTTCAACCAAATGATAAGGAATTTCAATCTTACACTTTCACAATCAAAGATTTCATAAAATTGATTGGCGGAAACAGTAATACAAGGTATAAGGAACTAGAAGAAATTACGAGGAATATGTTAGCTAAAATTTATGAAATAAGATTCGAAGAAAGATTAGTACAAGTTCAATGGTTATCCCAAGCTGATTATAACTATAAAAAGGGGACAATCGAGCTTACACTACATAAGTTTCTTACCCCTTATTTATTAGAGTTGAAAAAGGAATTTACATCGTATCATTTAAAAAACGTAAGTAAACTAAAGGGGCATTATTCTATAAGGATATATGAACTGCTTAAGCAATATGAACGTCTACAAGAAAGAACCCTCACTATGGAGGACCTAAGACATAAGTTGGGCGCAACAAGTATATATCCTGCTTACGGAAACTTTAAACAGCGTGTAATACTCCCTTCTCAAAAACAGATAAATAAAAAATCAGATATCACATTTGAATTTCAAGAGATAAAACAAGGAAGGGCAGTTAAAGAAATTAAATTCTTTATAAAAACCAAAGATTCTATTATTCAACCTTTACCTATTCCGATATCTCATTCCAGTCAAAATGCAGTGTTAGATACAGAAGAACTTGAAAATGATCTTTTTGTTGTTTCTAAAGACGATATTAAAGATATTAAAAGTTTGGCGAGTGATTTAGGAGTTAAAGTTCCGAATAAAACTATACAAAGTTGGTTGAATTATGGGAAAAGAAATGTAATTCAAGTGATGGAGTCAATTAGAGATGATCATAAAATAGAAAATCCAATAGGGTTTATCACGTACAAATTAAAGAATGAGATAGATAAAAACATTATTGAGATAAATCCTTCAGATGATGCCATTCAAGATTTTGTTAACAGTCATATACCAAAACGTAAAATCAAAAGAGTAGAATTTTTAACAGACTGGATGATGAAACCGGAAGCTTTAAAAACTTTTAGTAAATACATGAATGAAGATGATGCTTTAGATTTATGGAATTCAAAGAAAGAAGCAATAATGCAGGAACTAAATGATCGCAGGGGAAAAATGATATTAAATTAAAAGAACAAAAACCATATTGGTTCTTGTTCTTTTTTATCGGAATTATTAACGTTGAACTATCTATTGCTGTAAGAGAGTTTATTATGTAGAATAGAAAAACATTTCAACTAGTAGAAACCTCTAAAAAGAAGTTGACTTCCACGAATGCGAATGGTATATTAGTAGATGTCGCTAATTCGAAAAAAACATTCTTTCTTTTTTTAAAAAAGTTTGTTCGTAGAAGTTGACCACGGTGAAATGCTGTGTTATTATATAAAAGTTGCTCCTAACAGCAACATTAAATTGCTCTTTGAAAACTGAACAAACAAACGTCAACAATAATCGTTTTTATAACTTTCGTTATAGAAACAAAACAAGTAACAAAAGCTAGAGTTTAGCAATGAGCTAATCTTACTCTTTATCGGAGAGTTTGATCCTGGCTCAGGACGAACGCTGGCGGCGTGCCTAATACATGCAAGTCGAGCGGACTTAAAAAGCTTGCTTTTTAAGTTAGCGGCGGACGGGTGAGTAACACGTGGGCAACCTGCCTGTAAGACTGGGATAACTTCGGGAAACCGGAGCTAATACCGGATAATCCTTTCCTACTCATGTAGGAAAGCTGAAAGACGGTTTACGCTGTCACTTACAGATGGGCCCGCGGCGCATTAGCTAGTTGGTGAGGTAACGGCTCACCAAGGCGACGATGCGTAGCCGACCTGAGAGGGTGATCGGCCACACTGGGACTGAGACACGGCCCAGACTCCTACGGGAGGCAGCAGTAGGGAATCTTCCGCAATGGACGAAAGTCTGACGGAGCAACGCCGCGTGAGTGATGAAGGTTTTCGGATCGTAAAACTCTGTTGTTAGGGAAGAACAAGTACGAGAGTAACTGCTCGTACCTTGACGGTACCTAACCAGAAAGCCACGGCTAACTACGTGCCAGCAGCCGCGGTAATACGTAGGTGGCAAGCGTTGTCCGGAATTATTGGGCGTAAAGCGCGCGCAGGCGGTCCTTTAAGTCTGATGTGAAAGCCCACGGCTCAACCGTGGAGGGTCATTGGAAACTGGGGGACTTGAGTGCAGAAGAGAAGAGTGGAATTCCACGTGTAGCGGTGAAATGCGTAGAGATGTGGAGGAACACCAGTGGCGAAGGCGACTCTTTGGTCTGTAACTGACGCTGAGGCGCGAAAGCGTGGGGAGCAAACAGGATTAGATACCCTGGTAGTCCACGCCGTAAACGATGAGTGCTAAGTGTTAGAGGGTTTCCGCCCTTTAGTGCTGCAGCAAACGCATTAAGCACTCCGCCTGGGGAGTACGGCCGCAAGGCTGAAACTCAAAGGAATTGACGGGGGCCCGCACAAGCGGTGGAGCATGTGGTTTAATTCGAAGCAACGCGAAGAACCTTACCAGGTCTTGACATCTCCTGACAATCCTAGAGATAGGACGTTCCCCTTCGGGGGACAGGATGACAGGTGGTGCATGGTTGTCGTCAGCTCGTGTCGTGAGATGTTGGGTTAAGTCCCGCAACGAGCGCAACCCTTGATCTTAGTTGCCAGCATTTAGTTGGGCACTCTAAGGTGACTGCCGGTGACAAACCGGAGGAAGGTGGGGATGACGTCAAATCATCATGCCCCTTATGACCTGGGCTACACACGTGCTACAATGGATGGTACAAAGGGCAGCAAAACCGCGAGGTCGAGCCAATCCCATAAAACCATTCTCAGTTCGGATTGTAGGCTGCAACTCGCCTACATGAAGCTGGAATCGCTAGTAATCGCGGATCAGCATGCCGCGGTGAATACGTTCCCGGGCCTTGTACACACCGCCCGTCACACCACGAGAGTTTGTAACACCCGAAGTCGGTGGGGTAACCCTTCTGGGAGCCAGCCGCCTAAGGTGGGATAGATGATTGGGGTGAAGTCGTAACAAGGTAGCCGTATCGGAAGGTGCGGCTGGATCACCTCCTTTCTAAGGAAAAATGGATTTATTCCATTCATAGATTGTTGATAGTTTGTTGTTCAGTTTTGAGGGAGCAATTCCTCATGATATAAAATTGTTCTTTGAAAACTAAATCATATAGAAGAAAAACCAAGATAAAACCGAGTAATCGCCATCTTAGATTCTCTATGTAAATAGAAGAATTAGGGTAAAGAGTAACATCTTTAGCCAAATCAAGTTAAGTTAGAAAGGGCGCACGGTGGATGCCTTGGCACTAGGAGCCGATGAAGGACGGGACTAACACCGATATGCTTCGGGGAGCTGTAAGTAAGCTTTGATCCGGAGATTTCCGAATGGGGAAACCCACTATCCGTAATGGGATAGTATCGTTACTTGAATACATAGAGTAACTGAAGGCAGACCCGGGGAACTGAAACATCTAAGTACCCGGAGGAAGAGAAAGCAAACGCGATTCCCTTAGTAGCGGCGAGCGAAACGGGATTAGCCCAAACCAAGAGGCTTGCCTCTTGGGGTTGTAGGACACTCTACATGGAGTTACAAAGGAACGGGGTAGATGAATAGGTCTGGAAAGGCCAGTCACAGAAGGTAAAAACCCTGTAGTCGAAACTTCGTTCCCTCCTGAGTGGATCCTGAGTACGGCGGGACACGAGAAATCCCGTCGGAAGCAGGGAGGACCATCTCCCAAGGCTAAATACTCCCTAGTGACCGATAGTGAACCAGTACCGTGAGGGAAAGGTGAAAAGCACCCCGGAAGGGGAGTGAAATAGATCCTGAAACCGTGTGCCTACAAGTAGTTAGAGCCCATTAATGGGTGATAGCGTGCCTTTTGTAGAATGAACCGGCGAGTTACGATTACATGCAAGGTTAAGTTGAAGAGACGGAGCCGCAGCGAAAGCGAGTCTGAATAGGGCGATAGAGTATGTGGTCGTAGACCCGAAACCAGGTGATCTACCCATGTCCAGGGTGAAGTCCAGGTAACACTGGATGGAGGCCCGAACCCACGCACGTTGAAAAGTGCGGGGATGAGGTGTGGGTAGCGGAGAAATTCCAATCGAACTTGGAGATAGCTGGTTCTCTCCGAAATAGCTTTAGGGCTAGCCTCAAGGTAAGAGTATTGGAGGTAGAGCACTGTTTGGACTAGGGGCCCCCATCGGGTTACCGAATTCAGACAAACTCCGAATGCCAAATACTTATCCTTGGGAGTCAGACTGCGAGTGATAAGATCCGTAGTCAAGAGGGAAACAGCCCAGACCACCAGCTAAGGTCCCAAAGTATACGTTAAGTGGAAAAGGATGTGGAGTTGCTTAGACAACCAGGATGTTGGCTTAGAAGCAGCCACCATTTAAAGAGTGCGTAATAGCTCACTGGTCGAGTGACTCTGCGCCGAAAATGTACCGGGGCTAAACGTATCACCGAAGCTGTGGATTGACATCTATGATGTCAGTGGTAGGAGAGCGTTCTAAGGGCGTTGAAGCTAGACCGTAAGGACTGGTGGAGCGCTTAGAAGTGAGAATGCCGGTATGAGTAGCGAAAGATGAGTGAGAATCTCATCCACCGAATGCCTAAGGTTTCCTGAGGAAGGCTCGTCCACTCAGGGTTAGTCGGGACCTAAGCCGAGGCTGAAGAGCGTAGGCGATGGACAACAGGTTGATATTCCTGTACCACCTTATGAATCGTTTGAGCGATGGGGGGACGCAGGAGGATAGGGTAAGCGTGCTGTTGGATTAGCACGTCCAAGCAGTTAGGCTGGTAATGAGGCAAATCCCATTACCGTGAAGGCGGAGCTGTGACGGCGAGGGAAATATAGTACCGAAGTTCCTGATTCCACACTGCCAAGAAAAGCCTCTAGCGAGATTCAAGGTGCCCGTACCGCAAACCGACACAGGTAGGCGAGGAGAGAATCCTAAGGTGAGCGAGAGAACTCTCGTTAAGGAACTCGGCAAAATGACCCCGTAACTTCGGGAGAAGGGGTGCTCTTTTGGGTGCAAGCCCGAGAGAGCCGCAGTGAATAGGCCCAGGCGACTGTTTAGCAAAAACACAGGTCTCTGCGAAGCCGTAAGGCGAAGTATAGGGGCTGACACCTGCCCGGTGCTGGAAGGTTAAGAGGAGGGGTTAGCGTTCGCGCGAAGCTCTGAATTGAAGCCCCAGTAAACGGCGGCCGTAACTATAACGGTCCTAAGGTAGCGAAATTCCTTGTCGGGTAAGTTCCGACCCGCACGAAAGGTGTAACGATCTGGGCACTGTCTCAACGAGAGACTCGGTGAAATTATAGTACCTGTGAAGATGCAGGTTACCCGCGACAGGACGGAAAGACCCCGTGGAGCTTTACTGTAGCCTGATATTGAATTTTGGTACAGCTTGTACAGGATAGGTAGGAGCCTTGGAAGCCGGAGCGCCAGCTTCGGTGGAGGCATTGGTGGGATACTACCCTGGCTGTATTGACATTCTAACCCGCACCCCTTATCGGGGTGGGAGACAGTGTCAGGTGGGCAGTTTGACTGGGGCGGTCGCCTCCTAAAAAGTAACGGAGGCGCCCAAAGGTTCCCTCAGAATGGTTGGAAATCATTCGTAGAGTGTAAAGGCACAAGGGAGCTTGACTGCGAGACCTACAAGTCGAGCAGGGACGAAAGTCGGGCTTAGTGATCCGGTGGTTCCGCATGGAAGGGCCATCGCTCAACGGATAAAAGCTACCCCGGGGATAACAGGCTTATCTCCCCCAAGAGTCCACATCGACGGGGAGGTTTGGCACCTCGATGTCGGCTCATCGCATCCTGGGGCTGTAGTCGGTCCCAAGGGTTGGGCTGTTCGCCCATTAAAGCGGTACGCGAGCTGGGTTCAGAACGTCGTGAGACAGTTCGGTCCCTATCCGTCGTGGGCGTAGGAAATTTGAGAGGAGCTGTCCTTAGTACGAGAGGACCGGGATGGACGCACCGCTGGTGTACCAGTTGTCTTGCCAAAGGCATAGCTGGGTAGCTATGTGCGGAAGGGATAAGTGCTGAAAGCATCTAAGCATGAAGCCCCCCTCGAGATGAGATTTCCCATAGCGTAAGCTAGTAAGATCCCTGAAAGATGATCAGGTTGATAGGTTTGAGGTGGAAGCGTGGTGACACGTGGAGCTGACAAATACTAATAGATCGAGGACTTAACTAAAAAGATTACTTGGTTCTTGTGTTTTTCTTCCTATAGGATTTAGTTTTGAGAGAACAACTCATAAAAACATAATAGTCTGGTGGCGATAGCGAGAAGGTCACACCCGTTCCCATACCGAACACGGAAGTTAAGCTTCTCAGCGCCGATGGTAGTTGGGGGCTCTCCCCCTGTGAGAGTAGGACGTCGCCAGGCACC
>NZ_JBIBRG010000036.1:0-5743 GCF_043076215.1 Streptomyces sp. NPDC016640
ACCGCGTCGAACGCCTCCGCGAACACCGGGAAACGACCGTACAGCTCACGACCCATACCGAGCCGCTGCGAACCCTGACCCGAGAACAGGAAGGCCGTGCGGCCCGTACCGGCCACGCCCTCCACGACACCCGCGTCCGGAAGACCCGCCGCGAACGCCTCCAGGGCAGCCGCCTTGTCCTCGGCCAGCACCACCGCGCGATGCTCGAACACGGACCGCTGAGTCGCCAGCGAGAACCCGAGGTCCACATCACGAACCCGGGCGCCCTGCACGAACTCCCGCAGCCGCTCGGCCTGCGCGCGCACCGCGGTCTCACTCTTACCGGAGAGAACCCACGGCACCGCAACAGCCGTCTCGGCGTCGTCGGCGTCGGCGTCGAGTGCCGTCGAGGCGACTTCGCCCGCGAGTGCGGGCTGTTCGAGGATGACGTGCGCGTTGGTGCCGCTGATGCCGAACGACGACACACCCGCACGGCGCGGCCGTCCCTCGCCCGACCATTCCACCGGTTCGGTCAGCAGCTCCACCGCACCCGCCGACCAGTCGACGTGCGAAGACGGCGCGTCCACGTGCAGCGTCCGCGGCAGCACACCGTGCCGCATCGCCATCACCATCTTGATGACACCGGCGACACCCGCAGCAGCCTGCGTATGACCCAGGTTCGACTTCACCGACCCCAGCCACAACGGCCGTTCCTCCGGCCGGTCCTGGCCGTACGTGGCGATCAGCGCCTGCGCCTCGATCGGGTCGCCCAGCGTCGTCCCCGTACCGTGCGCCTCCACCACGTCCACGTCACCGGCGGACAACCCGCCACTGGCCAGGGCCTGCCGGATCACCCGCTGCTGCGACGGACCATTCGGCGCCGTCAGACCGTTCGAGGCACCGTCCTGGTTCACCGCACTGCCCCGCACCACCGCCAGCACCCGGTGACCGTTGCGCCGCGCGTCCGACAACCGCTCCAGCACCAGCACACCCACGCCCTCGGACCAGCCGGCTCCGTCAGCGGTGTCGGAGAAGGCCTTGCAGCGGCCGTCGGCGGACAGGGCTCCCTGACGGGAGAACTCGACGAAGGCGGTGGGCGTGGCCATGACGGTGACGCCACCGGCCACCGCGAGCGAGCACTCACCCGAACGCAGCGCCTGCGCCGCCCAGTGCAACGCCACCAGCGACGACGAACACGCCGTGTCCACCGTCACCGCGGGACCCTCGAACCCGAACGTGTACGACACACGACCCGACGCGATGCTGCCCGCGCTGCCGTTGCCGCGGTAGCCCTCGTACTGCTCGTCGGCGAGGATGCTTCCGTAGTCGCTGTACATGACGCCGGCGAAGACGCCGGTCTGGCTGCCCCGCAGGGAGACCGGGTCCATCCCGGCCCGCTCGATCGCCTCCCACGTCGCCTCCAGCAGCAACCGCTGCTGCGCGTCCGTCGCCACCGCCTCCCGCGGACTCATCCCGAAGAACTCGGGGTCGAAGTCCCCGGCGTCGTGCAGGAAACCGCCCGAGCGCGTGTACGACGTCCCGGGCACGTCCCGGTCCGGGTTGTACAGCGAGTCGACGTCCCAGCCGCGATCGGCCGGGAACTCCGACACGGCGTCGACGCCGTCGGACACCAGCCGCCACAGGTCCTCCGGCGAGGACACCCCACCCGGATAACGGCACGCCATCCCCACGATCACCACCGGGTCGTCCGCCACCGACGGCAACGACCCCACCGGCACAGCCACGTCGCGCACGGTGCCGAGCACGGTGTCGAGGAGGTGATCGGCGAGGAGTCCCGCGGTCGGGTAGTCGAAGACGACGGTGGCGGGCAGGCGCAGTCCGGTCGCCTTGCCCAGCCGGTTCCGCAGCTCCACCGCCGTCAGGGAGTCGAAGCCCAGGTCCTGGAAGGCCCGGTCGGGGTGGACCGTCTGTGCGCCCGAGTGGCCGAGGACGAGGGCGATGTGTCCGCGCACCAGGTCCAGCATCATCTCGCGGCGCTCGGTCTCGCCGAGCACGGTCAGCCGTTCGGCCAGCCCGGTGGTCTCGGCGGAACCCGTGGCCGCCGCACGGCGGGTGGACGTCCGGATCAGCCCGCTGAGCAGCGGCGGCACCTCTCCCTGCGCGCGGAGCGCCGGGAAGTCGAGGCGCACGGGCAGGACGACCGCCGCGTCAGCGGCCATCGCGGCGTCGAACAGGGCGACGCCCTGCTCCGCCGTCACCGGGGGGAGGCCGGAGCGGGTGATGCGGCGGCGGTCGGTCTCCGACAGCGTCTGCGTCATGCCCGCGTCCTGCGACCACGGACCCCACACCAGCGACACCGCCGGCAACCCCAGCACACGCCGACGACGCACCAGAGCGTCCAGGAACGCGTTGCCCGCCGCATAAGCCGACTGACCCGCACTGCCGAACGTCCCCGCCACCGACGAGAACACCACGAAAGCGGTGAGGTCCAGATCCTTCGTCGCCTCGTGCAGGTGCCAGGCCGCATCCACCTTCGGACGCAGCACACCCGCCAGACGCTCACCCGTCAGCGACTCCACCACACCGTCGTCCAGCACACCCGCCGTGTGCACCACGGCCCGCACCGGATACCGGCCCACCAGAGCCGCCACCGCATCCGCATCGGCCACATCACAGGCCTCCACCGACACCCGGGCACCCAACCCGGACAACTCCGCGACCAACGCCTCGACACCCTCGGCAGCCGCACCACGACGACTCACCAACAGCAGATCCCGCACACCGTGCCCGACCACCAGATGACGGGCCACCACACGACCCAGACCACCCGTACCACCCGTCACCAGCACCGTGCCCCCGGCCACATCCCAGCCGGAATCACCCACACCGGCCCCGGACGCCATCCGTGCCAGGCGAGGCACCAGCACCTCAGCACCACGCACCGCGACCTCGGCCTCGGCCACCGCCAGCGCCGCACCCAACAGCTCGGCCGACAGCACCGCACCCGGCTCGACGTCCAGCAGACCGAACCGCCCCGGATGCTCCGAGACAGCCGACCTCACCAGACCCCACACTGCGGCACCGGCCAGATCGCCGCCCTCAGTGGCACCCCGCGTCACGAACACCAGCCGCGAGGTGGCACACCGCTCCTCCGCCAGCCACGACCGCACCAGCTCCAGCGCCCAGGCGGCAGCTCCGTGCACGGAGCCGACGACACCGTCCGCGGCGCCGGGCACGGTGGCCAGCACCGTTGCCGGTACCTCGTCCTCCATCGCCTCGAGTTCGGCCGCTGCCGAGACCGTCACCGGTTCGGGGGACACTTCGGCGGTCCTCGTACCTCGCGCCGGCACCCAGTCCACCTGGTAGAGGGAGTCATGGGTCGCGGCGCCGAGCTGTCCGGCCGCCAAGGGCCGGACGACGAGGGACTCCACCGAGGCGACGGGATCGCCGGCCGGGTCGGCCAGCTCCAGGGCCATGGTGCCGTCGGCGTCCCGGGTCAGCCGGACCCGCAGGGCCGAGGCACCGGAGGCGTGCAGCGACACTCCGGCCCAGGAGAACGGCACTCCGCCGCGGCCGTCGTTGTCGAGAGCGAAGGCGTGCAGGGCGGCGTCGAACAGGGCCGGGTGGAGACCGAAGGCGCTGCCGTCCGTCGCTTCGTCGAGGGCGACATCGGCGAACAGCTCCTCGCCCCGGCGCCACGCGGCCCGCAGACCGCGGAACGCGGGTCCGTAGGCGAACCCGGCTTCGGCCAGCCGCTCGTAGCAGTCGGTCACGTCGACCGGGCGTGCGTCCTTCGGGGGCCACACGGACGCGTCGAAGCCGGACCGCACGTGGTCCGCGGCAGCGGCGGGAGCCAGGATTCCGGTGGCGTGGACGGTCCACGGGGCCTGGACGTCGTCCTCACCCCGTGCGTGTATGCCCAGAGCGCACCGGCCGTCGGCGTCGGGGGTACCGATCCGTACCTGGATCCGGGTGCCGCCCTGGGCGGGCAGCACCAGCGGGGCCGACAGGGTGAGCTCCTCGACCGTGTCGCAGCCGACCTCGTCCGCGGCACGGATGGCCAGTTCCAGCAGGGCCGTGCCCGGCACCAGGACCGAGCCCCGCACCGCATGGTCGGCCAGCCACGGGTGGGACTGCACCGACAGCCGGCCCGTGAACACCACCCCGTCCGAGCCCTCGGTGCCGGCCAGTTCGACGGCCGCGCCCAGCAGCGGGTGTTCGGCCGCTCCGAGCCCGGCGAACCGCACGTCCCCGGCCCGGGTCAGCGCACCGGCGGGCCAGTAGCGCTGCCGCTGGAAGGCGTAGGTCGGCAGGTCGACGGTCCGGGCCCGCACACCGGTGCCGGTGAGGAAGGCAGCCCAGTCCACCGGGGCCCCGGCCACGTGCAGCCGGGCCAGCGCGGTCAGGGCCGCCGTCTCCTCGTCGCGGTCCCTGCGCAGCAGCGGGATCAGGTGTGCCCCGTCGCCGGCGCTCTCGCGCGCCATGCCGCTGAGCACACCGTCCGGGCCGAGCTCCAGGAAGCGCGTGACGCCCTGCTCCGCCAGGACACGGACTCCGTCGTCGAAGCGCACGGCCTCACGGACATGGGTCACCCAGTAAGCGGGGGTGCTGAGTTCGCCAGCAGCGGCGATACAGCCCGTTATGTTGGAGATCAGGGGCAGCCGGGGCTCGCTGAACGTCAGCTCCTCGACGACCGTGCTGAAGTCGTCCAGCATCGGTTCCATCAGCGGGGAGTGGAAGGCGTGCGACACCCGCAGCCGGGACGTACGACGGCCCTGCTCCCGGAACACCTCCGCCACGGTCTCGACAGCGGCCTGGGCACCTGAGATCACGACGGAGGTCGGGCCGTTGACGGCCGCGATCGAGACTTCGCCGGTCAGGTGCGGCAGGATTTCCGCCTCCGTGGCCTCGACGGCCACCATCGCACCACCGGCGGGCAGCGCCTGCATCAGACGACCGCGAGCGGCGACCAACGCGCAGGCGTCCGCGAGGGAGAGGACGCCCGCGATGTGCGCGGCGGCCACCTCACCGATCGAGTGTCCGGCGAGGAAGTCGGGCCGTACGCCCCAGGCGTCCAGGAGGCGGTACAGCGCCACTTCCAGGGCGAACAGCCCGGCCTGGGCGTAGGCGGTCCGGTTCAGCGCGTCCTCGTCGTCGCCCCAGAGCACGTCGCGCAGCGGCCGGTCCAGGTGCTCGTCCAGAGCCGCGCACACCGCGTCGAACGCCTCCGCGAACACCGGGAAACGGGCGTGCAGTTCACGGCCCATACCGAGCCGCTGCGAACCCTGACCCGAGAAGAGGAACGCCGTGCGGCCTCCATCGGCCAGGCCTTCCACGACACCCGCGTCCGGACGGCCCGCCGCGAGCGCCTCCAGGGCAGCCGGCTTGTCCTCGGCCAGCACCACCGCACGATGCTCGAAGAGGGAGCGCTGCGTGGCCAGCGAGAACCCGAGGTCCACGCCACGGACCGCCGCGCCGTCTCCCGCCGTGAACTCCCGCAGCCGGCCGGCCTGCGCACGCAGCGCGGCCTCACTCCTGCCGGAGAGGACCCACGGCACCGCGCCGGAGGCGGTCTCCGGTTCCGGTGCCGCGTCGGGCTCCACCTCGACGTGGTCGTCCGGCTGTTCGAGGACGACGTGCGCGTTGGTGCCGCTGATGCCGAACGACGACACACCCGCACGGCGCGGCCGTCCCTCGCCCGACCATTCCACCGGTTCGGTCAGCAGCTCCACCGCACCCGCCGACCAGTCGACGTGCGACGACGGCGCGTCCACGTGCAGCGTCCGCGGCAGCACACCGTGCC
>NZ_JBIBRG010000037.1:0-5232 GCF_043076215.1 Streptomyces sp. NPDC016640
CGCGCCACCTCGACCGGCGCCCCGCCCTCCGGGCTCGTGCCCGCGAGCAGCACCACGCGGTGCTCGAACACCGAACGCCCCGACGCCAGCGAGAAACCGACGTCCGGCGCGGACGCGGTGTCGGGGCCGAGGGAGGTGACCCGCTCCAGTTGGTCTTCCAGGGCCTCCTCGGACTTGGCCGACACCGGCCACGGCACGACCTCGGGAACGCGCCCGGGCTCCACGGCCGGCGTGACGGGCTCGGTCTCCGGGGCCTGCTCGATGATGGTGTGCGCGTTGGTGCCGCTGATGCCGAAGGACGACACACCGGCACGGCGCGGACGCCCGGTCTCCGGCCAGTCGACGGTCTCGGTGAGCAGGCGCACCTCGCCCTCGGTCCAGTCGACGTGGGTCGACGGCGCGTCGATGTGCAGGGACTTGGGCAGCAGGCCGTGGCGGAGCGCCATGACGGTCTTGATGACGCCGGCGACACCGGCGGCGGCCTGGGCGTGACCGATGTTCGACTTGATGGAGCCGAGCAGCAGCGGCCGGTCGGCGGGCCGGTCCTGGCCGTAGGTGGCGAGCAGGGCCTGTGCCTCGATCGGGTCGCCGAGGGTGGTGCCGGTGCCGTGCGCCTCGACGGCGTCCACGTCGGCGGGCGTGAGCCCGGCGCTCGCCAGGGCCTGGCGGATCACGCGCTGCTGGGACGGGCCGTTGGGGGCGGTCAGGCCGTTGGAGGCGCCGTCCTGGTTGACGGCGGAGCCGCGCAGCACGGCGAGCACCGGGTGGCCGTTGCGCCGGGCGTCGGAGAGGCGCTCGACGACGAGCATGCCGACGCCCTCGGACCAGCCGGTGCCGTTGGCGGCGTCGGCGAAGGCCTTGCAGCGGCCGTCGGGGGCGAGGCCGCCCTGCCGGGTGAATCCGGCGTAGCCCATGGCGGTCGACATCACGGTGACGCCGCCCGCGAGGGCGAGGCTGCACTCGCCGGAGCGCAGCGCGTGGGCCGCCCAGTGCAGGGCCACCAGGGAGGAGGAGCAGGCGGTGTCGATCGTGACCGCCGGGCCCTCCAGGCCGAAGGTGTAGGAGAGGCGGCCGGAGATGACGCTGGTGGCGAGGCCGGTCGGGGCGTGACCCTCGGCGTCCTCGCTGGAGTTCATGACGAGGGTGGTGTAGTCCTGGCCGCTGGTGCCGACGAAGACACCGGTCTGGCTGCCGCGCACGGTCGCCGGGTCGATGCCGGCGCGTTCGAACGCCTCCCAGGACGTCTCCAGGAGCAGGCGCTGCTGCGGGTCCATGGCGAGGGCCTCGCGCGGGGAGATCCCGAAGAAGCCGGCGTCGAAGTCGGCGACGTCGTAGAGGAATCCGCCCTCGGAGGTGGCGCTGCGGCCGTGGCCGTCGTGTCCGCCGCGCATGAGGGTGTCCAGGTCCCAGCCGCGGTCGGTCGGGAAGGCGGAGATGCCCTCGCGGCCCTCGACGACGAGCCGCCACAGTTCCTCGGGCGAGCTGACGCCGCCGGGCATCCGGCAGGCCATGCCGACGATGACCACGGGGTCGTCGGCCGTCGCGGGCAGGACGGTGCCGGTGGCCGCGGGCGTGCCGGCGGCCCGCTCCTCCTCGAGCAGCGAGGCCACCAGGTGTTCGGCGAGCACGGTGGGCGTCGGGTAGTCGAAGACGAGGGTCGCCGGGAGCCGCAGGCCGGTGACGGCGGTGAGGCGGTTGCGCAGTTCGACCGCGGTGAGCGAGTCGAAGCCGAGGTCGTGGAAGTCACGGTCGGCCTCGACGGCCTTGGGCGAGGAGTGGCCGAGCACGGCGGCGGCCTCGCCGCGCACCAGGTTGAGCAGGACGCGGACGCGTTCCTCCTCCCTCGTCTCCAGGAGCCGGCGGGTGAGGTCCTCGGCGATCCGGGCACCGCCGACGGCGGTGGCGGCCGCGCGCCGGGTGCTGCGCACCAGGTTGCGCAGCAGCGGGGGCACCTCACCGGGCATCCGGGTGCTGCCGGAGGCGCCGAGGGGCACGAGGTACGGCTCGTCGGAGACCGTGGCGGCGTCCCAGAGCGCGAGGCCCTGTTCGACGGTGAGGGGCGGCGCGCCCGAGGCGGCGATCCTCCGGGCACTGATGTCGGAGAGGGTGCCGGTCATGCCGCCGTCCTGGGCCCAGGCGCCCCAGGCCAGGGAGAGGGCGGGCAGGCCGGCGGCGGCACGCTGCTGGGCGAGGGCGTCCAGGAAGACGTTGGCCGCCGCGTAGTTGCCCTGACCGGCGCTGCCCATCACACCCGACACCGACGAGTACATGACGAACGCGGCGAGGTCCAGGTCCCGGGTCAGCTCATGGAGGTGCCAGGCGGCGTCGACCTTGGGCCGCAGCACGTCCGAGACCCGCTCCGCCGACAGGGAGGTCACCACGCCGTCGTCGAGGACGCCCGCCGTGTGCACGACCGCGGTCAGCGGGTGCGCGGCGGGGACGCCGGCGAGGAGCGCGGCGGTGGCGTCGCGGTCGGCGGTGTCGCAGGCCGCGACGGTCACCTCGGCGCCCAGCTCCCGCAGCTCGTCGGCGAGTTCGGCGGCGCCCGGCGCGTCCGGACCGCGCCGGCCGGCCAGCAGCAGGTGCCGCATTCCGGAGGCGGCGAGGTGCCGGGCGAGGTGTCCGCCGAGCGCGCCGGTGCCGCCGGTGATGAGGACGGTGCCGTCGGGGTTCCAGCGCCGCGGCATCGTCAGCACGATCTTGCCGACATGCCTGGCCTGACTCATGTACCGGAACGCCTCACGCGCCCGCCGCACGTCCCACACCGTCACCGGCAGGGGCCGCAGCGCACCCCCGGCGAACAGGCCCACCAGCTCCCGCAGCATCTCCTGCGTACGGTCCGGACCCGCCTCACCGAGGTCGAAGGCCCGGTAGACCACCCGCTCGATCGCCCGCGGATCGCGGATGTCGGTCTTGCCCATCTCCAGGAACCGGCCACCGTCGGCCGTCAGCCGCAGCGAGGCGTCCACGAACTCACCCGCGAGCGCGTTCAGCACGACATCCACGCCCCGGCCACCGGTCACCGCCCGGAACTTCTCCTCGAAGCCCAGGTCACGCGAGGACGCGATGTGGTCCTCGTCCAGACCCAGACCCCGCAGCGTGTCCCACTTGCCCTCACTCGCGGTCGCGAACACCTCCGCACCCAGATGCCGGGCCAGCTGCACCGCGGCCATACCCACACCACCCGCACCGGCATGCACCAGCACCGACTCCCCCGCCCGCAGACCCGCCAGTTCGGTCAGGCCGTAGTAGGCGGTCAGGAAGACCAGCGGCATGGAGGCCGCCTGCTCGTCCGTCCATCCGTCGGGGACCGGGACCAGGAACCGCTCGTCGATCAGGACGTCGGTGCCCAGGCCGCCGGGCACCATGCCCGTCACCCGGTCGCCGGCCCGCAGTCCGGTGACCTCGGGGCCGGTCCCGGCGACGACACCGACCGCCTCGGCGCCGAGGAGCCCGGCCTCACCCGGGTACATGCCGAGGGCGTTGAGCACGTCGCGGAAGTTCAGCCCGGCCGCCCGCACTTCGAGGCGCACCTGCCGGCCCTCCGGTGCCTGCAGCACCTCGGGGCAGGCGGTGAGGGTGAGGGCGTCCAGGTTGCCCTTGGCGGTGCTGTCCAGCCGCCAGGGGCCGTGGGCCGGGGGCAGCAGTCCGGCAGCGGTGACCGCCCGGTCGAGGCGGCCGACGAGGACGTCCCCGTCCCGTACGACGAACTGGGCGTCGCCGCCCGCCAGGAGTCCCGGCAGCAGCGGCAGCAGGGTCTCGACGCGGCTGTCCGCGTCGAGGTCGACGAGGGCGAAGCGGGTGGGGTTCTCGGCGTGCGCGGCGCGCAGCAGACCCCAGACGGCCGCGGCCGCCAGGTCCTCGACCCGGTCGCCGTGCCCGGAGCGCATCGCGCCCCGCGTGACGAACACCAGCCGGGCCGTCTCGAAGCGGTCCTGCCGCAGCCACTCCTGCACCAGGTCCAGGGCGTGCGCGAGAAGCGTGTGCGTGGCCTGCGGTACGTCGTCGCCGTGGCCGTCGCCGGACACGGGGACGCACACCAGGGTCTCGGAGCCCGTGAGGCCGTCCAGGACGGCCGCGGCGGCGTCGGTGCCGAGCGCGGGCAGGGTGGCGTGGCGGACCGACGGATCGGCGGCGGTCTCGGGGGCGGCGGTCCAGTCCAGGCGGAGCAGCGAGTCGAGTTCGGTACGGCGGGCGGCGGGCGCCTGCACCCCGGCGGGAACCCGCAGCACCAGCGACTCGGCCGACAGGACGGGCGCGCCCTCGACGTCCACGGCGGCGATCGAGACCGAGTCCTCACCCGTGCGGGCGACCCGGAAGCGGACCACGGAGGCGCCGCCCGCGTGCAGCGACACCCCTCCCCACAGGAACGGCAGCAGCTTGTGCTCGTCGTCCAGGCCGGCGAAGCCCACGGACTGCACGGCCGCGTCCAGCAGCGCCGGGTGCATGCCGTAGTAGCCGGCGTCGTCCGCCTCCGCCGGGAGCGCGGCCTCGACGAACGCCTCGTCGCCGCGCTTCCACACGGCGCGGATGGTGCGGAAGACGGGACCGTACTCGGTGCGGTCGTAGAAGCCTTCCAGGTCGGCGGCGACCGCGTTCTGCGGGGGCCAGACGCTCGCGTCGAAGTCGGCGGTCCGCGCGTCCGTGCCGAGCACGCCGGCCGCGTGCTCCGTCCAGGTCGCCTCCGGTGCGTCGGCGGCCCGCGAGTACAGGCTCACCTTGCGTGCGCCGGACTCGTCGGGCGCCCCGACCCACACCTGGACGACGACGGCACCGTCGCCGGGCAGCAGCAGCGGCGTGGCGAGGGTGAACTCCTCGACGCACTCGCAGCCGACCTCGTCGCCGGCGCGCACGGCCAGTTCGAGGAAGCCGGTGGCCGGGAAGAGGACCATGCCGCCGCCGACGGTGTGGTCCGCCAGCCAGGGGTGCGTGGTGAGCGACAGACGCCCGGTGAACAGCACGCCCTCGGAGGTGGCGAGCGCCGTTGCGGCGCCCAGCAGCGGGTGCTCGGCGGGGCGGAGCCCGGCGCCCGTGACATCACCGGTGTGGGCCGCCGGGCGGGGCCAGTACCGCTCGTGGTGGAAGGCGTACGTCGGCAGCGCCACCCGGCACGCACCGGTCCCCTCGAAGCACGGCGCCCAGTCGATGTCCACGCCGGTGACGTGGAGCCGGGCCAGCGCGGTGAGCAGCGCGGTCTCCTCGGGCCGGTCCTTGCGCAGCACCGGCACCGAC
>NZ_JBIBRG010000038.1:0-4792 GCF_043076215.1 Streptomyces sp. NPDC016640
TGGTTGAGAAGTTGGAGAAACTAGACCAAGAGGGAGAATTAATGCTTTTTATGAGGGATAGAAAGAGACCTCATTTAGGTTCTGGAACTCTTATTCCAATAAAAGATATTGGTGTTTTTACAAGTGTTGACCAAGATTCAAATGAGGGCAAATATGCTCTTGAAATAAAGAAAGGCGAGTAGTTATCTACTCGCTTTATTTTAAGTTTTCACGTTCTCTAAGGGCTTTAAATTTATCAAATTGGCTTTTGTATTCAAAGTCCTTGTTTTCCTTTTTGCTGACAAGGATTTTACCATCGTATTTAGCAAATTTCTTTTTGTCATTGCCATCTGTCCAAGCAAGGTCTTCGTTCACTACATAGACGTTTGATGTTCCCATTTTTAAAACATTTAAAAATCCATTCTCCTCTAAAAGCTTTACTGCTCTGTAAACTGTTGACCTTGATTTGCCAAAATAATCTTCAAAAACTGCATAAGAACAAGCTAAAGCATTTCTGTTATCCATGTGTTCCAAGATAAAAAATAATAAAGAACTTGCGAAGTTATGATTTGCCATTAACCATCTTAATTCTGGCATGTTGTCACGATAAAGCTGGATGAAATTATGATTTTTCTTTTTCTCTTCAAATTGCTCTTTGTCTTTGTTTTCTTGCTGTTCAAGATCAATAAGTCTTTGAAGCATTTGAAGTTGTTCAGGGGTTAACTCAACATTAATTTTTCTCTGCTCGTCCAATTTACGCACCTCTGCTGGCATAGAATCCTTCTCTCCCTTGTTATGTATCATCAGCTGTGATACCTATATGTATAATTTATGACACATCATAGGTCAAAAATGAACTATAGTCAAGCAAAAAATGACACATCTTAATTCAACTATGTGTCACAAGCTATGACACATATACGTGTCACAAGCTATGACACATTACCTTAACTAAAACATTGATATATCAACATTTTTTCTGTGTTCCCTTCTATATCTCCTAAAGGGCTTTTCTCCACGCAAGGTTCGGGTAGTATTTTTCGGACAGACCACCGAAAAATCTCCACCCTTTTCTCCTTGCATTCCGAAATTTTGGCGGTGCTGTACTTTCGCCAAGCCGACGTACCTAAAACGAGGAATTCAGGAAATCGGCTTGCTCGAGCCATTATACCGCCAAAACCGCCAGAGCTTCCGTTCATAAATTTTCTCTTTTGCCTTATGGATCTACGCAATATGGGGGCTTCCCCCAAACCCCCTTGCCAGCCTCCACCCTAAAACAAGGGGAGAATTGATGGTGTTCGAATAAAAATCTTTGATATTTAGAAATCTAATTTTAAAGAAGGGAGTTGAGCTTTCATGAATAGTAACAGTAGCATTAATAAAAGTAATTTAAATTTATTAGCCGTAGTAGCACTAGGATTGACGACAATTTACACCGCAATATTAGCGACTCAATTAATGTCCACAAAACATAAAGTTGATTATTTATATTACAAAGAACATTTTCAAAAAAATAATAAGGGGAATAATAATTAATCGCTAAAACAATGAGAGGCGCTCTAGAAGGGGTAGAGTCCTGAAAATGCGGATTTACAACGGTAATGTAATTTTCACCCATAAATAAAGCCGATTTTAAGAAATCGACTGTTGAACTAAAGCTCCCTTTACTTTAAGTACATTTCTTCACAATCTTTAGATTAATTTATTGGATTATTTTTATGTGAAAGAGTGATATTAAATAAGAGCTTTAATTCGATTGACAAAAAAACCGTCCAGAAGGTATATTATATGTATCTAAGTTATGGAGGTTATTATGTCTATTTCAAAGCATGCTAATAAGAAAAAAAATATATTGATTGCTGCATCTGAAATTGTAAAAGAAGAAGGAGTTGTCAAACTCACATTAGAGGCAGTCGCCCAAAGAGCTGGCGTGAGTAAAGGTGGATTATTATACCATTTTCCTAGCAAGGAAGCATTAATTAAAGGAATGGTGGAAGATTGGACAAATAATTATTTCGAATGCATTAATACGTTAGTTAATAACGACGATGATAACGCAATAGGAAAATGGAATAGGGCTTATCTTAAATCTACATTTTCCGATTTAGAAAACAATAATCTAAATTCCGCACTAATGGCTGCTATGTTTATTAATCCAGATTTATTAGATGAATTCCGGCAGAGATACGATATTTTGCATACAAAGTTAATAACTGATGGAATTGATCCTGTCAAAATAACAATTACAAGATTATCCATAGATGGTCTTTGGTTTTCAGAAATATTTGGAATGGCACCATTAAATGAAGAACTAAAAACACAAGTTTTTGATGAACTAATAAACATGATTCAGGAGGACGAATAATGTCATATCTATATTTAGCACTTGCAATAGTGGGGGAGATTATTGGCTCTTCCCTATTAAAAGCATCTGAAGGCTTTTCAAAACTCTATCCTACAATAGGGGTAATAATAGCTTTCGTTGGTTGTTTTTTCTTTTTATCCTTGTCGCTAAAAACAATCCCCTTAAACACTGCATATGCATTATGGGCAGGTTTAGGACTTGTTTTGACTACAGTAATTTCAGTTTTAGTTTGGAAGGAAAAACTTAACATGGCTAGCATTGCAGGAATAACACTGATTCTTGTAGGAGTTGTAATATTGAATTTGTTTGGACCAGGACATGGAGAATCTGGTCATGAAGCAAGCGAAACTATTACAATGAATGAGACAATGGAATAACACATAAAAAAGTCCTTCTTAATAAAGAGAAGGACTTTTTAGCTTAATTAAGGGTATTTTTTGAAGTCCTTATTCAACAAACCTGCGTACGTTAGTTTAAGTGTATCACTTCACAATTCCAATAGAGTAGAGTTTATTGAGACATAATGAAATTAGCGTTTTAAATGACTTCTGACTGTCTCATAAGACTTGTATCAAATGCTTACCGTTGTAAATCCGCATTTCCCTGACGCTACCCCTAGAAGCGTCTTTTTTGCTTTTTAAGGGTTTTTACTAGGGGCAACCTCTTACAAAGGCGAGAGAGGCCCGTATGGCGTCTGTCAACGGTACCGGACCGAAGGGAGGATAAGGAGTTGATAGACTCACTTCACCAAGACCCTCTTGGTGTCTCAAAAGGCAACACCTTTTGAGCTGCCTACCGGCGAGGGAGCCCCTCAAGGATTGAGGGGTTGGGGAGTTCGATTAAGGGGGTCTGGGGAAGAGTTCCCCAGTGGGTTTGGGCAAAGCCCAAGGTTTGGCTTTTAGCGTCGCAGACCACATGAAACTTTGCGTGCAAAGTGTAGTGTGTTACACTTTCTATTAATCTATCGATTTTCAGAAAGGGTGCGTACCCCATGAGTTACTCCATTATCCGAATGCAGAAAATGAAATCAAATGGGATAAAAGGGATTCAATTTCACAACCAAAGAGAGAGGGAAAGTGAAACGAATCCCGACATCAATAAAGCTGATTCTCATCTGAATTATGACTTGATAAACGGTCAAAGGCAGATTGATTACAACGAGAAAATTAGCCAAGTAATTGAGGACAATGTGACCTCTGGAAAAAAGATCCGTAAAGATGCAGTTAAGCTGGCTGAATTCTTAATTACCTCTGACAAGGAATTCTTCGATAAAATTTCACCCAAAGAGCAGAAAAGGTATTTTGAAACGGCTCATGAGTTCCTTGCTGATCGATACGGTGAAAAGAATTTAATCTATGCGACTGTTCACTATGACGAGAAAACCCCTCACATGCACGTAGGCTTCGTTCCAGTAACGGAGGATGGCCGACTATCGGCTAAAGATTTCTTTGGCCAGAAAAAGCAACTGGTGAGTCTTCAGGACGATTTTAATCAGTACCTGAAGCAAAATGACTTTAATTTGGAAAGAGGGGTCTCGTCGAGCCGTAAACACGTGGAGACGGCTAAATATAAGGCTCAAACGTTTCAAAGCATGGAGAAGGAAGCCCAAGAGAAATATGAGCGGACAATGGGGCATATTCAAGAGATTGATGATAAATCGAAATCGATTGCGAATATCGAAGCTAAAAAGGTTCTAGGGCTTGTTGGAATGAAGGAACAAGACTACAAAAGCCTAGTCGATTATGCGACCAATGGTGTGGCTTATCAGCTACAAGCAGAGAATCTGCAGAAAGAGTTGGAAAAGACTCAAAAAGAAGTTACGCAGCTGAAAGCTGATATGCAAATTGGACAAGATAAAATTCGCTATTACTACAAAGATATTGAAGAGAATTTAGACTCCTTAGCAGAGAAAAAAGCACTGCAAAAAGTGAAGCAAACAGACATTGTAAAGAACTATGGAGACTTGATAGAAAAGTACAATGGACTCGTTAATAAATATAATGACCAGTTGAAGGAGAAAAAGGAGTTAAAACAACAGGTGGACACTCTAAAAATTGAGAACCGGTCTTACCAAAATGAGAATCGGGAATTGAAATTAGAGAACGGAAAATTGAAGGGAAAACTCGTGCAGATCAGCAAGGAGTTTTCTGTTTTTAAAGAGAGGGTGGGCAAAGTTTTACACGCTCAACTTGACCGAGTAAAAACGTTCTTGAGGATGAATGATGTAGACCGAAGTACAATCAAGTTCCTGGATGATAGGCAAGATAAATTAGTCCAGGACTCTTTAGAAAAAATGGAGAAGCCACAAAGGCAAAAAGGGATGGAGATGGAACGCTGATGAAGGTGAAACAATTGGTTGAGAAGTTGGAGAAACTAGACCAAGAGGGAGAATTAATGCTTTTTATGAGGGATAGAAAGAGACCTCATTTAGGTTCTGGAACTCTTATT
>NZ_JBIBRG010000039.1:0-4653 GCF_043076215.1 Streptomyces sp. NPDC016640
CCGCAGTCACCTCATAGACGGCTGCCTCGCCGAGACCGGCCTGACCATCAGACCCACCTGAGCAACAGCACGACATCACGAGTTCAACCTCAGTAACAGCTTGGCGATGAATCCCAAGAGTGCTCCTTCGCTGACGGTGCACGCACTTCAGGCACCGGTGATCGGTCTGAACGGAAGCCTGCCACCATGCGCCCGGGTTCATCCCACCGGTTCCGGGCCGGAAGGGCCGTCGGTGCGCGGGGGTGCGGAGGGCGGTCGCGGCCAGCCGCACGGTCACTCCACTCCCCCGGCGCCGGTGGCCAACTCGGCCCAGGAGGTGGAGGGATCGCCGAGAAGGTCCGACGGCGCCCTGTGGCCGGCTGTGCCGAGGCGGGTGTCGCGTAGCCGGGCGAGCAGCTCGGCGCCCTCTGGCGGCGAGGTCCTCTCGGTCGGGCAAGACCGTGCAGCGCGGGTCTATGGGCGGTCGGGATACCAGGGGACGAGGCGCAGCAGGAGGTGGAGGGTGCGGCGCGCGGCGGTGCGGTGGGCGGGGTTGGGGGCGTAGGCGGCGCCGAGGGCGAGGGCGGCGGTGAGGGTCAGGAGCAGCAGGAGGCCGGTGCCGGCGTAGGCAAGGGCGGTGCGTCCGCCGGCGGTGGGGGTGAGGAGGAGCGCGGTGGCGGCCGCGGGGGCTGTACGGGCGGGCAGGTTTCGGGCGCGACGGGAGGGGGTGGGGCGGGGACGTCGAGGGCGTGCGGGCATGGGCGAGCGGTTCCTTCCAGGAGGCGTACGGCGGTTTCCCGAGCCCTTGCCGGGGCCGGTGATTTCCCAGTTCAGCGGGTACGTGGGGGACTGTTTCCGGGTACCTCGCGGGGTTCTAAATTGGGGTGTGTGGCAAGAGGAGAACCAAGTGCGGCGGATGTGGAGCTGATCGGGCGGATGGCGGCGCTCGGCATCACGGTGTCGGCTGCACAGCTGGAGCGGTGGCGGGGGCTGGGGCTGCTGCCCAGGCACGCGCGGGTGTGGCTGGGGCGCGGGCGCGGCTCGGTGTCGGTGCTCGCCGAGGAAACCGTCGCGGTGGCCGCGGTGCTCGGCCGGCACGCGCGCTCGGGGCGGGATGTACGCTGGACGGTGATCGCCTGGTACGCCGAGGCCGGACGCCCCGCCTTGCCCGGGCAGTTGGCGGTGCCAGAGCCGCCGTGGCCGGCTGTGCGGGAGGCCCTGGTGTGGGCGATGCGGCGCTCCACGGCGCAGCGCCTGGTCATGGGGGCCCGTACGGCGGCCGGCGCTGGTGAGGAGGAGCAGGACGCGTTCTACACCGCGGCCGGGCGGGTGGTGGGGCGCGGGCACGCCGGACCCGCGCACCCCGAGGTGATGCGGCGGGTCTTGGAGGATCCGGAGGCCGAGCTTGACCAGGGTGAGGATCGTCGGCGGCGGCGAGGGGCGGTGAGCATGGTCGCGGCCGCCGCGATGGGCGCGGGCGAAGTCGGCAGCGAGCGGCTCGTCGACGCGCTCGCCACCCTCATGCCCGGCCTCGACTGGACCGGCGTCGCCGCAGATGCGCGGCAGGCCGAGGAGACGGGCGAGTTCGACGGCTGGATCCGAACCGGGGCCGTCGACCCGCTCGCCCTGCTCCAGGCGGCCGGTCTCGAGGAGATGGCCGCCGCGCGCCACGCCGCGATAGTGCCCGCGGGGATCGGTGGCCTGTATCTGATGCACGGGCTCGGCATGCCCGACAACCCCGCCCTCGCCCGCCTGCGGGCGGTGCTGGAGGAGTCCGGCCTCTCCCTGATCGTGGCCCAGATGATGCCGATCATGATCAACCCGTCGGGCATCGTGCACGCCCTGACCATGTGCCTTGCCCCCGAGATCACCGCGCTCGCCGGCTGGTTGGAGTCGGTGCTGGCCGAACAGGCCGACACCGGGCAGGGGCTGCTGCGGCTGCCCGGTGCCAAGGAGGAGGGACCGGGGGCCTTCCTGCAGGCATGGATCGGCCACCTCCACCAACTCACCGACCGTGCACGCCGTTGACGTTCAAATGCCTGGCGTCGACGCCTCCTGCTGCGACACTCGTTTCATGCTTGGCCAAGGTTGGCAGTCGCAGTGGGAGCGGGTAGGTCGTCGGCTTGAGGATGTGCGGGGCGTATACGCAGGCGCGCCGGCGGCACTGACGTTGCGATCGACAAGGTTCTGTCGTTCTTCGAGACGGTGCACGCTCTCAGGGACTGGCTCTGGAACGATCCGGCGAGCGGTGTGACCAAGGACGATGTGCACACGCTGATCGGTGGCAGCCCGGTGCTCCAGGTCTGTGCAGATGTCGCCAACGGATCGAAGCACTTCGAACTGACGAGTTCGCAGACCGGTGACCTCTCCACGACAATTGCGCGGAACGACGTCGCCGTCTTCGTCAGGAAGGGGACCTCAGCGCACCGCTTCTACATTGCCTCCGGCGGCAGCGAGCGCGACCTCTTGAAGGTCGCCGAAGAAGCGGTAGACGAGTGGCGTAAGTTCCTCTCCGGGCGCCACCTCATCTGATTGCTTCCGGGCCGGAGGTAGGGCCTGACCGGGCCGGGAAGCCAAGCCGGTCGGCCGTCGCGTCAGACGGTCCGCTGATCGCCCGAGCGGAACACCGTCACCAGGAGCGTGTCGGGCAGCGCGCGGCCCCGGTCAGTCCGCCGGGCAGCACCTCGGTACTGATTCGGGTGAACCCGGCCTCATCAAGAGGCATTGTCCACACACGGTCCTGGAGTACCCAGCGGCACATGAGAACTGCCGCTCCATCCGGCGTCTTCGCACCGATCTCGGTGTGCTTCACAAGGGGCTGTGCGTACACGATGCTGCGATACAGCGCCGACAGCCGCCCGCCCCGTTGTCGAGTGCGTGCGTGTCGCTGGCGAGATGGCGCCGCAACCGCTACGCAGGGCCGCCTTTGCCCCAGGGACGCCACCGCCTGCGGCCGACCGCCGAGGTCTGGCGCCCTCCGGCAGGGCGCTCGTCCCGTTGTCCCCCTGAGTGGGCCTGGCCGAGCACGGCGGCCTGCACGGCCGACCAGTCCTGTGTGCGCCACCAGCGGAACAGATCCCCGGAAGCGATCACGGGAAACGGAAGCGCGTCGACGACCCTGCGCTGATACACCTCGGGAGGGCGCTCGGCGGGGGCGAGGCGATGCTGGTGGTTGACGATCAAGGCAGCGCACGTGACAGGCTGGCCAGGCCGCAGTTGCGGCCATTTCTCCAGATGGCGTTGAAGCTGCGAAATCAGTTTCTCCCCCGCTGCCCCTGCGGCGGCCTTCACCTCGACCAGGCAGGTGGCCCCGTTCAGCACGGCGAGCAGGTCCGCCGACAGGGTGTCGCCCAATTCCTCGTCCAGATCGGTGACGGCGAAGCCGGCGGCCCGCAGTACCACGGCCACCGCTTCTTCCAGCTCGCTGCCGCTGCCGTACAGCAGGCCGTTGCGCATGGGTTCGGCCTCCTGCCTCGCCCGCTCCAGATCGTCTTCCAGGCGGGCCTTGTCCTCCAGGTAGCGGCGCTCCAACTCTTCGAGGGAGCTGCGTGCTTGCGTCTCCGCGGGGGTTTCCAGGGCGGGGTCGACATGGTGGCGTGAGCGGACGCGGCGCAGTGCGGCCGGTACGTGCTCGAGAAGGGCGTACTGGACGAGCCAGTCGACCACCTGGTTCCAGTCGACCCCGTCCGGGATCACGTACCAGATCTGCCGGCCGTCGCCGGACGTCCAGCGTGCGACGACGGGCTCGCCCAGGCTGTCGACGAGGATCGGCACCAGCTCGCCCTCGGGCTCGCGAACCGTCGTTCCGGCCGGTCCCACAAAGGCGCTCGCCTGCAAGGTCATCGCCCACCAGGGGGCGCTGGGAGGACGGTTGAGCAGCCTCAGTCCGAGGTCGCGGTCGGCCGCGTCCAGACCGGGAACCAGGGAGACCTCCGCCCCCGCGAGCAGCCGCTCGCCGACGATCGCGCCGGTGAAGTGGCGGAAGTCCACGCGGCCACCGGGCCGGCCGAAGACCGACCACACGCGGTCATCGTCATCGTCCGCCGTGCCCATCGTCGCGATGATGAGCGCAGGCTCCCCGCGCGAGGCCGCTCCGGACAGGAACCTGTCGAACTCGTCGGCACCGTGGCCGGAGAAGTGGCTCGGGTTGATGGCGGCGGCGCAGGTGCTGGTGTCCATGCCGAGCCAGCGCGGCTCGGCCCCGTACTTGGTCCAAGAGATACCCGCGTACCTGGCCGAGGCCGCGAAGAGCTTGCGCGCGTAGTCGGCGGCCTGCGGATCGGGCTCTTCCATCTGCGCGGGGTCGCGAACAGCGACGTGTACGGGGACGAGTCCGTTGGGAGACGAGGTGTGCGCGGCCATAGCCGAACCGTAGCGGCCCGGTGTGACACCGCCGCCAGCAGAACACAGCCCTACTCGCGCCGGGGGGTACGAGACCGGCAGCCGTTGGCCGAGCGGGGACACGTCAGCACGCCCCAGCGGCAGGGGAAGGGCCTCGCTGGGCCGGACTCAGGTGAGTTACTGTCGGGTACGCCTACGGGCGCTATGTCCACGGACATCCAGACCTACGGGTCCTCTCGGCGTTGTCACGTTGGTGGGGTGTTGATCGGTTGAGGGCGTGTCAGGGCGTAGGGGGGGCGGGCGGGGCCTGGATTACGCTGCGGTGGGAGGGGC
>NZ_JBIBRG010000040.1:0-3905 GCF_043076215.1 Streptomyces sp. NPDC016640
TGAGGGTGTGGGTGTCGGCGCCGGCGGTGCGCAGTGCGGTGGTGAGGTCGGGTACGAGGGAGTCCCCGTCCTGACCGATCACCAGCCAACGCCCCCCGAGACGACGCCGGACGGCCCTTGCCGGGAGCGGCTGCCAGACGACCCGGTAGCGCAGCGCGTTCGTCTCGGCGGCGGTGCGGCACCGGTCGTGCCAGGCCGCCAGGTGCGGAAGGACCGCGCCCAGCGGCTCCTCGATGCCGGCCTCCTCGGCGCCCAACTGCACGGCGGCGGCCTTGACGTCGCCGTCGCGGACCGCTGCCCACAGGGCCTGGGACCGGACCGGCTCCGTGCCGTCCGTGCCGTCCGTACGGTCCGTGGCCCGTGTCGCCGCCGGGGCGGGGCGCAGCCAGTAGCGGGTGTGCTGGAACGGGTACGTCGGCAGGTCCACCCGCCGCGCCCCGGTGCCCTCGTACGGCGCGGCCCAGTCGACGTGGGCGCCCTGGACGAAGGCCGTGGCCGCGGCGCGCAGTACGGTCGCGCACTCCGGGCGTCCGCGGCGCAGCGCGGCGGCGAACGCCGTGCCGGTGTCGCCCGCCGCGCACTCCCGTGCCATGCCGGACAGCACGGCGTCGGGGCCGAGTTCGACGAAGGTCGCCGCCCCGGCCGCCCGCGCGGCGCGCACGGCGGCGGCGAACCGGACCGGTTCGCGTACCTGGCGGGTCCAGTAGCCGGGGTCCATGAGCTCGGACGGGGCGGCGGGCCGTCCCGTCACCTCGGAGACGATCGGAAGCCTCGGCGTGCGGTAGGTGACGCTTTCGGCGACGGCGCGGAAATCGGCGAGCATCGCGTCCATGTGCGGCGAGTGGAAGGCGTGGCTCACCGACAGCCGCTTCGTACGGTGCCCCCGGGCGGCCAGTTCCCCGGCCGCCGACACGACGGCCTGCTCGTCCCCCGAGATCACGAGTGACTCGGGCCCGTTGAACGCGGCGACGACCGCCTTTCCGGCCGCGATCCACTCCAGGCCGGCCACCTCCTGCTCGGTGGCGCGCACCGCGACCATCGCACCGCCCTCGGGCAGCCGCTGCATCAGCCGCCCCCGCGCCGCGACCAGCCGGGCGGCGTCCGCCGACGAGAACACCCCGCCGGCGTACGCCGCGGCCAGCCCGCCGATCGAATGGCCCAGCAGGACGTCCGGCACCAGCCCCCAGCTCTCGAAGAGCCGGAACAGGGCGGTCTCCACGGCGAAGAGCGCGGGCTGCGCGTAAGCGGTCCGGTCCAGCAGGGCGGCGTCCGCCGTGCCGGGCTCCGCGAACATCACCTGCAGCAGCGGACGTTCGAGATACGCGTCGAAGCCGTCCGCCACTTCGTCGAGGGCCTGCGCGAAGACGGGGAACGAGGCGTACAACTCCCGTCCCGCACCGGCCCGTTGCGCGCCCTGACCGGAGAAGAGGAACGCCACGTCACGTCCCCGGCGCGCGACGCCGGTCACGAGGGCGTCCGACGGCCGCCCGTCCGCCAGGGCGAGCAGCGCGTCGTGCGCGGCGGCCGGATCATCCGCCAGAGCGACCGCCCGGTGCTCCAGAACCGCCCTGGTCGTGGCGAGGGAGTACCCGATGTCGAGGGCGTCCCCGCCCCGGGCGGCCAGCAGGTGCGCCTGGTCACGCAACGCGTCCTCGGAACGAGCCGACAGCACCCAGGGGAGGACGGACCGGGTGCGGGTGCGCTCGGGTGCCGCGGCGGTGGCGGGGGGTTCCTCGATGACGACGTGGGCGTTGGTGCCGCTGACGCCGAACGAGGAGACGCCGGCGCGGCGTGGCCGGCTGGGGTCGGCCGGCCAGGGCCGGGACTCGGTGAGGAGCCGCACCCGGCCGGCCTCCCAGTCGACCTTGGTGGTGGGCCGGTCGACGTGCAGGGTGCGCGGGAGGGTGCCGTGGTGCATGGCGTGGGCCATCTTGATGATCCCGGCGATGCCGGCGGCGGCCTGGGTGTGGCCGATGTTGGACTTCAACGACCCCAGCCAGAGCGGCGTCCGGCGTTCGGGGTGTCCGTAGGTGGCCAGCAGGGCGCCGGCTTCGATGGGGTCGCCGAGGGGGGTGCCGGTGCCGTGGGCTTCGACGGCGTCGACGTCGTCGGGGGTGAGGCCGGCGTCGGCCAGGGCCTCCCGGATGACCTTCTGCTGGGCGGGTCCGCTGGGTGCGGTGAGGCCGTTGCTGGCGCCGTCCTGGTTGACGGCGGTGCCGCGCACGACGGCCAGGACGCGGTGTCCCAGCCGCTCGGCGTCCGACAACCGTTCCACCAGCAGCATCCCGGCGCCCTCGGCCCACGCGGTGCCGTCGGCGGCCTCGGCGAAGGCCTTGCAGCGGCCGTCCGGTGCCAGCCCGCGCTGGCGCGAGAACTCCACGAACACCGTGGGGTCGGGCATGACCGCGACACCCCCGGCCAGCGCCAGGTCGCACTCCCCGCGGCGCAGCGACTGCACCGCCAGGTGCAGCGCCACCAGCGACGACGAGCACGCCGTCTCCACGGTGATGGCCGGACCCTCCAGCCCGAGGACGTAGGCGATCCTGCCGGACAGCACCGCGTCGGCGTCGCCGGTCAGCAGGTAGCCTTCCGTGCCCTCGGGCGCTCGCGCCGGGTCGGAGGCGTAACCCGTGTGCGCCGCGCCGACGAACACGCCGGTCCGCCCGCCACGCAGCGACTCCGGCACGACCCCGGCACGCTCCAGGGCCTCCCACGAGGTCTCGAGGAGCAGCCGCTGCTGGGGGTCCATCACCAGCGCCTCGTTCGGCGAGATCCCGAAGAACGCCGCGTCGAAGTCACCCGCGCCGGCCAGGAAACCGCCCTCGCGGCAGTAGGTGGTGCCGGGGCGGTGCTCGGGCGAGTACACGGCGGCCTCGTCCCAGCCCCGGTCGGTGGGGAAGCGGGTGATCGCGTCGACGCCCTCGGCGGCCAGCCGCCACAGCTCCTCCGGGGCGCTCACCCCGCCCGGATAGCGGCACGCCATCCCCACGATCGCGATCGGCTCACGGGCGGCGCTGACGAGCTCCTGGTTGCGCCGCCGCAGCCGCTCGGTCTCCTTGACCGAGGTACGCAGCGCGTCGAGCACCTCGTCGATGGACGGTGACATCTTCGGATCCCCTGTCATTCTCCGGCTCCGGTCTTCGCGAACCGGATGAGTTCCTCGGGGCTGAGCGCGTCGATCTCACCGGCGTCGGCGGTGGGACGAGGCTCCGGGACGGGGGCCGCGGCGCCGGGGCGGTCGGCCGGCCCCGCCGACCCGGCCGGGTCCGTCCGCCCGGCAAGCAGCATCGCGGCGAGACGGTCCACGGTGGGGTGGTCGAAGATGACGGTCGCGGGCAGGTCGAGCCCGGTCGTCTCGCGCAGCCTCGTACGCATCTTGACCGCGGCCAGCGAGTCGAAGCCGAGGTCCTTGAAGGCCACGTCATGGCCGATGCGGTCGGTGCCGTCGTGTCCCAGGACTTCGGCGGCGACGGAACGGACCAGATCCACGAGGATCTTGTTCCGCTCACGTGGCGTCAGGGCGGCGTTCAGCCGCTCGATCAGTTCGCCGGACGTGTCGACGGCCGGGGCGGACGCCTGCAGCTCGCGGATCTCGGGAATGTCGGAGATCAACTGGCTGGGCCGGTAGGCGGTGTATCCCGCGGCGAAGCGCTTCCAGTCGACGTCGGCCACCGTGACACAGGTGTCCCCCAGTGACAGCGCGCGTTCCAGGGCCTCGATGGCCGACTCGGGCCGCATCGGCGAGAGCCCGCGCTTGGCGTAGTACTCCACGACCTCGGGGGACTCGCCCATCCCGCCGCCTCCCCACAGCCCCCAGGCGATGGAGGTGGTGGGTTGTCCTTGGGTGTGGTTTTGCTGGGCGAGGGCGTCGAGGTGGGCGTTGGCGGCGGCGTAGAGGGATTGTC
>NZ_JBIBRG010000041.1:0-3685 GCF_043076215.1 Streptomyces sp. NPDC016640
CCCGCATCACCGGACGCCGCACCCAGCTGACCGGCCGACACCGGCCGGCCCACCATGGACCCGACCGACATCACCGGCGCACCCGACACATCGGCGACCGCGAGCCGCATTCCTCCGTCGTCGGACCTCTCGATGCGGACGCGGACGGCGGAGGCGCCGACCGCGTGCAGGCGCACGCCGTTCCAGGCGAACGGAATCACCGTCTCGCCCTCACCGTCGTTCAGGATCGCCGCATGCATCGACGCGTCCAGCAGCGCCGGATGCAGACCGAACCCACCGGCCTCACCCACCGACTCCTGCGGCAGAGCGACCTCGGCGAACAGCTCGTCACCCCGACGCCACGCCGCACGCAACCCCTGGAACACCGGACCGTAGCCATAACCACGCTCACGGAAGACCTCGTACGCGCCCTCCACCGGCACCACCTCGGCACCCACCGGAGGCCACTGCGCCAGATCGAACCCCGCCGACGCCACACCCTCCACCAGGAACCCGGAGGCATGGGTGGACCAGTCCTGCGCGGCGTCCTCGGAGCGCGAGTAGACGGCGACCGTACGGCGTCCGCCGTTCTCCGGGCCGACCACCACACGCACCTGGACGCCGCCCCGGTCGGGCAGCACCAGCGGCGCGGCCAGGGCGAGTTCCTCCAGCGTCGCGCAGCCCGCGGCCTCGCCCGCCGTCAGGGAGAGTTCGACCAGCACGGCGCCGGGCAGCAGGGTGCGGCCCAGGACGACGTGATCGGCGAGCCACGGCTGCGCCTCCACCGACAGCCTGCCCGTCAGCACCACACCACCCGAGTCCGGCAGCGCCACCACCGCACCCAGCAGCGGGTGGTCGGACGCGTCCAGACCGGCGCCGGCGGGAACCGTGGTGGCGCCGTCCGTGGCGTGCAGCCAGTAGCGCTGCCGCTGGAAGGCGTAGGTCGGCAGGTCGACGGTCCGTGCGCCGGTGCCGGCGAAGTACGCGGCCCAGTCGACGGGAGCGCCGTCGCTGTGCAGGTGACCGAGGGCGGTGAGCAGGGCGTCGGTCTCGTCCCGGCCCTTGCGGGCGACCGGCACCAGCAGGACACCGGTGTCGTCGAGGCAGGTGCGGGCCATGCCGGTCAGCACCGCTTCGGGACCGACCTCGACCCAGCGTCCCACTCCGGCGGCACGCAGTGCCTGGACTCCGTCGGCGAAGCGCACGGCCTCACGGACGTGGGTCACCCAGTAGGCGGGCGTGGTGAGTTCGCCGGGTGCGGCGATGCGGCCGGTCACGTTGGAGACGACGGGCAGCAGCGGGTCGGCGTAGGAGAGGTTCTCGGCGACCGTGCGGAAGTCGTCCAGCATCGGCTCCATCAGCGGGGAGTGGAAGGCGTGCGACACCCGCAGCCGGGACGTACGACGGCCCAGCCCCCGGAACACCTCCGCCACGGCCTCCACCGCGGCCTCCACGCCCGAGACCACCACCGACGACGGCCCATTGACCGCCGCCACCGACACCTCGTCCGTCAGATGCGGCACAACCTCCGCCTCCGCCGCCTCGACGGCCACCATCGCACCACCGGCCGGCAACGCCTGCATCAGCCGGCCACGGGCAGCCACCAGCGCACACGCGTCCGCCAGGGAGAAGACACCCGCCACATGCGCGGCGGCCACCTCACCGATCGAGTGTCCGGCGACGTAGTCGGGGCGCACGCCCCAGGCGTCGAGCAGGCGGTACAGCGCCACTTCCAGGGCGAACAGCCCGGCCTGGGCGTAGGCGGTCCGGTTCAGCGCGTCCTCGTCGTCGCCCCAGAGCACGTCGCGCAGCGGCCGGTCCAGGTGCTCGTCCAGAGCCGCGCACACCGCGTCGAACGCCTCCGCGAACACCGGGAAACGACCGTACAGCTCACGACCCATACCGAGCCGCTGCGAACCCTGGCCCGAGAACAGGAAGGCGGTCGAGCCGCCGTCCCGCGCGGTGCCGTGGAGGACGGCCGGGGACGACTCGCCGCGGGCGAGCGTCCGCAGCCCGTCGAGCAGGTCTTCACGGCCGGCACCGAGTACGACGGCGCGGGACTCCAGCACGGTGCGGGAGGTGGCCAGTGCGTAGGCCGTGTCCAGCGGGTCCTGGTCCGGGCGGTCCGTGAGGTGGTCGAGGAGTCGTCCGGCCTGGGCGCGCAGCGCCTCGGGGGTCGCGGCGGACACCGTCCAGGGCAGCGGGGTCGTCGGGCGTTCGCCCTCGCCGTCGCCGTTCACCGGTCCCGGCTCGGCGGCCGGGGCGGGTGCGGGGGCCTGTTCCAGGACGACGTGCGCGTTGGTGCCGCTGAGTCCGAACGCGGAGACACTCGCACGGCGCGGGTGCGGGGCGTCCGGCCACGGCCGTTCCTCCACGACCAGTTCCGCGTTGCCCTCGGTCCAGTCGACGTGCGGCGAGGGCCGGTCGACGTGCAGGGTGCGCGGCACGGAGCCGTGCTCCATGGCCATCACCATCTTGATGACGCCGGCGACACCGGCGGCGGCCTGCGCGTGCCCGATGTTCGACTTGATCGAGCCGAGCAGCAGCGGCCGGTCGGCGGGCCGGTCCTGACCGTAGGTGGCCAGCAGTGCCTGCGCCTCGATCGGGTCGCCCAGGGTCGTGCCCGTGCCGTGTGCCTCGACGACGTCGACCTCGGAGGCGGCGACTCCGGCGGCTTCGAGCGCTTGCCGGATGACGCGCTGCTGCGAGGGCCCGTTGGGTGCCGTGAAGCCGTTGGACGCGCCGTCCTGGTTGACGGCGGTGCCCCGGACGACCGCGAGGACGCGGTGCCCGTTGCGTACGGCGTCGGAGAGGCGCTCGACGAGGAGGACACCGACGCCCTCGGACCAGCCGACGCCGTCGGCCGCGCCCGCGAACGCCTTGCAGCGGCCGTCCACGGACAGACCGCGCTGCCGGCTGAACTCGACGAACATGCCCGGGGTCGACATCACCGTGGCGCCGCCGGCCACCGCGAGCGAGCACTCGCCCGAGCGCAGTGCCTGGACCGCGAGGTGCAGGGCGACGAGGGAGGACGAGCAGGCGGTGTCGACGGTGACGGCCGGGCCTTCCCAGCCGTACGTGTACGACAGCCGGCCGGACACCACGCTGCCTCCTGCCGTGCCGGAGGGCGACACGTTGAGGGCGTAGTCGTGGTACATCACGCCGGCGAACACGCCGGTGCGGCTGCCCTTGAGCGAGGCCGGGTCGATGCCCGCGCGCTCGAGGGCCTCCCAGGAGGTCTCCAGGAGCAGTCGCTGCTGCGGGTCCATGTACAGGGCCTCGCGCGGCGAGATGCCGAAGAATCCGGGATCGAACTGGGCGGCGTCGTAGAGGAAGCTGCCCCGACGGGTGTAGCTCTTGCCTTCCGCGCCGGGCTCCGGGTCGTACAGGCCCTCCAGGTCCCAGCCGCGGTCGTCCGGCATGTCGGAGACGGTGTCGACGCCGTCGGCGACCAGTCGCCACAGGTCCTCGGGCGAGGTCACTCCGCCCGGGTAGCGGCAGGCCATTCCGACGATGGCGATCGGCTCGTTGTCAACGGGCGTCGTGCTCACGGCCGTTCGGCCGGAGGCGGTGGAACGGAGGGCCGGGCCCGCGAGCTTCTCCTCGATGTGCTCGGTGACGGCGAGGGCGTTGGGGTGGTCGAAGACCAGGGTCGCGGGGAGTCGGAGTCCGGTGAGGTTGTTGAGCTGGTTGCGCAGTTCGGTCG
>NZ_JBIBRG010000042.1:0-3563 GCF_043076215.1 Streptomyces sp. NPDC016640
TCGGGGTCGTACAGGCCGTCCAGGTCCCAGCCGCGGTCGGCCGGGAACGCGGAGATGGCGTCGGTCCCGGAGGCGACCAGCTCCCACAGGTCGTCCGGTGAGGCCACGCCGCCGGGATAGCGGCAGGCCATGCCCACCACCGCGATCGGCTCGTGCCGTGCCGACTCCAGCTCCGCCAACCGCGTCCTGGTCCTGTGGAGTTCGGCGGTGGCGCGCTTCAGATAGCTGCGGATCTTGTCGTTCTCCGCGGTCATCGCTGCCCCCAGTTTCCTGTCGTACGGTCGGCCCTCGGTCCGGTCACGGCTGCTCGTCCGGGCGCTCGTCCGGATGTGCGTCCAACGGCTCGTCCAGTTGTTCGTCCAGTTGTTCGTCGAGGAACGCGAAGATCTCGTCGTCGGTCGCCTCGTCGAGCCGGTCGGCCACGGTCGTCGCGGCGACTCGGGTGCCGTCCGCACCGGACGCCGGTCTGTCCAGAGCGGTCAGCAGGCCGACGAGCCGTTGGCGCACATCGGCGCGCCGGCCGTCCTCCGCGTCCATGAGGGCGACCGCTCGCGCCACCTGGTCGATCCCCGTCAGCACGGGATCCGCGGCCGACGTGCCCGGAGCGGGGGCCGCGGCGGGCAGTTCCGCGTTGATCCATTCCGCCACCTTCCTCGGCGTGGGACGGTCGAAGGCGAGCGTGGTCGGCAGGCGCAGATCGACCAGGCGGCCGAGCCGGTTGCGCAGCTCCAGGGTGGCCAGGGAGTCGAAGCCGATCTCGTGGAAGGGCCGTTCGGGATCGATCTCCGTGGCCGACGCGTGGCCGAGGACACCGGCGACCTGTTCGCTGACCATGTCCAGCAGGGCGGTCGCGCGTTCCTCGGGGGGCAGGGCCGCGAGGCTTGCCGACGGGCCCGGCCCTGACCCGTCCCGTACGGACGTCGCCGTGGTCGTGCGATGCCGGTGCGGGCGGGAGGGGACGAGGGCGCGCAGCAACGGCGGGACCGAGGCCGGGCCGTTCTCCCTGGCCGCGCGGCGCAGCGCCGCGCTGTCCAGCAGCAGCGGGACGAGCAGGGCGGGGCCGTCCCGGTACGTCGTCAGGGCCTGGTCCAGCAGTTCGAGGGCCTGGTCGGCGGGCATGGGCAGGATGCCGTCCCGGCGCAGTCGGCGGAGCGCCGTGGCATCGAGGCCGCCGGCCATGCCGTCCGGTCCGTCCCACAGCCCCCAGGCCAGGGAGACCGCCGGCAGCCCCGCCGCCCGGCGAAGCCGCGCGAACGCGTCGAGCACGCCGTTGGCGGCCGCGTAGGACGCTTGCCCCGGACGGCCCAGCAACCCGGCCGCGGCGGAGAACAGCACGAAGGCGCGCAGCGGATGCCCGAGCGTGGCCTCGTGGAGGTGGCGTACGGCGTCGGCCTTGGCCCGCAGCACGGTGTCGATCCGCTCCGGAGTCAGCCGGGCGAGCGCCCCGTCGTCGAGGACACCCGCGGTGTGCACGACACCGGTCAGCGGATGCTCGGACGGGACGCCGGCGACCGCCTTCCGTACGTCGGCCGGATCGGCCAGGTCGCAGGAGACGAAGGTGGCGTGGACGCCCAGCTCGGTGAGTTCCCGTTCCAGCGCGGCGGACTCCGGCGCGTTCGGGCCGCTCCTGCTGACCAGCAGCATCCGCCGTACACCGTGACGCCTCGCCAGGTGTACGGCGACGCGTCGGCCGAGCGCACCGGTGCCGCCGGTCAGCAGGACGGTGCCGTCCATGCCGTGGGCGGTGGGTGCGGCGTCCGCCGGGGCCGGCGGCCCGGCGGCCCCGGCGGGTGTCAGCGCCGGCGCGAGCATGACGCCCGCCCGCAACGCGAGCTGGGGCTCGTCCGAGGCCAGCGCCGTGGCCAGGGCCGCACGGGACTCCGGGGTGTCGTCCACGTCGAGGAGGCGGAAACGGCCCGGGTACTCCGACTGCGCGGAGCGCATCAACCCCCACAGCGCGGCGCCCGCGAGATCCGGCACATCGGTCTCCGTGGCCTCGACCGCGCCCCGGGTGAGGACGACCAGTGTCGTGCCGGTGGTCAGGCGTTCGTCCTCGACCAGTGCCTGGACGAGCGAGAGACCGTGGGCGAGGGTCGCACGGACGGGATCGGGCGCGGTCGCGGACGTGATCGCGGTCGCGGTCGCCGGGGGAGGGGAGCCGGGGGTGAGTGCAACGACCAGGGGGGCGGGTCCGGGCCCCGGTGTCATGGCGTCCGGAGCGGCAC
Organism: Streptomyces sp. NPDC016640; assembly: GCF_043076215.1. Lineage (NCBI taxonomy): Bacteria > Bacillati > Actinomycetota > Actinomycetes > Kitasatosporales > Streptomycetaceae > Streptomyces > Streptomyces sp. NPDC016640. Next base: position 2,226 of record NZ_JBIBRG010000042.1, read on the forward strand.
GCAGGGCCGCGAGGTCGGCGTGGGCCGTGGCGTGCGCATCGGGCAGGAGGGCGCGCAGAGCCGCCGCCGTCTCCTCCGCATCGGCGCCGACCACGGCGTAGCGGCGAGTGTCCACGAGGCCGGCCGAGCCGACCGGCTGCCAGTCGATGCGGTACATCGGCGCCGCCGGAAGGGCGCCCAGGGTGCTTGACGGCACTCGACGCAGCACGAGCGCGTCCAGGGCGAGGACGGGATCGCCCGCCGGATCGGCGGCCCGCACGGAGAAGGCGCCGCCGTCCGACGGTGCCAGCCGGACCCGGACCTGCTCGGCGCCGGTCCCGTACAGGGTGAGCCCCTGCCAGGAGAACGGCAGCAGGGTGTCCTGCCCACCGTCCGCATCGGGGCCGGACTCCTGCCACGGGCCTCCCGCCCGCCACGGGTGCAGGGCCGCGTCGAACAGCGCGGGATGCACACCGAACCGGTGCTCTTCCTCCCCCGCTCCGGCCACCGCCTCGGGCAAGCGCACGTCGGCGAAGACCTCGTCCCCACGGCGCCACGCACCGGTCAGCCCGGTGAAGGCCGGACCGTAGTCGTAGCCGGTGGCGGCGAACTCCGCGTACAACTCGTCCACGTCGACGGCCTCTGCCCCGGGCGGTGGCCAGGCCCCTGCCGCCCAGTCCGCCCAGTCCGCCGCCGGCGCGGCCGGTTCCGCGCCCGCCAGAACACCGACGGCATGCGTGGTCCACTCCGCCCCGGTCTCCGCCTCCGGCCGGGCAGCCACCGTTACCGCGCGCCGCCCGCGCTCGTCCGGTGCCTCCACCAGCACCTGGAGCTGGACGGCGCCCTGCGCGGGAAGAGCGAGGGGCACCTGGAGAGTGAGTTCTTCCACGGCCCCCGACCCCGTCTCCTCGGCAACGCGCAGCAGCAGGTCGGCGATCGCCGTTCCGGGGAACAGCACCGCACCGGCGACCGTGTGATCGGCCAGCCATGGGTGCGCCGCGAGCGTCACCCTGCCGGTGAGCAGAGTCGCCCCGCTGCCGGCGATCGGCGTCGCGCCGGTCAGGAACGGATGGTCCTGCCAGACCAGGCCCAGGCGTGTCGCCGCCTCGACGTCCGAACGCCCGCTGTACGCAGTCGAGTTCGGCATCCAGTAGGCGCGGCGTTGGAAGGGATAGGCCGGCAGCGGCACGCGCTGAGCGGGGATGTGTGCGGGGTGGAGGGTGGTGGTGTGGCCTGTGGTGTGGAGGGTGGCGAGGGCGGTGGTGAGTGTTTCTGGTTCGGGGTGGTTGCGGTGGAGGGTGGGGATGGTGGTGGGGGTGGTGGTGAGGCAGTGGTGGAGGAGGGTGGTGAGGGTGGGGT
>NZ_JBIBRG010000043.1:0-3560 GCF_043076215.1 Streptomyces sp. NPDC016640
GGGCGAGGCGTGGGCGTACGGCGCGGACGTCGACTGGGACGCCTTCTACGAAGGCACCCGTCCCCACCGCGTCGACCTCCCCACCTACCCCTTCCGCCGCGAGTGGTACTGGCTCACCCCCGACGGGACCGACCGCCCGGCCGGCACCGGCGGCGACCCCGCCGACGGCGAGTTCTGGTCCGCCGTCGAGAGCGGTGACATCACCCGGCTGTCCACCGTCCTGGACATCACCGGCGACGACACCGAGGCCTTCAGCAGCCTGCTGCCCGCACTCGCCTCCTGGCGCCGCCGCCGCACCCTGCGCACCACCCTCGACTCCTGGCGCCACCGCGTCCACTGGACCCCCCTGACCGGCGCCGCCGGACCCGTCCCCGCCGGCCGCTGGCCCGCGCTCGTCCCGGCCGGGCACGCCGACGACCCCTGGGTCGACGACGTCCTCACCGCCCTCACCACCCGCGGCCTGCGCGTCGAACGCCACGACCTGACCGGCGACGAGGACACCACCGCCCTCACCGCCCTGCTCACCACCCCCGACGGCGAGGAACCCGCCGGAGTGCTGTCGCTGCTCGCCCTCGACGAGCGGCCGCACCCCGACCACCCCGCCGTGCCGCGCGGCCTCGCCGCCGCCAAGGACCTGACGCACGCCCTCACCGGCACCGGCACCCGGCTGTGGGCGCTGACCCGCGGCGCCGTCTCCGTCGACAGCCGGGACCCGCTGACCTCGCCCGTCCAGGCCGAGACCTGGGGCTTCGGCCGTGCCGTCGCCTTCGAACTCCCCGACACCTGGGGCGGGCTCGTCGACCTGCCGCCCACCCCCGACCCGCGCGCCCTCGACCGACTGCCCGGCCTCCTCGGCGGCCCCGAGGACCAGCTCGCCGTGCGCGCCGCCGGCTCCTACGCCCGCCGGCTCGCCCGGATGCCGCTGCCCGAGCCCGCGGGCGACGCCGACCCCACCGGCACCTGGGCGGCGCACGACACCGTCCTGATCACCGGCGGCACCGGCGCCCTCGGCGCCCACGTCGCCCGCTCCCTGGCCGCCGCAGGCACCCGGCACCTGGTCCTCACCAGCCGCCGCGGCCCCGACGCGCCCGGTGTCGCCGAACTCACCGCCGAACTCGCCGCCCACGGCGCCCGCGTCACCGTCGCCGACTGCGACGTCGCCGACCGCGACCAGCTCACCGGGCTCCTCGAGTCCCTCCCCGCCGACCTGCCGCTCACCGGCGTCGTCCACGCCGCGGGCGTCCTCGACGACGGCGTCCTCGACGCCCTCACCCTGGACCGCTTCGACGCCGTCCTGCGCCCCAAGAGCCTCGGCACCGCCAACCTGCACGAACTCACCCGCGACCACGACCTGTCGATGTTCGTGCTGTTCTCCTCCATCGTCGGTGTCCTCGGCAACGCCGGACAGGCCAACTACGCCGCCGCCAACGCCTACCTCGACGCCGTCGCCGAGCAGCGCCGCGCAGCCGGACTGCCCGTCACCTCCGTCGCCTGGGGCCCCTGGGCCGACGCCGGCATGGCCACCGCCGACGTCCTCACCGACCGGATGCGCCACGACGGACTCACCCCGATGGCGCCCGACACCGCCGTCGCCGCGCTGCGCGCCGCCGTCACCGAAGGCGCCTCGCACGCCACCGTCGTCGACGTCGACTGGCCGTCGTACGCCGGGGCCCTGACCGCCGCCCGGCCCAGCCCCCTCATCGGCGACCTGCCCGAGGTCCGCCGCGCCCTGGAGGCGGCGAAGGCCGCCGCGCCCGACACCCACGCCCTGCGCGACCGGCTGCGCGGCCTCGCCCCCGCCGACCAGGACCGCCTGCTCACCGACCTGGTCCGCGCCGAGGTCGCCACCGCCCTGCGCTACGCCTCGCCCGAGGCCGTCGACGTGCACCGCGCCTTCAAGGACCTGGGCTTCGACTCGCTCACCGCCGTCGAGGTGCGCAACCGCATCACCGCCGCCACCGACGTCAAGCTGCCCACGACGCTGCTGTTCGACTACCCCAACACCGCCGCCGTCGTCGACCACCTCAAGGACCGGCTGCTCGGCGGAGAACGGCCCGCCACCGCCCCCGTGGTCGTCGCGGCCGGTGTCACCGACGAGCCGATGGCCGTGGTCGCCATGGCCTGCCGCTTCCCCGGAGGGGTCACCAGCCCCGAGGAACTCTGGGACCTCATGGTCGCCGAGGTCGACGCGGTGTCCACCCCGCCCGCCGACCGCGGCTGGGACCTCGACTCGATGTACGACCCCGACTCCGAACGGCAGGGCACCACCTACAGCCGTGAGGGCGGCTTCATCCAGGACGTCGCCGGATTCGACCCGGCGTTCTTCGGGATCTCCCCGCGCGAGGCCCTCGCCATGGACCCGCAGCAACGCCTGCTCCTGGAGACCTCCTGGGAGACGTTCGAACGCGCCGGCATCGACCCGGAGACCCTGCGCTCCACCGCCACCGGGGTCTTCGTCGGCACCATCAACACCGACTACCAGGTCCGCCTCGGCGGTGCCGCCGCCCAGGAACAGCTGGCCGGCCACCTCATGACGGGCAACGCCTCCAGCATCGCCTCCGGCCGCCTGTCCTACACGTACGGCTTCGAGGGCCCCGCCGTCACCATGGACACCGGCTGCTCGTCCTCCATGGTCGCCCTGCACCTGGCCCTGCAGTCGCTGCGCACCGGCGAGTGCACCATGGCCCTGGCCGGCGGCGTCACCATCATGTCCACCCCCGAGCCCTACGTGGAGTTCTCCCGGCAGCGGGGCCTGGCCCCCGACGGCCGCTGCAAGGCCTTCGCCGAGGGCGCCGACGGCATGGGCTTCGCCGAGGGCGTCGGCCTCGTCCTGCTGGAGCGCCTGTCCGACGCCCGCCGCAACGGCCACCCCGTGCTCGCCGTGGTGCGCGGCTCCGCCCTCAACCAGGACGGCGCCTCCAACGGACTCACCGCCCCCAACGGGCCCTCCCAGCAGCGCGTCATCCGGCAGGCACTCGCCAACGCCGGGCTGTCCGCCGCCGAGGTCGACGTGGTCGAGGCGCACGGCACCGGCACCCCGCTCGGCGACCCGATCGAGGCCCAGGCCATCCTCGCCACCTACGGTCAGGACCGCCCGGCGGAGCGGCCGCTGCTGCTCGGCTCGCTGAAGTCGAACATCGGCCACACCCAGGCCGCCGCGGGTGTCGGCGGCATGATGAAGATGGTGCTCGCGATGCGGCACGGCATGGTGCCCAGGAGCCTGCACATCACCGAACCCACCTCGGTCGTCGACTGGTCCAGCGGTGCCGTACGCCTGGTCACCGAGGCCACCCCCTGGCCGGACGCCGGCCACCCCCGCCGTGCCGGCATCTCCTCCTTCGGCATCAGCGGCACCAACGGCCACCTCATCCTCGAACAGGCCCCGGAGGCCGAGCCCGCCGACGGGACCGGCGACCCGGCCGCGGAGACGGACGGCGTGCTCACCGAGCCGGCCCAGGCCCCGGCGTGGCTGCCGTGGGCGGTGTCGGCGAAGTCGCGTGAGGCGGTGCGGGAGCAGGCCGCGCGGCTGGCGGCGTCCGTGCGCGACGGCGGCGCGGGCG
>NZ_JBIBRG010000044.1:0-3533 GCF_043076215.1 Streptomyces sp. NPDC016640
ACCCTCCACCCCACCACCACCCAAACCCCCCACCTCGACCTGCCCACCTACCCCTTCCAACGCGACCGCTACTGGCTGGATCCGGTCAGGGCCGCCGAGGTCAGTGGTCCGTCGGAGACCGATCGGCTGCGTTATCGCGTCGCGTGGGAGGCCGCGCCGGAGGACTACTCCGTGCCCTCGGCGGAGCGCTGGCTGCTCCTCGGCAGGAACGATCCGACGGACGCCGGAATCCTCGTCGGCGTCGAAGAGGAACTCGCCGTCCATGGGGCTGCCGTCCAGCGTCTCGAAATACCGGCGTCCGCCGGGCGGGAGGCTGTCGCCGGGCTGCTCCGGGCTGCCTGTGAGGGGGCCGAGCCATGCGGGCGGGTTCTGTGGCTCGCGCCTGCGGAGCCCGGTCTTGCCGAGGCCGTCGCTCTGCTCCAGGCCCTGGGCGACGCCGGACCGGACGCCCCCCTGTGGATCGCCACGCGCGGTGCGGTGGCGGCGCAGGCCGGCGAGGCACCGTCCGTCGAGGGGGCACAGCTGTGGGGGCTGGGCCAGGTCGCCGGTCTGGAACTCGCCGGCCGCTGGGGCGGCCTGGTGGATCTGCCCGCCGATGCCGCTCCGGCCGCGCTGCGCGGGCTCGCCCGGGTGCTCGTCTCGAACGCCCCGGACAACCAGGTCGCGGTACGGGCCTCCGGTGTCTTCGTCCGTCGTGTGGTTCCCGCGCCCGGCCGGCCCGCGCGGCACGACTGGGCTCCTTCCGGGACCGTGCTCATCACCGGCGGCACGGGGGCGCTCGGTGCTCAGGTCGCGCGCAGGCTCGCCCTGGCCGGAGCGCCGCATCTGCTCCTGGCCGGACGTCGTGGGAGCAGTGGTGCGGGCGAGCTGGTCGACGAGCTCACCGCGCTCGGCGCCGAGGTCACCGTCGCGGCCTGTGACGCCGCCGACCGCGACGCGCTCGCCTCCCTGCTCGCCACGGTCCCGGAGCACCGCCCGCTGACGGCTGTGCTGCACGCGGCCGGGGTGCTCGACGACGGGGTGCTCGACGGACTCACCCCCGAGCGCATCGACGCGGTGCTGCGGGCCAAGGCCACCGCCGCCCGGCACCTGGACGAACTGACCGCCGACCTCGACCTGGACGCCTTCGTGCTCTTCTCCTCGATCGTCGGGGTGTGGGGCAACGGTGGGCAGGCCACGTACGCGGCGGCCAACGCGGCCCTCGACGCGCTCGCCCACAGGCGGCGGGCGCGGGGACGGCGCGCCACGTCGATCGCCTGGGGCCCGTGGGCCGGTTCCGGGATGGCGGCCGGCGACGGGGCGAAATCCTTCGCACGGGACGGCATCGACGTACTGGAGCCGGAACAGGCGCTCGACCTGCTGGAGCAGGCGGTCCGCACCGACGAGACCGCCCTGCTCGTCGCCGACGTGGACTGGGAGACCTTCCTGTCGTCCTCGGCACCCCGCCGCTCCCAGCTGCCGCTGTTCGGCAGGATCCCGGCGGCGCGTGCGGTCGCCGTGTCCGGTGCCGACGGCTCACCGGAGGACGTGCCCGTCTGGTTGTCGCCGCAGCTCTCGGCGGCCGAGCGGCAGCGTCATCTGCTGGATCTGGTGCGTACGGAGGCCGCCTCGGTGCTTCGGCACGGCTCGGTCACGGCCGTCGACGCGGAAACGGCGTTCCGGGCAGGGGGGTTCGACTCCCTCACCCTCGTGGAACTGCGCAACCGGCTGGCCTCCGCCACGGGACTGCGCCTGAGCAACACCCTGTTGTTCGACCATCCGACTCCGGCCGCTGTGGCCGAGTACTTCGGCGAGAAGTTGTTCGGGGCCGAGCCGCCCGCCGCGGCTTGCCACGGGGACGCCGGCGCTCGGACCGTCGTCGCCCCGAACGAGCCGATCGCGGTGGTGGGCATGGCCTGCCGCTATCCCGGCGGCGTGGCCACGCCCGACGACCTGTGGGAGCTGGTCGCCTCCGGGACCGACGCCATCTCCGCGTTCCCGGCCGACCGCGGCTGGGACCTGGACGGCCTGTACGACCCCGACCCGAGCACACCCGGCAAGACCTACGTCCGCCACGGCGGCTTCCTGCACGACGCGGCCCAGTTCGACCCCGAGTTCTTCGGCATCAGCCCCCGCGAAGCCACCGCCATGGACCCCCAGCAACGCCTCCTGCTCGAGACCTCCTGGGAAGCCCTCGAAGACGCCGGGATCGCCCCCCACACCCTGCGCGCCACCCGCACCGGCGTCTTCACCGGGGCTTCCCAGCAGGAATACGGGACTCAGTCGCACGAGGCCGCCGACAAGTACGGCGGTCATCTCCTCACCGGCACGCTGGCGAGCGTCATGTCGGGTCGGGTGGCGTACACGCTGGGCCTGCAAGGACCCGCGCTCACCGTGGACACCGCGTGCTCGTCGTCCCTGGTGGCACTGCACCTGGCGGTGCAGTCCCTGCGCCGGGGCGAATGCGACCTGGCCTTTGCCGGGGGGACGACCGTCATGGCCGCCCCCACCGTCTTCGTCGAGTTCTCCCGCCAGCGCGGGCTGGCGCCCGACGGCCGCTGCAAACCCTTCGCCGACACCGCCGACGGCACCGCGTGGGCCGAGGGCGTCGGGGTGCTGCTGGTGGAGCGGTTGTCGGACGCCGAGCGGCTCGGCCACCGCGTCCTGGCCGTCGTACGCGGCACCGCCGTCAACCAGGACGGCGCCAGCAACGGCCTCACCGCACCCAGCGGACCCGCCCAGCAGAAGGTCATCCGGGAGGCCCTGGCCGACGCCGGCCTCACCCCCGACGACGTCGACGCCGTCGAAGCCCACGGCACCGGCACCCCCCTCGGCGACCCCATCGAAGCCGAGGCCCTGCTGGCCACCTACGGACACCCCGAGCGGCAAACTCCGGTCTGGCTCGGGTCGTTGAAGTCCAACATCGGCCACACCCAGGCCGCCGCCGGTGTCGCCGGGATCATCAAGATGGCCCACGCCATGCACCACGGCACCCTGCCGCGCACCCTGCATGCGGATGCGCCCACCTCCCAGGTCGACTGGGCCTCCGGCTCCCTCCAGCTCCTCACCGACGCCCAGCCCTGGCCCGCCGACCCCGACCGGCCACGCCGCGCCGGCATCTCCGCCTTCGGCGTCAGCGGCACCAACGCCCACGTCGTGATCGAGGAGCCCCCCTCTGCCCCGCAGGCACCCGCGCGGACTCAAGCACCGCCCGTCATCGCCTGGCCCCTGTCCGGCCACACCCCCGCCGCCCTGCACGCCCAGGCCACCCGCCTGGACTCATGGCTCCAGCACACCGACGCCGACCCGCTGGACATCGCCCACTGCCTGGCCACCACCCGCACCCACTTCAAACACCGCGCCGTCGTCATCGGCCGCACCCCCACCGAACTCCGCACCAAACTCCACACCCTCGACGCCATCCAGGGCACCACCCACCCCCACCCCCGCCTCACCCTCCTCTTCACCGGCCAGGGCGCCCAGCACCCCGGCATGGGCCGGGACCTCTACACGACGGACCCCGACTTCGCCACCGCCCTGGACGACGTCTGCGA
>NZ_JBIBRG010000045.1:0-2978 GCF_043076215.1 Streptomyces sp. NPDC016640
AGGCCACCACGGCCTGACCTCAGGCCCGAAACACAAGCCCACCACGCCCCGACGACGCCATCAGACACTCACACACCCAACAATGTGACAGCGCCCCACCGGGGCCCGGAGCACCTGCTCCGGGCCCCGGCCCGTGCGGGTGGTGCCACCGGCCACACAGGGCGAACGCCCGCAGGGGGAGAACACCGTACGCGCCATGCGGCGCCGGTGAAACCGCGCGCTGCCCGATCGGCGGCTACCGCCTGCCTCCGGCTGTCGGTTTCCGTCGCTCAGCCGGTCCCGGGCAGCGCGGGTGCACAGATGCCGCACAGACGGTAGCGGGTGCCGCCGCGGGGACCGATGCGCTCCTTCACCCAGGTGGCCGCCTCGCCGATCTCCATGACACGCAGGTGCGTCGCCCATCCGGAGTTGGAGGTGCCGTTGTGGGCGAAGTCGGTCAGGGCGCCGTGCAGCCACGGCGAGTCGTCCCCTTCGATGCCGCCGACCGACTGCTCGATCTGCCGGCAGATGGTGCGGTGCAGTGTGTGCTTGCCGGCGGCGTAGGGGTAGCGGTCGGGCTCGTCGAAGCGGCGCCGCTGCACGAGCGAGGCGGCACGGAGGGCATCGAACCGCTCACTGGCCTCCGCACAGACCGCACACCCGGCAGCACACACCGACACCTCGATGCCGCCCGCCAGCACCGCGACCTCATCCTCGGCACGGGCCGGCCGCGGAATCCCGGCCACCGCGTCGCGCGGCCGGGGACGCTGACGGGGCGGCCGGGCCCCGGCCAGACGTACAGCCGCCGCGGCCCGTCGGCCCGCCTCCCCAGCGGCGCGCTGCCGCGCAGAGATCCGTCCCCGCTTCGCCATGAAAGATCGCCCTTCCTCTTCGCCGCCGACCGCAGTGGTAAAAGGTACGGCGCCGTGGAACACATCGCCGCTGTCCGCTGCGCGCGTGTCGCCCGGCGGTCCGCCAGTCCCGCCCGATGTACCTCCCCTTCCCGCCCGACGGGACAGGCCGCGAGGAGCCGGCCCGGCCCCCGGCGAAACGGGCAGACCTCGCCCTGGCCCTGACAGCACTGACGCACGCTGAGCCCTTTGGGACACGAGGCAAAAGACGGCCGCGCCGCACGCCGCGGCCGCAGCGTGCGGGCCACCCCGGCCGGGCTGCCCACCCTGAGAGACGCTCCTGAGCCCTTGGCACCGCGGGGCCGCACGTGTCGACGGTCAGTAGCGCTGTTCGACCGTGCGGTCGTCGGTGTGCAGGAGGTAGTCGTCCGGATCGAGGTCCATCGCCTCGCGCTCGGGCGACGCCCAGTACAGCGCGTTGCGCTCCGCGAAGGTCTCCGGACCCGCGTAGGAGATCAGCCAGACGAACTGGTTGCGTTCCCGGTCCACCCAGGCCCCGCCGATCTGGAAACCCAGCGCCAGGCGCAGCGGCACGATGTCGCTGCGCCACCGCTCCACCCACTCCTTGAGCAGCCCGTCGCGGACGGTGTACGTACGCAACTGCGCGCTCCTGGACATCTCATGCTCCTTCCGCCGGGCCGGGCGAGGAGGTGTTCGGTAAGTCCTGTGGTGAGTATGACCCTTGATTCCGAGACGTGAGGCGGGCTGGGCTGCCAGCTCGCCTCCTGGTTCGGTGCGGCTCTTGACCGGCCGCTGGCCCGGTATCTGGAACGCGAGGACGTGCACCCCCGCGGGGATGCCCCTATGCCTTTGGCCAAAGGAAACGGGGGTGCGTCAGATCGGCGATCGGGCAGCATGGCGGGGTGAGCGACCTGCTGTGGGATGACGTGAAGTGCTTTTTCGACCTGGACCTGATGGGGTCGTTGCCGGACATACGGGTTCCGAACGCCTCGGTAGAGGACTGGCAAGCCGTCCTCGACCTTGTCGCGGAGAGAGGTTGGAAGCACCAGTACTCCGAAGGGGAGACGGTGCTTCCGGTGCCCCGGGCGGAGGCCGTGCTGTCCCGCCCGGCGGATGCCGAATGTGCGGACCTGCGGGTCTGGCCGACCCCCGATGTGCTGGCGATCTTCAGTTTCTACGCCGACGACGAAGTCGACTTCGACGTCGACCTCCGGGAATTGCAAGGCCAGGACCGACTGGATGTGCTCTGCGGCTTCCTTCGGGAGATCGGGCGGCGCTTGGGCAAGCCGGTATTCATGGATCCGGAGGGCGAGTACGGCCATCCAGTGCTTGGCTTCGACGTTGAGGCTGATCGAGTCGTTCTCCTTGCAGACCCGCAGGTCAGGTAACTGGGCTGACGGCTGCGGTTTGCAGAAGGTGCCGTCGCGGAGCATGGCGAAGAGGACATCGGCTCGGCGTCCGGCGAGACAGAGCAGGGCCTGGAGCAGCCGCACTCACCTCACATCCCCTCATGTCACTGCCGTGGAGGGGCTTGCCGTCCGTGCCGCTCGCCCGGTGCGTGAAGGCGACGGGTCATACCCGGCGTCCCGGCCCGGACGCGGGGTGTCGGGGCGGCTGCGGCTGCGGCGCGGAAGGCCGTGCCGCGGAGGGTTCGGGCCCGGGCGTCTGGGCGCGTGAGGTACGGCCCCGCAGGAGCCGTCCGGCCATCGCCTGGATCTGCGCGGCCCGGTGGGAAAAGGGCAGGGCGCCGGTGCGCGCTGCGGGGCGCAGGAAGCCTTCCGCGTCGTAGCGGCGCTGGTAGTCTCTGCTCGCGGATTGGGCCGAGCCGGGGGCGATGGCGGCCTCGACGGCGGGGGTGAACGTGGCGGCGTGGGTCAGGTAAGGCCGGTCGGCCTGACGCCAGGACACCCCGGCGACCTCGACTGCGTGGTCACCAGGATCCCGGAACTTCACGCTCGTCGCCAGAGCGTGAGCTTCCGAGGCGGCCGGGGCCTGCAGCGGGCGCAGCGTGAAGACCACGTGGGTGCCGGGGGGCGTTGTCACGTTGGTGGGGTGTTGATCGGTTGAGGGCGTGTCAGGGCGTAGGGGGGGCGGGCGGGGCCTGGATTACGCTGCGGTGGGAGGGGC
>NZ_JBIBRG010000046.1:0-2720 GCF_043076215.1 Streptomyces sp. NPDC016640
CGCACGGTCGCCGAGAACCTCTCCTACGCCGACCCGCTGCTGCCCGTCGTCTCCAACGTGACCGGCCGCATCGCCGCACCCGGCGAACTCACCACACCCGCCTACTGGGTGACCCACGTCCGTGAGGCCGTGCGCTTCGCCGACGGTGTCCGTGCGCTGGCCGGGCAGGGTGTGACCCGGTTCGTGGAGCTGGGTCCGGACGGTGTGCTCAGCGGCATGGCGCGCGAGAGCGCCGGCGACGACGCCCTCCTCGTACCGCTGCTGCGCAAGGACCGCGACGAGGAGACCACGGCCCTCACCGCTCTCGCCCGGCTGGCGGCACAGGGCCTGACGGTCGACTGGACCGCGTACCTCGCCGGAACCGGCGCCCGGCTCACCGACCTCCCGACCTACGCCTTCCAGCACCAGCGCTACTGGCCCACGCCCGACGCGTCCTCCGGGGACGTCGAGTCCGCCGGTCTGCGCTCCGCCGGCCACCCCCTGCTCAGCGCGGCCGTGGAGTTCTCCGACTCCGACGGCCTCCTCCTCACCACCCGCCTCTCCCTGCGCACCCACCCGTGGCTGGGCGAGCACGTCGTCATGGGCAACGTCCTGCTGCCCGGCACCGCCTTCGTCGAACTCGCGGTGCGGGCCGGGGACGAGGTCGGCTGCGACCGCGTCGAGGAACTCACCCTGGCCGCCCCCCTCGTCCTCCCCGAGCAGGGCGGCGTCCAACTGCACCTCCAGGTCGGCCCGGCCGACGCCGCGGGCCGCCGGAGCCTCACCGCCCGTTCCCGGCCCGAGGGCGCGGACGACCGGCCCTGGACCGAGCACGCCACGGGCGTCCTCGCCCCGGGGACGGCCCCCGCCTTCGACACCGGTGCCTTCGACACCGCCGTCTGGCCGCCCGCCGACGCCGAGCCCCTCGACCTGACGGGTCTCTACGAGCGCATGGCCGAGGGCGGATACGAGTACGGCCCCCTCTTCCAGGGCCTGCGCGCCGCCTGGCGCCGAGGTGACGACGTGTACGCCGAGGTCGCCCTCCCCGAGTCCGCGGAGCGCGACGCCGCCGGTTTTGGACTGCACCCGGCGCTGCTCGACGCGTCCGTGCAGATCTCCGCCCTCGGCGGACTCGCGCGGGGAGTCGTCCCGTTCTCCTGGGAGGGCGTGACCCTGCACGCCACCGGCGCCCGGGCCGTCCGGGTCCGCCTGACCCGGACCGGTGACGAGTCCGCCACCGTCGCCGTGGCCGACCCCACCGGGGCACCGGTCGCCACCATCGAGAACCTGGTGCTGCGCGCCGTCGCCTCCGACGGCGCCGTCGACACCACGACGCGGGACGCCCTGTTCCACCTGGCCTGGACGACCCTCCCCGCTCCCGCGCCGGACAGCGGTGCCGAGGACGCCCCCTCCACGGCCGTCCTCGGCACCACCGACGACCTCCTCGCCGCCCTGACCGGCCCTCGTCATGCCGACTTCGAGGCGCTGGTGCACGACGGTGCGGTGCCGGCGACGGTGTTCGCCGTCGTACCGCCGACCGGCGAGCAGGAGGCCGGCGTGATCGGCTCCGTGCACGGAGCTGCCGCCTGGGCGCTGGAGCTGGTGCGGTCGTGGCTGGCGGAGGAGCGGTGTGCCACCTCGCGGCTGGTGTTCGTGACGCGGGGTGCCACTGAGGGCGGCGATCTGGCCGGTGCCGCAGTGTGGGGTCTGGTGAGGTCGGCTGTCTCGGAGCATCCGGGGCGGTTCGGTCTGCTGGACGTCGAGCCGGGTGCGGTGTTGTCGGCCGAGTTGTTGGGTGCGGCGTTGGCGGTGGGTGAGGCCGAGGCCGAGGTTGCGGTGCGTGGTGGTGGGGTGCTGGTGCCTCGCCTGGCGCGGGTGACGTCGGAGCTGGGTGGTGTGGGTGGTTCCGGCTGGGATGTGGCCGGGGGCACGGTGCTGGTGACGGGTGGTACGGGTGGTCTGGGTCGTGTGGTGGCCCGTCATCTGGTGGTCGGGCACGGTGTGCGGGATCTGCTGTTGGTGAGTCGTCGTGGTGCGGCTGCCGAGGGTGTCGAGGCGTTGGTCGCGGAGTTGTCCGGGTTGGGTGCCCGGGTGTCGGTGGAGGCCTGTGATGTGGCCGATGCGGATGCGGTGGCGGCTCTGGTGGGCCGGTATCCGGTGCGGGCCGTGGTGCACACGGCGGGTGTGCTGGACGACGGTGTGGTGGAGTCGCTGACGGGTGAGCGTCTGGCGGGTGTGCTGCGTCCGAAGGTGGATGCGGCCTGGCACCTGCACGAGGCGACGAAGGACCTCGACCTCACCGCCTTCGTGCTCTTCTCCTCCATGTCGGGCATCCTCGGCGGCCCCGGACAGGCCAACTACGCGGCCGGCAACACGTTCCTGGACGCCCTGGCCCGGCACCGCCGCTCGCTCGGCCTGCCGGCCACGTCCCTGCCCTGGGGCCCGTGGACCCAGGACGCAGGCATGATCGGCACCCTCTCCGACACCGACGTACGGCGCATCGCCCGCGCCGGCATGCCGGAACTCACCCCCGAGCAGGGCGCCGCCCTCTTCGACGCCGCACTCGCCACCGGTGAACCCGTCGTCCTGCCCGTGCGCCTCGACCTGCCCGCCCTGCGGGAACAGGGCGACGTCCACCCCATGCTCCGTGGTCTGGTCCGGGTGCGGGCGCGGCGGTCGGTTGCCGGTGGTTCGGTGGCGACGGCCGGTCTGGTGCAGCGGCTGGAGGGTCTGGGCCGGGA
>NZ_JBIBRG010000047.1:0-2488 GCF_043076215.1 Streptomyces sp. NPDC016640
CAACGAGTGATCTCGCGATGGGTGTTGGTGCCCGTCGACGCTGGACGACGCCGATCTTTCGGTAGGCATCGTGTGCCTGGAGGGACGTCAAGCGCCCGTCCAGCGCCGACGGGCGCCAACAGCCGTTCCCCACAGAACATCTCTCGAAGGAACAACGGGGTGGCGGCGACGAAAGCGCCGAGCGGTGCTCGATCTACACCGAGACATCGAGGTCGGAGGCGGTATAGGCATCCGCACGGCGCCCACGAGACCGCCACCACATGCAGGGCGTCCGCCGGCCTATGGCAAGACACCGCATGTCCGGATGGGTTCAGGCATGACGGCCCTGCTGTTCGAACAGCCCGGAGCTTCCTGCACTGGCTCGGGCCGCCCTTAGATGGGGATTAGGCGGTAGCCGGCCTCCAGGCCGCGCACGGTCTTCGGCTCGCTGATGTCCAGGCAGTACGTGGAGATGGCGGCAGCCACGATCCGGTCGTCCAGGCCGGGGTCGCGGCGGCGGCCGCGCAGGACGAGAGCAAGGTGGCGGCGGGCTTCGGCGAGCAGGTGCCGACGGTGGAAGCGGCCGCCCTCGTTCATCACGAACACCGTCGCGGCGACGTCGACGGCCGCCAGGGCGACGTCGACCACGGCGGCGACCCGGGCCCGGATCGCGGCAGCCGCGGCGCGGGCATACTCGAGGAGGGAATTAATAACGTCGGCGGCCACCCCGGAGGTGCGGATCGCGCTCTCCTTCTACTCCTTGCGCAGCTGCGCGAGCGGCTGGGTCTTCTGCTTAGGCGGGCGGGTTTTGCGGGCGGCGATCTGGTTCATCTTGGCGCGGGCCCGCTCGGAGACGACGGGCAGGAACAGCGGCTCGCCGTCGTCGTCGACGGCGGTGACGTACTCGTGCTCCAGCTCTTCCAAGCAGGCAGCGATCTGGTCGCTGCGGCGGGAGGTCCAGCGGATCAGCTCGTGTGGCACCCCGGCAATCTCCATCACGGGCCGGCGCCTGGGGGTGACGGTGCGCGGCTCGGTCGCCAGCCCCAGCGCCTCGCAGACCTCAGCGGCCACGAGCTCGTTGTAGAGCGCGGAGGCGGCCACGGTGTTCTCGTGCAGGGCCATGGTGCACATCATGCCAGGCCCCAGAAATCTCGTCAGCGGTGAGGCAGGAATACCGCAGGGGTCGTCCTACGCCAGCCTCTGGTGCAGAGAACGTCCAGCTCCATCCATGCGTTACCCGGGCCGGTGAGCTCCTTCGTCACCCCCACGAGGGGTGGGATTCGACCAAGTGCGCGCTACATCTGGCAGGTGCCGCCGATCTTCCTGAGTCTGATCTCAATGCCCCGCCGCCCGCAGGGGCGTGTGTCGTGCATTTCAGCTGCCAGCTGCCTGCTGCGCAGTGGACACGGTCCGCTGCGCACACCCGCCATAGCTCACGCGAGGAGAGACGTCATGCCCAGAGCTGCCACGACCAAGGTTGCGCAACCCGTGACGGACGACAGCATCAAAGTGCGCCAACTCAGCCACTACCAGTTCAGCTGGGTGGCGGGGGAGCCCGCTGCCCGCGGCACTCTCACCCTCCAACTCGTACTCGATGAGGGCGCTTGGGAAGAGGTACTGACCGTCGACGTCGACGACGCCGACGTGCTCCAGGACCTCCTGCGCAGCACACCGACCGTGCACTACGACGTCAGTCGCCGGACCCTGATGTTCGGTGTCACTGCTGTCGGCGCCTGAACAGGACCGCGGGCCTGTGGTCGCCTCCCTGTCGTGAACGATCGCTCACCTTCACATGTCGTCGGACCGCCGTCGAGGAGACTCGTCTTCTTCGCCAGTATCGGCAGGTTCGGATATTCGACTGTGCGGAATAGCGTCTGTGAGCCCACCGCGGGCCAGTCGGACGACGCGGGGGCGGTTCCTGGTTCTGGCATCAATACACTCCTCTCATCAGCACTTATGTTCGGGTGCTGCATCTGAAAGTAGGGGGGGGATGTGATGTCGACGGTCGACGTGCAGAGGGTCTGGAAGCCGTCCGTAACGGACCTCTGGGCGGGACGACGCCCTCTGCGGTGGACCGTTGGCCCGGCGGGGGAGCTGGCTGTTCTGCTCGTCCATCGGCAGTGCCTACGCCGAAGCCGCTACGTGAAGGGTTGGGTGGGATGGGGCCCGCAGGTCCCCTTCGATGCGGTGCTCGTGATTCGCCAGACTGACGGGTCGCTTCAACGTCGACTGATCAAGGACGTCCCGGTCAGGCCGAGCCACATCGCTCTTCTCCCGGAGGCCCGGCTTCTCATCGCAAGCGGTCGAGCGGGCAAGGAGGAGTCGGGAGCATGGAGCCCGAACGCCGTGGTGTTCTCTCTGGGAAGTGGTGACCAAGAAGCCACCTTCTGCATCGGCGACGACATCCCTGCTCTGGTGACCGATCGCGAGGGATCGATCTGGACGGCTTACGGAGACGAAGGCATCTATGGAGGGCATCCGGAGTCTGCAGCCGGTCTTGCCTGCTGGA
>NZ_JBIBRG010000048.1:0-2030 GCF_043076215.1 Streptomyces sp. NPDC016640
GATGGGTAGGGGAGCGTCGTGTGCCGGGTGAAGCAGCCGCGGAAGCGAGTTGTGGACGGTTCACGAGTGAGAATGCAGGCATGAGTAGCGATACAAACGTGAGAAACGTTTGCGCCGATTGACTAAGGGTTCCTGGGTCAAGCTGATCTGCCCAGGGTAAGTCGGGACCTAAGGCGAGGCCGACAGGCGTAGTCGATGGATAACCGGTTGATATTCCGGTACCCGCTGTGAAGCGTCAAACATCGAGCATCGTGATGCTAAGGCCGTGAAGCCGCCCTGATCTCTTCGGAGTTGAGGGGAGTGGTGGAGCCGCCGGCCCAAGCGGTTAGTAGGTGAGTGATGGGGTGACGCAGGAAGGTAGTCCATCCCGGGCGGTGGTTGTCCCGGGGTAAGGGTGTAGGCCGTGCGGCAGGTAAATCCGCCGTACATGAAGGCTGAGACCTGATGCCGAGCCGATTGTGGTGAAGTGGATGATCCTATGCTGTCGAGAAAAGCCTCTAGCGAGTTTCATGGCGGCCCGTACCCTAAACCGACTCAGGTGGTCAGGTAGAGAATACCGAGGCGTTCGGGTGAACTATGGTTAAGGAACTCGGCAAAATGCCCCCGTAACTTCGGGAGAAGGGGGGCCACGTCTGGTGAGAGCATTTACTGTTCGAGCTGGGGGTGGCCGCAGAGACCAGCGAGAAGCGACTGTTTACTAAAAACACAGGTCCGTGCGAAGCCGTAAGGCGATGTATACGGACTGACGCCTGCCCGGTGCTGGAACGTTAAGGGGACCGGTTAGTCACTCTTCGGGGTGGCGAAGCTGAGAACTTAAGCGCCAGTAAACGGCGGTGGTAACTATAACCATCCTAAGGTAGCGAAATTCCTTGTCGGGTAAGTTCCGACCTGCACGAATGGCGTAACGACTTCTCGACTGTCTCAACCATAGGCCCGGTGAAATTGCACTACGAGTAAAGATGCTCGTTTCGCGCAGCAGGACGGAAAGACCCCGGGACCTTTACTACAGTTTGATATTGGTGTTCGGTTCGGCTTGTGTAGGATAGCTGGGAGACTGTGAAGCCGTCACGCCAGTGGTGGTGGAGTCGTCGTTGAAATACCAGTCTGGTCGTGCTGGATGTCTAACCTGGGTCCGTGATCCGGATCAGGGACAGTGTCTGATGGGTAGTTTAACTGGGGCGGTTGCCTCCTAAAGAGTAACGGAGGCGCCCAAAGGTTCCCTCAGCCTGGTTGGCAATCAGGTGTTGAGTGTAAGTGCACAAGGGAGCTTGACTGTGAGACCGACGGGTCGAGCAGGGACGAAAGTCGGGACTAGTGATCCGGCGGTGGCTTGTGGAAGCGCCGTCGCTCAACGGATAAAAGGTACCCCGGGGATAACAGGCTGATCTTCCCCAAGAGTCCATATCGACGGGATGGTTTGGCACCTCGATGTCGGCTCGTCGCATCCTGGGGCTGGAGTCGGTCCCAAGGGTTGGGCTGTTCGCCCATTAAAGCGGTACGCGAGCTGGGTTTAGAACGTCGTGAGACAGTTCGGTCCCTATCCGCTGTGCGCGTAGGAGTCTTGAGAAGGGCTGTCCCTAGTACGAGAGGACCGGGACGGACGAACCTCTGGTGTGCCAGTTGTCCTGCCAAGGGCATGGCTGGTTGGCTACGTTCGGGAGGGATAACCGCTGAAAGCATCTAAGCGGGAAGCCTGCTTCGAGATGAGGACTCCCACCTCCATGAGAGGGTAAGGCTCCCAGTAGACGACTGGGTTGATAGGCCGGATATGGAAGCACGGTAACGTGTGGAGTTGACCGGTACTAATAGGCCGAGGGCTTGTCCTCAGTTGCTCGCGTCCACTGTGTTGGTTCTGAAACCACGAACAACCCCGTGTGTGGTCACGCACGGTGCGGTTGGCAGTTTCATAGTGTTTCGGTGGTCATAGCGTAGGGGAAACGCCCGGTTACATTCCGAACCCGGAAGCTAAGCCTTACAGCGCCGATGGTACTGCAGGGGGGACCCTGTGGGAGAGTAGGACGCCGCCGAAC
>NZ_JBIBRG010000049.1:0-2008 GCF_043076215.1 Streptomyces sp. NPDC016640
GCGGCGGAGGCGGAGGTTGTGCCGCATCTGACGGACGAGGTGTCGGTGGCGGCGGTCAATGGGCCGTCGTCGGTGGTGGTCTCGGGTGTGGAGGCCGCGGTGGAGGCCGTGGCGGAGGTGTTCCGGGGGCTGGGCCGTCGTACGTCCCGGCTGCGGGTGTCGCACGCCTTCCACTCGCCGCTGATGGAGCCGATGCTGGAGGAGTTCCGCACGGTCGCCGAGGGACTCTCCTACAGCGAACCCCGGTTGCCCGTTGTCTCCAACGTGAGCGGTGCC
Organism: Streptomyces sp. NPDC016640; assembly: GCF_043076215.1. Lineage (NCBI taxonomy): Bacteria > Bacillati > Actinomycetota > Actinomycetes > Kitasatosporales > Streptomycetaceae > Streptomyces > Streptomyces sp. NPDC016640. Next base: position 277 of record NZ_JBIBRG010000049.1, read on the forward strand.
CTGGCGGAGCCCGGTCAGCTGGCCTCGGCCGCGTACTGGGTGACCCATGTCCGTGAGGCCGTGCGTTTCGACGACGGTGTCCGTGCGCTGGCCGGGCAGGGTGTGACCCGGTTCGTGGAGCTGGGTCCGGACGGTGTGCTCAGTGGCATGGCGCGCGAGAGCGCCGGCGACGACGCCCTCCTCGTACCGCTGCTGCGCAAGGACCGCGACGAGGTCACCGTCGCCCTGACGGCGCTGGCCGAACTGTACGTCCGCGGCGGTCACGCCGACTGGGCCGCCGTGCTCGACGGAACGGGCGGGCGCCCGGTGGACCTGCCGACGTACGCCTTCCAGCACGAGTACTTCTGGCCCGTGGGATCCGCCACCGGAACCGGTGACATCCGTCTGGCAGGCCTCGGCACCCCCGGGCACCCGCTGCTGGGCGCGGCCGTCGAACTGGCCGGCGCCGACGGAGTGCTGCTCACCGGCCGGCTGTCGCTCCAGTCACAACCGTGGCTGGCCGACCACGCGGTGCAGGAATCGGTGCTCGTGCCGGGCACGGCCCTGCTGGAACTGGCCATCCGCGCGGCCGACGAGGTCGGCTGCGACACGGTCGAGGAACTTACCCTGCCGGCCCCGCTGGTGCTGCCCGCCCAGGGCGGCACCCGCATCCAGGTCACCGTCGGTGAACCGGACGAGGCGGGACGCCGTAGCGTCGCCGTTCACTCGCGGCCCGACGGGGACGACGACCGCGGTCCCTGGACCCTGCACGCGCAAGGCACACTGGCCGACGAGGCGACCGTCGCGCGTACCGGCTTCGACGCGTCCGTCTGGCCGCCGAAGGACGCACGCCCGGTCGACGTGACCGACTGCTACGAGCGGCTGGCCGACGCCGGCCTCCGCTACGGCCGGGTCTTCCAGGGACTGCGGGCCGCCTGGCGCCGGGGTGACGAGGTCTTCGCCGAGGTGGCGCTGAACGACGACGTCGACGGCGGCACGTTCGGACTGCACCCCGCACTCTTCGACGCTGCCCTGCACGCCTCCTTCGCCTTCGGCGACGACGACGGCGACGGCACCGCGCTCGGCGGGGTGCCCTTCTCCTGGGAGGGCGTGCGCCTGCACGCGTCCGGCGCCTCGGCGCTGCGCGTCCGGCTGACCAGGACCGGTGACGACTCCCTCGCCGTGGAGCTGGTCGACCCGGCCGGCGCCCCCGTCGCCTCGGTGGAGTCCCTCGTCGTACGGTCCGCCTCGGCCGCCGGCGGCGGGTCCGAAAGCGGCGCGAAGTCCCTCTACCACGTGGACTGGGTGCCCGCGCGTGCCGTGACCGGCACCCTCTCCCCGGAACCGGTCGCACTGCTCGGCGACGGGATCCTCGCTTCGATCGCCGCCGACGCGGTCGCTCTGGTCACCGCCTCCGACCTCGAGGCACTGGCTGCGAACGACGTGCCCGGGACAGTGCTGGTCACCGTGGCGAGTTCGCTGCCGGACGTCGTCGAGTCGGCGCACCAGGCGGCCGCCCGGACCCTGGACCTCGTGCGGGACTGGCTGGCGGACGAGAGGTTCGCCGCGTCCCGTCTGGTCTTCGTCGTCGGTGCGTCCGAAGGCGCCGAGGACCTGACGGACGCTCCGGTCAGGGGACTGGTGCGATCCGCCCAGCTGGAGCATCCGGGGCGGTTCGGTCTGCTGGACGTCGAGCCGGGTGCGGTGTTGTCGGCCGAGTTGTTGGGTGCGGCGTTGGCGGTGGGTGAGGCCG
>NZ_JBIBRG010000050.1:0-1796 GCF_043076215.1 Streptomyces sp. NPDC016640
ACACTGCTGTAATTGAGTTTCAGAAACGAGGGGCTATACATTATCACCTATTGGTCTATAACCTTCCTTACACGCCTGTAGACGTTCTATCGGACATCTGGGGTCATGGGTTTGTTAAAATAAATAAAATAGACCACGTGGACAATGTAGGGGCTTATATAACGAAATATATGATAAAGGATAATATTGACGAAAGATTACTTGGAGAGAAGTCTTATTTTTCGAGTAGAGGGTTAAAGAAGCCTGAAGAGTATATTTTGACGGAAAAAGAAAAAGAGACTCTGCTAAAGTCTCATGACGAATATATAACATATTCCAAAAACTATGAAAATGAATATCTAGGCAATATTCATAAGATACAAATTAACTTAAATCGCAAAAGTTAACAGCGCTATTTTAACACATAGAAAATAAAAATACTATGACTTTACCGTTTTCTAATAGCGGGTAAAGTGTTCAAACTTTGACAATGGGACTCCTATAATGGGGTCCTTATTTAATTTCCTTGAAAATATAAAATCCGCCCTTTTGCGTGTGGGTGGGGTGACTCCAGTTGGGGCCCCCGACACCGCAAGGCGGATTTATTTTATTTATAAAAGACCGAGAGAAATAACACTAACCATTATGGTATTGACATGATACCACTTTGATACTATAATGATACCATAAGGAGGTGAAGTTATTGGGAAAAGCGGTTTTTTCTCTAAGGCTTACTGAAGACCTACACGAATGGTTAAAAAAAGAAGCTGAAAAGAGAGGTATGTCGGTCAACGCTTTGATTTCATACATACTGAGCGAATATAAAGACGATAAAGAGTTTTAACGGAGTAGTTCTACGTAGTGAAAGCGTAGCGGTTCCTTTACTTGGAAAGGCGACTCTGATAACCTAGTTCGGTTTGCCACATTAAAGATTTCTAGAAGGTGGCGACGGTGGCAAGTAATCTGGGTCGCAAAGGTTCCGAGTCAAGGATTCATGGAGTAGATCTACGCAGTGGTGATGGTGAAGCGCAACTAAAAAAACAAGAAAAGAGGACGAGCACATGTTTAATATTTCTTATTACAAAACCGAAGACACAAAAGTAATGGTGGTTACATTACACGCACTAAAACAAACTATCATTTTGCAACCAGGATTCTTTTATAAAATTTCAGGAGTTGATAGAAAAGTAATAACCGGCTGCGGCGAATTTAGTGGTACAATTCTAGTAGATTTAGGATTTATATTTCCGTTTAAATCTGATAGAAAAATAGGTTAATATTTAATCGCTATTTCTGTTTCTTACTTAACTTGATTATAGCGATTAATAAGCAGAAAAATTTAGACAAGGAAGAGAGGTATTTTATAATTGAGGTATCGTCACAAACTAATAAAAAGTGGCGGTGTATGGGAATTATTGAGCTACGAGAAAGAGGTAGCAACAGGTAAAGATGCAGTTCGTGAAAATGCTGGTAGGAAAAAACAGTCTGATCATGATTGGATAAATGATGCTGAAACAAAGATGAAGAACAGGTCTGATGTGTTATATCGTGCAAGGAAGCAAGTGTTTAACCAAGCAAATGCCAATGCAAATGCGTGGAACGAGCAACCGAAATTTTTCACACTTACATATGCTGAAAACATGCAGGACATAAAACAATCTAACTATAACTTCAAAAAGTTTATCCAAAGGCTGAATTACACTTTAAAAATAAAACTAAAATACACTGCTGTAATTGAGTTTCAGAAACGAGGGGCTATACATTATCACCTATTGGTCTATAACCTTCCTTACACGCCTGTAGACGTTCTATCGGAC
>NZ_JBIBRG010000052.1:0-1447 GCF_043076215.1 Streptomyces sp. NPDC016640
ACCCCACCCTCACCACCCTCCTCCACCACTGCCTCACCACCACCCCCACCACCATCCCCACCCTCCACCGCAACCACCCCGAACCAGAAACACTCGCCCAGGCCATCGCGGCCGTCGGCGTGCGGACCGACGGCGTCGACTGGGCCGTACTCTGCGGAGCGAGCCGGCCACGGCGGGTGGAGCTGCCGACCTATGCCTTCCAGCGCCGCACCCACTGGGCACCGGGGCTGACGCCCGGTCATGCGCCTGCGGCTCGCCCCGCCGCCGAGCCGCAGCGTGCGGCGGCGGTGGGTCCGGTGTCGCGCGAGGCCCTGGTCCGGCTCGTCGGCGAGACCACCGCGAGCGTCCTGGGACTCGACGGTCCCGACGAGGTGGCCCTGGACCGGCCGTTCACCTCACAGGGCCTCGACTCGATGACGGCGGTGGAACTGGCCGGTCTGCTCGGTACGGCCGCCGGAGTCGCGCTCGATCCGACCCTCGTCTACGAGCTGCCGACGCCACGGGCGGTGGCCGACCACCTGGCGGAGACCCTGTTCGGCGAGTCCGCCGCCGGCCCGGAGGTGAAGGGCCGGAAGGGGGAGGCGGGTGATCCGATCGCCGTCATCGGTATCGGCTGCCGGTTCCCGGGCGGTGTGGCCTCACCGGACGACCTGTGGGAGCTGGTCGCCTCCGGGACCGACGCCATCTCCGCGTTCCCGGCCGACCGCGGCTGGGACCTGGACGGCCTGTACGACCCCGACCCGAGCACCCCCGGCAAGACCTACGTCCGCCACGGCGGCTTCCTGCACACCGCGGCCGACTTCGACCCCGAGTTCTTCGGCATCAGCCCCCGCGAAGCCACCGCCATGGACCCCCAGCAACGGCTCCTGCTCGAGACCTCCTGGGAGGCGTTGGAGCGCGCCGGGGTCGTGCCGGAGTCGCTGCGTGGCGGGCGGACCGGTGTGTTCGTCGGCGCGGTCGCACCGGAGTACGGGCCAAGGCTGCACGAAGGAGCAGACGGATACGAGGGGTTCCTGCTCACCGGCACCACGGCCAGCGTGGCCTCCGGCCGGATCGCCTACGCCCTGGGCACGCGCGGACCGGCGCTCACCGTGGACACCGCGTGCTCGTCGTCCCTGGTGGCGCTGCACCTGGCGGTGCAGTCCCTGCGCCGGGGCGAATGCGACCTCGCCCTCGCCGGCGGGAGCACCGTCATGGCCGGCCCCGGCATGTTCGTGGAGTTCTCGCGCCAGCGCGGGCTGGCGCCCGACGGCCGTTGCAAGGCCTTCTCTGCCGATGCCGACGGTACGGCGTGGGCCGAGGGCGTCGGGGTGCTGCTGGTGGAGCGGTTGTCGGACGCCGAGCGGCTGGGACACCGCGTCCTGGCCGTCGTACGCGGCACCGCCGTCAACCAGGACGGCGCCAGCAACGGCCTCACCGCACCCAGCGGACCCGCCCAGCAACACGT
>NZ_JBIBRG010000053.1:0-1436 GCF_043076215.1 Streptomyces sp. NPDC016640
CGTCCACCTTCGCCTCCAGTGCCCGGCGCCAGGTGGCGGTGTCCAGGTCGCCGACGGGGCGTTCGACCAGGGCCCCGGCCAGGTGCAGCACCGATACCAGGGGGGTGCCCCAGTGTCCGGTGGCCGCGTCGACGGTTTCCCGTACCTGTTGTTCGTCGGTGACGTCGGCGCACGCGTAGCGGACCTCGCCCAGCTCGCGCAGCCGCCGGTAGGCCTCGATGCGGGCGGCCAGGGGTCCTCCGGCGGCCAGGTGTCCCTGCCAGGTGTCCTCCGCGGGCAGGGGTGTGCGTCCCAGGATGAGCAGTCGGGTGCCGGGGGTGCGCAGCAGGTGGGTGGCGACTTCGGTGCCGACTCCGCCGAGGCCTCCGGTGAGGAGGGTGAATCCGTCGGGTGCGGGTGCGGGTGTGGGTGTGCGGGGTGGGGTGTCCGGCAGGGGGGCCAGGCGGCGTACGTAGCGCCGGCCGTCGCGCAGGGCTACTTCGGTGTCGGGGCAGGGGGCGGTGGCCGTCTCGGTGAGGAGGGTGGGCAGTGGGTCGCTGTCCTCGTGCGCCGCCAGGTCCAGGTGGGTGCCGCGCAGCCAGCGGAGTTCTTCGTTCAGGGATTTGAGCAGGGCGCCGGCCATGGCGTGTGCGGGGGAGGGCCGGTCGCCGGGGCGGACGGCCTGGGCGCCCGCCGTCACGTGCAGCAGGTCCACGGGGCGCGGCCGGCCGGAACGGGCGGCAAGAGCCCGGGCGAGTGCCAGCAGACGCACCGTGCCGGTGTCGGAGGTCGGTGCGGCCTCCGGCGCCTTGACGGTGCTCAGCCCGTCGAGGTGGAGGACGGCGTCGACGGGCCGTCCATCGCTTTCCAGTTGTCGTAGCAGTGCGGTGTGGTCGGTTTCCTCGGTGGGGCGGATCCGGTAGTGGGCGGCGTCGAGCCGGGTGTACTGCGCTCCGTCAATCACCACGGTGCACAGGCCGCCGTCGGCGCGCAGTGCGTGGGCGAGGCGGTCGGCGAGGTGGTGGACGTGTGGGTCGCCGCCCGCCAGGAGGAGGGTGTGGCGGGCAGTGGTGACAGGGGCGGGTCGGTGGGTTTGGGCGTGTTGCCAGACGGGGCGCAGGAACCAGTCGGGGACGGTGGCGGCGGTGCCCAGCAGCAGCTGGGTGGCGCGGACCTCCTCGTCGTAGGCGCCCGCTTCGAAGCTCTTGCGCAGTTTGGTGCGCTGGATCTTGCCGATCTCGGTCTTGGGGACGGCGTCGGCCTGCACCGGGATGAGGAAGGAGGGGCTGACGCCGATCTCCCGGGTCACCTTGCCGGCGATCTCGCGCAGCGCGGCCGCCCTGTCCCCGTCCGAGGCCTGGCAGACCTGGGGGGCGAGGTGGAAGAAGAGGGCGAGTTCGTCGGTGGGCGCCGAGGGCTCGGAGCGCACCGCGACCGCGGCGGTGAAACTGCGCACG
>NZ_JBIBRG010000054.1:0-1167 GCF_043076215.1 Streptomyces sp. NPDC016640
TACTGAGGTTGAACTCGTGATGTCGTGCTGTTGCTCAGGTGGGTCTGATGGTCAGGCCGGTCTCGGCGAGGCAGCCGTCTATGAGGTGACTGCGGTACTGGATGTGCCGTAGGCCGCGTTGGATGCGCTGGATGAGGTGTTCGGGGGTGGAGAAGGCGACGTTGGAGAGCCAGCCGCGTCGCAGGAGGGACCAGATCCCTTCGACGGGGTTGAGGTCGGGTGCGTAGGGCGGCAGGTAGTAGATGGTCAGCCAGTTCCGGGCCTCGGCGAACTTCTTCAGGTCGGCGGCCTTGTGGACGTTGAGGTTGTCCCAGATGAGCACGATGGGGCCGCCGAGCTGCTGGTGGGCGGCGATCAGCAGGTCCCGGTAGTCGCGCCAGGAGAAGCTCTTGCGGCCGTCGCGTCTGCCGTCGTCCCGGCGTGGCCGGTAGATCAGTCTTGAGCGGTGGCCGGGTTTGTAGCAGGTCAGCGCCGCGATGGAGATCTGTCTGCGGGAACGGCCGCGGACCGGCACGATGGGGGTTCGGCCGCGTTGTGACCAGGTCTTCGCCTGCGGCGGCGTCATGGAGAATCCGGCCTCGTCCTCGAAGACGAGCCAGGCTCCACTCACCGCCGCGAGTCTTCCGCGCAGGGCCACACCTCCTTGACCCACCCGGTTACCGCCTCGTCGTCCCGCTCGAGTGCACGTCGGGCCGGGACCTGGCAGGACCAGCCGTTGCGGACCAGCAGCTTGTGCACGCCCTGGATCGTGTAGGTGAGGTGGAAGCGCCGGCCGATCACCGTCTTGATCCGCGTCAGCGCCCACCGCTGGTCCTCCCAGCCGTGCGCGGCCGGCCCCTTGGCCAGCTCCGCCTCCAACTGCGCGAACTGCTTCTCGCTCAGCCTCGGCAGCGACGCAGGTCCCTGCGACCGCAGAGCCCGCGGACCGCCCGCGTCCCACATCTGCCGCCATCGCTGCACCGACCGGACGCTGACCCGCAGGTCCTTGGCGATCACCGAGCTTGCCTCGCTCTGGACGAACCTCTCGGCCGCCTTGAGCCGTAACTCCTGGCGGAACTGCTGTCGTTCGGCGGTCAGCCCGCCCCCTTGTGGATACCGCATGTCCCGGTGATACCGCACGGGCGACCAGCCGTCAGCCCCTACGACTCCACGAGTTCAACCTCAGTA
>NZ_JBIBRG010000055.1:0-1154 GCF_043076215.1 Streptomyces sp. NPDC016640
TACACGTCCCGCAGATGGAACATCACCACACCGGTGACATGATCCAGCGGAATCCAGTTCAACGACACATCCGCCGCGCCGAGCCCGTTCAGCTGCTCGGTGGCCGCCGAACGACTCAGCACATTACCGTGGGTCAGCCGCACCGCCTTGGGCAGACCCGTACTCCCCGACGTCATCAGCATCAGCATCAGATCATCGGGCCGCGCCGGATACCAGTCACGCTCCTCAGGCGCCCCACGCAACTCATCCGCCGTGGCCAGCCGCAGCCCCGGCCAGTCCTGCCGCACAGCCAGAGCGCGCAACCCGGCCTCCAGACCGGCCGAACACACCATCCACGGCCGCCCCAGCATCCGCCAGATACCCTCCAGCTTCGTCAACGCCGCCGAAGGCGTCTCATACGAAACCGGCACCGTCAACGGAACAGCGACGAAACCACCCAGGATGCACCCCCACAGCACGGCGAGGAAATCCTCACTCACATCGCACTGGAAGATCACCTGATCCCCCGGACGCAGCCCGGCCCGGCGCAGACCCGCCAGCACCCGCGACGCCTCCGCCACCAGCGAGGCATAACCACGCCGGTGCTCACTGCCATCGCCGTGCACGTGCACGATCTCGCCCTCGCCCCGCTGCGCGGCACGCCGCAACGCCTGCGCCCAGCCCGACACCGACGGCTCCACCAACGCCGGACCCTCACTGAACGCCGGCACAGCCGAGACGCAACCAGAACCCTTCACCGACGCGACCGGCTCGGCACGCCCCGCAAGCCCGGCATGGCGGCGCCCCAACTCCTCCGGGACATCCTCCACCGACACCTCGACACCCGTGACGCCCGGCACACGGGCCAGCCGCTCCCGCCAGGCCCCGGCCGCGATCCGGTCCACGACCGGCAGGACGCGCAACGCCTCGGTGTCCACCACACCCCCGGCGTCCAGGGGCAGCGCGTTGACGGCCATCACCCGCACCGCGCCGTGCCCCGCACGCTCCAAAACCTCCTCCACCCGCTCCGCGGCATCCACCCGCCCCGGCACCACATACAGACACGACGCACCACCCCCGGCACCGGCCAGCACACGGGCATCACGGATACCGGGCACAGCCAACGCCATACCCTCCAACTCCACGACATCCACCGCGGCCACCGCGTCCACCGC
>NZ_JBIBRG010000056.1:0-1141 GCF_043076215.1 Streptomyces sp. NPDC016640
CCCCCAGGCGATGGAGGTGGTGGGTTGTCCTTGGGTGTGGTTTTGCTGGGCGAGGGCGTCGAGGTGGGCGTTGGCGGCGGCGTAGAGGGATTGTCCGCTGCTGCCCCAGGTGGCGGCGGCGGAGGAGAAGTGGACGACGGTGTGGAGGGGGGTGTGGGCGGTGTGGTGGTGGAGGAGTTGGGCGCCGGTGGTTTTGGCGTTGAGGATGTGGGTGGCCTGGGTGGGGGTGAGGTGGGTGAGGGGGGTGGTCTGTGGGGTTCCGGCGGTGTGGAAGAGGGCTTGGAGGGGTGGGTGGTGGGTGTTGATGTGGTGGATGAGGTCGTGGACTTGTTGGGGGTCGGTGAGGTCGCAGGGGGTGATGGTGGTGTGGGTGCCGAGTTGGGTGAGGTGGTGTTGGAGTTGGGTGGCGCCGGGGGCGTGGGGTCCTTGGCGGCTGGTGAGGATGAGGTGTTTGGCGCCTTTGCGGGCGAGCCAGGTGGCGAGGTGGGTGCCGAGGGCGCCGGTGCCGCCGGTGATGAGGATGGTGCCGGGGGGTGGGGTCCAGGGGGTGGGTGTGGTGGTGGGGGTGGTGGGGGTGAGGCGGCGGGCGTAGGTGGTGTGGGTGCGGATGGCGATCTGGTCTTCGTGGGGTTGTGGGGTGTTGGTGTTCTGGGTGGTGGTGAGGTGGGTGGTGAGGTGGTGGAGGTGGTGGGGTGTGGGGTGTGGGGGGAGGTCGATGAGGCCGCCCCAGTGTCGGGGGTGTTCGAGGGCGGCGGTCTGGCCGAGTCCCCAGAGGCGGGCGGTGTAGGGGTTGGGGGTGTCGGTGGGGTGGATGGTGGTGGCTTGGCGGGTGGTGATCCACAGGCGGGTGGTGAGGGGGGTGGTGGTGAGGGCTTGGATGGTGGTGAGGGTGAGGGTGGTGGCGGGGTCGAGGGCGGGTTGGTGGGGGTGGGGTGTGACGGGGGTGGGGGCCAGGAGGATGCCGCTGAGGCCGTCGGGGTGGGCGGTGGCGATGTGGGTGAGTTGGGTGGCGAGTGTGTGTTTGTCGGTGGTGGCGGGGTCGAGGGTGAGGGTGTGGGTGTCGGCGCCGGCGGTGCGCAGTGCGGTGGTGAGGTCGGGTACGAGGGAGTCCCCGTCCTGACCGATCACCAGCCAACGCCCC
>NZ_JBIBRG010000057.1:0-1080 GCF_043076215.1 Streptomyces sp. NPDC016640
CACTTTGTCGTAGCCCTTGAGGATGGTGCCGAGGTTGCGGGGGAAGGGGTTGAGGTGGCGCAGGTGGACCTGGGCGATGGGCCGGCCGGCGGCGCGCAGGCGGCGCACGGCGGCCGTGATGGGGCCGTAGGTGGAGCCCCAGCCCAGGACCAGGGTGCGGGCGGTGCCGTCGGGGTCGTCGGCTTCGGTGTCGGGGACGTCGATGCCGTCGATCTTGGCCTGGCGGGTGCGGACCATGAAGTCGTGGTTGGCGGGGTCGTAGCTGATGTTGCCGGTGCCGTCCTGTTTCTCGATGCCGCCGATGCGGTGTTCCAGGCCGGGGGTGCCGGGGATGGCCCAGGGGCGGGCCAGGGTGTGCGGGTCGCGTTTGTAGGGCCAGAAGACCTCGCTGCCGTCGGCGAGGGTGTGGTTGGGTCCCTGGGCGAAGGGGACGCGCAGGTCGGGCAGTTCGCCGGTGTCGGGGATGCGCCAGGGTTCGCTGCCGTTGGCGAGGTAGCCGTCGGACAGCAGCAGGACCGGGGTGCGGTAGGCCAGGGCGATCCGGGCGGCTTCCAGGGCGGCGTCGAAGCAGTCGGCCGGGGTGCGCGGGGCGATCACCGCCAGCGGTGCCTCGCCGTTGCGGCCGTACATCGCCTGCAGCAGGTCGGCCTGCTCGGTCTTGGTGGGCAGGCCGGTGGAGGGGCCGCCGCGCTGGATGTCCACCACCAGCAGCGGCAGCTCCAGGGAGACCGCCAAAGCGATGGTCTCGGACTTCAGCGCCACCCCCGGACCGGAGGTGGTGGTCACCGCCAGCGAACCGCCGAAGGCCGCCCCCAGCGCGGCGCCGATACCGGCGATCTCGTCCTCGGCCTGGAAGGTGCGCACACCGAAGTTCTTGTGCCGGCTCAGCTCGTGCAGGATGTCCGAGGCCGGGGTGATCGGGTAGGAGCCCAGGTAGAGCGGCAGGCCGGCCTGGCGGGAAGCGGCGATCAGCCCGTAGGACAGGGCCAGGTTCCCGGAGATGTTGCGGTAGACCCCGGGCGGGAACGCCGTCGCCGCCGGGGCCACCTCGTAGGAGACGGCGAAGTCCTCGGTGGTCTC